>JBBQEX010000076.1:0-35301 GCA_038321315.1 Haliangiales bacterium | reverse complement strand
CGAGCCGCGCTGGGCGCAGGCCGGTCGCCTGCTGAAGGTCGCCGCGAGCAACGATCCGAACGACGAGAAGGTGCTCGTGATGTACGAGCGCGTCGCGCGCAACGGCGGCGACAACGAGCTCCTGCTCGACTTCCTCGAGCGGCGCGCGGCCTCGCCGACCGCGACGGCGCAGCAGATCAAGGAAGCGGTCGATGTCGCCGTCGATCAGGGCCAGGAGCAGCGCGCCGAGGCGCTGCTGGTCCGCGCGGTCGCCGCGGCACGCGAGAGCGTCGATGGCCTCGCGACCGCACCGTGGGCCGTGATCGCGCTCGCCGAGCGCAGGCTCGCCGCGGGTGACCTCACGCAAGCGCGCGACCTGACGTACGAGATCGCGCCGATCGCCGAGGCCGAGACGGTCGACGGCCTCGCGATGCGGATCGCGACCCGCGCGCTCGCGCATCGCAAGATCGATCTCGCCGCCGACGTCTACGAGTTCCTCCGCGAGCGCAGCCCCGCCGAGCGCGCCGTGTGGCAGCCGCTGCTCACGATCTATCGCGAGCTCGGCGACGGCGACCGGCTGTCGAGCGTGATCAGCTCGACGCTCCCCGCGCTGCTCACCGCCGGCGAGCGCAACGCGCTCCGGCTCGAGCACGCGCGGTTCCTGATCGAGAACCTCAAGCGCCATCACGACGCGCTCGATGTCCTGCGCGACGCGCTGTCCGACGACCCCGACAACCTCGAGGCCGCCGAGCTGTTCGAGGCGACCTTGAAGGCTCTCGGCGACGACGACGGCATCGCCGAGTTCCTGTGGTCGCGGTTCGACGACGCGCAGCGCCGCGGCAATCGCGACTCGACGGTCGACGTCGCGCTCCGCCTCGGCGATCTGCTCGAGAAGACCGGCTCGCCCGACATCGGTCGCGTGTACCGCGCGGCGCTGATCGTCGCGCCCGACGATCGCGAGATCCTGCGGCGCGTCGTCGCCGGGCTCGGCGAGGGCGACCACAATCCGCGCGAGGGCGCGGTCCTCATGGAGCGCTTGCTCGCGGTCGAGACACCCGAGCGTGCGCCCGAGCTCGCCGGTCGCCTCGCGACGATGTGGGAGGCTGCCGGCGACGTGAAGGGCGTGCAGCGCACGCTCGAGCTCGCGCTGCGCTCGGCTCCCGATGACCACGCGATCCACGAGCGGCTCGAGAAGTGGTATCGCGATCACGAGCAGTGGTCCGAGCTCGCCGACCTGATGACACGCGACGCCGAGCGCCTGCCCGATGACCAGGCGGTCGATCGCCTGCGCGAGGCCGCGTCGGTCTACTCCGGCTTCCTCGGTCAGCCGCTCAAGGCAGCCGAGGTGTTGCGCAAGGCGCGCCAGCGGGCGCCGCACGTCCCCGAGCTCGTCACCGATCACGCCGCGGCGCTCGCCGCCGCCGGCGAGCTCGATGCCGCGCAGCGCGCGATCGGCGAGGCGCTCACCACCGTGCAAGGCACCGGGCGCACCGCGCTCCTGTTGCTGCGCGCGAACTTCCGCCAGCAGCTCGGCGACGACGCGTCGGCGGTCTCGGATCTCGCCGAAGCGTACGAGCTCGACAAGGAGCGCGTCTCGGAGACCCTGGTCAACGGTCTCGAGCGCCTGCGCGTCCGTGCCGAGCGCGACGGCGATCTGCCGACCGAGCGCGCCGCGACGCTCAGGCTCGCCAAGCTCCTCGTCGACCACGGCGATCTCGAGCGCGGTCGCGCGTTCCTGGTCGGCTGGATCGAGCGTGATCCGCGGGATGCCGAACCGCTGTACCAGCTGTGCGATCTCGACGAGTCGATCGCGCACTGGGATGGCGTCGCGGCCGGCGCGACGCGACTGGCGTACATCACCGAGGGCGAAGCTCAGGTCAACGCGGCGCTGCGTGCGGCGACCGCGGCGACCAGCGCGGGTCGCCCTGGCGAGGCGCTGCCGGTGCTCGAGCTCGTCCACCAGGCGCAGCCGGCGGTCGAGATCCTGCGCGACCGCCTGCGCGATATGTACGAGGCGGCCGGCGAGTTCCGCCAGCTGTCCGCGATCCTGATCGCCGATGCCGACCACGGCGCCGATCCGGCGTCGCGCTACGCGAACTACCGCCGCGCGGCCGAGCTGTTGCTCTATCACCTCGGCGAGCCGGCCAACGCGCAGGTCCCGGCGCAGAAGGCCCTCGAGCTCCAGCCCGACGATCACGCGGCGCTGATGCTCAACGTCGACGTGCTGATCGCGTCGCAGCAGCTCGAGGATGCCGGTCGCACCCTCGAGGCCGCGATCGCAGCGCAGAAGAAGCGCACGCCCGAGCTCGCCGTGCTCCAGCAGCGCATGGGCCGCGTGTCGGCAATGCTCGGCGACAAGGACAACCAGCTCAACTGGCTGAAGAAGGCGTTCGACGTCGACCGCAAGAACGCCGAAGTGGCCGCCGAGCTGGCGCAGCTCGCGACCGAGATCGGCGACTACGAGCTCGCCTTGAAACCGCTGCGCGCGATCACCCTGATGGACAACCCGCTGCCCGTCACCCGACCGATGGCGCTCCTGTGGGAAGCGAAGATCGAGCACGCCCGCGGCAATCGCGCGAAGGCCGAGCTCTGGGCGAAGAAGGCGCTGCGCGAAGACCCGGCCTTTGCCGACGCGCAGCAGTTCCTCGACGAGCTCGGCACGACCTGAACGACAAACGGCCGGCCTCCCGAGGAGACCGGCCGTGGTTCAGGTCGAACGTGACTACTTGAGAATCACCTGATACGCCGAGCTATTGTTGCTCGAGCCATACACGGCGACCCGTGCGATCTGGCGGTTGCTCCCAGCGAGGTCGAAAGAGAACTGCTCGTTGGCACAAACCTGCCGACCGACGCGAATCTGCTGGGTGGTGTGATCCGTGAACTCGACGAGGAGCGAGGTCACGTTCGACTCACCAGCGACGTTCTGGAGCTCGACGGTGTTGAATAGGCCCTTCTCTGCACCGATCCAGAAATCCTCGCGGCCAGTCTCGATGGCGGTCGGCTGGGTGACCAGGCCCTGGTTGGTCCAAACGTACGAGCCCACGTAGTTCGGATCCGTCGGAGTCGTGTTCGGGTACGAGATGTTCAACCGGGGCCGCCAATCGTCATGGCGCGAATCGTTGCGTGTGTTCCGAATGGTGCGCTTCGGCCGCACGACGACCGGCTGACGAACACCCGGCTGATAGACCGGCTGATACACCGGGCGCGGCGTCGGCGTGCGGTGGTCGCGAATCGAGAAGCTCGTACCGACCGTCACGCCACCCTGCGCCGACACATCGGCCATGGCGGCCGTGGTGGTGACCGAGGTAACGAGCGCGAACGTGGCGATGAGCGACTTGATGTTCATAAAGATTCTCCTGATTCCTTGGCGGCCAAACCAGCCGCCGATGACCAGAGATAAAGCACCCCACGTGCCATTCGTAACAGCATGAAATTACTATGAGACTGCGGATTTCGCCCTGCGACTCCCGCAGCCGGCCTGCGGAATCTGCAGGCTTCCCCGGTGTACCGTGCGCCATGTCCGACGCAGTCCGCTACCACCGGGATGGCCACGTGGGTGTGCTCACGCTGGACCGCCCCGACAACCGCAACAGCATGACCAGCGAGCTGCTGGCGGCGTTCTCCCAGGCGAGCGCCGCCGCGCGCGCCGATGGCGAGGTGCGCTGCGTGGTCGTCACCGGCACCGGCAAGTGCTTCTCGTCCGGTGCCGACTTCAAGTCGACCGGCGCGCAGGGGACCACGGGCGCGCCGAGCGAGCGCTCGTTCGCGATGTACGAGCCGTTCCTGTCGCTGCTCGATCTCGCGGTGCCGGTGGTCGGGGCGCTCAACGGTCACGCGGTCGGCGGCGGCTTCGGGCTCGCCCTCGTGTGCGACCTCCGGATCGGCGCGCTCGACGCGAAGTACGGCGCGAACTTCGCGCGCCTCGGGCTCGGACCCGGCATGGCGATCAGCTACCTGCTGCCGCGGCTGGTCGGCGTCGCGCGCGCGTCCGAGCTGCTGTTCACCGGCGCGCTGGTCGACGGCGCCGAGGCCGCGCGCATCGGGTTGCTCAACCGCGCGGTCGCGACCGACGAGGTGCTGCTGGTGGCGATGGAGCTCGCGCGCACGATCGCCGCGAACGCACCGCTCGCGGTCCGCGCGACCAAACGCGCGATCCAGCGCGGCCTCGATCTCCACGTGCGCGACGCCGCGCGCCTCGAGGCCTACGCGCAGGCCGAGACCGTCGCGACCAGCGACGCGCGCGAGGGGATCGCCGCGCTGCTCGCCAAGCGCGACCCCGAGTTCACCGGCACGTAGCGAGCGCGTCGCGCGCGTGACCTTCGACGAGGAACGCGAGGCCATCCCACGGCGTGTCGACCCGCAGCGTCCACCAGCCGAGCTGGCCGCTCTCGACCAGCTGCACCGGCTGATCGGCGTCGAAGAAGCCGATCGGCTCGCCGCCAGCACGCGCGTACAGGCACGTGCCGCGCGGCGCGGTCGCGTCCGGCACGATCGGCACGACCGGCTCGCGCTCGTGGGGGCGATGCACGCGGCCGGGTGGCGCGTGCTTGCTCACCACGGCGTGCATGCGGACCTCGGTGTCGGTGTACGCGACCTCGACCCAGGCGTCGTCGAGCTCCTTGATGACGTCGACGAGGTACCCGCTCGCAAGGATCGCGAGCTCCCGCCCGGTCCACTCGGGCCTGGTGCGAAAGATCGCGCCCGGCATCAGCATCAGCTGCGGCGCGCCGGTCGGTAGCCGCATGTGTCGCGCCGGCTGCACGAACACGTCGGCGAGCGCGTCGTCGGGCAACCAGCCGTTGACCTCGAGCTCGCCGTCGTAGCGCACCTGCGTCCAACCCTTGGCGTGCGCGAGGCGCCGCACCCGCGCACCGGGACGCAGCGCGACCTCGAACGTGGTGCCGACGTCGCTGCTGCCACCACCGGCGAGCTCGGCGACGCCGATGTCGCGCACGACCGCTGGGAGCACGCCGTAGTCGTCGACCCACGCCCCGAAATGCATGGCACCGTGGCGGAGCGCGACGCGCACCTTCGTGCCCGCGCGATCGACGAGCGTCGCGCGATCCATGTCGACCGAGGTCGACTCGTACACGCTGCCACCGAGCTCGAGCTGCAGCGGCACCGGCGCGACGAACGCGGTCGCAGCATCCGGGTTCTCCGGGGAAGCGAGCGCGGTGAACAGATCGATCGGCTCGAACGCCTTGGCGCGCTCGACGTGCGCGACCGGCGTCGCGGATCCCGCGGTGGTCAGCGGCGTTGACGGTACCCCACCGCACGCGGCGAGCACCACGAGCGCCGACCTCATCGCGCGAAGCTCCCGCAGGCCTCCCAGAGCGGCTGCTTCGGATCGGTGCCGGTGTCGTGCGCGTACATCATCACCGACTGCCACGGCGAGTCGACGTAGATCGCCCACCAGCCCGGATGCTGCGGCGACGGGGCGTTCGCGTAGCGCTCCTTGCCGACGAGGTTGACGCCGATCACCTCGCCGGTCGGCGTGTCGAACAGGCAGGTGCCGACGGCGAGCGTCGCGCGATCGGTGTCGGAGATCCCGAAGCCATGCCCGCTGCCGTGACCGATCGTGCCGAAGCCGTCGGTCGGATGCAGCGCTCCCGCGGGCACGAAGCCGCGCACGCGCGCGAACGGGCGCGCGATCTCGATCGCGGTCCACCCGGTGTAGCTCTCCGCTGCGATCTCGACGACCTCGACCGCGGTCGCGGCGATCGCGGCGACGTCGGCGGCGGGATCGGGACGCACGCGGATCGGCGCCTCGGCGTCGAGCGTGCGATGCGCTCCGGCCGCGCGCGGCGCGTGCGTTGCCGGCCACACCTCGCCGAGCGCGGTCGCCGGCACGAAGCCGCGCGCGCGGATCGCGTCGTCGCGCAGGATCACCTCGCGGCGATGATCGGCGCGCACGCCGAGCTCGATCGTCGCGCCCGGATCGAGGAACACGCCGGCATCCTCGACCGCATGGCCGGCGCGATCGGCGAGCTGGATCGGCACGATCGGGACGGTCGCGGCATCGTCGCGCGCGATCCACGCCGCGTAGCGCATGTCGTCATCCTCGATCACGACGCGCAGCCGCGCCCGCGAGGCGTCGATCACCGGCAGCACGAGGTCGTCGCTCACCTCGGTCGCGGGTCGGGACCGTGCCGGCTCGCCGTCCGGCTTGAGCCACAGCTTGCCCCAGCGGGAGATCCGCGTCCGGTAGGTCAACCGCTCGGCGATCCCCGGGTCGCCGAGCTCGGCCGGCACCACCGCGAACCGCGGATGGACGACGTGGGGTAGCGGGATCTCGATGATCGGGCTCGGTCGAGGCACGACCGGTGTCCCACCTTCACGCCCACCGCACGCCGAAATGGCGGTCAGAAATAGAACGAGCATCGGGGTGGAGTGCATTGGGGGTTATCCACTTGGCCGCGTAGAACGCTACGCAGTTACGCGGTGTTGGATGAAATTTACCATGGGCCGGTGTGTGATCTCAGTCGTTTACGCAGTGCGTCGGCGCGCCCAGGTTTTGCACATTCTCCAATGCATGGAGATCGGCGTCATCACCAATCCGAATAGCCGGAAGAACCGTAACCGTCCAGACCGGGCGGCGCGGCTCCAGCGCATCGTGGGGGAGATGGGCGAGGTTCACGAGACCGACTCGATCGCCGCGATCAAGCCCGTCCTCCGAGACTTCCTCCGCAAACGGGCAGCCGTCTGGGTCGCCGACGGTGGCGACGGCGCGCTGCACTGGATGCTCCGCCTCGGCATGGAGGTCCTCCAGGAGGACGAGTTCGCCGGCAAGCACAACGTGCTGCCGCTCGCGCTCCCCACCAAGGGCGGCACGATCGACTTCGTCGCCAACAACGTCGGCATCCGCGGCGACGCCGAGGGCATCCTCCGCGAGCTCCGCAGCCACATCGAGTCCGGCGTCGCGATCGAGGAGACCGAGGTCGACTCGATGGCGATCGACGGCATGCAGCTGATCGACGGCGAGGAAGTTCCGTTCCGCACCTATGGCTTCGCGTCGGCCGCCGGCGGCATCGGCCAGCGGTTCTTCTCGAAGTATCAGGCCCACGAGGATCCGAACCCGCGCACGATCATGAAGGTCGCCGCGAACATCGTCGCCTCGGCGCCGATCGCGCTCACCCCGCTCGCGCGCGTGTCGGGCGGGCTCGGCAACCTGTCGACCTACGCCCGCGAGGTGTTCGAGCCGACCCCGTGCACGATCATGCTCGACGGCATGCGGCTGCCCGGCGACAAGTTCACCGGCGTCCACATCGCGTCGATGTCGATCAACTTCGCCAACATCCTGCGGTTCTTCGGCAAGGCCGATCAGCCGGGCCTGATGAACGCGATCGTCGGCACGCCGAGCCCGTGGACGATCATCAAGAACATCCCGCGCATGGCGCGCGGCGGCGAGATGAAGGGGCGCAACATCCTCGATCGCCCGTGCCGCGAGATGTCGCTCACCGCGACCGGCAACGAGCTGCTCGCGCCGATCATCGACGGCGAGTACTACAACAACGTCACGCAGATCACGTACCGCATCGGTCCGCGCGTCCGCATCCCGAAGGTCGTCGCGGCGAAGGCCGCCGCGGCCTAAGGCTTCACGCAGCGCACGGTCGCCGGACCACCGCCGCTGACGTCGCACTTCTTGCCGCCCGCGCACCGCGCCGCCTGACACGCGGCGTTTTCCGTTTTGAAGCACTTGCGACCGACGACGAAGAAGCACTTGTTGCGATCGCCCTGATACCGCCAGCCGCCCCACTTGCGGTTGTCGACATCCTCGCCCTTGGCGCGCGCCTCGAGGCGCTGCTTCTCCTTGGCGTTCTTCGGCTCCTTGACGTCGTCGTTCGTCGACGTCGTGCCGCACGCGGCGACCAGCACGAGCACGCAGGCCAGGGCACGCGGCGACATCCGACGGAATCATGCCATAGTCCGAGCTGTGTCCGATGACGACGCGCGCCTGATGGAGCGGCTCGCCGCCCTCGAAGCCGAAGTCAAAGCGGACGCCGACTCCAAGGCGGCCGCCAAGGCGACGGCGGTTGCGAAGGTCAAGGAGCAGCGCGCGGCGCAGCTCGCCGAGTCGACGTCGCTGCGCCAGCGTCAGGCGGCGCTGGTCAGCAAGCGCGCGCCGCGCACCGTGGTCGCGGATGACGACGACGACGACGACGACGGCGATCACCGCGCGCGCGGTGACGACCTCGGCTCGACGCTCGCGCTCGCGCGCCGCGCCAACCACGTCAAGCAGGAGCTGTCGCGCCCGACCAAGGCCGGCGAGAAGTCGTGGATCAAATCCGGGCTCGCGTCGATGCTGCTCGGCCCGCTCGGCTGGCTGTATGCCGGCTCGTTTCGCGAGGCCATCCCGGCGTCGATCGCCTGGATCGTGTTCGGCGCGATCGCCAGCAGCTTGCCGTCGCTGCTGTTGATGCCGGTGTTGCTCGTCGCGATGCCGCTCTCGGGCATCGCCGGCGCGATGTACGCCGTGAACTACAACCGCAAGGGCGCGCGCCAGCGGCTGTTCGGCAAGAAGGCCCAGAAGGCACTGCCGAAGAAGACCTGAGCGCTGTGCGTGAGGAGCACACCACGCACGACCGTGAGTCCTCAGCCATTTCCTGATGCGGTGGTGGATTGGCCAATCCCCCGCCAGTAGACTCGATCGGACATGCGATGGATTTTCTTGGTCGTCGCGGTCGCGCTCGTCGTCGTCGGTGATCGACCGGTCGAGGCCCAGCCGGGCGCGCCCAAGATCCGGGTCGCGCTGGTCCCCGCGGTCACGGTGAACCTCGACGCCGCGCGCGCCGACGCGCTCACCGCCGATCTCGCCGAGTCGCTCATGGCCGAGCTCGACATCGAGGTGCTCGGTGGCCTCGAGGTGCGCCGCTTGCTGCCACCCGAGGGGGTGCCGCCCGAGTGCGTGACGACGCCGAGCTGCACGGCCGACGTCGCCAAGCGCCTCGACGTGACCCAGGTCTTGTTCCTCGTCATGGTCGGAACCGGCAACGGCCTGCAGATCGACAGCACGTGGGTCGAGCCCGCGAGCGGTCACAAGGCGTCGCGCCCGCCAGTCGATGTCGCGAACATGAACGACGCCAAGACCCGGTTCGCGTCGGTCGCGCGGCTGCTCCTGCCCGACGCCCCGGTCCACATGAAAGTCGTGCCGCACGGCGGATCGGTCGGCGTGATGAGCACGGCGATCCCGATGCACTTCACGACCCCGGCGTACGTCACCGCGGCGGTCGGCGTCGTCGGCCTCGGGGTCGGCGTGGCGCTCGGGCTGTCGACGCGCAGCAAGTACAACGACTGCGATACGTCGCGCACGTGCTCGCAGTCGACCAAGGATTCGATCCGGCTGACCGGCCTGGTCGCCGATGCCGGATTCCTCGTCGCGCTCGGTGGCGCGGTCGCCACCGGCATCCTGTTCGCGACGTCGGGCGAGACGGCCCACCTGATCGTCGCGCCGACCACCGAGAGCGCGACCGGCGGCGTCTCGGGTCTGACGATCGGGGCCTTCGGGAGGTTCTGATGCCGACGCCGACCGAGCTGCCCGCGCAGGGTCCCGAGGCGGTCGATCCTTTGATCGGCCGGACGCTCGCGAACCGCTACCAGATCGAGGTTCGGCTCGGCGAAGGCGCGATGGGCTCGGTGTATCGCGCGCGGCACATCAAGGTCGGTCGCCCGTTCGCGGTCAAGATCCTCCACGCCAAGCTGCTGAGCGACGCCAAGGTCGCGCTGCGCTTCGAACGCGAGGCCGAGCTCGCCGGCAAGCTGCGTCACCCCAACGTCATCGGGGTCGTCGACGTCGGCGAGACCGAGGAGGGCCTGCGCTACATGGTGATGGACTTCGCCGAGGGCAAGGACCTCGCCGGGCTCCTCGTCGAAGCACCGATGCCGGCCGCGCGGGTGATGAACCTGACGCGGCAGCTCCTCGAGGGCCTGTTCCACGCCCACGAGCAGGGCCTCATCCATCGCGACTTCAAGCCCGAGAACGTGATCATCGAACGCGACGCACACGGCCACGAGGTCCCGCGCATCGTCGACTTCGGCATCGCGATCCTCCGCGAGGGCGGCGAATCGTCCGACTCCGAGGGTCGCCTGACCACCAACGGGCTCGTGCTCGGCACGCCGCACTACATGGCGCCCGAGCAGGCCGTCGCGGATCCGATCGATCACCGGATCGATCTGTTCGCGCTCGGCATCGTGATCTACGAGATGCTGTGCGGCAAGCTGCCGTTCGACGGCACCGGTGCCGAGATCGCGCGCGCGAACCTGCTGCTCGATCCGCCGATGATCGAGCAGCGCGTGCCGTACCTCGAGGTCGATCCCCTGCTCGAGGCGTTCGCGCGCCGGCTGATGGCAAAGCGGCGCGAGTCGCGGCCGCCGACCGCCCGCGCCGCACGCGAGATCCTCGATCTGATCGAGCGCGATCGGGCCGCCGCCGCCGCCGCGCTCGGCGTCCCGACCGAGATCACGCGCAACCGCAAGCCCGCAATCACGCTCGACAGCATGCCGCGGGCACCCGAGCCCCCGCCGATGGTCGCGGCGCCGATGATCGTCCAGGCGCCGACGCCCGCGCCGCTGCCGGTACGCGAGAACCTGGAGACCTCGATCACCGAGCCGCTCGACGACGGCAAGTCGCGCAAGCGGCTCGTGCTCGGCCTCGCCGCGGTCGTCGTCGGCGGCGTGCTCGCGTTCATCATCATCACGAAGGCCGGCGGCGGGCATCGCGACGCGCCGGTGACGACCGCCGCGATCGTCATCGATGCGGCTCCCGAGCTCGTCGTGCCACCGCAACCACCGCCGCCGGCGCCGCCGGTCGTGGTGGACGCGCCGATCGAGGAGATCGGCAGCGCGGTCGCGATCATCGAGCCGACGCCGAAGCATCCGAAGCATGTCGATCCCAAGCCGAAGCCTGCCGAGCTCGTGAAGGCGCCCGACGTCAAGACGCCGCCGATCGCGACGCCGAGCGTGTCGGTCTCCGAGCTCGTCACGATCTACACGGCGGTCGGCCGCGACATCGAGGCGTTGCGCAGCAAGAAGGGCGACGAGTCGATCAGCGAGATCCAGCCGCGCTATCGCCTGGTCAACCTCAACGACGCGATGGCGACGCCGGCCAAGCGAGACGCCGCGTTCGAGGTGCTCGCGAAGTTGCAGCACGACATCCGCGGCAAGCTGAAGTAACTACGGCTTGTAGAGGTACGCGATGTCGAAGCAGTTCATCGCCTCGGCGGGCGACTGCGTGGTGGCACCGTCGACCAGCAGGCAGACGTGGTTGAGGCCACGCGCGAGCTCCATCGCGAGGGGGAACTTGGCCTTGCCATCGGTGCCGAGCGTCTTGGTGACCGGGCCGATGATGCTGCCGTCCTCGGCCGCGTAGAAGTACGTGAACGGCGCGAGCGCGACACCGGTGACGCTGACCATCGGCGTCTTCTCGAACGTGATCGCCGGATACATCGTCATCATCGGGCCGGTGTACGGCGTCGAGGTCGACGTCGTCGAGACCGGCGCGATCGAGTCGACGCGCAAGCGGCCGACCGATCCGGCGCCCGCTCCGGCGCCGCCGGCCACACCACCGATGTTCGTGAGCGTGGTGATCGTGATCGTCTTGCCGCCGCGCACGAGGATCGCGCCGCCCGAGCCGCCGCCGCCGGGTGCGTTGCCGCCGGTGCCACCCTTGCCGCCGTTCGCGATCAGCGCGCCGGTGATCGCGAGATCGCCCGCCGCGGTGATCTCGATGGCTCCACCGCCGGCGCCGCCGACCGCACCGGCCATGCCGAGCGTCGCGCCGCCGTGCCCACCCGATCCGCCGCTGCCGGCGATCGCGAGGCTCACCATCGCATCGGTGCCGGCGATCGGTCCGCCGGTGCCGGTCGAGTCGCCGTCGTTTCCCTTGGCCTTGAAGCCTCCGCCTGCACTCGACGGCAGGCCACCACCCGCGCCGCCACCGCTGCCGCCCGGACTGCCGTTGCCGATCCCCCGCGACACCACCATTGCCCCCGCCGGCACCGCCGGCACCGGGCACGTTCGCGTCGGTCGCGCTCGCATCGATCTTCGCGGTGATCGAGATCGACGAGCGCGAGCGGATCTGGAGCGGCGCCGTGTTGTTGGCCGGCTTCAGCACCGTGCTGCCGACATCGACCTCGACGAGCGAGTAGTCGTGGACACCGGTCGGCAACATGTTGCCGGTGATCGATCCGGTCGTGAGCTGGTCGAGGTAGGTCAGCGTCAGCGTGCCGTCGGGGACCGCCTGCGTGACCATGCCACCCTTGCCGTCGGACTGCGTGACCTTGACGTCGAGCGCGAGCGCCGCGGTCGTCGCGTCGTGCACCAGGTCGACCGCGATCGTCACCGGCACGGCGACCATGTAGCCATCGAGCGCGACCTTCGCGCTGGCGTTGTCGACCGTGATGCCGGTCGCCGTCGCGCCGTCGTGCGCGGTGATCGCGACCGTTGCGCCCGCGACCAGCTGCTTGCCGTGCACGATCAGCAGCTGCGGCGCGCTGCCACCGGTGCCGGTGCCCTCGTGGAGCGTCGCCGGGAACACACCCTCGAGCGACAGCGCCGCGGGATCGGTGTCGAGGATGACCTCGGCGTCGACCACCGTATCGACGCCGGCCTCGGAGATTGGCTGCGGCAGGTTGCTCGGGTTGTAGAGCAACGAGCAACCTCCCAGGAGCGCGGTCGCGAACGCCGTGGTGAGGCCCTGCCGCATGCATCCAGATTATAGGCAGAACCAAGGAGCGAAAGCGGCAGCGGAAGTTTCACGATTGCCTCACGGTGTCCGCGGCGACGCGGTGTCTCGATCGCTGGCCGTGATGCGCGTCTAACCTTGATGCACCTGTCACTTGCACCGGGCGAAGAGGCGCGGGACCCTTGTCCGACATGGTCGCGTGTCTGCTGTGCACATCCCCGCGGTCGATCGGTGTGCTGTGCATGGCGCACGGCGTCGCGATCGCGTCTCCGGGCATCACCAGCGAGCAGATCTTCTCACGCGTCCAGACCCCGACCGCGTCGCTGGTCGATGCGTGGGGGTGCGCGCATGCCATCGCGGACGGCAGCACGATCGGTCGCGATCCCAAGGTCGATGTCGCCGTGCTTCACGCATCGGTGTCGAGCGAGCACGCCACGATGAAGGTCGTCGACGGCACGTGGCGCATCGTGGACAACACCTCGCGCAACGGCACCGAGGTCGACGGTTCGCGGATCGAGAACGCCGAGCTCAAGCCGGGCGCTGCGATCCGGCTCGGAGACGTCCGCCTGTACTTCTGGCCCGAGGTGCTCCCGAAGATCGACGCGCCGCGCGGCTCGGGTCGCACCGCGCCGACCCGCCGCGACGAGCTCGTGTTCAGCGCCAAGGTCGTCTCGCCGCGCGGTCACGCGCTCGATCTGCGCCAGCGCGTCGACGGTGGCGTGCTGCGGTTCAACGAGTCATCGATCGAGCTCGCCGCGATGGAGTTCGGCCTGCTCCAGTTGCTCGTCGAGCGTCGGCGCACGGTCACCGACCCGGAGCTCGCGTACGTCGCGTGGCACGAGATCGCCGATGCGCTGTCATTCCGCTCCGTCCAGGCCGACAGCGAGAACGTCCGCGAGCTGGTCCACCGCGTGCGCCGCAAGCTCGGCAGCGTGCAGGCCGACGATCTGATCGAGAGCAAGCGTGGCGTCGGCTACCGGCTCGCCGGCGACCCGAGCTGATGCCCGATCCCACCCCGCGTCGCAAGCGTCAGGTGCGCTGGGGCAAGCGCATGCGTCGCCTCGGGCTCGCGTGGCAGAACGCGCTCGAGATCGCGCGCGCCGGCCGGCTGACCGCGCCGTACAGCGTGCCGTTCGAGGTCGAACACGAGGAGCGCGTCTGGCGCTTGCGCCACTACGGTGCCGCGCCCGCACCCGGCGCGACGACGATCGCCGCACCGCTCCTGCTCGTGCCCCCGCTGATGGTCGCGTCCGAGGTCTACGACATCTCGCCCGACGTCTCGGCGATCGCGTTTCTCCAGAAGCAGGGCGTCGATGTCTGGCTGATCGACTTCGGCGCACCCGAGCGCGAGGAGGGCGGCATGAGCCGCACGCTCGACGATCACGTGCGCGCGGTGTCCGACGCGATCGATCGCGTGCGAGGCGCGACCGGTCACGACGTCCATCTGTGCGGCTACTCGCAGGGCGGCATGTTCTGCTACCAGGCCGCGGCGTTCCGGCGCAGCGCCGGGCTCGCGTCGATCGTCACCGCCGGGAGCCCGGTCGATCTGCATCGCCAGCTCCCGCTGGCCGAGGACACCACCGAGCGCATCGTCGCCGGCATGCGCGCCGCGTTCGCGTGGCCGCTCGCCAGGCTCCCCGGGCTGCCCGGGTTCTTCACGTCGACCGGGTTCAAGCTGATGTCGGCGCGCAAGGAGGCGATGCAGCTGGTCGACTTCGTGCGCAACCTGCACGATCGCCAGGCGCTCGAGAAGCGCGAGGCCAAGCGCCTGTTCCTCGGCGGCGAGGGCTTCGTCGCGTGGCCCGGGCCCGCGTTTCGCAAGTTCGTCGACGACGTGATCGTCGGCAACCGCATGGCGTCCGGTGGCTTCGTGATCGACGGCCACACCGTCACGCTCGCCGATCTGACGTGCCCGATCCTGTACTTCGTCGGCAGTCGCGACGAGATGGGCCGCCCGGCCTCGGTGCGCGGCATCCGGCGCGCCGCACCGCGGGTGTCGCGGCTCTACGAGGTGCCGCTCAAGGCCGGCCACTTCGGCCTCGTCGTCGGTTCGACCGCGCTGACGATCACGTGGCCGAGCGTCGTCGCGTGGATGAAGCACCTCGCCGGCGAAGGGCCGTTGCCCGAGCACGCGTTCGACGCGCGCGCGAAGCAGCCGGTGATCGAGGAGGACGATCGTGACGATGGCGAGGACGACGACCACGATCACGACAACCTCGAGCTCGCGCGCGACCTGATCGAGAAGACCGGCAAGGCCGCGCTCGCGCGCCTCGGCGAGCTGTCCGAGGATCTCGGCAGCTACCTCGACAACGCGCGCTACCAGCTGCCGCGCCTCCACCGCCTGCGCAACCTGCAGGACGACTCGTTCGTGTCGCTCGGGCGCACGCTCGCCGATCAGGCGCGCGACATCGGCGACAAGACGTTCTTCCTGTGGCGCGGTCGGGCGTTCACCTACGCCGAGGCGAACCGCCGCGTCGACTCGGTCGTGCTCGGGTTGATCGCGTGTGGCATCGCGCCCGGCCAGCGCGTCGCGGTGATGATGAAGTCGCGGCCGTCGCATCTGTCGGTGGTCGCCGCGATCAACCGGCTCGGCGCGATCGCCGTCCTGATCTCGCCCGAGACCCCCGACGCGTACGTGCAGCCCGCGCTCGAGCTTGGCGAGGCCGAGATCGTGATCGTCGATCCCGACGGCGCCGCGCGCACGCGCACCGCCCTGCCCGCCGCGTTCCAGATCTTCGTGCTCGGCGGCGTCGGCGAGCCGCGCGTGATCCCCGATGCCGAGACCCCGATGCCGTCCGCCGAGGAGACCGAGCGCAGTCGCCGCTCGATGATCGCGAGCGATCCGCGCGGGCTGCCCGCCGGCGTCGTCGACATGGAGACGATCGACGTCGATCGCGTCACGCCGCCGTCGTGGTACCGCGCCGATCAGGGCCGCGCGCGCGACCTCGCGATGATCTTCGTCGCTGCCGGCAAGGTCGCGGCGTACGACACGATGCGCGCGACGCGGATCACGAACCGGCGCTGGGCGTTCGCGGCGCTCGGCGCGGCCGCCGCCGCGACGCTGACGATGCGCGACACCGTGTACTGCTGTCTGCCCCTGCACCACCCGTCGGGCACGCTGGTCGCGGCCGGCAGCGCGCTGGTCGGTGGTGCGCGCCTCGCGCTCGCGAGCCGGATGGCGAGCAACTTCGAGCCGCACCTGTTCTGGGACGAGGTGCGTCGCTACGGCGCGAGCGTCGTCTACTACGCCGGCGAGATGTGCCGCGCGCTGGTCGATGCGCCGCCGGTGCTCGGCGAGAACAACAGCCCGGTGCGCCTGTTCGCCGGCAGCGGCATGCGGGTCGATGTGTGGAAGCGGCTCGTCGAGCGGTTCGGCCCGGTCGGCGTGTGCGAGCTCTACGCGTCCACCGAGGCGCACACCGTGCTCGCCAACGCGTCGGGCAAGGCGATCGGCTCGGTCGGTCGGCCGTTGCCCGGCAGCCCCGAGGTCGTCGTCGCCGCGTGGAACTTCGAGCAGCGCGACTTCGTCCGCGATGGGCGCGGTCACCTCGTGCGCGCGCGGCTCGACGAGCCCGGCGTGCTGGTCGCCCGGTTGCGCGCCGGAGTGCAGGGCGAGATCGCGCACATCGACCCGCGCCGCCTGCTGCGCGACGCGTTCGAACCCGGCGATACCTGGTTCAACACCGCCGACGTCTTCGAGGTCGACACGCTCGGCGACTTCTACTTCGTGGATCGCGCGGCGAACATGATCGCGACGCCGCGCGGCCCGATCGCGTCGACCCGGATCGAGGACGCCGTGCTCGCGGTGCCCGGCGTCGCGCTGTGCGCTGCAGTCGGCGATCGCCTCGCGATCGAGCTGCGCCCGACAGCCCGGCTCGATCTCGTCGCGCTGTCACTCGCGATCGCGACGCTCCCCGAGTACGGCCGGCCACACCGGGTCAAGCTGGTCGCCGAGATCCCGATGACCGACGGCTTCCGCCCGATGAAGCGCGTGGTCGACACGCTCGACTTCGGCGACGCCGCGAACGTCTACCGCTGGGACACGCTGACGCAGCGCCTGGTCGCGACCCTGGCGACCAGCGCCGCTGGCTAGTCGAGTCGCCACCCCGCTCCACCCCGACTCCCGACCGCGCTGTGGATGGCGCGGGTCTTGTAGCCACGCGCGTCATGCGCTCCAGCTGGTTGTTCATCGCAGGTCTGTCACTCGCCGCTTGTGCCACCGACACGAAGGGTCCCGAGGAGAACGTCCCCGCCGACGACGGCAAGGAGGACTCGTTCACCAAGCCGACCGACCACGGCGCGATCGCGTTCGCCATGCCGGCCCAGGCGACGCTCGCCGGGAGCGCCGGCTATCACACCTGGACGTTCTCGCTGTCGGGCACCGCGCAGATCCACGCGTTCACCACGCGCATCGCGCACAAGGCGACGCTCGACACCGTGCTCTATCTCTACAAGAAGACCCCGACCGGCACGTGGGGCTCGTACCTCGCGCGCAACGACGACACCGGCAGCTCGGTGCTGTCGTCGGTCGCGAAGTCGCTCGGCGCCGGCGACTACCGCGTGCTCGTCAAGGGTCACGATGCCGGCGTCAAGGGTCCGTTCGGTGTCGAGGTCGACTGCAGCGGCGCCGGTTGCACGCCGACGCCGCCGGCCGGCTGCGTGTTCGGCACGTTCGCCGACGACTTCTACAACGGCGTCGACATGAACCTCCTGCACAACAAGCAGAGCTTCACGGCGCCCGCGATGGTCACCGATCCGGTGATCGCCGCCGACATCATCGCCGCGACGCACGAGGCCGGCTACGCCGACGTCGTCACGCTCGCCGACGCGTTCGCCGCCGTCGATCAGAGCCAGATCGACGTCGACCACGTCTACGATCTCCTCGGCGCGCGCGCGTTCATCGCCATCGAGTTCGGCTCGGGCGACAACCCGTACGGCGCGATCTTCGCCGACCGCACCGGCGTCGAGGTCGCGGGTCTCCACGACTCCGACATCACGAGCTGCACGGTCACCAAGCAGACCTGCCAGCTCCACCAGAACTACGGCGATCTGCGCGGCGATGCGTCGTGGGTGCAGGTCTCGACGCGCACGGTCACGCTCGCATCGCAGGTGACCGGTACCCAGGCGACCGACGCGCTCGCCGCGATCCGCGTCGCGTACGCCGACGCCGCGAACCTGAGCGCCGGCCTGGCCGACATCGATCAGGGCCATCTCGAGGTCCGCGTCCTCGCGCAGGGCACCACGCAGGTCGAGGTCTACGACTACGGCGCCGGCGACAACACGTACGGCGCGATCTACGTCGCGGGCACCACGACGCTCGCCGCCGAGATCCACGACGGCGACTTCTACGGCTGCACGCTGCTGCAGTAGCGACAGCGCTGAACGAAAAATCGCGGACTCCGATGAGAAGTCCGCGATTTCTACAACTTACTGGGTGAGGGCGCCCGGACTCGAACCGGGAACCAGCGGATTAAGAGTCCGATGCTCTACCATTGAGCTACGCCCCCCGAAGGATTTTAGAAGTCTTCTGTTTTCAGGTGAGTCCGGGGCGACTCGAACGCCCGACCTACGGGTTCGAAGCCCGGCGCTCTATCCAACTGAGCTACGGACCCGGGTCAGTCGGGCGACGTAAATAGCGATCTAGCTGTGCGGTGTCAAGCACGTTGCGGCAACTGAACCCGAAACCTGAGGCGTCTCGCACAGCTAGCTACGATTCTGCTTCCGAGTTAGAGGGCGGTTCAGGTATACCGCTTACGTTGATTCGATCGGTGGAGGGCACCGTATCCATCAACGCCGAGGAGGTTCCCGATGTTCGTCCGCCGCAAGCGCCTTGATGGTGCGCTCTCTGTTCTGTTCGTCGTCGCGATGGGTGCATGTGGCACCGGCGGTGGTTGTTGTTCGTCCTCGCAGCCGTTGCCTGGCGGCAAGCTGCCGGTCGATCAGACGGTCGAAGGTGGCGCGCAGATCCGCGTGACCCCGGCGGGCTTCACCAAGCTCACCTCCGTCGCACCGGGGCTCGTGAACTCGGCCTTCGGCAACGGCTTCTGCATCGGCCAGGGCAGCCTCAGCTTCGTCGACTACTGCAACACGAATCAGGGTGGTGCATGCGGAGGCGGACACGGCTGCAAGGTCACGCTCGGCCTGCACCCGAACAGCTTCTCGGTGACGGTCAACGGCCAGAAGCTCAACTTGAAGATGGGTGTCGACGTCCACACATCGGTGCCGATCAGCGCAGGCATCCTCGGCAGCTGTAGCCTGAACGTCGACGGCAACAACCTGTCGTTCGACGTCGACATCACGTTCTCGATCGACGCGCCGACCGGCGAGCTCCGCATCGCGGTCACCCACATTAACAACATCAACATCTCGGGGCTCGGCACGTCGGGCTGCGGGATCGTCTCGACGATCATCAACGCGGTCGGCGACATCATCAGCGCGATCGAGAACAGCTTCCTCGGCGGGATCCTCAACAACGTGTTGACCCCGGTGTTCAACAACCTCGTCCAGGGCTTCCTGCCGAACCCGCTGGGCGTCGCCGGCATGGTCGACCTCGGCGCGCTGCTGTCGGGCGTCTCGCCCGGCACCGAGGCCCTCCTCGAGGCGCGCGTCGTTCCGGGTGGCTACGTCAACCTCGAGGGTGGCGGCATGTCGCTCGGCGTGATCACCGGCATCAACTCCGATGAAGATCCGACGACGCGTACGCCCGACCTCGACAGCGAGCCGAGCCTCTGCGTCCCGCCGCTGCCGGCCCCGAACTTCGGCGCGCCGCCCGCGAACCTGCCGCTGAGCTCGCGCGCGACGTTCTCGCTGCTCCCCGCCGACGCGTTCCGCGGCATGCCGGAGCCCGACGCGGATCTCGCGATGGGCATCTCGGAGACCACGCTCGATCTGTTCGGTCATCACATGGTGACGTCCGGTGGGATGTGCCTCGGCGTCGGCACCAGCCTCGTCAAGCAGCTCAACGTCGGCACGATCGGCCTGCTCGTCCCGTCGCTGTCGGAGCTCGGCTCCGACGACGGCAAGGATCCGCTGCTGCTCGTCACCCGGCCGCAGCAGGCGCTCGACTTCACGATCGGTGACAACACCGACGCGTCGCCGGCGCTCCAGATCTCGATCCCGCACCTCGAGGTCGACGTCTACGCATTCCTGTTCGAGCGCTACACGCGCGCGTTCACGATGGACCTGTCGATGAACCTCGGCATCAACCTGACGTTCGAGCAGCAGCCGGGCATGCCGGCGAAGATCCAGCCGATCCTGACCGGGCTGTCGTCGTCGAACGTGCACGTCAACGTGCTGAACAGCCAGTTCGTCCGCGAAGATCCACACGATCTCGAGCTCGTGCTGCCGACCGTGTTCGACCTGCTGACCTCGCAGCTCGGCGCGTTGCCACAGATCGCCGTGCCGTCGTTCGCCGGCCTGTCGCTCAACAACCTCTCGATCGCGCACGTCACGACCAGCCAGGACGACTTCCTCGCGCTGTACGCGACGCTCGGCTCCTCCGCACCGCTCCGCGCGCTCGGCCAGACCGAGCCCATGATGCAGGACGCGGTCACCGCGATGGACAAGACGATCCGACCGACGCAGCCGATCAGCACCGCGGTGCCGAAGCTGCAGCGCGTCGACGTTCCCGAGGTCGAGCTGATCCGCGGCGCGCTTCGCAAGAGCGCGACCGGCAGGCTGCCGGTCATCACGGTCGCCGCGCCGGCGCGCGATGCCCTCGGCCGCACGCTCGAGTGGAGCTGGAACTTCGATGGTGGACTGTGGCACCCGTACGCGCAGTCGAACATCAACGACACGCTGTCGCTGTCCGACCGCGCGTTCGCCTGGCAGGGCAAGTACACGCTCGGCCTCAAGTCGCGCGTCGTCGGTGACTACCGCACGACCAGCGCGATCACCGAGCTGCCGATCGTGCTCGACTCGGTCGCGCCGCGCGTCCACACCGACAAGCTCGTGGTCGGCGACGACACCGTGACGATCGAGCTCACCGACATCGTCGCGAAGGCCGACGACATCGAGTACGCGTTCGTCGCACCGGGCACCGACTCGTCGACCGTGACGAGCTGGAAGTTCGGCGGCCACGCGTCGATCGCCCGCGACGAGGCCGAGAAGATCGCGATCAACGGCGAGATCGTCGTGCTCGCCCGCGACCCGAGCGGCAACACGGCCGAGGTCCTGATCGCGCCGTTCCACGGCGCCCCGGGCCAGGCGGGCTGCGGCTGCGAGTCGACCCGGCCGACCAGCGGCGGCGTGCTGCTCGTCGTGCTCGTCGGTGGCGTGCTGATGCTGCGCGGCCGTCGCCGGATCCGCATCCCGCGGATCCCGCGGTTCGTCGTCGTCGGCGGGCTGTGGCTCGGCGCGTCGGTCGCGGTGTCGATGCAGCCGGGTTGCT
Source organism: Haliangiales bacterium (assembly GCA_038321315.1). Classification (GTDB taxonomy): domain Bacteria; phylum Myxococcota_A; class Polyangia; order Haliangiales; family Haliangiaceae; genus JABFXX01. Next base: position 14,254 of record JBBQEX010000076.1, on the reverse strand, counting down.
CGTGCAACAAGGCGAGCGACACGGTCTGCGAAGTGAACAGCGACTGCGATGGCTTCTGTCCGTTCGGTCAGCAGGGCCTCTGCATGAACAACATGTGCAGCTGCATCCTGACCGCCGGCCGCACCGGGCCGTACTCCGACATCGCCGCGGCGCCCGATGGGACGGCGTGGGTGTCGGCGTACTCGCAGACGTTCGGCGACCTCGTCGTCGCGCACGTCAACGATGCCGGCCGCATCCCCGACGAGAGCTGGGAGTGGGTCGACGGCGTGCCCGACGTGGCGCCGAGCGTCGACATGTCCTCGATCCGCGGCGGCATCACCGACGCCGGTCCCGACGTCGGCATGTACACCAGCATCGTCGTCGGCTCCGATGGCACGCCGATGGTCAGCTACTTCGATCGCGATAACCACGCGCTGATGTTCGCGGCCAAGCACGGCGACGTGTGGGACAAGCACGTCGTCGATGCCGGCGGCTCGATCGACGGCCTCGCGACCAAGAGCGGCATGTACACGTCGCTCACGCTGCGCGCCGACAACGGCCACCCCGGCATCGCCTATCTGGCGCACGTCACCGACGCGACCGGCGAGCACGCCGAGGTTCGCTTCGTCGCCGCGTCGACCCCGACGCCGGCATCCGCCGCCGATTGGACCCAGTGGACGGTCGACTCCGCGCCGCTGCCGGTGGTCGATCCGGCCAGCCCGGACATCTATCCGCTGCCCGGTGGCCTCGGCCTGTTCATCGACTCGGCGCGCCTGCCCGACAACGCGCCGGTCGTCGTCTACTACGACCGTGCGAACGGCGACCTCAAGATGGCGAAGCTCAACGCGGCGACCGGCGAGTTCGATCCGCCGGTGTTGCTCGACGGCTCCAACGGCATCGACGCCGGCTGGTCGCCGTCGGTCGCGGTCGACGCGAATGGCGTGGTGTCCGTCGCCTACGTCAACGCGACGCACGACGACTTCAAGTACATCACCGACGCGGCCGGCGCGAAGTCCGAGCTGATCGACGACGGCTACCGCATCGTCGGCCAGTCGCCCGACGGTCTGCCGAAGCCGACGTTCGACTTCGTCGGCGACGACGCCGGCCTGATCTTCCCAGGTGGTGGCTCGCAGCCGATGGCGATCTATCAGGACGCGACGACCCAGGAGCTCCTGCTCGCGTCGCGCCAGACCGACGGGACCTGGACGCACATCTCGATCGCCGGCCACACCGATCCGTGGCCGGGCGCGTACGGCTTCTTCGCGTCGGGTGCGGTGTCCGGCACCGATCTCATCATGTCGAGCTGGGTCATCGACCAGCCGACCGACGAGAACTGGGTCGAAGTGTTCAAGCGTCCGATCGTCATCCAGTAGTAGCCTCCGCATGTGCGGCGTCAGCTAGCGATCGGCGTCGTCATCGCCCTCGCGGCGATGTTCGCCTACGCGGAGTTCACGCGCCTCGCCGGCGCGCAGACCGCGCGGATCTACTTCGATACCGAGGCGTATCTCGAGATCGCCCGCCAGCCGCTCGGCGTCGATCACCTGTTCTACGCCAAGCCGCCGATCGTCCCGCTGATCTATCGCGCGAGCAGCGACCCGGCGACGCTGCGCGCCATCCAGATCTCGATCGCGCTGGTCGCCTGGACCTGCTTCGGCTTCGCGCTCGGCCTCGCGCTGCGCCGCTGGTGGCTGCGCGCGTTCGCCGGGCTCGTGACGATCGCGATCCTGCTCGCCGCGCCGCGGGTCGGCTGGACCGGAGCCCTCCTGTCCGAGTCGATCGGTGACTCGCTGCTCGCGCTCGTGATCGCGGGTGGTCTCGCACTCGTCACCCGACCGCGGCGCACCGTCGCGATCGCGACCGGCGTCGTCGGGCTCGCCTGGATCTTCACCCGCGACACCAACGCGATCACCGTGCTCGTCGGGGTCGCGACCGCCGCGATCGTGTGGCGGCGCTGGTGGCGCGGCGCGATCGCGCTCGCCACGATCGGCTGCATCGCCGCCATCGTGACGCTGTGGGCGACGCGCGTGCCGCGTCCGTTGCCGTACCAGGCGAGCTGGAACCCCGCGCTGACCTCGCGCAGCGCATATCCGATGATCGACAACCTGCTCGGCCGCGTGCTGCCCGACGACCCGGCGTGGCTCGCCGAGCGCGGCGCGCCGATCGACGCGATGCGGCGCTTCATCGATCCCGACAAGTTCGTCCAGCGCGCGGCCGACCCCGAATCGCAGACCTGGTTCCTCGCAAACGGGACCTCCACCTACCTCCGCTGGCTCGTGCGCCACCCGATCGATCGCGCGGTCGAGCTCGCCACCGATTGGGTCGCGGTGCTCGCGGCGCACCACACCGCGAGCATGCCGCTCGGGTGGGTGGCGAGCGATGGCGACGTGTTGCGCCGGCTGACCACGAACCGCTGGATCGTGCTCGCGCTCGTGCTCGCCGCGCCGATCTGGCTCGTGTGGGGTCGGCGCGATGCCCGCATGAAGCTCGCGACCGCCCTCGTCGTCGGTGGGCTCGTCGGTACCGCCGCCGCCTACTACGGCGACGCCGCAGAGCGATCGCGCCACTGCTTCGGCTCGAGCCAGCAGCTGATCGTCGGCGCGATCCTCGCGCTCCTGGTCTGGCTCGATCGGCCGACGCCGCAGTAAGAATTTGTGTCGGTGACCGTGCGTTGTCATGGTTACCCATGTTCAGGGTTGCCTGGCTGATCGTTCTGGCGGCGGCGTGTCACGGCACCGATGCCAAGGATCCGTCGCGCGTCCTCGAGGAGCGCTCGACCGCGCCGCGCGGCGAGCCGATGTTCACCGACGCCGCGACGCCGCGCGATGCCCCCGCCGATGCCGGAGTGCCGGTCGATGTGGCGCCGATCGCGCTCGAGCCCGGGTGCGTGCCGATCGACGTCGAGGGCAACGCCGCGGCGACGACCAAGGATCAGCTGTCGCTCGCGAAGACCCGGTACGCCGACCTGCCGGCGTGGAAGGAGGACGCGCTCGCCGAGGCGGTGCCGTCGCTGCTGCGATCGTGCGAGCAGCTCGCCAAGCTCGCCGACAGCGCGCCGATCGGGGTCGATGGCCACGGCGGCCGCGCGAGCCAGTGGCGTCAGGCGTGCGCCGCCGCCGCCAAGGTCACCGCCGGTGACAACGACGCCGCGCGGACGTTCTTCGAGGCCGAGTTCGTGCCGTGGATCGCGGCTGGCAAGGCCGGCGTCGGCGGCAAGATGACCGGCTACTACGTGCAGGAGCTCCACGGCTCGCGCACCAAGCACGACAAGTTCAAGTACCCGGTGTACGCGCGACCGAGCGAGCTCGTGATGGTCGACCTCGGCAAGTTCATCGGCGACGCGCACGGCAAGCGGATCTGGGGGCGGGTCGACGACAAGGGCGACCTCGTGCCGATGTTCACGCGCGCCGAGATCCGCAAGGGCGCGATCGACGGTCGCAAGCTCGAGATCATGTTCGTCGACGATCCGACCGACCTGCTGTTCGCGCACATCGAGGGCAGCGCGAAGGCGACGCTCGATGATGGCTCGGTCGTGTGGCTCGAGTTCGCGGGCAAGAACGGTCGCTCGTACAAGGGCGTCGGCGGCGTGCTCAAGGAGATCGGCGCGTTCACCCATCCCGGCCAGGGCACGATGCAGGGCATCCACAAGTGGTTCGACGACAACCCGAAGCGGTTCGACGAGGTCGTCGATCAGAGCGCGTCGTACGTGTTCTTCGGCGAGAGCAAGCTGCCCGGCGCGGTCGGCTCGCAGGGCGTGATCCTGACCGCTCAGCGCTCGCTCGCCGTCGATCGCTCGCTGATCGCGCACTCGACGCCGATCTGGGTCGAGACCAACGCGCCGAGGCCCGGCGTGCCCGGCGCGTCGCCCTGGCATCACCTCTTGATCGCGCAGGACACGGGCGGCGGGATCAACGGCGCGGTTCGCGGCGACGTCTACTGGGGCGACGACGCGATCGCCTCCGACCTCGGCGGTCGGATGGGCGGGCCCGGCAAGTTCTGGCTGCTACTCCCGAAGGGCGTCGAGAAGTGACGTCATTTGAGAACTAGATCGGCGTCGCCGCGCTTCCAGCGACCATCCCCGTCGGCATCGACCAGGATCGGGCTGATCACCGCGTACGGCGTCACGCCCGGCTTCTTCCATTCATCGCGCTGGTAGGTTCCGGTCTGCGTCAGCGGCAGCGCGTCGTCGCCATCGGCGGTCACCCCGATCCAGGTGTCGGCGGTGCCGACATCGATCGTCGCGCGGTAGTCGGCGGTCTTGCCGGTCACCGAGATCGCGAGGACGAGCTTGTTGCCGACCGTGATCTTGATCCGCGTCGCGTGGCAGAACCCGGCCTGCGCGAGCGCGACGTGGAGGTCGACCTTGCCGGCTCGCGCCGCGACGTGGTCGCCCGGCCGCGGGGTGACGTCGAGGAACGGGCACGTCGTCGCCTCGGTGTGGTGCGCGCGGATCGCGGCGACGAACGCGATCTGATCGAACGGCTGGGTGCGAGGCGCCGGCACGTAGACGTAGGTGCGCGCGGTACCGTCGAAGATCCAGGTGAAGTCGTGGGCGTCGCTGTTGCCCATCGCGGCGACCAGCTTGCCGTGGTCGGTCATCGTGTAGAGATCGCGGACGCTGTCGTCGATCCGGCGATCCTCGGGCGTGTTCGCCGCGGTGAAGCCGCCGATCGTCTCGACCGCGTCGAACTCGAGCGGGAACGGCGGTGGCCACGCGACGCCGTCCCAGCCGCTGATGTCGAACAGCGCGCCGTAGCGGAACCGCGGGTGGTTGACCTGCACGATTGGATGCGTCGACATCGCGTGCGCGATCGCGAACATCGCGGGTGCCTCGGCGCCGACCAGGGTCGCCGGATCGGGACCGCCACCGTTCGGCGCACCCGGCACGACCGGCACCGGATACGTGCCGGCGTGCAGCCAGTCGCTGGTCAGCTCGGACGATGGGATCGAGACGATCTGCGCCTGCAGGTGGAGCGCGGCGATCGCGCCGTTGAGGTCGGCATCGAAGTTGTGGTTCGAGAAGCCGATCACCTGGAGCCCCGACGCGAGCTGCGCGCTGACCCGCTGCGCGTCGGGCATCGTCGAGTCGTTCGACGGCAGCCCGTGGACGTGGAGGTCGGCGGCGAGCGTGCCGGTCGGCGTGATCGCGCGCGCGAGCTCGAACGTGACCGGCGCGGCGCGCGGCAGATCGACCGTCGCGGTCGCGGTCTCGTACTCGATGCCGTGCCACGCGGTCAGCGTGTAGCGGCCGGGCGCGAGCGCGCATGGCGTGGCGTTCACCGGGATCGTGCCGTCGCCGAACGCGAGCACGAGCCCGCTCCACGTCAGCAACACGCCCGGCAGGATCACGCACGCCCCGGCGCCCTGACGCTGGTTGTAGAGATCGAGCGTGCCGCGATGGACCGGCGCGCCGGACGCATCGGCGATCGCGATGCGCGCCGGGATCGGCTTGCCGCCGCTGGTGACGTGGACGACGAGCGTGCCGGTGGTCGGTGGCGGTGGTGCGGCCGGCGTCGACGATCCGCACGCCGCGAGCGCGAGCAGCAGCGCTTCGAGTCTCATTCCAGCGCGAACTCGACGCCGGCCATGATCGCGAGCCCGAGCTGCGGCGCGACGCCGATCGAGTGCCCGAAGGCGCCGAGCCCCGCGACCAGCTCGGCGTCGATCACGATCGCGAGGCCGTCGGAGACCGTGGCCCGCACGCCGCCGCCGCCGTGCAGCGCGAGCACGAGGCCGGTGACGTCGTCGTCGGAGAACCGCGCGACCCCGAGGCCGACGCCGACGCGCGCGTACGGCCGGAACTCACCCTGGGCATCGAACATCCGGCGCACCGCGGCGACCAGCTCGCCGCCCTTGCCGTCGAGCAGGCCGTGGTCGCACACGTAGCTGCCGTCGCGATCGAGGAAGCAGCGCGCCGTGCCGCCGCCGAACGTGACGCTCGCCGAGCCATCGAACCAGTCGGTCCCGCTCAGCTGATACGTGTAGTGACCCGCGACCCGCAGGCCTCCCGGCGTGAGGTGGCTGCCGCTCGCGATCCCGAGCTCGGCGCCGATGCCTTGCGTGGGCGCGTCGGCGTGCGCCGGCGCGGCCGCGAGCACGCCGGCGAGGATCAGGTACCGCGACACACCATCACCTGGGTCCCGCTGCTGCCCTGATCGTCCATCGCCTTGCAGCCGTACGCGCTGCCGAGGAACGTGCACCCGGGATCGGCGCCGCACGTGAACGCGCACACGCCGCCCTCCTCCGCGATGCACGCGCTGCCGGTCGGGCAGTCGCGATCGGTGTCGCACGACGTCGTGCAGAACCCGTCGGGCCACGGCCCGGTCGACAGGCAGCGCTCGTCGCACTGGGTGTCGCGCTCGCAGCGCGCGCCGAGCGAGCGCGAGACGTCATAGCTGCTGCATCCGACGAAGAGCAGCGCGATCGCGGCTCGCTTCATGCGGGGGAAACTACCACCATGCGCGCCCCGCTAGCGATGCCGAGGACGCTTCGCGCCCGCGACGTATGCGAGCGCCGCCACCAGCGCCTCCGCCGCGCGCGGCGACTGCCGGGCGGCCTCGACGAGCGGCGCCAGGCTCGTCGGGATGTCGAGCGCGCCACCGCGCAGCGGGCTGATCGCGATCCACGTGAGCTCGAGCGCGCGATGGGCGGCGGCCTGGCCGATCACGATCGCGAACGACGAGGACGCGACCTGCACGAGCCGCGCGAGATCGGCGATCGCGAACGCCCCGAGCCGGCCGCCGCCGAGCACCCAGTCGGACACCGCGTCCCACGCGCGCACGTCGATGATCGCGGCCTCGCTCGGCGCCTCCGGGACGCGCACGACGTTGGGCGCGACCGCGCCCTGCTCGGGCGGAGTGATGAGGACGTGGCGCAGATCGCCCCGCTCGAGCACCAGCATGCGGACGAACCGGCGCTGGATCCGGGTGCGGTTGTGGACGCGCGTCGAGTCGTCGACGTCCTGGGCGACGAAGCCGTCGAGCGCGACCGGGGTGCAGCCGTCGAGCTGGTAGCGCCGGCGGCGCCCATCCGGCATGTCGACGACGACCGCGTCGGGATCGAGCTGGATCTCGGCGCGTCGGAACGGAACGGGATCGAGGTACAGGGCGGTGCGCCCCATGCCTCGATCTTACCAGGTCATTTGAATGACGCGAGCTGCTCGCGTCGTGAGAGCGCCGCCCTCACTTCTTCTTCGGCGCGCGGCGTTTTTTGGGCTCGGGCTTGGGAGCCGCGTCGGCCGCCTTCTGCGTCTGCATGCGACGGATCGCACGGAGCCGGAGCTGGCGGTCGAGCTTGGGCTTGAACGGCGTCGCCACCGGGTGGTGGTCGATCGTGAGCCCGGCGCGCGCGTTGGCGTCTTCCTTGAGCATCATCGCCCGCATCTGATCCGGCGAGCTGAACGACCGCAGCCGGGCGATGTTCGCCGGGTTGCGGAGCGCGCGTGCCAGCCGGCCGAGGATCGGCAGGTGGAGCCGGTCGTACTTGAGGCCGAGCAGGAAGAACAGGAAGGTCGGTGCGCCGTCGGGCGCCCCGAAGTCGATGCCGCTCCACGACCGCCCGACGATGATGAACGGCCGGCCGATCTTGCCCTTGTCCTTGGCGCGGGTGTGCAGGAAGGCCACGCCCCCCTCCATCGCGGTCGACGACAGGGTCTCGCGCTCGACGACGGCCCCGACGAACCACGGCTTGTCGATCAGCCACTGGTTGGTGTAGGCGCGGGCGGCGAGCTCCTCGATCACGCCCATCTGGGTCTTGGACTTGAGGTCCGTGATGATGGCGTGGTCGGGCAGCAGATCCTCGAGCGGCAGCTTCATGCCGTCGGGGATGTCGGCGAAGCTCTCGTCGTCGCCTACGAGCTGCTGCTCGATCCACTCGTCGATCTGGGCGCGGTGGAACCGCCACTGTCGATCGACCTGGAGCGCGGGCAGCTTGCCAGCCGAGACCAGCTTGCCAACCGTCGGTTCATCGAGGTGGAGGTAGATCGCCAACTCTTGAATCGTCAGCAACTGCCCGTCGAGAGCGGTCTTTTTCGCCATGGATACGGTGGGGTGGATAGTAAGAGGCCAGCTGTTCGCGCGCCAATGCCAGGCAGCATATGATTTCGGGATGCGCAGGCCGCGGTGGTCGATCCGACGAGCACGCCTGCTGATTGGCACCAAGTTCTTGCTGATCGCGGGCCTGGTGGGCTTCGTGCTCGTCGCCTGGCTCGTCGAGCTGATCGGCGGGCTCGACGCGGTCCACCTCGGGCCGGTCCTGGCCGGCGTGCTCTCGGGGGTCCCCGCCCTGTTCTGGCTCGGCTTCTTCTACCTGATGGACCGTCACGAGCCGGAGCCCAAGCAGCTGGTGATCGGGGTCTGCGTGCTCGGGGCGCTGGTCGCCGCGCCGCTCGCCGACTTCGTGATGTGGCAGGCCGCGCCGTCGGTCGCCCTCGAGCTGCCCGGGATCTCACCGTTCTCGCTCGATCGCGTGCTCGAGGCCGTGTTCATCGTCGGGCTGACCCAGGAGATGTGCAAGTACGCGGCGGTCCGCTACTCGATCTACATGTCGCGCGAGTTCGACGAGCCGATGGACGGCATCGTCTACATGATGGCGTGCGGCACCGGGTTCGCGGTGTGGATCAACTATCACCGGCTGTCGGGCCAGGGCCACCAGGTCTACCTGTCGACCGGCGCCGCGCAGGCGGTCGTCACCACGCTCGCCCACGCCTCGTTCGCGGGCGCGCTCGGCTACGTGATGGGGCGCGCGAAGTTCTCGCGGCGCAGCGCGTTCGTGCGCGGCCTGCTGCTCATGTTCGGCCTGGTCGGCGCCGCGATGCTCAATGGTGGGTTCGCTGTCGTCGAGAACTGGATCGAGCAGTCGGGGCTGACCCAGCACCCGTGGCGCGGCGTGCTGTACGCCGCGAGCTGCGCGTCGCTCGTGTTCGTCGCGATCTGGTTCGGCTCGCAGCACCTGCTCGCGCGATCGCCGTTCCGCAAGGAGGGTGACAAGTGACCCCACCCGACGACGACGACCGCGACGACGAGACCCCGCTGCCCGCGCCCTCGCCGGCGATCGCGGACGACTCGCAGGACACCCCGGTCGCGGTCACCCCGATCCCGGGGCTGATCTCGCTCCCGCTGCCTCCACCGGTCAGATTGCCCCGTGCACGCTCCGAGCCGGCCGCGCCGCTGCCCGTGCTCGGCGATGCCGACGCGTCGGCGCCGATGACCGCGCCCGAGGCCGCCGCGCTCGAGGCCGCGCGGATCGTCAGCGAGCACGTCGACATCAACACGCCGACCGGCGCGGTGATCGCCGCGCACGCCGCGGCCGAGGCCGCCGCCGAGGCTCCCAAGGACGACTCCGACGAGGAGTTCGATCCGGTGCAGGTCGCGGCCGCCGCGATCAACCGGCTGCGCCGCCGCGCGCAGACCGATCTCGCCGAGCTTCGCGGGCACTACGATCGCCACGACATCCTCGTGCTCGTGCTCGCGTTCGTGATGATCATCGTCGCCGGGCGGATCCACCGGCAGCTGGTGACCCCGCCGACCGTGGCGTTCGAGAAGTTCGGCCTGACGTTCGAGCGCTCGACGGCGTGGCTGCCGCCCGAGTCGATCCCGGCATCGCCGCCGCGGATCATGCGCGACCTCAACCCGCCGGCCGCGGGCAAGGACGAGAACTACTATCACGTCGAGCTCACGTCCTCGATCGAGCCGACCGCGCGCACCGAGGTGCTGATCGAGCAGGCCCCGCAGCGCGGCAACGCGGTCAGCGCCCTCGATCTCGAGCGCCGCACGCGGTGGGGCGAGCTCTACATGCTCGACTCGAGCACGGTCGCCAGCATCGCTGGCGTCGACTGGCTGCGCACCGAGTATCGGTTCGCGAACACGCCGCAGAAGGGCGACGTCCCGCGGATCGAGCGCGCGATCGAGTACGCCGCCGAGGGCAAGTACACGCCGGCGGCGACCGACAAGGACAAGGCCGGCGACAAGACGCTCGTGCTTCACTACGTCGTGACGCTGACCGGCTCGCCGGCCGAGCTCGAGCGGATGGAGGAGGTGCTCGCGCCGTCGCTGCGCATCGAGTCGCCGACCGGGCGGCAGTTCGCGTCGCAGAGCAACCCGCTGTCCCGCATGACGTATCCGAGCGCCGTCGAGCGCGCGTTCGACTCGACCGTGCTGATCGTGGTCGCCGACCTGGTCGACGGCCGCCTGGTGGCGAGCGGCGGCGGCTCGGGCGTGATCGTCGGTGGGGACGGCTCGGTACTGACCAACTTTCACGTGCTCAACGATCACGACACCCGGCTCCACGACGTGTTCGTGATCGGCCGGTTCGCGCAGCGCGATCACGCGCCGCAGCTGATCTGCGCGGGCCGCCCGAGTCGCAGCAAGCTGCAGCGCGAGGTCGATCTCGCGCTCATCAAGTGCGACCTCGATCTCGACGGGCGGTCGTGGAGCCCGCAGAGCGGGCCCGGCGTCTGGGCGACGCTGCCCGAGGGCCACTCCAACGACATCAAGGTCGGCCAGCACATCTGGGTGCTCGGCTATCCCGACGTCGGCTTCGGTGGGCTGACGCTCGCGACCGGCAACGTCACCGGGTGGTCCGGCGTCGACAACACGCCGGGTCGCGACTACTTCGCGCTCACCACGCGGGTCTCGAACGGCAACTCCGGCGGCCCGATCGTCGATGACAGCGGCCACCTGATCGGCATCGCCTCGGCGTATCGCTCGCACACCGCGTCGGACGGCAAGCTCGTCGTCCAGATCGAGAAGACCGGCCTCGCCCGCCCGCTGTCGTCCGCGAGCGACCTGCTCGCGATCGCCGCGGCCGGCTGGGTACCGCGCGAGGGTCACACCGAGGTCGACCTGACCCCGTCGGCGATCGAGGCGCCCGCCGCGGCCGGCAGCTGGCTGCAGACCCGGATCGTCGACGCGGCCAACGAGGCCCCGATCGCCGACGCGCTGGTCACCGTGCTGCGGCCCGGCGTCGACTACGACGTCAACCGCCGCGACGATCTCGTGCTCGCGTGGGGCAAGTCGAACAGCGCCGGCGAGGTCATCCTCAAGCAGCGCGTCCCGATCCCCGGCACGTACACCGTCATGGTCGTCGCGCGCGGCTACGAGCCGCTGATCGGCAAGGACGCCCTCCACCTCGAGCCGAACACGCCGTCGGCGTTCGACCCGTGGGGCAAGATCTGGCTGCGCTCGCGCTGACTCATCGCGCGACGTGGCCGAGCGACGCGATGATGTTGCCGACCAACATGCGGAGCTCGTCGGGTCGGAACGGCTTCTCGAGCTGCGGGTTGTCGATCGACGCCAGGAAGCCCGTCGCGTGCGGATCGAACGTCCCGCCGCTGACGAACACGATGCGGCGCGCCTGATCGGGGTCGAGCGCGGCGATCTGCTCGTGGAGCTCGATGCCCGTGAGGTCGGGCATCATCATGTCGCACACGATCGCGTCGAACCGACGACCGTCACGGATCATCGCGAGGGCCTCCTCGGCGGTCTCGGGGATCACCACGGCGGCCTCGCCCGCGAGCACGCGCCCCATGATCCGACGGATCACCGGTTCGTCATCGATGATGAGGATCTCGCCGTGTCGGGTGTCGATGTGGGCTTCCCTCAACTTGGCGTGGCGAACCGGAACGTGAATTCCGCGCCCCTCTCCCGCCCTACCTGGACCTCGGCCCCGAGCTGCTCTGCAAAGGTCATCACGAGCTCGAGGCCGAACGATCGCGACGCGAGCGGATCGAGCTCGGGTGGAATGCCGACGCCGTCGTCGGCGACGATCAGGGTCGCGCGACCGCGGTCGAGCGTCAACGCGATCCGGATCGTGCCGCGTCGCCCGTCGGGAAACGCGTGCTTGAGCGAGTTGGTCACGAGCTCGTTCACGATCAGCCCGCACGGGATCGCGTGATCGATCGCGAGACCGACGTCCTCGATGTCCACCGTGGCATCGATGCCGCGGTCGTGCGCGCCGACCGACTCCCACGTGTGCGTGATCAGCTCGCGGACGTAGTCGGCGAACCGCACGCTCGCCAGATCCTTGGCGCGGTAGAGCTTCTCGTGGACGAGCGCCATCGAGCGCACGCGCGCCTGCGCGACCGGATCATCGATCCGAGCGCGCGCAAGTCCCTCGAGGAGTCCCAGGTTGTTCTTCACGCGATGGTGGATCTCCTTGAGCAGCACCTCCTTCTCGCGGAGGTTGCGCTGGAGCTCGTCGTACGCGGCGACCAGATCCTCGGTGCGCTGCTCGACGCGCTGCTCGAGCGCGGCGTTGAGCTCGGTCAGCTCGCCGACCAGCCGCTCGCGCTCAACCCACAACCAGGTGCGCTCGGCGATCTCCTGGACGAGCGCGAGCTCGGCGGCATCCCCCTCCCTGCCCGCGAGCCCGGCGGCGACCAGGACGGCGACCGTCACACGATCGCGGACGAGCGGCGCCGCGACCAGCGCCGGCATCACGGCGAGCCGGGCGGTCGCGAGCTCGACCCGGACGCCCGCCGGCAGCTCACCGGTCTCGTCGCGCGGGACGCCCCGGTCGACCTTGGTGATCGCCCCTGCCGGATCGACGTCGGCGAGGAAGCAGCGCGCCAGCGTCAGGTGCTCGACGAGGGCAGTCGCGACCGCCTGCATCGTGTAGCTGGCCGAATCGGAGATCCGGAGGATCTCGCCCAGCTCGACGAGCATGTGGTCATCCCGCCGCTGAAGCACCGATTCCAACGATACCATCGTCGTTTCATAAGTATGCGTACTTGCATCTTATTTCCTGGCCATGGTACGGCTTTTTCGCCCGATGTCCCTCGATAGAGCCGCGATCGATCCCGACGCCGATCGCGTGGTGCGGAAGCTGAACCGGGCCGGCCACAAGGCCTACCTGGTCGGCGGCTGCGTCCGCGACCTGCTCGTCGGCAAGAAGCCCAAGGACTTCGACGTCGCGACCAGCGCGACGCCGAACGAGATCAAGGCGACGTTCCGCAACTCGCGGATCATCGGCCGCCGATTCCGCCTCGTCCACGTCGTGTTCGGCTCGAAGATCATCGAGACCGCGACGTTCCGCGCCAACCCGCGCGAGGACGAGGACCAGGACCTCCTGATCCGCCGCGACAACGTGTTCGGCAGCGAGACCGAGGACGCGCTCCGCCGCGACTTCACGATCAACGGCCTGTTCTACGACGTCGAGGCCGAGAAGGTCATCGACCACGTCGGCGGGCTCGCCGACCTCGAGCTCAAGCTGATGCGGACGATCGGCGACCCCGATGTCCGGTTCCAGGAGGACCCGGTCCGCATGCTGCGAGCGATCAAGTTCGCCGCGCGCCTCGACTTCGGGTTCGAGCCGGCGACCTACCGCGCCCTGCTGCGCTGGCGCGGCGAGATCAGCAAGTGCGCCCCGCCGCGCCTCCTCGAGGAGGTCCACCGGCTGATGCGCGGCGGCGCCGCCCGCCGCTCGTTCGAGCTCCTGGTCGAGACCGGTGCGCTCGCCGTCCTGTCGCCCTACCTCGCCGGCCTGCTCGAGGGCGACGGCTCGCCCGTCCTGCCGCCTCCGATCTCGACCACCGCGCCGCGCGCCACCGTCCAGCGGATCGACGACGACGAGCTGGTCGTCGAAGACGTCGACATCGACGATCCCGACGACGACGACGACGACGACGGCGACGACGAGGCCACCCCGGTGATCGAGCTCGATCCCGAGGAGCGCAAGTGGCACCAGCTGTGGGCCGACGAGCCGATCGCCCCGCCGTCCGCCGCGCCGGTCCACCTCGCGTTCCTGCCCCCGACCGGCAACGCGATGGAGCGCCGTCGCCGGCTCGCGTGGTCGGCGCTCGGTGCGTTCGATCGCGCGGTCGCCGAGGGCAAGGAGCCGTCCAACGCGGTCGCGTTCGGCGTCCTGCTCGCGCCGTTCGTCCCCGACGACGCCCGCGCTGGCGACCTCCACACCGCGATCAACGACCTCGCGAGCCCGATGATCCTGCAGCTGCACGTCACCCGGCGCGACAGCGAGCGCCTGCGCTACCTGCTGATCGCCCAGAAGAAGCTCGCGATCGCCAGCAAGCGCGGCGTCCAGGCCGAGCTCGCCGGCGGCCGCGAGGCGATCGACGACGCCCTCCTGCTCTACGAGACCCTCGAGCGCGCCGCCGGCCACGAGCCGACCGCCGCCCCGGTGATCGCGCCGCAGGAAGGCCGCGACGACGAGACCGAGACCGACGCCAACGGCGAGCCGCGCAAGCGCCGCCGCCGGCGACGTGGCGGGCGCCGTCGGCGCCACGACCAGCCGTGACCGCCGCCGCGCGCTCGAAGCAGCTTCG
>JBBQEX010000075.1:0-36724 GCA_038321315.1 Haliangiales bacterium | reverse complement strand
GGGCCAGAGCTGAAACCGTCCCTAATTCACAGGGCGGCGAGCATCACGAGGGCGTCCTCGTCGTTGTCCTGGTAGTAGCGCGCCCGCACGTGGGTGAGCTTGAAGCCGCAGCGCTCGTAGAGCGCGATCGCCGGGAGGTTGCCGCGGCGGACCTCGAGCGTCGCGAGCATGCAGTCGCGGGCCCGTCCAGCGGCGAGCGCGTGCTCGAGCAGCGCGCGCCCGATGCCGCCACGTCGGCGATCCGGGTGGGTCGCGATCGCGAGGATGTGGACCTCGTGGGCGACCAGCCAGTAGTTGTTGAACCCGAGCACGCGATCGCGGTCATCGAGCGCGACATCGATGCGGGCGACCTCGTTCGCGAGCTCCTTCTCGAAGGTCTCGCGCGGCCACGGCTGGGGGAACGAGTGGCGCTCGATCTCGTCGATCGCGTCGAGCTGCGCGACGGTCGCCGCGACGATCTTCACGGCAACGTGCCGACGACGGCCTTCCACAGCGTCATGATCCCGCTCGAGCTCGCCGGCTCGATCGTCGAGACGCAGATCGGATCGCGCTTCTGGCCGAGCGCGGCCTTGGCGCGTGCGACCTCGGGGAACCGCTGGTGCTTCGAGAGCTTGTCGCACTTGGTGAGCGCGACGACGACCGGCGTGTTCTTCGCCGCGAGCCACGGGATGAAGTCGAGCTCCTCGTCCTGGACGCCGCGCCGGATGTCGACGAGCAGCAGCACCGAGGCGAGCGTCGTGCGCGACTCGAGGTACGCCTGGATCGTCGGGCGCCACTGCTCGCGCACCTTGGCGGCGACGTCCGCGAACCCGTAACCCGGCAGATCGACGAGGAAGAACGGCTTCTTCTTGCTGGTCGGATCGGGCTCGACCGCGAACCAGTTGATCAGCCGCGTGCGGCCCGGCGTGCGCGACGTGCGCGCGAGGCCGTCGACGCCGACCAGCTTGTTGATGAGGCTCGACTTGCCGACGTTCGAGCGGCCGACCACGGCGATCTCGGGGTGGCTCTGGGGCGGAAACTCGCCGGGCTTGGCGGCCGAGATGACGAAGTGCGCGGTCATGGTTTCACCAGGTGGACGGCAGCCGTGGGATCGAACGGCGTCTTGCCCATGCGCGTCGTATGACACGGCGAGCAGGCGGCGGCGCGCAGCTTCGGCGTCGACAGGTCGACCATGCCGAGCGCGAGCGCGAGCGGACGATCGCGCATCACGTCGTCCTCGCCATACGCCGCGCCGGCGCCGTGGCAGCTCTCGCAGCCGACCTCGAGCGCGAGCGTCGGACCCGCGGGGGCCTCGCCGGTGCCGTGGCACGCGAGGCACCGCGGGTCGGGCGCGGCGGTCCATCGCGCCGCGGTCTTTCCATGCGGCGTTGCCTGCCAGGCCGCGAGCTCCTTGGGATGACACGCGCCGCACGCGGTACTGCCGGTCCAGTCGCGCTTGCCGGCGTGCGCAGGAGCGCTCGCGAGCACCGCGATTGCGAGGACGGCCGAGGCACGCATGCGCCGTACCCTACTCCGCCGCGTTGTGGTACGCGAGGATCACCGTGGTGCACGTGATCGGCCTGACCGGAGGCATCGCCTCGGGCAAGAGCACCGTGGGCAAGCTGCTCGCGGGGCGCGGCGCGGCGGTGGTCGATGCCGATCAGCTGGCGCGCCAGATCGTCGAGCCCGGCAAGCCCGCGCTCGCCGAGCTGGTCGCGCGGTTCGGCGCCGCGATCCTGACCACCGAGGGCAAGCTCGACCGCAAGCGGCTCGGCGCGATCGCGTTCGGCGACGCCTCGGCGCGCGCCGACCTCGGGCGCATCACGCACCCGCGGATCGCCGAGGCCAGCGCGCACGCGATCGCGACCTGGGGCGACGCCGGCGCCAACGTGGTGTTCTACGAGGCCGCGCTGCTGGTCGAGAATCGCGCGTACCAGCACCTGGCCGGGCTGATCGTCGTCGCGGTCACGCCCGAGGTGCAGGAGGCGCGGATCCAGGCGCGCGACGCGCTCTCGGCCGGCGACGCACGCGCGCGGATCGCCGCGCAGGCCCCGCTCGCCGACAAGCTCGCCGCGGCGACCTGGGTGATCGAGAACCGCGGCAGCCTCACCGAGCTCGAGGCCGAGGTCGACACCGTGGTCGCCGAGGTGGAGCGCCGGTTCGGCGCCATCCGCGTGCCCAAGCCGCGCGCCGCGACGGCGACCACCGCCCCATCGCGCCCGGCCACGCTGATCACCGGGTTCCCGGCGTTCACCGCGCGCCGGATGATCGCCAAGCTCGCCGCGGCCGAACCGGAGGCGAACCTGTTCGTGCTCGCGCAGGCCAAGTTCGCCGACGACGCGCAGCGCCTGATCGCCGCGCTACCCGCGCGTGCCGGGACCTGCGAGATCCTGGTCGGCGACGTCTGCGACATGGATCTCGGGCTGTCGAGTGGCGAGTACCGCGCGCTCCGCAAGGACGTCACCTGGATCGAGCACCTCGCCGGTGTCTCGTTCGCCGGTGTCGATGCGGCGACCGCGAAGCGCGTGAACGTCGAGGGCACCCGCGCGATCTTCGACCTCGCGCGCGACGCGACGCGGCTCGAGCGCGTCGTGCACTGGTCGACCGCGCTGGTCTCGGGCCAGCGCAACGGCCGGTTCTACGAGGACGAGCTCGAGGTCGGCCAGAAGTTTCACAACCCACTCGAGCGCTCGAAGTACGAGGGCGAGCGGCTCGCGCGCGCCGCGATGCGCTCGATGCCGGTCACCGTGATCCGGCCCGGCGTGATCGTCGGCGACTCGACCACCGGCGAGATCGATCGATTCGACGGGCCGTACTACCTGATGGGGTTGATCGCGAACAACGCGTCGAGCGTGCGGCTGCCGCTGCTCGGACGCGGCGACGCGCCGCTACACCTCGTGCCGATCGACTACGTCATCGACGCCGCGTGCCACGTCGCGCGCGCACCCGACGCCGCCGGCAAGACGTTCCACATCGTCGATCCGGCGCCGCTCACCGCGCGCCAGGTGTTCGACGGCGTTGCCGTGCACGCCAACACGGCGCAGCCGCGCGGCAGCATCCCGCGGCCGCTCGCCCGCGCCGTCCTCCGCACGCCGGGCCTTGCCCGCCTCGCGCGCGGGCCGCTCGCGTTCGTCGACCTGCTCGATCACACCGTGCACTACGACCAGACCAACACGGCGCGCGCCCTCGCCGGCTCGCCGATCCGGTGCCCGGCGCTCGCCGACTACCTGCCGACGCTCGTGCGCTACGTGCTCGACCAGACCAGGCCGGTGCCGCGCGCGTCGCACGAGCAGATCGATCCGCTCGAGTAGCGTTACGCCTCGGGGCCGAGGTGCATGCGGCGCTGCGCGGCGTCGAAGCCGGTGGCCGCGTCGGGCTCGGGCGACAGCAGCGAGACCACGATCGCGACGATGAAGGCGAGCGGCACCGTGATGATGCCCGGGTTCTTGAGCGGCACGATCGCCTCGGCGTTGCCGAGCAGATCCTTCCACACCGTCGGCGACAGCGTGATCAGGATCAGCGAGCTCGCGGTGCCGGTCACCATGCTCGCGACCGCGCCGCGCGTCGTGAACCGCCGCCACAGCATCGACAGGAGCAGCGCCGGGAAGTTCGCGCTCGCCGCGATCGAGAATGCCAGGCCGACCATGAACGCGACGTTCTGGCCGTGGAACAGCATGCCGAGGCCGATCGCGAGCACCGCGAGGCCGACCGTGGCCACGCGCGCGACCTTGAGCTGCTCGGCCTCCTCGATCTTGCCGTCGCGGACCACGTGGCCCCACAGGTCGTGCGCGAGCGCGGCCGCGCCCGACAGCGTCAAGCCGGCGACCACCGCGAGGATCGTGGCGAACGCGACCGCGGCGATGAACCCGAGAAAGCCCGTCCCCCCGAGCACCTCGGCGAGCAGCGGCGCGGCCATGTTGCCACCCGGATCGATCGCGGTGATCACCTTGCGACCGACCAGCACCGATGCGCCGAACCCGAGGATGAACGTGACGAGATAGAACAACCCGATCAGCGACGTCGCGTACGCCACCGAGCGCCGTGCGGTCTTCGCGTCGGGCACCGTGTAGAACCGCATGAGGATGTGCGGCAGCCCGGCGCAGCCGAACATCAGCGCGATGCCGAGCGAGATCGCCTCGAGCGGGTTGGCGACCAGCTTGCCGGGGGCCATGACGCCGGCGCCGTACTGGTCGCGCGCGGCGGCGAACAGCGTCAGCGGGTTCATGTCGAACTTCGCGAGCACGAGCACCGCGAGCAGCGTGGCGCCGAGCAGGAGGAGGATCGCCTTGATGATCTGGACCCAGGTCGTCGCGATCATCCCGCCGAACAGCACGTAGATCAGCATCACGCCACCGACGATCACGAGCGCGACGTTGTACGACAGCCCGAACATCAGCTTGATCAGGCTGCCGGCGCCGACCATCTGCGCGATCAGATAGAACGTCACCACGGTCAGCGTGCTCGCGGCCGCGGCGATGCGGACGGGCCGCTGGCGCAGGCGATACGCGACGACGTCGGCGAACGTGTACTTGCCGAGGTTGCGCAGCGGCTCGGCGATGAGGAACGTGATCACCGGCCAGCCGACCAGCCAGCCGACCGAGTAGATCAGGCCATCGAAGCCCGACGTCGCGACCAGCCCGGCGATGCCGAGGAAGCTCGCGGCGGACATGTAGTCGCCGGCGAGCGCGAAGCCGTTCTGCAGCGCCGAGATCGAGCCGCCCGCCGCGAAGTACTCGCGCGTCGAGCGCGTCTTGCGCGCGGCCCAGTACGTGATCCCGAGCGTGACCAGCACGAACCCGAGGAACCATGCGACCGCGACGCCGCTCGGCTCGCTCACGGTGCCTCGGACTTCGCACGCAGCGCGGCGATCGCCGGATCGTGCCGCCGGTTCGCCCACCGCGCGTAGACCATCGTGAGCAGCGGCGCGACGACGATCACGCACGCGCCGAGCACGATGCCGACGCTGATCCGACCGTCGGCGAGCAGCGTGCCCGCGGTGTCCTTGCCGAACGCGACCAGGAGGATGAACCCGAAGTACGCGATCATCATCACCGCGGTCAGCGCGAGCCCGACGCGCCAGCGCCGGCGGATCACGCGCGCGAGCTCGACGGTGTCGTCGGTCACGAGCATCCGGTCGGCGTCGCCGCGACCATCTCGGCCGTCACGCGTTCGCAGTCGGCGACCTCCCAGTGCGACGCGACCGAGCTGAAGTGCACCACCTCGAGCGCGCGGTCGTGCACGTCGATCGTCGTGCACTGCGGGAACCTTATGGCGTCACCACCCACCACCACCCCGCCCAGCATCCGCACGGATCAGCCCTTCTCGAGCTCGGAGCGCGTGCGCAGGCGCAGCGCGTTGAGCTTGATGAAGCCCTTGGCGTCGCGCTGGTCGTAGACCGAGTCTTCCTCGAACGTCACGATGTCTGTGCGATACAGGCTCTTGGGTGCCTTGCGACCGAGCGTGGTGACGTGCCCCTTGAACAGCTTGAGCCGCGCCGTACCGGTCACGCCGCTCGCGATGTCGTCGACCATGCGCTGCATGGTCTCGCGCTCGGGGGAGAACCAGAAGCCGTTGTAGACCGCGGCCGCGTAGCGCGGCATGAGGTCGTGGCGCAGCCGCAGGACCTCACGGTCGAGCGTGATCGACTCGACCGCGGCGCGCGCGGCGTGCAGCAGTGTGCCACCCGGCGTCTCGTAGACCCCGCGCGACTTCATGCCGACGAAGCGGTTCTCGACGAGATCGACGCGACCGATGCCGTGCTCGCCACCGAGCCCGTTCAGGTAGCCGAGCAGCGTCGCCGGTGACATCCGGACGCCATCGACGCTGACCGGATCGCCGTTCTCGAGCTCGATCTCGACGTTGCGCGGCAGGTCGGGCGCCTCCTGCGGATCGCGCGTGCGCTGGAACATCCGCGGATCGGGCTCTTTCCACGGATCCTCGAGCACGCCGCCCTCGTAGCTCGTGTGGAGGAGGTTACGGTCGACCGAGTACGGCTTGTCGGCCGTCGCCTCGATCGGGATGTTGTGGAGCTTGGTGTACTCGATGAGCTCCTTGCGTCCCTTGAACTCCCACTCGCGCCACGGCGCGATGATCTTGATGCCCGGGCGGAAGTGGTACGCGGCGAGCTCGAAGCGAACCTGGTCGTTCCCCTTGCCGGTCGCGCCGTGCGAGATCGCGTCCGAGCCCGAGGCCGCCGCGGCATCCATCATGCCCTTGGCGATGCACGGACGCGCGAGCGCGGTGCCGAGCAGGTACGTGCCCTCGTACAGCGCGCCGGCGCGGATCGCGGGGAACACGTAGTCCTTCACGAACGCCTCCCGCAGATCGTCGACGATCGCGGTCTTGGCGCCGACCGCGAGCGCCTTCTGGCGCGCCGCCTCGAGATCCTCGTCCTGGCCGACGTCGGCGCAGTAACAGATGATCTCGCAGTCGTACTTCTCTTTGATCCAGCGGACCGCGACCGACGTGTCGAGGCCACCGGAGTACGCGAGCAGGACTCGTTTCACTTGGCTCACTTGAGGATTCCTCGCAAGAACAGCTGACAGAGGTAGCGATAGGCTTCGAGGCGAGGCATCCCGGACACGTCGAGGATCTCGTCGAGCGACAGCATGCCATCGATGCGCGACAGCAAGAACGCCGCGCGGGGACTGATCGGCGCCGTCGCGAGCTCGTGGAGCGGTCGCGCGAGCGTCGGCTGGCGCTGGAGGTCTCCCAGGTAGGTCTGGAAGATCCCCATGATCGCGTTCTGGTTGCGATGGATGAGCTTCTGGGCGAGTGGGCTGGTCGCGTCCTCGGCGAGCGCGAGGTCGATCGCGGTCACCGCCTTGTCGGGCTCGCCGGTCGACACCCACTGGCTGGCGCGCTCGAGCAGCCCCTGGATGCGCCGGCGGGTGCGATCGTCATGGAGCTCGTCGGGCGGCGCGTCCCGATCGACGGCCTGCATGATCAGCTGAGACGTCGTGTCGATGAGGTCGGTCGGCGCGACCTCGGGCGGCTGCGTCGGGCGCGCGCGCTCGGTCCGGCGCACGACCGGCGGCCGCGGGATCTCGAGCTGCGCGGTCGATTCCTCCTCGGTCGGCAACCGCACCGGGCGCAGGCCGAGGTCCCGGGTCGGCATCGAGAGCAGGTTGGCCGGCGGCGTGCTCTTGCTCGCCGGCAGCCGCTCGGGACGCGGCAGCTCGCGGGTGTCGGCGCGCCCGGCGGCACCGAGCTCCATCGCGATCTCGCGCATCGCGCCGGCCGGGAGATCCTTGGTCTCGACGTCCGAGCCGAACATCTGCTCGGGATCCGGCTCGTCGACCTCGAGATCCGCGAGCGCCTGCGCCGCCGCCTTCACCGCGACCGATGGCGGGATGAGCTCGGGCATCGGCTCGGGCGCGCGTACGACGACGGGCGGCGCGGGAGTGGGCACGACCGCCGCCGGTTCCGGGCTCGGCGTCGGAAGTGGCGTGGTGGGTGCGAGGTCGACCTCGGGCTCGGACGGCTCGAACGAGATGTCGGGCTCGGCGTCCGCGATCGCGCGCTCGATCGACGACGTCGTGCGCGCCTTGGTCGGCAGCGACGACACGAGGTCGAGTCGCGCCATGTCGTCCATCACGAGCGGCTTGTGTGGCGGCGAGGCCGGCAGCTCATCGAGCAGATCGAGCGCGTTCGAGTTCCGGATGCCGCGATCGATCGTGATGTCGCCGTCCTCGTGCAAGATCTCCGGCGTCCGCAGCGTCATCTTCAGCTCGGGCACCGCGGAGGCGCGCTTGGGCCGTGCCGGCACGATCGGCGCGATCGGCGTCATGCCGGGGATCGTCGTGCTCTTCTGGTTGGTCTCACTGGCTGCGACCGGTGCCGGCGCAGGTGCCGCGGGTTTCACGAAGCCGAGGTCGCGCTTGCGCACGCCGGTGAGCTGCTGGCCGAACCCGGTCGGCGTGTGGACGTCGCTCGGCGCGCCGAACGCGGGCGTGTGGTGCTCGTGGGCGAACTCGTTGACGTCGTCGCTCGGGTTGATCTGCTCGCTCGACAGCGTGAGATCGCGCGTCGGCGGCCGTCCCTTGTAGTACTCGCGGGTGGCGTCGTCGAAGCCGATGCCATCCGGCGGTGGTTCGGCGTCGAGCTCGAGGATGATCTGCGGTGGGTCCGCGGAGATCGTCCGCGACGCGACCGGCGCGCCGGGAGCCTCGTCATCGAGCGCCCAGCCCTCGTCGACCGAGTCGTACACCGGCATCACGATCGCCGCCGGGATCAGCTCGCCCGGCTCGATCTCGACCTGGTAGTCATCGTCGCCGACGAACGGCGCGCCGTCGTTGCCGACAATCGGACCCTGCCCGTCGACCAGGAGCTCGTAGTTCATCCGGACGTAGTCGACGTAGCTGCTCGCCTGCGCGTTGTCTGGATCGATCTGGAGCGCGAGCTCCCAGGCAACCAGCGCCTCGTCGAGCTCTCCCTTACCGTATCGAGCGAGCCCTTCCTCGATCAACCGATCGATGTCACCCGCCATACCGGATCATCCACGCGTCTTGGAGACGACCCCGCGGAACATGTTCAGCGTGCGGTTGAGTGCCTCGGTCGCGTCGGTCAGGCTCGTGATGTCCTTCGCGGCGATCGCCTGGCGCGTCCGCTCGACGACGGCCCGCGCCTTCTTGACCGCGTCCTGCCCGAAGTCCGAGCCCGCGATCGCGTCGGTGACCTGCGGGAACAGACCCTCGATCTCCTCGAGGGCCTTCTCGGCGGTGTGGCGCGCCTTCTCGAACTCCTGGCCGGAGCGAACCTCGACCATGTAGTCCTTGTTCGCGTCGACCATCTTCTTGATCTCGTCCTCGGTGAGGCCCGAGGTCGCGGTCACCGTGATCGACTGCTCGAGCGAGGTCTCGAGATCGCGCGCCTTCACCGACACGATGCCGTCGGCGGAGATGTGGAACGTCACGTCGATCTCGACTTCCTTGCGCGGCGCGCGGCGCAGGCCGGTCAGCACGAACTCGCCGAGCAGCTCGTTCTCCTCGGCGCGATCGCTCTCGCCCTGGAGCACGAGGATCTTCACGGAGGTCTGGTTGTCCTTGACCGTCGTGAAGATGTGCGACTCGCTGGTCGGCACCGTCGTGTTCTGCTCGATCAGGCGGTGGAAGTAGCCGCCGACGATCATGATGCCGAGCGAGTGCGGCGTGACGTCGAGGAGCAGGATGTCGCTCTTCTCGTCGGTGAGCGCGGCGCCCTGGATCGCGGCGCCGAGCGCGACGACCTCGTCGGGGTGGACGCCTTTGCACGGCTCGAGGCCGAAGAACTCGGCGACCATCTGCTGGACGCGCGGCATGCGCGTCATGCCGCCGACCAGGATGACATCCTCGATCGCGGTCTTGGGAATCTCGGCTTCTTCGAGGGTGCGCGCGCAGATCTCGACCGTGCGATCGACGAGATCCGAGGTCAGCTCCTCGAGCTTGTCGCGCGTCAGCATCGTCTGCAGGTGCAACGCCTCGTTGCGGCCGGTCGAGATGATGAACGGCAGGTTGATCTCGGTCTCCTTGACCGACGACAGCTCGCACTTCGCCTTCTCGGCGACGTCCTTCAGGCGCTGCAGCGCCATCTTGTCCTTGCGGAGATCGATGCCGTGCTGCTTCTCGAAGCCGAACACGAGCCAGTCGATGATCCGGCGATCGAAGTCCTCGCCGCCGAGGAACGTGTCGCCGGCCGTCGAGATCACCTCGAACACGCCGTTGCCGATCTCGAGGATCGAGATGTCGAACGTGCCGCCACCGAGATCGTAGACCGCGACCTTGCGATCGATCGAGCGACCGAAGCCGTACGCGAGCGCCGCGGCCGTCGGCTCGTTGATGATGCGGATGACATCGAGCCCGGCGATGCGCCCGGCGTCCTTGGTCGCCTGGCGCTGACCGTCGTTGAAGTACGCCGGCACCGTGATGACGGCCTTCTGGACCTCTTCGCCGAGATACTCGTCGGAGATCAGCTTCATCTCCTGGAGGATGTAGGCGGCGACCTCGGGGACCGAGAACACCTGATCGCGCAACATGATGCGGACGTCGTCGTGCGGTCCCTCGACGATCCGGTACGGCATGATCTCGAGCGAGCTGCGCACCGCGGCGCTGCCCCACTTGCGACCGATCAACCGCTTGCTCGCGTAGACGGTGTTCTCGGCGTTCGTGATCGCCTGGCGCTTGGCGATGTGGCCGACCAGGCGCTTGCCGTTCTCGGCGATCGCGACCATCGAGGGTGTCGTCTTGTAGCCACCGCGATTCGGGATCACCGACGGCGTGCCGTCTTCGACGATCGCCACGCACGAGTTCGTGGTGCCGAGGTCGATGCCGATCACCTTGTCACTAGCCATGGCGAGGCTATTGTCCCCTCGATTCCCCCATGATCGCTAGTGTTTGGACCGCATTTACGTAGCGGAGCCCCCGGTCTTAACCGTTCGTGAGCAGGCGACGCACTTCCGCGAGATCGTTGCGAAGCTCGCCCAGGAGCACGTCGTTCTCGCTCTTCATGGCCATCGCCATCACGAGGACCTCCTCGGCATCGGCCAGCTTGCCGGCCGCGCGAAACGCCATCGCGAGCAACCGGGCCGACGACGGATCGTCGGGCGCATCGCTCTGGGCCTTCTTGGCATACTCGAGCGCGGTCTTCGGCTGCTTGGCGGCGAGCGCGCAGGTCGCGGCGCGGCGCAGGTAGCGCGGCTGGGGATCGACACGCAGCGCGGCGGCGAACAGCTTCATCGCCTCGAGCGCGTCGCCGCCGACCTCGAGGGCACACGCGCGCTCGTAGAGCTCGGCGGCATACTCCTGCGGCGTCTGCGGCTGATCCGCCGACGTGTCGCGCACGGTTGGATGCTGCGAGCTCGCGCGCGCGCCACCTTCGGTGAGCGTGGCGTACGCGCGGCGCACGGCCTCGAACACCATCTCGAGGCGCGGCCCGAACGAGCCGAGCTTCTTGCCGTAGTAGCGATCGGGATGGATGTCCTTGCTGAGCCGGAAGTAGGCACGCTTGAGGGCCTTCTTGTCGGCGCCGTGCGGCACGCCGAGGATCTCGTACGGATCGTTGCCGCCGAGGAGGCGGGCGACCGCGAGGATCTTGCGGCGATCGCCGTCGTCGAGCTCGACCACCTCGGCGAGCACCGCGCGCTCCTGGGCCGTCAGGTTCGGTAGCGTGGTGTCGAGGATCCGGTCGGCCGCGGTCGGCTCGTCGGTCCCGGTGCCGCTCGCGGGCCGACGCATCGGCGTCAGCGTGCGCGAGATCGCGATGTTCGCCGTCGACGGGCGCGTCGGCGGCATCGGCGTCAACGTGCGCGGCGTCTGCGGCACCGCCGGGCGCACCGGCGTCGGGGTGCTCGCGGTCGCCGGCGCGGCGGCCTCGCCGGGCAACAGCAGCGCACCGATCGCGCGCAGGCGCTGGACGATCTGGATCGCGCGTTCGAGTGGCAGGCCGGTCGCGAGCAACACCTCGCGCAGCGTCTGGCTGCCATCGATGCGCGAGAGCACGAAGTACTCTTCCGGACCGACCCCCGACTTCATCGGATCGAAACCAGTCGCGACACGCAGCTTCAGTGCGGTCGATCCGATACCCGCGATCTCGGCGGGAACGACACTCACTCGATGAACTCTAGCACGACGTGATCGCCCTTACTTGCCGATCGATTCAGCGAGCACAGAACCCAGGATCGAGACCGCTTCATCCAGCTGCGCGACCTCCACCGTGTACGCCGGCGCGAACCGGACGACCTTGTCGCCGGCGACCGAGACCAGGAGGTTGCGCTCCCGACACTTGCCGACGACCACCGCCGGGCTACCCGCCACGGCGACCCCGCGGAGGAGCCCACGCCCCCGCACGTCGGTCGCGAGGCCGGCCGCGACGAGCTCCGCGAGCTTGCCGGCCAGGTGGTCGCCACGCTCGACGACGCGGGCGAGCAGACCGTCGCGCTCGATGATCTGGAACACCGCGTTCGCCGCCGCCGCCGCCAGCGGGTTGCCACCGAACGTCGATGCATGCGGCACGGCACCACCCGCGGCGACCGCGAGCCCGAGCGCGGCTTTCTCGCTACACGCGATCGCACCGATCGGGACGCCGCCGCCGAGCCCCTTGGCCAGGGTCATCACATCGGGGGCGATGTCGTCGTGCTGGTGGCCAAACCACTTCCCGGTCCGACCGACGCCGGTCTGGACCTCGTCGAAGATGAGGATCGTCCCGGTCTCGTCGCACAGCTTGCGGAGCCCGGCGAGGTACCCGGGCGGCGCGACCACGATGCCGCCCTCGGCCTGGATCGGTTCGACGATGATCGCGCACGCGGTCTTGCCGGCGAGGGCGGCGGTCGCGGCGGTGAGGTCGCCGTAGTCGATGAACTCGACCGGGCCGAACAGCGGGCCGAAGCCGTCGCGGTACTTGGGCTGGCCGGTGATCGACACGGTGCCGATCGAGCGCCCGTGGAAGCTGCCGTGCGTCGAGATGATCGTGTTGCGCGCGGGCGAGCTCGCGACGACGTGCTGGTAGCGCCGCGCGAGCTTCAACGCGCCCTCGTTGGCCTCCGCGCCGGAGTTGCAGAACATCACGCGCGTCGCGAACGAGCGATCGACGATCGCCTTGGCGGCGAGGATCTGCTGCTCGTTGAAGTAGAGGTTCGAGACGTGGACGAGCGTGCCGAGCTGCTCGGCCACCGCGGCGGTGAACGCCGGGTGGCTGTGGCCGAGCCCGCACACCGCGATGCCCGCGGTCATGTCGAGGTAGCGCGTGCCGGCGACGTCCCACACCTCGCTTCCCTTGCCGCGCGCGAGGACGATCGGCTGCTGGCGGTAGTTCTTGACGAAGACCTGGTCGGCGAGTGCGAGGAGCTCCGCTTGCGTCATCCCGAAGATCTACCACCGACCGTCACAGGCAGTCGGCGATCGTGCCGGTGGAGAGAAAGGCGCCGTAGCGATACGTGTTGTCGATCGCCTGGACCTGCGCGGCGATCTGCTCGACCTCCTCGCAGTGGCCGACGTGGGCCGCGATGCTCGCCTTGGTCGCGAGCTGACGCAGCGCCGGCGTCGGCGCCTCGAGGTTCGGATGGATGGCCACCGAAGGCGTCGCGGTGAGCGTCGGATCGATCGACGAGGCGTCGGTCTCGATGGCGTCGGGGAGCTCGCGCGCGGACGCCGAGCCGATCACGGTGGCGAGCCCTCCGCCGGCGATCGCGACGCCGATCGCGGCGAGCATGTTGGCCTGGGCGAAGCAGCCGATGCCATCGGCCAGGGTGGTGGTCTCGGCGTCGAGCCCGTCGCAGTGGTGCGCTGCGACCACCGCCGACACCAGGACGCCGGTCGCGATCATCGCCACGCCGGTGCCGATGCCGATGTGCTTGGACTGCGAGGTCATCGCGCACGCCGAGGTCGACAGCACGAGCGCGAGGGCGAGGAGCTTCATCATGACTGGTCGGACCAGCAGGACGTGTGCCGACCAAGTAGGCGCCCCGATTCGCGTTCTGGGGGGCCCGTGTCAGTTCCTCGACTCGAGCCTGGTTCGAGACGTCAGCTACAGGATGTACCGCGTGAGATCTTCGTCAGCCACCAGCGCCCCGAGCCGCTCCGTGACGTAGCTCTCGGTGATCGGGATCGTCTGGGTCCCGATGTCGGGCGCGTTGAACAGCAGGTCGTCGAGCAGGCGCTCGAGCACGGTGTGGAGCCGGCGGGCCCCGATGTCGTTGGTGCGGCGGTTGACGTCGGCCGCGATCCGGGCAAGCGCGCCGACCGCCTCGGTCGTCCACTCGATCGTGATCTGATCGGTCGCGAGCAGCGCGGCGTACTGCCGGGTCAGCGCGTTCTTGGGCTCGGTGAGGATGCGGACGAAGTCGTCGGCCGTGAGCGGCGCGAGCTCGACGCGGATCGGGAACCGACCCTGGAGCTCGGGGATGAGATCGCTTGGCTTGCTCATGTGGAACGCGCCGGCCGCGATGAACAACACGTGGTCGGTCTTCACCGGGCCGTACTTGGTCGTGACCGTCGAGCCCTCGACGATCGGCAGGAGGTCGCGCTGCACGCCCTCGCGCGAGACGTCGACGCCGCCGCGGTCCGAGCGCGTCGCGATCTTGTCGATCTCGTCGAGGAACACGATGCCGGCGTGCTCGGCGCGCCACACCGCCTCGGCGGTCGTCGCCTCGGACTCGATCAGCTTGTCGGTCTCCTGCGCGGTCAGCGCGTTCCATGCCTGCGGCACGCGCATCTTCTGGCGCTTGGTCTTCTTGCCGAGGCCACCGAGCATGTCCTTCAAGCCGGACAGCGCGTTCTCGTCGATGCCGGGTTGGCCGCCGAGCACGGTCATCAGCGGGTTCGACTCGTCGGCGAGCTCGAGCTCGACCTCCTTGTCGTCGAGCTTGCCGTCCTTCAGCATCGCGCGCAGCTTCTCGCGGGTCGCGTCGGGTGCCGGCGTCGTCTCGTTCGGGCGATCGGTGAAGCTCCGGGTCGGGCGCGGCAGGAGCAGATCGAGCAGGCGCTCCTCGGCAGCGGCGCGCGCGCGCGGCTTGACCTTCTCGGCCTCCTCGTCGCGCACGAGCTTGACCGAGACCTCGACGAGGTCGCGCACGATCGAGTCGACATCGCGGCCGACGTAGCCGACCTCGGTGAACTTGCTGGCCTCGACCTTCAGGAACGGCGCGCGCGCGAGCTTGGCGAGCCGCCGGGCGATCTCGGTCTTCCCGACGCCGGTCGGCCCGATCATGATGATGTTCTTCGGGGCGATCTCGTCGCGCAGATCGCCCTCGACCTGCTGGCGACGCCAGCGGTTGCGCAGCGCGACCGCGACCGCGCGCTTGGCGTCCTTCTGGCCGACGACGTACTTGTCGAGCTCTTCGACGATCCGCTGCGGCGTGAGCTCGCCGTCGAGCTTGTGCTTCTCGGTCATGGGGATAGCTCTTCGATCGTCAGCGTGCTGTTGGTGTAGATGCAGATCTCGGCGGCGATGGCCATCGCGGTCTCGGCGATCTGGCGCGGCGGCATCTCGGTGTGACGGACGAGGGCCCGCGCGGCGGCGAGCGCGTACGGCCCGCCCGAGCCGATCGCGCAGACGCCATCGTCGGGCTCGATCACGTCGCCCGAGCCCGACAGGATGAACGTGGCCTCGCCATCGGCGACGAGCAACATCGCCTCGAGCTTCCGCAGCGCGCGATCGGTGCGCCACTCCTTGGCGAGCTCGACCGCGGCGCGGCGCAGCGGGCTGCGGTTCTCGCGAAGCTTGTCATCGAGTCGATCGAACAGCGCGATGCCATCGGCGGCCGAGCCGGCGAACCCGCCGATCGCGCGCCCCTCGCCGAGCTTGCGCACCTTGCGCGCCCCGCCCTTCACGACGGTGTTCCCGAGCGTGACCTGGCCGTCGCCGGCGATCACGACGCTGCCGCCGGGGCGGCGCACGGACAAGATGGTGGTCACTTCTTGATGGGTAGCACGCCGGCGCGCGGGTGCGCCTGGTCGTAGACCTTCATCAGGTGGTCGAGCGAGACCTTGGTATAGATCTGGGTCGACGACAGGCTCGCGTGACCGAGCAGCTCCTGGATCGATCGGAGATCGACGTCCTCGTCGAGCATGTGGGTCGCGAACGTGTGGCGCAGTCCGTGGGGCGTCGCCCGCGCGTGGATCCCGCCGGCGATCGCCCACCGCTTGACCAGCCGCTGCACCGAGCGCGGCGTCAGGCGCTCGCCACCGGCGTTGACGAACAGGGCGTTGTTGCGCCCTTCGGCGCCCCGCTCCGCGCCGAGCGCCGGGCGCGTCGGCAGGTAGAGGTTCAGCGCACGATCGGCGGCACCGCCGAGCGGGACCTGGCGCTGCTTGCCGCCCTTGCCCTTCCGGACGAGAACGAGCGGCACGCCGTAGCGATCGCGATCGATGTCGGTGAGGTCGAGCCCGCAGGCCTCGGACACGCGCAGGCCGGTCGAGTACAGGAGCTCGAGCATCGCGGCGTCGCGCAGCCGCAGGATCGCGTGGCGCGCCTCCTCGGCGGGCGACAGCGCGCGCGCCGAGGTCCGGCCGGTCGTGCGCGGCGCCTCGACGAGCCCGAACGCGTCGTCGACGTCGAGCGCGCGCGGCAGCGGCTTGGGCTTCTTCGGCCCGCGGATCGCGGCCGCCGGATTGCCCTCGAGCACGCCGCGCTTGACGAGGAACCGGCAGAACGCACGCACGCTCGACAGCTTGCGGTTCATCGTCGCCGGGCCGTTCGCGCCGAACAGCGCGGCGAGGTAGCCGCGGACCTCGATCGCCGAGATCTTCGCGAGCGCGATCTCGCGCCCCTTCTTCTCGAGCAAGTGGGCGCGCAGCGCGATCACATCGCGCAGGTAGACCTCGACGGTCTTCGCCGAGTACGCGCGCTCGATCGCGAGGTACTTGTCGAACGCCGCGATCGCCGGGTCCCAATCCATGGCCTGGGGAGCATTCCCTATCCGGTCGCGCGAGGCGAGAATGTGGCGATGCGCCTGCTCGTCGTCGGGATCGTCGCCGGGTGTATGCCGATCCCTCCGCCCCCGATGATCCCGTCGCACGTGTCGACCGCACCCGAGACGCGCGGGGCCACGACCGTGATGCTGGTGTTCGGCGTCGCCGGCCAGGCCCTCGGCGGTGGGTTCGGGCTCGCGGTGCGCGCCGAGCACCAGGAGACCGACCACACCACGCTCGGCGTCGAGCTCGGCGGCGGCCGCGGCGACGAGGCCAAGCGCGACGACGGCTCGACGTTTCGCCACGGGCTGCTCGCGATCCGCGGCTACGGCAGGTTCTCGCCGGGCGATCATGACTGGACGGCGCTGACCTACGGCGCCGGCCTCTCGATCATGCGCAGCGGGATGGTGACCGGCACGCTGCACGGCGGCGCGAGCGTCGCGTACGTGAACGGCTACGCGGTGCCGACGCTGAACGCCGGCCTCGCGCTGGCGGTCCCGCTGATCGGCGGCGATGCGTTCGGCGACACCTGGACCGGCCCGAACTTCGGCGAGGTCGAGCCCGAGCCTCCAAAGCGCGCGCTCGTCGTCCCGCACACGCGCCTCAGCGTGTACCTCGACGCCGGGCTCGTCGTGCCGATCGAGCGCGCGTCGCTGTCGCTCGACGTCGGCGCGATCTCGCCACTCAACGATTCCAACGGCGCCGGGCTCCTCGAATTGTCGGTCGCGAGCGGCGCGCGGCTATAACGCGCCGGCCGGGGGCGTCAGCGTGACCTCGGTGACCGAGATGTTCGGGCGCGCGAGGATCGCGACGACGAACGACGCGACGTCGTCGGGCTGCATCATCTTGGTCCGATCGAACCCGGGGCGGTCGTCCCAGATCGGCGTGTCGGTCGCGCCCGGCAGCAGCGCGGTCACGCGGATGTCGTACGGCCGCGCCTCCTCGGCGAGCACGCGCACGAGGCCGAGCTGCCCGGCCTTGGCGGCGGTGTACGCGCCGCACTCGGGGAACGCGCGGTGCGCGACGTGGCTCCCGATGATGATCAGGTGGCCCCGCTTGCGCGGCTGCATCCGGCGCAGCGCGGCGCGCGCACACAGGAACGTGCCGACGATGTGGACGTCGAGCATCGCGCGCAGATCGGCGGTCGTCGCGGTCGCGATCGGCGCGAACGTGCCGACGCCGGCCGAGCACACGACGATGTCGAGCTCGGCGAGCTCGGCGAACCGCGCCTCGACCTCGGCCTCGTCGGTGACGTCGAGGTGCGCGTGCGAGACCTCGCCGGGTGCCGGCTTCGACATCGGGCCGATCGGGCCGCGGCGCCCGGTCGCGACGACCCCGGCGCCCTCGCCTGCCAGCGCCTCGGCGCACGCCGCGCCGATGCCGCTCGTGCCGCCGGTGACGATCGCGAACTTGCCGAGGAGTCGTTTCACGAGCGCGATGATAACCAGGTCGCGAGATCCTCGCGCGCACGGTCGGCCATCCGATGCTTGCGGTGATCCTTCCGGACGTCGGGCAGCGGCGGCAGGAGCCCGTAGTTCACGTTGGTCGGGCCGTACTTGTGCTTGGCATCGCGCGGCGTCGTGACGTGCGCGTACAGCCCGCCGAGCATCGTGGTCGGCGGCGGTGGCACGAGCGTGCGCGCGCGCAGCTCGGCGGCGAGCATCCACGCGACGACGAGCCCCATCGCGCACGACTCGATGTAGCCCTCGACGCCGGTCAGGAGGCCCGCGAACCGGATGTTCGGGCGATCGCGCAGCTCGAACCGCGCGCCGAGCCGCGCCGGCGCGTCGATGTACGTGTTGCGATGGATCGAGCCGAACCGCAGCCACTCGGCGTTGGCGAGCGCCGGCACCATTGCGAAGATCCGCTGCTGCTCGGGATACGCGAGCCGGGTCTGGAACCCGACGAGGTTGTACGCCGTCAGGTACTTGTTCTCCGGCCGCAGCTGGACGACCGCCCACGGGCGATGCCCGGTCCGCGGATCGCGCAGCCCGATCGGACGCATCGGGCCAAAGCGTAGCGTCTGCGGGCCGCGCTCGGCCATCACCTCGATCGGCATGCAGCTCTCGAAGTAGCGCGGCTCCTCGAACTCGTGCGGCAAGACCTTCCTGCCGCCATTGACCGCCTCGACGAACGCCTCGTACTGGAGCTTGTCGAGCGGGCAGTTCACGTAGTCGCCGACGCCGGTGTCGCCGCCCGCCGCGCGCTCGCCCTCGGCGTTCGGATCGCTATCGGCATCGCGGCCCCAGCGCGACGCGCGAAACGCGTGATCGAAGTCGATCGAGTCGGCGGCGACGATCGGCGCGATCGCGTCGTAGAAGTACATCTTGTCGCCCCCGAGCTCCCGGCGGATCACCTCGCCGAGCGCGCCCTCGGTGAGCGGCCCGGTCGCGACGATCACCGGCGTCGCCGGCAGCTCGTCGAGTCGCCGGCGCTCGATCCGGATGCGCGGGTGGAGCGCGAGCCGCTGCGTGATCGCACGCGCGAACCCGAAGCGCTCGACCGCGAGCGCCTGCCCGGCCGGCACCTTGTTGGCGTCGGCGCACGCGATCACCATCGAGCCGCACGCGCGCAGCTCCTGCTTGAGCAGGCCCGCCGGCGCGATCGGATCATCGCTGCGCAGCGAGTTGCTGCACACCAGCTCGCCGAGCAGCGGCGTCTGGTGCGCCGGCGACATCGCGCACGGCTTCATCTCGACGAGCGCGACGTGAAACCCGGCCTCGGCGAGCTGCCACGCGGCCTCGCTGCCGGCCATCCCGCCACCGACCACGGTGACGTCGATCGGTTCGGTCGCGCGCACGAAACATAGTTATCACGCAGGCGGACCTGCCCTGTGGTTTCCCCCCGCCGATGACGGACATTCGGTAAGCTCGACCGGGTGGAAGTCCAGCACGACGCGACGAACGCCGGCACGCAGCAACCCGAGGTCGCCACCAAGGCCAAGGCGCCGAGTGGCCCGGGCGTCCAGGCCCTTCAGGCCGTCCTCCGCGGGGGCAACGCCGCCGTCGATCACGTCGTGATGTTGATGCGCGAGCATCGGGCCGAGCGCGACGACATGCTCACGCTCCTCCACCAGACGCTCGGCAACAGCTTCGTCTCACAGGTGCTCGCACAGGTCGGCACGACCCCGAAGGACGCCGAGGCCACGAAGCACCACGACGAGGCGCCGAAGTCCGAGCAGCTGAAGAACGCGCCGCTCGGCGAGGCCGATCGCGCGCGGATGCGCGGCGACGTCGTCAACGAGAACCTCGCGCACAGCCTCGCGTACAAGAACGCCGCCGAGCTCGACGATGCCGACCGCAAGTTCCTCGACGAGCAGGGCCTCCAGGTCGGCAAGGTGATCCACGGGGTCGGCGGCCTCGACATGACGACGTTCATCCCGCAGCCCGGCAAGACCGCGACGCCGGTGCTCGCGTTCCGCGGCACGCAGAGCGGCGCCGACTTCATCGCCGACACCAACCCGGCCGGCGTCGGCGCGTACCAGATGTCGGCGAACGAGGGCCTGATCGCGCAGACGCTGGCGTCGCTCGCGAGCTACGGCCCGCCGACGGTGACCGGCCACAGCCTCGGCGGCTCGCTCGCGCAGATGACCGCATCGCGGTTCCCCGGCCAGGTCGGCCGCGTCGTCACGTTCCAGTCGCCCGGGATTCCCAAGGCGATGGTCGACAAGCTCGACGCGCACAACAAGGACGCCGAGGCCAAGGGCCAGCGCCCGGTCGAGTCGACGCACTACGCGGTCGACGGCGACGTGATCCCGATGGCCGGCCAGGCGTTCACCGCCGGCTTCATGTACGTCATCGATCGCGGCCCGGCGACGAGCATCATGCAGGTGCCCGAGTGGAAGGCGGCCCTCGCCGATCACGGCAGCCACCCGCTCGAGGAGTTCGTCAAGAGCGGCGAGGGTCAGGGCAAGCGCGACCCGTCGGCGCAGGGCGACGACAAGACCCCGACGAGCGCGCACGAGACGACCCCCGGCGAGCGCCGGACCGCGTTCGGCGACAAGAAGCAGCACTACATCGAGGCGTTCCGCAAAGGCATCGGCCACGTGCTCGAGGCGGCGGCCACGATCGGCATGGGCACGCCGACGCAGGCGTACATCCACGTGTGGGACGAGGTTCGCGCGGCGCTCGACCGCAACGCGAAGCCGGATCAGATCGTCGCGCTCATCCAGGCCTCGAAGGTCCGCCCGGTCGACAAGCAGATGATGATCGACAACCTGAACAAGATCGAAGCGACGCGCTGATCGTCGCTACGCCGCGCCGACGCTCGGGGTCGGCGCGGGGATCTCCGACTCCTCGTCGACGCCCTGCTTCCAGTCGCACTCGAGACACTTGAGCGTGATCCCGCTCTTGTTCTCCTTCTTGACGACGAACTTGGCCTGGCAGATCGGGCACGGCTGCGGCACGGGCTTGTCCCACGCCACGAAGTCGCACTGCTTCTTCGCCCAGTTCGAGCAGCCGTAGAACGGCTTGCCGCGCCGCGACCGCTTCTCGGCGATGTAGCCGCCGCAGCCCTGGCGCGGGCACTTCACGCCGAGCGAGATCGCCTTGGTCGTCGTGCACTCGGGGTACCCGGTGCACGCGAGGAACGTCCCGAACCGGCCGCGCTTGATCGTCATCGGCTTGGCGCAGGTCTCGCAGATCTCGTCGGTGGTCTGGACCGGGACCTTCTCCCACGTGCCGTCGAGGTTCTTGACGACCTCCTGCGTGGTCCGGCACTCCGGGTAGCCCTGGCACGCGAGGAAGCTGCCGTTGCGTCCCCACTTGATCACCATCGGCTTGCCGCACTTGTCGCAGACCCACTCGGTCGCGATCTCCTCGCGCTTGACGTCGCGCATCTCGGTGCGCGCCTTCTCGAGCTCGTCCTTGAACGGCGTGTAGAACTCGCCGAGCAGGAGGCGCCAGTCGCGCTCGCCGCTCTCGACGTTGTCGAGATCCGACTCCATCTTGGCCGTGAAGTCCGACGACACGATCTCCGGGAAGCTCTCGACGAGCAGGCCGTTGACCAGGATGCCGAGCTCGGTCGGATGGAACCGCGCCTCCTTCTTCTCGACGTAGCCGCGATCGACGATGGTCGACATGATCGACGCGTAGGTCGACGGCCGGCCGATGCCGCGCTCCTCGAGCTCCTTGACGAGCGAGGCTTCGGAGAATCGCGGCGGCGGCTGGGTGAAGTGCTGCTGCGGGTCGATGCCGTCGATCGCGATCGCGTCGCCGATCGCGAGCTCGGGCAGGAGCTTGTCGGAGTTCTCGGCCGCCTCGGTCTTGGCGTCGTCGGTCTCGGCGACCTCGTAGACCTTGGTGTAACCGGCGAACTTCATGATCTGGCCGTTGGCGCGCAGCTGCGCCTCGCCGCGATCGATGTCGATCGTGGTCGCGTCGTAGACCGCGGGGACCATCTGCGACGCCACGAAGCGCTGCCAGATCAGGCGGTACAGCTTGCAGAGCTCGTTGCCCTCGGGGTGCTCGGCGAGGGCGATGTCGACGCGCTCGGGTGTCCACTCCATCAGCGTCGGCCGGATCGCCTCGTGGGCGTCCTGCGCGCGCTCCTTGTTGCCGTACGTGTTCGGCGTCTCGGGCAGGAACTCGGGGCCGTAGGTCTCGGTGATGTACGTGCGCAGCGCGGTCATCGCGTCGTCGGACACGCGCGTCGAGTCGGTACGCATGTACGTGATGAGGCCGGTCGGGCCCTCGGCGCCGAGCTCGACGCCCTCGTACAGCCGCTGCGCGAGCGCCATCGTGCGCTTCGCCGAGTAGCGGTGCTTGCGCGCGGCATCCTGCTGCAGGCGGCTCGTGATGAACGGCGCCTGCGCCTTCTTGCGGCGCTCCTTCTTGTCGACGGCACTGACCTGGCCTGGGCCGGCGGAGAGCTCGGCGGCGATCGCCTGGGCGTCCTCGACGGTCTTCGGTTCGGCCTTCTCGCCGCGGAACCGCCAGATGCGCGCCGGGAAGCTCGGCGGGATCGGGCCGGTGCACATCGCGTCGACCGACCAGTACTCGTCGGGCTTGAACGCTTTGATCTCCTCTTCGCGCTCGCAGACCATGCGGACCGCCGGCGACTGCACGCGGCCGGCGGACAGCCCGCGCTGCACCTTGTTCCACAGGATCGGGCTGATCTCGTAGCCGACGATGCGATCGAGGATGCGCCGCGTCTGCTGCGCATTGGTCTTGTTCATGTCGATGTCGAGCGGATTCGCGAGGGCGGCGGTGACGCCCTTCTTCGTGATCTCGTTGATCATCACGCGACGGAAGTTCGTGTTGAGATCCTTGATCTCCTCGGAGATGTGCCACGCGATCGCCTCGCCTTCGCGATCCGGATCGCTCGCGAGGTAGACCATCTCGTTCTCGCGCGCGGCCTTCCGGATCTCGAGCATCACCTTCTTCTTGCCCTCGATGATCTCGTACGCGGGCTCGAAGCCGTTCTCGAAGTCGACGCCGATCTTGGACTTCGGCAGATCGCGGATGTGACCGACCGACGCCTTCACGACGTAGCCGGCGCCGAGGTACTTCGCGATCGTCTTGGCCTTGGCAGGTGACTCGACGATGACGAGCGCGCTGCCCGGCTTCACCTTCTTGGGCTTCTTCTTCTTCTCCTCCGCCTCCATCAGCTCGGCCTCGGCGTCCTCGGCCTTGGCCTTCTGCTTGCGCTGCTGCGCGCGGGTGAGCACCTTCGCGGGCTTCACCTTCTTGGCGGGCTTGGCGACGCCCGACTTCTTGGCGTCGACCTCGACGTTGTCGGTCGCGACGATCGCGATCTCGCCCGACGCGTCCTTCGCGGGCTTGCCTGGCTTGGCGGGCTTCTTCGCGACGGCCTTGGCGGCCGGCTTGCCGCTCTTCACCACAGGCTTCACCACACTCTGGGCGTTCGCCTTGGCCTTCGCCTTCGGCTTGGCCTTGGACTTCTTCGCTTTCGTGGATTTGGCGCTCACGACTTCCTCACTACGCTGGCGGGGATCAGCGGGATGGCGCGCAGGATCGCGCGCACGGGGATCTGGGTGGCAGCTGCGATCGCATCGACGCTCGTCGCACCGTTCGCCATCGCGACGGCGACCCGCGCGACGATCGGATCGTCGAACACGGGCGCGCTCGGCGACCGCGGCGAACCGGCGAGCGCGGCGTCGACATCGGTGGCGCTCTCGACGACGTGCGCACCGGTCTCGAGCAAGCGATCGCAGCCGGCGCTGCCGGGCCACGCCACGACGATCGTGCCGAGCTTCTGCGCGTGCGCCGCGGTCGACAGCGAGCCCGACGCGACGCTCGCCTCGACGACGATCGTGACGTCCGCGAGCGCGGCGATCAGCTTGTTGCGCTGGAGGAACGTGTGGTCGCGCGGGCCGGTGCCCGGCGGCAGCATGCTGACCAACCCGCCACCGGCGGCGACGATCGCGCGGAACATCGGCGCGTGGCGACGCGGGTAGAGGACGTCGACGCCGGTGCCGAGCACCACCGTGGTCGTGCCCCGGCCGGCGAGCGCCCCGCGATGTGCCGCGCCGTCGATGCCGAGCGCACCGCCCGAGACGACGTGGATGCCGCGCTCGGCACAGTGCCGGGCGAGGGCATGGGCGCGGTCCATGCCCCGGCTGGTCGCCGCTCGGGCCCCGACGATCGCGACCGAACGCAGCACCGCTGCCGGAAGTGAACCCTCCACGTCCAGCGCTGGCACGAAGCCAAGGGCTACGAGGCGGGCCGGATAGCCGGTCTGGGGGTGAACGAGATGATTCACAGGGGGGAAGCAAATAGCCACCCTGGCGGTCCCCGTCAAGTCGCACCACGGCAGATCCAACAATTCCAGCCACTTGGCCGGGCGCGTTCGGCCGTGGTGCGGGCCCTACATTATATACAGGCGGGCTCGCTACTGCTTTTGCATCATCACGAGGTCACCCACCGCCATCTCCTGCACGGAGAGCGTGATGAGGCCGATCGAGATGCGGTCGCCGACCTCGACGATCACGACCTCGCCGAGCGCGCGCGCCGGGAACCGGCGGTCGTCCTGGCCGACCGTCTTGTCCATCGGCTTGGGA
Source organism: Haliangiales bacterium (assembly GCA_038321315.1). Lineage (GTDB taxonomy): Bacteria > Myxococcota_A > Polyangia > Haliangiales > Haliangiaceae > JABFXX01. The sequence continues at coordinate 12,343 of JBBQEX010000075.1, read as the reverse complement.
TACGCGTCGCCGCGGCGGACCACGAACATGCGGTTGCCGACCTCGACGCCCGACTGCTTGCCGAGATCGACGAACACGACCTCGCCCTGGCCGATCAGCGCGTCGTGGTGGAGCATCGCGACGATCGCGCCCTGCGCGTCGACCTTGACCGTCGACGGCGGCACGGTGTGGAACGACTTCACGAGCGGACCGACCTTCAGGCCACGCGTGATCTCCTGGTACGCATCGACGATCACGCCGCGCGCTTTCTTGTCGGTCTTGATGCTGGCGACCTCGAGCGTGCCGTAGATCTTGACGTACGCGCCGACCGTCTTGCCGTTGCTCTTCACCGAGTTGTCGGGGAGGTAGATCGAGTAGCGCTGGCCGACCTTGAGCTCGGTGTCGGACTTGTTCGTCAGGTAGACCTGATCGCCGGGGCCGAGCAGCACCTTCTCGTCGACCGAGCCCTCGATCGTGATCGAGCGATCGAGATCCGACTGCTCGACGAACGCGATCTGCTTGACGCTGACCTCGGTGCGCTTCGCCGGTGGCGGGATGTTGTCGGCGGGCTTGGGCGCCGTCTTCTCGGGATCGACGAGCTGCTTGGTGGAGTCGGGCGTCGCGAACACGCCGCGCGGCAGCAGGCGCACGAGATCGCCGGGATAGATCCAGTGCGGGTTCGTGATCTGCGGGTTGTACGACCAGATCTTCGGCCACTGCCACGGATCGTTGAAGTAGTACCAGCAGATGTCCCACAGCGTGTCGCCGGTGCGGACGACGTGCAGCTCGGGCACCGCGCCGGTGTAGAGATCCTGCGGCTCGTCGAACGACTCGCCATCGCCACCGCCGCTCGGCGTGCCGCCGCCCATGTGGAACCGCTGCGGCTTGTCGTCCTTGGGGCCGCCGACGATCTCCCCGTTGGGGCCGAGCACGACGACGTTCGGCTTGGGGTTGCCGGCCGGCGGGGTCGGCGTCGGCGAGACCGGCGCCGATCCGGGATCGAGGTTGGTCGGTGGCGGCGTGTAGTTCGGGATCACCGGGACCTGCGCGCCCGCGGATCCCGAAATGAACGCACACGCCCACGCGCACGTGAGGACGAGACCGGACTTCACTTGGGCTCCAGCTTCTTGGCCGCGAGCGCGGCGGGCTCGGACTTGGGATACAGCGCGACGACCTGCTCGAGCACGGCCTTGCTCTTGTCAGCCTGGCCGAGCGCCCCGTAACAGTAGCCGACCTTCAGGAGCGCGTCGGGCACCTTGTTGCCGCGCGGATACACCTCGATCACGGTGCGGAACTCCACGAGCGCGTGCGCGAAGTCCTTCTGCGCGTAGTACGCCTCGCCGAGCCAGTACTGCGCGTTGTCGGCGTAGTCGTGGCGCGGATACTTCGCGAGGAACGCGTGCAGCGCGGCGACCGCCTGCTCGAACGGCCCGGTGCGGACGAGCTCGACGGCGGCGCGATAGTCGGCGGCCGGATCGCCGGCGCTCGCGGTGCGTTCGCCCGGCGCGTCGCTCGCGTGCTTGGTGCGGCTCGCGGTCGGTGCCGGCCGCGCCGCGATCTTGTGGGTGACCTCGAGGCGATCGTCGGCGCTCGCGACGGTCGGCACCGGCGCGGTCGGCGATGGCGGCGCGGTGCGATGGCGCGACGGCGGCGGCGCGCTCGGCGGCGGCGCGTCGCTGTCGTCGAACGTCGCCTGCTTGCCGCTCGCGGCGTCGCCCTCGTAGACGATCTCGGTCCCATCTTCGGTCACGCCGACGACGCGCTGGTCATCACGCGTGGCCGACGGGGTCGCGACCTCGACCGGCAGGTTCGGCGGCGCGCTGTCCCCTGCCGTCACCTGCTTCGCGCGCGCGAGGTCGAGCTGGTGTTGCAGGTCCGCGAGCTTGCGCGCCTGCTCGCGACGATCGGCGCGCAGGTCGGCGACGGCCGACGACAGACGCTGGTTGTCGTCGCGGACCGCCGTGAGCGGCGAGGCGCAACCGACCACGAGCGAGGCCGCGAGCCCGAGGAGGAATGGTCGGTAGTTCATCGCTACCGAAATGGTAGGCCGCGCACCGACCGGGCGCAAAGTTTCTCGCGAAGCGCACCTGCCCTCACTTATCGAAGGACTTACTCCTTGGTCGCGTCGAGGATCTCGCCGGCGCCCTGCGCGATGAGGTCGGTCGCGAGGCGCTCGCCGAGCAGCTTGGCGTCGCGCGGCGGACCACCGATCTCGGACCGCAGGATGCGCGAGCCGTCGGGCATGCCGCACATGCCGATCATGCGGATGCCGCCGTCGGCGCGATCGGTCGCGTGCGCGGCGAGCGGCGTCTGGCAGCTGCCGCCCATCGCGAGCAGGAAGCTGCGCTCGGCGATCGTCTTGGGTTCCTGAGCGGCGTCGTGGATCGCGGCGCGCACGAGGCCCGAGGCGAATGCGTCGCCGATCCGGGTCTCGATGCCGAGCACGCCCTGCGCGACCGCCGGGATCGAGATCTCGATCGGCAGGAGCTGCGTGATCCGATCGGCGAGCCCGAGCCGCGTGAGGCCGGCGGCGGCGAGCACGATCGCGTCGTACTCGCCGTCGTCGAGCTTCTTCAACCGCGTCGGCACGTTGCCGCGCAGCAGCTTGATCTTCAGATCGGGGCGACGCGCGAGCAGCTGGCACTGGCGCCGCATGCTCGACGTGCCGACGACGGCGCCGTGTGGCAGCGTGTCGAGCGTGACCGGCGCGCGCGCACACAGCGCGTCCCACGGCGTCTCGCGCGTCGAGATCGCGGACAGCTCGCAGTTCGGCGCGAGCTCGGCGGGCACGTCCTTCATCGAGTGGACCGCGAGGTCGGCGGTGCCGTCGACCAGCGCCTGCTCGATCTCCTTGACGAACAGGCCCTTGCCACCGACCTTGGCGAGCGAGACGTCGAGGATCTTGTCGCCCTGGGTCTTGATGACCTGGAACTCGACGATCAGCTCGGGCGACACGCGCACGAGCTCCGCCTTGACGTGCTCGGCCTGCCACAGGGCCAGCGCACTGCCGCGCGTCGCGATCACCAGACGTTCACTCACGAGGATTGCCTTTCTTCAGACGACGCGACCGCAGCCGGTACCTCGGGCTCGGCGAGGACCGGCGTCTCCGCCGGGATGGCCTCCGGATCGAGGCCGAACAGCTCGCACAGGATCGCGGCGCGCATCGTCGCGTCGCCACCCGACTCGCGGAGCGCGATCGTCGGCTGGTGGAGCAGCTTTGCGACGACGAGCTGGACGAGCCGCGTGATCGCCTCGCGGTATTGCGCGGGCGTGTGCTCCTTCTTGGCGAGCTGCTCCAGGGCCTTGCCGACCTCGACGTCGGCGACCTTGCCGAAGTGCGAGCGCAGCGCGCGGATCGTCGGCACGACGTCCTGGGTCTTCACCCACTGCTCGAACTGCGCGGCCTCGTGCTCGACGATCTTGCCCGCGTGATCGGCGGCCTTGGCGCGCTCGGCGAGATTCGCGGCGACGACCTTGTCGAGATCGTCGATGTCGAACAGGTAGACGCCATCGAAGTCGGCGATCGCGGGCTCGGCGTCGCGCGGCACCGCGATATCGATCACCATCATCGGCCGCCACTTGCGCGCCTTGGTGACCTTCTTGAACAGCGCCTTGGTCAGGATCGGCTCGCGCGCGCCGGTCGAGCTGATCACGACGTCGGCGTCGGCGAGCAGCTGCGGCAGGTCGTCCCATGGCCGCGCGACCCCGTCGATCTCGCCGGCGAGCGCCTCGGCCTTGGCCGGCGAGCGATTGGTCACCACGATGCGCAGCGCTCCAGACGTGTACAGGTGCTTGGCGGCGAGCCGCGACATCTTGCCGGCGCCGACCACGAGCACGCTCTTGCCCGTGAGGTCGCCGAACACGCGGCCCGCGAGGTTGACCGCGACGGTCGACACGTTCGCCGCGCCGCGCGCGATCGCGGTCTCGGTGCGCACGCGCTTGGCGACGCCGAACGCCCGCTCGAGACAGCGGCCGAGCAGCGGGCCCGAGGTGCGCGCGGTCGCGGCGACCGCGTACGCCGCCTTCAACTGGCCGAGGATCTGCGCCTCGCCGACGACCAGCGAGTCGAGCGCGCTCGCGACGCGAAACACGTGGCGCACCGCCTCGCTGCCGCGGTGCATGTAGATCACGTCTGCGACCTCGGCGAGCTTCACGCCGCGCTGATCGGCGAGGAAGCCGCGCACGCGCTCGCCGGCCGCCGGGTCGGTCCCGACGCCGTAGACCTCGACGCGATTGCAGGTCGAGACCAGCAGCGCCTCGGAGACCGGCAGCCCGCGCGTCATCTCGGCGAGCGCCGCCGCGATCTCCTCCTCGCGAAACGCGAGCCTCTCGCGCACGGCGACCGGGGCGGTGCGCCAGCTGATCCCGACGACGAACAGCTCGCCCACGGTCAGCCTGCCATCCGCCGCAGCAGATAGATCGCGAGCACGAGCAGCGCGGCGGCGAAGCCGGTGAGCGTCAGACGCGCCGCTTTCCGGCCGCGCCAGCCGTAGACCTGGCGCATGACGAGCAGCGCGGCGAACGCGACCCAGGTCACCGCCGACAGCGGGTACTCCGGCCGATCGAGGTTCTCGCCGAGCTTGGTGACCCACACCGCCCCGAGCACGAGCGCCACGGTGAAGATCGGAAACCCGACCCACACCAGGCGATGCGCGAGCCGATCGAGCGACTCGAGCGACGCCCCGCGCTTGTCCTCGAACGCGAGCGCGTCGAACTTCTTCTTCTTGAGCGCGCGCTCCTCGACGAGATAGATCGCCGACAGCGCGCTCGCGAGCGCGAACACGCCGACGCCGATCGTCGCGAGCGAGATGTGGATGCGGCCGAGCGAGGACAGATCCTCGGGCGCGGTGCCGGTCGGCGTCAGCCGCGCGACGAGCAACATGACGAGCGACACCGGCATCACGACGACACCACCGAGCGTCAGCCGGTACTTCACGCTCGCGAGCAGGTAGCCGCCGGTCAGGATGAACGCGAGAAACCCGATCGCTTCGCGCACCGACTGGGCCGGATGGACGTGCTGCGTGCCGCGCCAGCCGATGTCGGCGCCGTGGGCGAACCACGCGGCGGCGACCAGCGCGAGCGCGATCGGTCGCCACTTCGGCCGCCCGGCGAGCACGCCGAACAGCGCGATCCCGGCGGCGGCGTAGGCGAACGTCGCGACCCAGAAGGCGGGCGACGGGGCGACCGAGAGCAGACGCTCGGGAGCGGTGGTCACGAGGTCACGGGGGAAGTGGCTCGCCGATGAAGCCCTCGACCACGTCGTACGCGGTGTCCTTGAAGATCACCGAGTTGCCGAACAGCTCGCCACCCATCGCCTCGAGGTCGCGCTTGCTCTTCACGCGCCCGACGAGATCGTTGGGATCCTCGTCGCCGCCGGTGACCTTCACGAAGTGAATGCCGGGTTGCATGCCGAACGCGCGTCCGAGCTCGGTGAGCGTCATCCGATCGCCCTCGAGCGAGGCGCGCCCCTCCGCCGACCATGCTTCGAGCCGTTCGACCGAGATGAATAGGCGCGACATGCGGTTAGGCCGATCATACCGGGGCCTACCCGAGTGGGCTAGCCATTGACCCTTGTCGGTGGCGGCCAGCGGCGTTACATAACCAGGATGGGTAGCAACATGCTCGAGTTCACGGACGACAACTTCGACGCCGAAGTCATGAAGTCCGACATCCCCACCCTCGTGGACTTCTGGGCCGAATGGTGTGGCCCGTGCAAGCAGATCGCCCCGATGGTCGAGGCCCTCGCGACCAGCTACGCCGGCAAGCTCAAGGTCGGCAAGATGGACGTCGACAAGCACCAGATCGTCCCGCAGCAGTACCGGATCACGTCGATCCCGACCCTGCTCATCTTCAAGGGCGGCAAGATCGTCAGCCAGCTCGTCGGCGCCATGCCGCGCCCCAAGCTCGAAGCCGAGATCCAGAAGCATCTCTAGGTCGGGCGTTGTAGCCTCGATGGATGCCGCGAATCGCGTGGGTCCTGTCGGGGTTGATCGCGGTCGGCGGTTGCCAGCGCACCGCGGAAGAGGTGGCCAAGACGGGCTCGGGTTCGTCGTCGCCGTCCGCGTCGCGAGCCGGCAGCGAGCGCGCGGACTGTCGCGCCGACAAGACCTGCGATCCCGGGCTCCTGTGCCTGTCGAACCTGTGCGTGCGGCCGCCCGCCGCCGACTGTGGCGCGGTCGCCGAGACCCTCGCCTCGCAGGAGCTCGGCAACTACGCGCCGCGCGACAAGCGGGCCGCCCTGGTCGCGACCCGGCGCGCGGCGTGCGAGGCCGCGATGGTCAGCAAGGACGAAGGCAAGTGCCTCGACGGCGCCCACGATCGGTTCGCGGCCGCGGCGTGCGTGCCCAGGATGTTCCCCGATCTCGCGGTCGGCTCGGGCAGCGCAGGCAGCAGCGCGCCGTGCGACGAGATCGCGACCCGGATGCGCGCCATGATCGCGAAGAAGGACCCGTCGCAGGACAAGATGATCGAGGCCGCGACCGGAGTCGTGCGCGCGTCGTGCGTCGAGGACGGCTGGCCCGAGGCGCTCAAGCAGTGCTTCCTCACGCTCGCCGCCGGAGACTCGATGCGCGCGTGCGACTCGTTGATGCCGCCGGGCCTCCAGCAGCGCATGCAGGATCGCATGCGCAAGACGCTCGCACCCTGAGTTAACCGAACACCGCCGCGAAGGCCTCGTAGTTCGCGCCGCCGGCGCCGCCCACGATCGCGAACACGACCTCCTCGAACACCCCGGCGAACGCGCCGGCGAGCGGCCGCGCGAATGCGTCGGCGACCAGGGCCGGATCGTTCCTGAACACGCCACAGCCCCACGCGCCGAGCACGAGGTGCGTGATGCCGTGGTGCGCCGCGATCGCGAGCACGAGCTCGGCGCGCCGCCGCAGCGCGGCCTCGAGGGCGACCGGCTCGAGCCGCCCCAGGTTCGCGAGCGCGCCCTTGTTCGGCGCCGCGCACGTGATGATCGACGCCAGCATCGCGTGCGAGAACCAGCCGCCGTCGTCGTCGCGGAACACCGGGACGCGCGGCGCGTAGATCGCGAGGTCGAGGTAGATCAGCGAGTCGCCGGCGCGGTTGCGCGCGTAGTGCGACGGCTGCTCGAGCAGGCACGGATAGAGGCCCGAGCTGCGCGCGATCGCCTCCTCCTGCGCCTGCGCGCCGCGCAAGAAGCCGCCACCCGGGTTCTTCGCCGACGCGAAGTTGAGCGCGCCGAGGTGCGCCGGGTTCGCCGCGGTGAGGCGGACGAGGGCGTCGAGCGTCGACTCGGCGGTGACCGACAGGCGCGTCGCGTGGCGGGCGACCGGCGCGGCGAACGCGTCGACGCCGAGCTCGTACAGGCGGGTGCCGGCGACGGCCGATGCGACCGCGGCGGCGAGCTCGATGCGCGCGCCGTTCAGCTCGTAGTAGCCGGCGTCGCACGCGGCGAGCGTCCGGCGGGCAATCTCTTCACGCTTGGACATGGGGCTTTCATTTCATGGAAACTGGATGAACGCGGCGGGCACGTGATCGACGAGCCAGACGCCGTTCTGGGAACACAGAAAGGTGTGACCGGCGGCGGCCATCGCGGCGCTATCGATGCGCAGCAACACCGGCACCCCCCGGCGCGAGCCCACCTTGGTGGCGGTCGCCGCGTCGAGCGACAGGTGGACGTGGTGGCGGTCGCCCTTCACGAGGCCGCCCTTCTTGATCAGCTCGACTGCCCCCGCGTAGGTGCCGTGGAACAGCATCGCCGGCGGCGTGCGCGGCGGCAGCTCGAGCTCGACCTCGACCGAGTGGCCCTGGTTCGCGCGGATCCGGGTGCCGTCCGGCGACAGCGCGAACCGCTGCTTGTCGGACTCGGCGACCAGCTGGACGAGCAGCTCGCGGGTGAGCGGCTGGTCGTGGGCCGCGCAGGCGGCGAGCAATGCGGCGACATCGGTCCAGCCCGCGCTGTCGAGCACGATGCCGATCAGGTCGGGCTGGTGACGGAGCACCAGCGAGAGGAACTTGGAGGTGGTCTTCGCGGACGGCATGACACTGTGTAGATCCTACACACGACTTAGTGTCTATGCAACACCAATCAACGGAGCAGGTACTGGATCGTGACCTCGCGCTCGGCCGGATCGACGGCCCAGTCGCCGTAGATCTCGAGGCTGTGCGTGCCGATCGCGTGCCCGTTCGCCGCGCACCAGGCGTGCAGGGCCGTGTGGGCCGCAGGCAGGCCGCTGTAGTCGCCGCGGTGGACGACGACCGCCGCCTGCCCGACCGGCGTCTCGACGTAGTGGATCTCGCCGGCGCCCTCGAACGGCTGGCTGACCTCGACGCCGAACTCGACGTGCATCGCGGAGGTCGGGCCCGCGCCGTGCTCGTAGAGGAACACGTTGTGGCCGTCGGTGCGGAGGTCGGGATGATGGCCGAGGAACGCCCAGACCAGGTCGAGCGCGGGCTTCCACACCGTGGGGACCTCGCCGGGCGCCGCGGTGCGCCGGACGGCCGCGAGGTAACGAGGGGAGAGGTGCGCGATCGTGACGGCGTGCTCCATGCGCGGAGCATAGAGCTAGATAGGAGCTAGTAGCCGTGCTTGCGCAGCGACACGTTGGCGACCAGGCCCATCGCGAGGAAGAACGTGACGAGCGAGCTGCCGCCGTACGAGATGAACGGCAGCGTCACGCCGACGACCGGGGCGACGCCGAGCACCATCGCGATGTTGACGACGACGTGCCAGAACGTCATCGCCGCGACGCCGACGCAGATCACCGCGCCGATCCGATCGCGCGCCGACAGCGCGACGTTGATGATCCAGATCAACAGGAACCCGAACACGGCGATCAGCAGCAGCGAGCCGACGAAGCCCCACTCCTCGGCCCACACCGAGAACGGGAAGTCGGTCCAGTGCTCGGGGACGAAGTTGAACTGGTTCTGCGTGCCCTCGAGGAAGCCCTTGCCGAGCACCTTGCCGGAGCCGACCGCGTAGATCGACTGCTGCGTGTGCCAGCAGTTCGCGGTCGGCGCGACGTTGCAGTCGATGAACCCGAGGATCCGATTCTTCTGATACTCGTGCATCGACTCCCACAGGATCGGGATGCCGAGCAGGCCGCCGAGCGTGATCGTGACCATCGGCCACACCGATGGCATCGCGAGGTAGCCGACGGTCATCACGATCAGCGTGAGCAGGATCGCGGTGCCGAGGTCGGGCTGGATCGCGACGAGCCCGATCGGGATCGCGAGCGTCGCGAGCTGGAGCGCGAGGATGCGCTTGGGCAAGGTGCCCTCGGCGTCCGAGAAGATCCGCGCGAGCACGAGGATCGTCATCAGCTTCGCGAGCTCGGACGGCTGGATGCCCATGCCGAACACGTTGAGCCAGCGGTACGTCGAGCCGTGGTTGGTGTCGCCGGCCGCCGGCGCGCCGAGCAACCGGGCGACGAGGAGCAGCGCGACCGCGACCGCCAAGCCGATCCACGCGAGCCGCACGAGCGCGCGGTAGTCGATGATCGTCGCGACGACGAACATGATGGCGCCGAAGATCATCCACTGGACCTGGCCGTCGAACTTCTTGTGGTGGCGGACGCCGCGCGTCGCCGAGTACAGGTTGAGGAGGCCGATCGCGCACAGCGCGAGGATCGTGAGGATCAGCGGCCAGTCGATCGCGGCGCGGAACCGGCGCCAGCGCGACACGCCGACCGTCGCCGACGAGATCTCGATCCCGCTGCTGCGGCGCAAGCCGCGGTCGTTGCGCCCGGCGCCGCGGAGCCCCCGCGCGATCACGATCAGCACCACCGACACGAGGGCGGACAACAGGATCGCGGTCATCACGGCTTCACCGCCGAGGGCAGCGAGCTGCCCGTCGTGCCGACGCCGGTCGCGGGCGCCGACAGCGGATGGATCTTCGTGTAGTAGCCCTCGAGCACGCGCTGCGCGATCGGCCACGCGACCTTGCCGCCCGAGCCGCCGTGCTCGACGAACGTGATGATCACGATCTCGGGATCCTCGGCGGGCGCCCAGCCAGCGAACCACGCGTGCGAGCGGTTCGGATGCCAGCCCTCGAGGTCGCGCTCGTCGTCGTCGGTCTTCTTGTGGTTCTTCTTGACCTCGGCGGTGCCGGTCTTGCCCATGATCGGCACGAGCGCGAACCGGCCGTGGTCGAACGCGGTGCCGCCGGGCTCGTTGTTGACCTTCCACATGCCGCGCCGCCAGGTGTCGAGCGCGTCGGAGCGTGTCTTGACCTCGCGCGTGATCGTCGGCTGGTACGCGACGATCGTGTGGCCGTCGCTCGCCTCGACGCGATCGACGACCTGCGGCACGAACAGCTTGCCGCCGTTCGCGAGCGCGGCGTACGCCATCGCCATCTGGAGCACGGTGACCTCGACGTCGCCCTGCCCGATCGACGCGTTGGTCGCGTAGCCGACCTTGTACTTCTGGCGCTGCTCGTACCAGGCCTTGGTCGGGATGCGCCCGCCGGAGTCGCCGTTGATCCCGAGGTTCGTCGGCGTGCCGAAGCCGTACTCGCGCGCGACCTCCGAGATCCGATCGAGGCCGACGCGCTCGGCGAGGTGCCAGAAGTAGGTGTCGCACGAGTGCTGGATCGCGCCGAGCAACGTGACCTTACCGTGCGTGCCGTGGCAGTGGAACGTCGTGCCCGACAGCTCGTACTCGCCGGTGCACAGGATCGACTCGTCCTCGGCGGCCTGGCCGTCCTCGAGCGCGGCGAGCGCGGTCGCGAACTTGAACACCGAGCCCGGCGGGTAGGTCGCGCGCAGCGTCTTGTCGATGAACGGCTTCCTCGGGTCGGTCTTCAGGAGCTCGTACTCGGCCTTGGTCAGGTGGCCGGTCATCACGTTCGGATCGAAGCTCGGCTTGGATACCAGCGCCCGGATCCGCCCGGTCTTGGCCTCGACGACGATCACCGCGGCGGCGCCGACGTTGGCGACCGCCTTCTCGGCGATGCGCTGGAGGTCGGCGTCGATCGTGAGCACGAGGTTCGCGCCCGGCACCGGCGGGACCATGCGCTCGCCCTCGATCAGGCCCTTCGCGGTCGCCTCGTCGAGCCGCTGGCCGCGCGCGTCGACCGCGAACCGCTCGATGCCCTTCTTGCCGCGCAGGTAGTTCTCCCACGCCGACTCGAGGCCGTAGCGGCCGACCAGCTCGCTGGTCTCGTAGCCCTGGTTGCCGAGCTTGTCGGCCTCGGTCGCCGTCATCTGCGTCATGTAGCCGACGAGGTGCGCGGCGAGCCCACCCTGCGGGTAGTAGCGATAGGGCTCGTGGTGGACCTCGATGCCCGGGAGCTGCGTGCCGGCCTGCTCGACGATCGCGGCGCGATCGCGCCCCTGATCCTCGAGCACGAGGATCGCGATCTTCGGATCGCGCTTCTTGCCGACCTCGAGGCGCTCGGTGATCTTGGCGACTTCGTCGTCGCCGAGCCCGAGCATGCGGGTGAAGTCGTCGAGCACCTGCGGCGTCATCAGCTTGGGCGTCGCGTACAGGTTGAACGACGGCCGGTTGTCGGCGAACGGCAGGCCCTTGGCGTCGAGGATCTTGCCGCGCACCGACGGCAGGTAGCGCTCCTTGACGACGTTACTGACGGTGCGCTCGTAGTAGCTCTCGCCGCGCATGACCTGCAGCTGCCACAGCCGCCCGACGAGGAACACGAACGCGGCGAGCGCGATCAGCGCGACCCACTTGAGCCGGCGATGCAGCTCGGGCAGCGCGAGCTGTCCGGGGCCGCCGCTCGATCCCGTCTTGAGCAGCACTACGGAGCCAGCCCTTCGAGCGCGGCGTCGCGCTCGCGGTGGGTGCGCGCGAACGCGGCATCGATCCGTCGGAAGATCCGCCAGATCAGCGGGCTGACCAGCGCGGTCGCGATCGCGGCGAGCGCCATGTGCTGGAGCTCGACCGCGACACCGGCGATCGCGACGCCGAACAGCTTGCGCACGACGAGCGCGATCACGCTGGAGGTCAGCGCGACGAACACCGAGAACGCCATCGTCATCGTCGTGCCGCGCACCAGGATGCGCTGCTGGACCGCGCGCGCGATCAGGCCCGTGAAGCCGAGCACGAGCGCGGTCAGGCCGGGCGGCCCGCCCGAGATGATGTCGCCGAGGTAGCCGACGACGACCGAGCCACCGACCGCGGGCGACACCTGGCGGCGTGCGGTGAGGCCGAGGTATGCCGCGGTCAGCGCGCCGATGTCGGGGATCGCGTCCTTCGCGATGCCGATCGGCACGTGGCGCCACACGGCCGCGACGATCACGCACATCGCGTACGCGACGAGGACGAGCGTCGCCGTTCTCATTGTGGTGACCTCGCTGCGCTCGGCGCTCTCCGCTGCGAGCTGCTCGCAGCGCGCGTCTGGGACCTCGCTGCGCTCGGCGCTCTCCGCTGCGAGCTGCTCGCA
>JBBQEX010000074.1:0-37881 GCA_038321315.1 Haliangiales bacterium | reverse complement strand
CGCCGGTGTACGTCGCGACCGCCGCGATCCGCGTCCACACGCGGTGCATCGCGATCATGTTGCGGCCGCGCATCGGCGTGCTCGGCGCCGCGCCAGCGCTCTCGCCGTCGATGTCGCGGTCGATGCGCGCACTGGGCATCTTCTTGTCGGCCTTCGCCATCGGCGGCGGGGGCGGCTCTGCGGATGGCCTCGCCGATGTGGCGGTGACCTCGTCGACGCTATCTTCACCGGTCCACGTCACCGTCGGACGATGGCGATCGACGCCGAACGCGTCGAACATCGCCTGCGACTCGAGCACGAGCAGCGAGGTCTCGCGCGACATCACGCCGTAGCCCTGCGACAGCGCGACGATCTTCGTGCGATCGCCGCCCGCACCGGAGTGCTCGAGCTGATCGATCGCGAGCGACGCCCACAGCCGCGGCACGAAGCCGTTGCCGGCCGCGGCCGACACCGCGAGCGCGAGCGGGATGCGCGCCTCGTACGGCTGGCCGCCGACGGTGCCCTTCACGATCACGTCGCCCTTGACGTCGCCGGTCATGCGCGCCGCGACGAGGATCTCGTCGCCGGTGCGGATCGTCGGCAGCGTGCTCGGCGCGCTATCGACGAGGCCGGCCGGCAGCTCGACCGTCGCGTCGCGCAACGTCGCGCCGAACGTCGACTCGAGCGCCGCCATCGCGACCGCCGAGACCCGCTCGCCCGGATGCCATGCGAGGTAGCTACCGCCACCACCGCGGGCGGCGGCCGCGAGGAGGCTGTCGTCGGCATCGCTGCCGATGCCGATCGTCGAGACGTGCACGGTCGCCGCGTTCGTCGTGTCGGCGATCGCGCGCTCGACATCGGCGACGCGGCGAAACCCGGTCGTCGCGAAGCCGTCGCCGACGAACAGCACCCACTTCTCGTTCGTCGAGCTGCGGAGCTCCTCGGTGCCGGCGCGGATCGCGCCGACCACGTCGCTCGCGCCGGCCGGTGCCTCCTTGCCGAGGAACGTGCCGAGCTCGGTGGCCGCGGCCGCCGACGGCGCGCGCAGATCGCCGGCGCGGCGGCACTCGCTGTCGCACACGAGGACGGTGAACCGATCGCGGCGATCCATCTGGCCGACGAGCTGCTTCGCGAGGTCGCTCGCGCGGGTGAACCGCTCGCCGACCATCGACTGACTGCCGTCGAGCACGACGACGTAGTCGCGCGCGCGGTCCTCGGACCAGCGCGGCAACTTCGGGTGCAACGCGACGACCGCGGTCGGGCGGAGGTCCGCGGCGACCAGCTTCTGCGCGTCGATCACCTTCGGATCGATGCCGACGTTCTTGGTGGTCGCGAGCTTCTCGTCGGGCGCGACCGCGGCGCCTCCGGCGAAGCTCCACGCGCGCACCTCGGCATCACCGTCGGTCGCGCGATAGTCGACGACGAGATCGCCGCGCGGCACGAAGCCGCCCTGGGCGAGCGCGAGCGCGTCGACCTCCTTGCGTGCCGGATCGGCGATCAGCGGATAGCCGGCCGCGCGCACCTGGCCGTGCTCGGCGCCGCGGACCTCGACGTCGACCGAGAACTGATCGGCGACCGTCGAGCCGTCGGTCGAGTGCGGCAGCGGATAGATGTACTGGCGCCACGGCCCGCGCGGGGTGACGACCTGGGTGTACGAGATCTTGATCGTGCGCGAGCCCTTCGCCGGGATCGGGAAGATCCGCAGCTCGAAGCGACCACCGCGCTTCCAGTCGAGCAGCGCCGGATCGCGCCACTTGCCGGGTACCCAGATCATCTCGTTCGTCGCGATCTGAGTCGGGTGCGGCGTCGCCTTGTCGATCACGCCCTTCCAGATCTTGGCGCCGCGCTCCTTGTCGACGAAGGCGCCGTCGAGGAAGCCGCCGGGCGCGTCCTTGACGTCGAGCGCGAGCGAGTCGATCTGCGCGTCGGCGGGCAGCGGGAACTGGTAGACGCCCTCGAGCTGCGTGGTCGCGTCGTTGCGAAACGTCTCGGTGATCTCGGTGCGCGCGATCGGTCCGACGATCCGGATCTTCACGTCGTGCTTGGCGAGCGAGAGGTTCCAGTCCTTGTCGCGCGACTCGCCCGGCTTGTACGCGCGCAGCGCGCCGAGGCCGGAGGTCACCTCGTCGGGCTGGCCGGTCAACGTCGCGCCGAGCTCGGCCCACTGGACCTCGCGCGACAGCGACGGTGCCGCGGCGACGCCGAGCTTGCCGTGATCGATCGTGCCCTCTTCACCGGCGCGAACGTCGTGCTTGTCGGTCGCGGTCGCGAGGACCACGGTGCCGCGCACGACCTGCACCGAGGTCAGCGTGTCGGTCACGGTCGCCGCGAACTTGGTGCCGACGACATCGATCTCGCCGCTCGGCGTCTTGATCGTCGCGGGTCGGCCGTCGACATGCGCGACGTCGGCCACGATGCGACCCGCGGTCAGCGTGAGGTGGCGCGCCTCGTCGGCCGCGAAGCTCACCGTGGTGCGGTGGTCGAGCACGAGGTGCGAGCCGTCGGCGAGCGTGAACGCGACCCGGGTGCGCTCGTCGGTGCGCAGCTCGGCGCCCGCCGGGATCGCGGCGCCCTTGGCGAGCGGCTGCCAGCCCGCGGCCGTACGCAGCTCGATGCCCGCGACCTTGTCGGCCGCGCCGCGCTCGATCGTGTCGAGGTGACCGATCGAGCGATCGACGGCGACCGCGACCGGCGGCACGCCGTCGGGGGCGTCGTCGTGCGACGCGCGCAGCTTGTAGAGCCCGACGCCACCGACCGCGACCGCGGCGAGCGCGCCGGCGAGCCACGGGGAGCGCGCGACGTTCGAGGGCGCCGGCCGCTTCTTGGCGGCGATCGGCGTGACCTCGGCGGGCTTCTTGATCGGCGCCGGCGCCTCGACGACGATCTTCGCCATCAGCGCGGCGACGAGCGCGTCGCTCGCCGCCGAGACGTGATCGTCGCCGGCGCCCGCGAGCTTCTTCGCGAGCATCGTGGCGTCGTGGCGCGCGTCGCGACAGGTGTCGCAATCGGCGAGGTGATCGGCGTGCCGCGCGACGGCGGTGGGGTCATTGGCGACGAGGTCTGCGAGATCGTCGGTGATCTGATCGCATGAGGTGGACATCAGAGGAGCTCCTGGCCGGGCATGACGCTGCGGAGGCGCGCGAGGGCGCGGCTCGTCCGCTTGCGTGCGGTGGCTTCATCGAGGTTGCACGCCGTGGCGATCTCGCGATGCGAGAGCCCCGCGACGTAGTGGAGAACGAGGGCTTCGCGCTCGGTTGGCTTGAGCTGATCGAGCGCGTCGCGGAGGAGGCGGGCGCGCTGGCGGGTCGCGAGCTCGTCGGTGGTCTCGGGGCGCACGAGCTCGAGCGACAGCTCGCGACCGCGGCGGCGCGTCTCGAGCGTCCGCACGCAGACGTGGCGCGCGATGCCGCACAACCACGCCTTCACGCTGCCCTCGGCGCGATAGCTCGCCATCGACTTGTGCGCGCGGAGCAGCGTCTCCTGGACGGCTTCGTCGGCGTCGGCCTGCGATCCGAGCAGCGCCATCGCGAGCCGCCCGAGGATGGTGGCGTGGGTGCGGGCGCACGCGGTGAGCGCCTCGCGGTGATTGCCGGCCGCGATCAGCTGCGCGATCGGATCGCGCGCTGCGGGCGGTTCGGGTTCTGATTGAATGGCAGCCTGCATTCCGCCCCACGTGCGCGGGACGACTCGGTTCGTGACCGAGTTTCGCGAATATCTCGCAACTACGCGAGACTTTAAGGCTTCAGATGACCGGAGCCGAGCGCGGGGACCGGCTTGCTGCTGATGAACGCGCGGGTCATCGCGAACGCCAGGCCGGCGACGATCAGCGCGCCGACCACGAGCATCCAGGGCTTGATGCCGATCTTCTTGGGCGCGCCGAACCCCGCGACCTGCGGCATCGAGGGCCGCTGCGGCGCGGTGTACATCGGTCGATCGAACGAATCCGGAACCGTCGGCGACGCCGCGCGCGGCGGGTTCTGCGGCGCGACGTTCGCGTTGCCCCACACCGGATACGGCTGTGGCTGCGGATACGGCAGCTGCGGCGGCATCGGCATCTGCTGCATCGGCATCTGCTGCGGCTGCGCCCCCCAGGTGCCGGCATTCGGCACCGGCGTCGCGATCACCGGAGGTGGCGGAGGTGGCGGAGGAGGCTGAGGCGGCGGTGCCACCGACTGTGGCTTGATCCGCTGCGGGAGTGGGGTGCGCTTGTCGCGCGGCGCGACGAGTCGGGTGTGCTCGTCGGAGTCGAGGCTGCCGTGCGGCGTCGGCGTGTCGCGCAGCGCGTCGCGCACGGCCTGGGGCGTCGCCGCGAACGTCGGCGGCTCGTCGTCGGAGAACATCATCGGCGGCCGCAGCGTGGTCGGCTCGTCGGTCGGGCGCCGGTTGCGGCCCGCGGGGGCCGGCGGCCGCACCGGACCGCTGTCGCGCGGGCCGGTCGAGCGCAGCATCCGCATCTGATCCGAGGTCAGCGCGGCGAGCCGGGTCTCTTCTTCCTCGAACTGGTTGATCACCTGGCGCGCCTTCGCCATCCCGGTGCCGTCCTTGTCGCGCATCGAGAACGCGTCGGCGGTGCGGATCCGGATCACCGTGTTCTCGGCATTGTCCTCGAAGCCCGACGGGCCGGCGCGCAGCGGGCCGCGTACCGCCGGCATCTTCACGCTCTGGCGCTCGACCTGCTCGGCCGCCTCGATCAGCTTCGCGAGCTCGGTCGCCGGATCGCCGACGGTCTCGTCGAGCGAGTAGCGCAGCGAGCGGATCTTCGCGCCGAACATCCCGGCGGTCGGGCGCCGGGCCGCCTCGGGCGACAGCGCGGACATCACGAGCGCGTCGACCTCGGGTGCGAGCCGCGCGTCGATCGCGCTGCGCTCGCCGGCGAGCACCACGCTCGGTGGCTGGATCTTGCCGGGGTCGCGGACGCCGCGCAGCGCTTCGAGGTCCGTCATCCGCGAGAACAGCGGGCGATTGCAGATCAGCTCCCACAGGAGGATCCCGACGGAGAACACGTCGCTGCGCGGATCGAGGTGCTCGTTGCGCGCCTGCTCGGGCGAGATGTACGCGAACTTGCCCTTCACCGCGCCGCCCTTGGTCTGCTCCTGCTCCGCGCGCTTCGCGATGCCGAAGTCGGTCAGCTTGATCTCGCCCGCGCGCGACAGGAGGACGTTCGACGGCGAGATGTCGCGATGCACGAGGCTCATCGCCTTGCCGTCGGGCGCGCGCGCCGAGTGTGCGTGCTCGAGCGCCTCGCAGATCTCGGCGCCGATGTGGAGCGCGAGGTCGAACGGGACGCGCTTGCGGCGCTGCTCGAGCGCGCGCTGGATCGCGCCGAGGTCCTTGCCGTCGACGTACTCCATGACGAGGAAGTACTGCTGGTCGTCGCCGAGCCCGACGTCGAAGATCTGCGTGATGTTGCGGTGCTTGAGCAGCGAGAGCACCTTGGCCTCGGCGATCAGCAGCTCGACGAAGCGGGGATCCTGCGAGAGGTGCGGCAGGATGCGTTTGATCGCGACCGGCTTCTCGAAGCCACCGGCGGCCACGGCCTTGCCGCGGAAGATCTCGGCCATGCCACCGACGCCGATGCGGTCGAGCAGCTCGTACCGGGTCACGCCGACGAAGGGTACCATGGGATCGTGGAGATCCACGCGATCGTCGACGCGGCGCTGGCCTCGGGACTCGGCTCCGCCGCGGCGGTGTCCGTCGGCGACGGCGGCCGCGAAGTCCTGCGCGTGGTGCGCGGCCACGCACATGTCGACGGGCCGGCGATCGACGAGCGTGCAGTATTCGATGTCGCCTCGCTCACCAAACCGATGGCGACGGCGGCGATCGCGATGGCGCTCGTCGCCGACGATCGCGTGCGACTCGACGATCTGGTGCGTCGGTGGTTGCCCGACGCGGCGACCGAGGGCCGCGTGTTCGAGCTCCTGTCGCACACCGCTGGCTGCGCCGCGCACGTCGAGTTCTTTCGCGCCCTGCGCGCCACGCCGATCGATCCGTACGCCGCGCTCGTCGCGCTCGCGGCGCACCATCCGGCGGGGCCGAGTGGGCAGGCGGCGGTGTACAGCGACCTTGGCTACCTCCAGGCCGGCGCGCTTGTCGAGGCGGTCGCCGGTCGCGCGCTGCCCGACGCGTTCGCCGAATTCGTCGCCGGGCCGCTCGGCCTCGCCGACACGCGCTATGGCCCGATCGATCGCGCGATCGCGATCGCGACCGAGCGCGACGCCGATCGAGGGCTCGTCTGGGGCCGCGTCCACGACGAGAACGCTTACTACGGCGGTGGCGCGTGCGGCCACGCCGGGCTGTTCTCGACGATCGGTGACGTCGCGACGTTCGCCGCCGCGATGTGCGACGCGCTGAACGGCACGCCGCGCGGTCGGCTCGCGCCCGATGTCGTCGCGCGCTTCGTCACCACCGCCGGGGCGCCGGGCGCGTCGTGGCGGCTCGGCTGGGACACGCCGTCGACGACGCCGGGCATCTCGCACGCCGGCGATCGCTGGCCGCGCGCCCACGCGATCGGTCACCTCGGCTTCACCGGCGTCTCGATCTGGCTCGATCCGCCGCGCCGGCGCTGGTCGATCCTCCTGACCAATCGCGTCCACCCGACGCGCGGCGGCGACACCGCGGAGCGCATCAAGGCGCTGCGCCGCGCAGTCAACGATGCCGCGATCGACCTCACCGATCGCTGACATTCCGGCACGCCGTCGTCGACGATCCGCAGGGTTACCCGACGGCGCGGCGCTTGCTCGTCCTCGCCGCATGATGACCAAGCTGATGGCGACCGCGATCCTCGTCCTCATGTGCGCGCCGGCGCTCGCCGACACGCCGCCGACTCCCGCACCCCCGCTCGCGCAGCTGAACCTGCAGGTCACGATCACCGATGGCAAGGTCACGCGCACGCACCAGCTGTTCACGGTCGGCGACGACTGCAGCGAGATCGCCGACCTGCAGTTCGATCACGACGACGAGGTCCACGCCTGCGCGCGTCCGACTGGTGGCGCGATCGAGGTCCATGTCGAGTGGAAGTCGCGCACCGGTCTCGACACCGCGCACGCCATCACCTCGCACGGCAAGTCGTCGCTGCTCGTCGCCCACGGCGTCAGCTATCCGATCAGCCGCGGTGCGGTGTCGGTGTCGCTGCTCGTGCGCTAACGCTTGCCGGGCTTCTTCTTGAGCTTCGGCAGCTTCACGGCGGGGCGTGGATCGGCGCCCGCGGAGCCGAACATGCCGTCGACCCCGCGATCGGCACACGCCCACAGCGCGACGACGATCGCGAGATCGGCGAGCGCGCGCCGGCTCATCGACGCCGGGATCACGAGGCCGTAGGTCTCCGACACGAAGCGCAGGTCGCGCAGGATCCGCATGACCTCGTCGCGATTGACGTCGCCGTGCCAGTACACGACGCGCGTCAACAGCAGCTCCTGGTGACGCCGCAGGAACTCGCCCATCGAGAGCGGCTCGACGATGCGGAACGACGGCGGCTTGCAGATCACGAGCAGATCTTCGAGGTACTCGTTCCAGTGGCGCGCGAGCCGGCGGTTCTCGGGCCGGCGGAGGAACTTGACGCGCTCGACGGAGAAGTCGGCCTTGATCGTCGTGCGAAACCGCGGCTGCACCGCGAGCAGGTCGTAGATGATCGGCGGCTTTTCCTTCGAGTAGTCGTAGTCGTGGTAGCGCCACCAGTTGCGGAGCTGCGGCCAGGTCTTGACCGACAGCAGCGGATCGTCGGTCGAGTCGACGACGACGAACCGCGCACCTTCGACGCGCACGACGGTGATCCAGTGGCTCCACTCCTCGACGCACAGGAGCACCGGCGTGCCCTCGCGGAGGTACTTCTGCAGCGTCTTGCGCGCGAGCTCCTCGTCGTTGCGGCGCTCGAGCACCAGGTCGCACTCGAACTCGCGGGCGGCGCGGGCGAGCTGGATCTCGTTGGTGCCCGACCACCAGTGGGTGCGCGCGGTCGACGCGATCTCCTGCACGTTGACCATGCGACCGAGCGCGAGCAGGGCGTGCTTGAGCGCGAACGGACCACAGGTCCAGTCGTTGGGTTGCGGGTAGAACCCCGGTCCGGCAAACCCTTCGGCCATCGCCGCCGGACTCTAGTACGTCCGACCCGCTAGGCGGTCGGTTGCCACTGCCAGAGCCGGCCGAACTGGACCGAATCCCGCGGGTGAGCCTCGATCATCTGGCTCCAGCGCTCGAGGGTCGGGGCGTGCTCGGACGCCTCGCGGGCGCGCTCGATCGCAGCGACCACGAACCGCTGCTGCGGCTCGAAGTGGTCGGGACTCCAAGCGATTTCGCCGACATCGAGGCTGTCGCGGTCGCCCAATCCGAACGCCCGGTCCTCGAGCCAGCGCACCAGCTCGTGCTCCCAGCGAACCTGTGCGAACGGCCGAGCGGCCCCCGCGATCGCCCGCAGGACCGCGGCGGCGATCTCGGGCGGCAGGACCAGCTGGACCCCGGCACCCAGGCGCCGGTTGGAGAACACGACCATCACTTCAGATCGTAGCGGACCGGTATGACAGTCCCGTTCCGTCACCGCAACATGACGGGCGGAACGCCGGGCGCGAGCACCTTCTGATCGAGGCCATCCGACGCGAAGCTGGTGACCAGCCGCGCACACACGATGCACGGGTCGACCCGGTCGCCGGGCTCGAACAGCGGCAGCGCGGAGTCGGCCGCGACCTCGATCGCTCCGGGGCCGAGCTGGGCGAGCGCGTCGCGCAGCGCGTCGCCGGCGAGGGAGCCGGCCGGGATGCCGAGGCGTCGCTCCCACACCGCGAAGTAACCCGAGAGCGCCGACGGCAACGCGCAGGCGCCGGCGGGCACGAAGCCATCGGGCAGCGCGTTCTGCGCGAGCCTGTCGATCCAGTCGACGTACCACGCGGTGAACGACGGCCGGATCGTCGCCACGAAGTCGATCGCGCGCGCGTCGAGCCACACCTGCCCGCGCGCGATGCCGTCGAGCGCGAGCACGACGACGTAGCCGCAGCCGAAGTGCGCGAGCGGCAGCGCGACGTGCCACGGTCCGCGCTGCTGGCGGATCGCGGCGCGCGCGGCGACCTCGGCCGGAAACAGCCCGTACGCCGGCCCGGCACCACCCGCCCCGATCTCGCGGATGAAGTCGCGGTACTCGGGCGGCAGCGTCGCGCCGAGCTCGCGCTCGATCGCGACGACGGCATCCTCGTCGAGCGGCGGCGCCAGCTCGTAGCGATGAGCGCTCGCGCCGAACCGGCGAAACCCGCGATCGCCGAGCGCGAGCTCGGTGATCGCTTCGCGAACCGTGGTGACCAGCTCGGACATTAGATCGACCTCGCTCCGCTCGGCGCTCTCCGCTCGAACCTGGTTCGAGCGCGCGTTAAGATTGACCTCGCTCCGCTCGGCGCTCTCCGCTCGAACCTGGTTCGAGCGCGCGTTAAGATGGACCTCGCTCCGCTCGGCGCTCTCCGCTCGAACCTGGTTCGAGCGCGCGTTACGAACCTGGTTCGAGCGTGCGACATGGACTTCACTCCGCTCAGCGCTCTTCGCTCGAACCGATGATCGTGACGGTGATCTTACGGTCGTGTGGGGCGCTCCGGTGCTCCCACAGATAGATCGCCTGCCAGGTGCCGAGGTCCAGCTTGGCGCGCGTGATCGGGACACCGATCGACGTCAGCGTGAGGGCGGCGCGGATGTGAGCCGGCATGTCGTCGGGGCCCTCGTCATCGTGCGTGAACATCGGATCTCCATCGGGCACGAGCCTCGCGAAGAACGTCTCGAGGTCGGCGCGCACCGACGGGTCGGCGTTCTCGTTGATGATCAGCGATGCGCTCGTGTGATGCACGAACACCGTCGCGAGGCCCTCGCCGACGCCACTCGCCGCGACGGCCTTGCCGACGTCGCGCGTGATGTCGTAGGTGCCGCGCCCGCGTGTCGGGACGACGAATTCGCCGCGGTGATGTCTCACACCACTACCGTAGGGCGCGGTACGGTCCGTGGCCAGCGGGATGCGCGATCTTGCCAAGCGGTCGATCCGGTACGTCGACGAGCTGTCCGGCTCGCTGAGGTCGCAGCTCGCCGCCGCGTATCGCTCGAAGGATCTGCTCGCCTACGGCCTGCGCGAGCGGATGCGCGAGGGCTACACGCGCAAGGACCTGCGCGCCGATCTGCTCGCGTCGCTGGTCGTCGGCGTGGTCGCGCTGCCGCTGTCGATGGCGCTCGCGATCGCGGCCGGCGTGCCGCCGCAGCACGGGCTCTACACCGCGATCATCGCGGGCGTGATCTGCGCGCTCCTCGGTGGCACGCGCATGCAGGTCACCGGGCCGACCGCGGCGTTCGTCGTGATCCTCGTCCCGATCGTCCACAAGTTCGGGCTCGGCGGCCTGCTCGTCGCCGGGATGATGGGCGGCGTGATGCTCTTGCTGATGGGCCTCATGCGGCTCGGGCGGCTGATGCAGTTCGTGCCGCACCCGGTGACCAGCGGCTTCACGATGGGCATCGCGGTCGTGATCGGCGTGCTGCAGCTCAAGGATGTCTTCGGCGTCACGCTGCCGCGCACCGATGGCACGTTCGAGTATCTCGGCGCGCTGTGGGACGCGCGCGCCGCGATCAACTACTGGGACGTCGGCGTCGGCGCGGTCACGCTCGGCCTCCTGTTCCTCATCCCCAAGGTGCTCAAGCGGTTCCCGGCGCCGCTCATCGCGCTCGTCATCGTCTCGTTGCTCGTCGTGATCGCCGGCCGGATCTTCCCGGACCTCGACGTCACCACGATCGGTAGCAAGTTCTCGACCACGATCGGCGGGCAGGTCGTGCGCGGCATCCCGCCGCTGCCGCCGCTGCCGATGGTGCCGTGGCACGAGCCCGGGATCGCGCTCGACTACCACACGATCCGCGAGCTCCTGCCGTCGGCGTTCGCGATCGCGATGCTCGGCGCGATCGAGTCGCTGATGTCTGCCGTCGTCGCCGACGGGATGGCGAACACGCGGCACGACCCGAACTCCGAGCTGATCGCGCTCGGCATCGCGAACATCATCTGCCCGTTCTTCGGCGGCATCGCCGCGACCGGCGCGCTCGCCCGCACCGCGACCAACGTGCGGGCCGGCGCACGCTCGCCGCTGGCCGCCGCGTTTCACGGCGTGTTCATCCTCGCGTGCACGATCGCGCTCGCGCCGCTCGTCGCCTATCTGCCGATGGCCGGGCTCGCCGCGCTGCTCCTGTTCGTCGCGCACAACATGTCCGAGTCGCGTCACTTCTTCCGGCTGCTCAAGATCGCGCCGCGTCACGACGTGCTCGTGATGCTCACGTGCTTCTCGCTCACCGTGGTGTTCGACATGGTGATCGCGGTGACCGTCGGCGTGGTGCTCGCCGCGCTGCTGTTCATGCGTCGGATGAGCGTGCTCACCAAGGTCGACTTCGAGCCACCGGTCGAGAGCGGCATCGAGGTCCCACCGGGCGTGCGGCTCTACGAGATCGCGGGCCCGCTCTACTTCGGCGCCGCGAAGACCGCGATGGAGGCGCTGCACACCGTCGGAAGCACGGACCACACCTACATCATCGGCATGCGACACGTCCCGACGATCGACGCGACCGGCCTCGTCGCCCTCGAGTCGGCCCTCGACCGCCTGCACCGCTCGCGCGTGAACGTGATCTTCCTCGGCGTCACCCCCGAGGTCTCCGAGATCTTCGCCCGCGCCGGCATCATCAAGACCGAGGGCAAGATCGCCTACGCGCCCGGCATCGAGACCGCGATCTCGATGGCGATCGTCCACGCTGCGCGCACCGGTCGCTTCGAGAAGGCCTGACCGACCGGAAGTTACCGGTGCGAAGCGAGGATGTTGCCGTCCCGACACCGAGCGACATCAGCTTGGGCGATAGATGAAACCCAGCCTGGTCGCGTTCGCGATCGCCACGGTCGCGTGTAGCAAGTCGGGATCTCCGCCACCACCCGATCCGGCGGCGGCGGCGGCGGTGGCGTCGGACAAGCCCGCCGTCGCGGCGGTCGAGGTCTCGATCCTCTACGGCAGCGAGAAGAAGACCTGGCTCGAGGACCAGATCGCGACGTTCGATCGCTCCGGCGCGCACCTCGCCGATGGCCGACCGATCCACGTGACCGGCAAGGCGATGGGCTCCGGCGAGGCGATGACCGCGATCCTCGACGGCGGCGCGCAGCCGACCGTGTTCAGTCCGGCGTCGGGTGCCTACATCACGCTGTTCGATCAGCAGCTCGAGGGTCGGCGCCAGAAGCCGATGGCGCCACCCGGCGAGCCGATCGTGCTGTCGCCGATCGTGATCGCGATGTGGAAGCCGATGGCCGAGGCGCTCGGCTGGCCGAAGAAGCCGATCGGATGGAAGGACATCCTCGCGATCAGCCAGAACCCCAAGGGCTGGGGTGCGCTCGGGCGACCCGAGTGGGGTGCACTCAAGCTCGGCCACACGCATCCCGAGTACTCGAACTCCGGGCTGCTCGCGGTGCTCGCCGAGGCGTACGCCGGCGCCGGCACGACGCGCGGCCTGACGCTCGCTGACGTCCCGAAGCTCGAGCCGACGATGGCCGCGGTCGAGGACGCGATCGTCCACTACGGCAAGTCGACCGGGTTCTTCGCCGACAAGATGGTCGAGCGCGGCCCGGCGTACCTGTCGGCCGCGGTGCTCTACGAGAACCTGGTGATCGAATCGTACGCCAAGGCGCCGGCGATGCCGCTCGTCGCGATCTATCCGACCGAGGGCACGTTCTGGTCGGATCACCCGTACAGCATCCTCGACGCCGCGTGGGTCGGGAAGCCCGAGCGCGAGGGCGCCCAGACGTTCCTCGCGTTCCTGAAGGCGAAGCCGGCGCAGGAGCGCGCGATGGCCCTCGGGTTTCGACCCGTGGATCCCGCGATCAAGATCGGGGATCCGATCGACGCCGCGCACGGCTGCGATCCGCTACAGCCGCAGACGTTGCTCGAGGTCCCCGACGGGCCGACGCTCGACGCGCTGCTCGCGGCGTGGCGGCGCACCAAGAAGGCTGCCGACGTCGTCGTGGTGTTCGACAAGTCGGGCAGCATGACCGGCGAGCCGCTCGCCCAGGCGAAGTCCGGCGCCAAGGCCTTCCTCGACACGCTCGACGCGCGCGATCAGGTCACCCTCGTGTTCTTCGACGGCACGGTCTACCCGGCGTACGGCCCGGTCGAGGTCGGCCGCGGCAAGGTCGAGCTCGCGAACCGGATCGATGGGATCTCCGCCGGCGGCGAGACCGCGATCTACGACGCGACGCACGCCGCGGTCGATCTGCTCGCGCAGCGCCGCGCGAAGGCCGGCAACCACCGGATCCGCGCGGTCGTCGTGATGACCGATGGCGTCGACAACCGTTCGACGTTGCCCCTCGACAAGCTGGTCGCCGAGCTCGGCGGCGAGGACACCCGACCGGCGACCGTGTTCACGATCGCGTACGGCACCCAGACCAGCGCGGTCGCGCTCGAGACGATCGCCAAGGCCGGGGCCGGCTCGTACTCCGCCGGCGATGTGAAGACCATCATCGAGGTCTATCGCGACCTCGCCTCCTTCTTCTGATGAGCAAGCAAGGCGCATTCGGCAAGGTCCTGTCGCGGTCGGCCATTCGGCCGCTCAACCTCGGCGTCCTCGGCACGGCGATCGCCGCGGCGATCGCGGTCGCGAGCTGGCCGATCGGCGTGCTGGGTGCCGCGGCCTACCTCGCGCTGGTCGCGACCGATCTCTCGAACCTCGAGTTTCGCCGCGAGGTGATGTTCGGGCGCGCGACGCCGCACGGGCTTCCGAAGCTCGCCGCGATCGCCGACGCCGGCGTGCGCGAGGCGGTCGCGGCGGTCGGCGCCGCGCGCGACGAGGTCGACCGCGTGGTCAAGGCGCTGCCGGCGCGCGTGCAGCGCCACGTCGCGAGCACGCTGCGCTCGATCGAGGAGCTCGAGACCCACGGCGCCACGCTCGCGCTGCGCGGCGACGAGCTGTCGCGCTACCTCGCGACCGTGTCGCTCGCCGACGTCGAGACCGAGGCGTCGCAGCTCGCGCGCCGGGCCGAGCTGGCGACCGACGTCGCGGCGCGCACCGAGTACGTCGCGGCGGCGGGATCGGCCGCCGAGCGCGCGTCGGCCTTGCGCGACATCGTCGCCGCGCGCGAGCGGATCCTCGCGAACCTCGCGCGGATCGCGACGGCGATGCGCGGCGTGCCGACCAAGCTTGTCCGGCTGCGCGCGCTCGACGATCAGGCGTCGGACGCGCTCACCGGCGATGTCGGTAGCGAGCTCGACCGGATGAACATCGACCTGCGGGCGTTCGAAGACGCGCTCGTCGTGGTCGGAGAAGAGGCCACATCATGAAGCCACAGGTCGCGATCGTTGGTGGGTTCGCCGTCGTCGCCGGGATCATCGGGGTCCTCGCGCTCGGCCGCGACAAGAAGTCGGACGAGGTGACGCCGCCGGTCGTCGCGCCCGTCGGATCGTCCGTCGGATCGTCCGTCGGATCGTCGGTCGGATCGCCGCCGGGCAAGGTGGTCGAGATCACACTCGAGTACTCGACCGAGAAGCGCGAGTGGCTCGAGGCCGCGCTCGTCGAGTTCAAGAAGCAGAACCCGGCGATCGCCGTGACGCTGGTCGGCAAGGGCTCGCTCGAGTCGGCCGAGGCGATCCTCGACGGTGCCGATCACCCGGCGCTGTGGAGTCCGGCCGACACGCTGGTGACGAACCTGCTCGCCTCGGACTGGCAGACCAAGTACACGACGCCGCTGTTTCCGAGCGGCGACGCCGGCCCGCAGCCCCTCGTGCTGTCGCCGCTCGTGTTCGCGATCTGGGAGGACCGCGCGAAGGTCCTGCTCGCCGCCAACAAGGGCAACCTGTCGTGGAAGTCGATCCACGACGCGGTGATCTCGCCCAAGGGCTGGCCCGGCATCGGTGGGCAACCGGGCTGGGGCTTCGTGAAGCTCGGCCACACCGATCCGAACAAGTCGAACTCGGGCCTCGAGGCGCTCGTGCTGATGGCCTACGAGTTCTTCGGCACGACGCAGGGCCTCACGATCGAGCAGCTGCTCGATCCGAAGTTCCAGGCGTTCGTGAAGGAGACCGAGAGCGGCGTGCCGCACTTCGAGGCCTCGACCGGCACGTTCATGACGGACATGATCCGGTTCGGGCCGTCGAAGTACGACATCGCGGTGGTCTACGAGAGCCTCGCGGTCGCGCAGCTCGACAATGCACAGGGTCGCTGGGGCAACCTCCACATCTACTATCCGCCGACCACGATCTGGAGCGACCACCCGATCGTCGTGCTCGACGCGCCGTGGGTCACCGCGGAGCAGAAGGTCGCCGCGAAGACGCTGGTGACCTACCTGCGCTCGACGCCGGTGCAGGCGACCGCGCTGCGCTTCGGGTTCCGGCCGGCCGATCCGTCGGTGCCGATGAAGACCAACGATGCGGCAAATCCGTTCACCAAGATGGCACGGTTCGGTCTCGCGCTCGAGCTGCCGAACGCGGCCCAGCCACCCGATGGGCCAGTCGTGCGCAACCTGTTGATGATGTGGTCGCGCGTCGCGAAGCCGAAGTGAGTCGATCCGGACGACAACACGTCACGATCTAGTTTCGTGGCCTCCCGCGTCGTGGCACGTGCGCTGCCCATGGTGAGGGTAGATGAGCTTCCCGGGACGACGCCTGCTCGAGAACGACCTGGCAGATGGTCGGCCCACCGGAACCTTGCTGTACTTCGTGCGCGACCGTACGACCCCCGCTGTTCGACCGGAGTCTCCGCGCCCGTGCGTGACTCCGCCGTCGCCAACGAGGACCACGGGCGATGCACGCCTCGCGGCACGGGTTCATCACCGTCCCGAGGGTGGGGCGTGAAAGCGCTCACCTCGGCCCGCCACTTCGGGCGGGGTCTGTTCAACGCGCTTGCGGAGCTCGGCGCGATCCGCATGGCGCCGCCGCGCGACTCGCGTGCGGCCGCACACCGTCTCGCCGGCGCGCTCGGCGCCGTCGGGCGCGCCCACGACATCACCACCACGGTGACCGGCGAGGTCCCGCGCGGCTGCGCGCTGATCGTCGCGAACCACGTCAGCTACCTCGATCCGATCGCGATCCTGCCGGTGTGCCCGGCGATCCCGATCGCGAAGGGCGAGGTGCACGGCTGGCCGATCGTCGGCGCGATCGCCGGCGCGCTCGGCGTCATGTTCGTCGCGCGCACCGAGCCGATGGCGCGCGTGCGCACGCTCCGGCGCGTCCACGATCTGCTCGCCTCGGGGACCTCGGTGCTCAACTTCGCCGAGGGCACGACGACGACCGGCGCGAGCGTCATGCCGTTCTGGCGGGGCGGTTTCGGCATCGCCGCGCGGCTCGGCATCCCGGTCGTGCCGCTCGCGATCCGCTATCGCGATCCGGCGTGCGCCTGGACCGGCGGCGCGACGTTCCTCCCGCACTACCTCGAGACCCTCGCCCGGCCGCGCATCGGGGTCTCGCTGCGCTTCGGCGCGCCGATCCACGCGCGCACCGGCGAGCTCCCCGAGGTGATGGCCGCGCGCACGCGCAACGCCGTCGCCGCACTTCTCGAAAGGATGCACCTCGATGCAGGACTCCGCCCTCGCGTACCTTCGCCACGGCCAGACGCCGTTCTTTCGCTTGCCGATCGCGCCGCCGGGTGAGGTCGCCAACGTCGACGTCGCGATCCTCGGCGTGCCGACCGACGCCGGCACGACCTACCAGCCCGGCGCACGGCTCGCGCCTTACCACGTGCGCCGCGTCTCGGCGCTCGTGCAGAGCTATCACCCCGAGCATGCGATCGACGTGTTCGCGCGGCTGCGCTGCCACGACGCCGGCAACATCGTGTTCCCACCGTTCGATCGCGCGGCGATGCGGGAGGCCGTCGAGGCCGAGATCCGTCAGCTCGCGGCCGCCTCCGTGCGACCCCTCGTGATCGGCGGCGATCACTCGGTCACGTTGCCCGTCGTGCGCGCGCTCGCGAAACGTCACGGACCCCTCGCGATCGTGCACGTCGACGCGCACCTCGACCTCAGCGGGCCCGAGGTGTGGGGCGACGAGTTCCATCACGGCACCCCGATTCGCCACGCGGTCACCGAGGGCCTGGTCGCGAGCG
Organism: Haliangiales bacterium; assembly: GCA_038321315.1. Taxonomy (GTDB): domain Bacteria; phylum Myxococcota_A; class Polyangia; order Haliangiales; family Haliangiaceae; genus JABFXX01. Next base: position 20,844 of record JBBQEX010000074.1, on the reverse strand, counting down.
ACATGTTGTTCCAGCTCGGCATCCGCGGCCCACGCGGCGGCGCGAGCGACGCGCGACTCGCCGGGCGCGTGTGGTCGGCGGACGCGCTGACCGAGCGCGGCATCGCCCACGCGTGCGCCGAGCTGCGCGAGCGCATCGGCACGCGCCCGACCTACGTGACGATCGACGTCGACGCGATCGATCCGGCGTTCGCGCCGGGCACCGGCACGCCGGTCCCGGGCGGCCTGTCGTCACGCGAGGCGCTCGCGCTGATCCGCGGCCTCGCCGGCCTCGAAATCTGCGGCGGCGACGTCGTCGAGTTCTGCCCGGCGCTCGATCACAGCGACATCACGGCGCACCTGACCGCCTACCTCGCGTTCGAGCTGCTCGCTGCGATGGCCGCCGATTAGCGCGGCTTGGGCGTCTTCTTGTTGCGGAAGACGTGCTCGCCTTTGCCCATCACGACCTTGTCGTAGTACTCGCCGCCGGCGATGCCCGAGGCCTTGACCTCGGCGAGCTCGGCGACGATCAGCTCCTCGAACTGATCCTTGGGCAGTGCGCCGCTGACCAGGTGCCCGTTGACGAAGAACGTCGGCGTCGAGTCGACGTGGAACTTCTCGAGCTCGGCCATGTCGGCGGCGACGTGGGCCTTGCACTCGTCGCTGCCCATGTCGGCCTGCAGCTTCTTGGTGTCGAGCTTCAGGTCCTTGGCGATCGCGAGGATGTTGGCCTCGCCGAGCTGCGACGGATCGCGCTTCTCGGAGTACGGCTTGAACGCCTTGTCCCAGAACGCCGTCTTGAACGACAGGTACTTGCCCTGCTTGGCCGCCGCGCAACTCGCGAGGTGCGCGGGCATCGCGATCGCCGGGTGCACGACCATGTTCTTGTAGACGACGCGGACGTCGCCGTGGTGATCCTTGACGAGCTCGTCCATCGTCGACGCGGCGCCGGCGCAGTACGGGCACGCGAAGTCGAACGCCTTGATGATCGTGATGCTCGCGGTCGGCGGGCCGTCGACCTGACCGGCCTTGACGTCATCGGCGATGTCGACCGCCCACACGCCGTCCTCGGCTGGCGCGTTGGCCGCGGTGGCCTCGTTCTGCGCCTTGTTCTGCGTGAACGCGAGCTGGAGGAACTCGAGCGCTTCGGCGTAGCGCGCGTTGGTGTCCTCGAGCACCTTGATGCGCGTCTCGAGCGCGTTGTAGTCGCCGGCGGGATGCGTGGGCGGCGCGGGGTGAGCACAGGCGACGAGGGACATGGCGAGGAGGGCGCGGCGCATGACGGATTCTTCGCACACCCCTCTCGTTCGCGCCACCGATCGATCTGAGTTGCTGTCATCGCAACGCGTGCACGCCGGTGTTTCCGAGCCGTCACGCGAACGCGCTTCGTGACGATCGCGCGCGGACATTGTTGCTGCTCGGTCACCGAGTCACGTCGAGCGTGACGACAACGACGACTACGGTGCGATCACCTCTTCATGGAGCAACTCATGCGAAACCGCCTCTTGATCGTTGGGATCGCGCTGGTCGCGATTCCCGAGCTCGCCGAAGCAGCCAACCCGCTGTGCTCGAGCCTTCCAGATCCGATCGTCGTCGCCGGCTCGAGCGCCGTCGGCCCATTCATCAAGGAGATGGGCAAGACCCTGGTCGGTCAGGCCAGCCCGACCACCCTCATCTATCAGAAGCAGGGCTCGTGCACCGGCGTTGCCGCCATCATCAATGACACCACGCCGACCGCCGCGTGCGCGAACGGTGCGTGCATCACCGGCACCGCGACGTACTACGACGCGACCGGCACGGCGCTGTCGTGCGACCTCGACCCGACCGGCACGCACGTCGACGTCGGCGTCTCCGATGTCTACGCCGACACCTGCACCGGCCTTCCGCTCCCCGCGAGCGTGCAGCAGTTCTCCGGCCCGATCCAGGCGATGCTGTTCATCGCCCCGAAGGCCTCGCAGCAGGTCGCGATCACCGCCGAGGAGGCGTACTTCGTGTTCGGCTTCGGCGCCGCCGGTCAGGCGATGCCGTGGACGACCGAGACGCAGCTGTTCGTGCGCAACGCGCTGTCGGGCACGCAGCAGATGATCGCCCACGAGGTCGCGGTTCCGGCCGGTCGCTGGAAGGGCGTCGACAAGGGCGGCTCGCAGGCCGTCGTCGACGCGGTCTCGGGCTCCGCGAGCGCCGAGAACACGCTCGGCATCGTGTCCTCCGACTTCTACGACGCGCACCGCGACACGCTGAAGTCGCTCGCGTTCCAGGCGTATCACCAGCACGGCGCGTTCTATCCGGACTCGACCGCGACCTCGTTCGACAAGCGCAACGTGCGCGACGGTCACTACACGGCGTGGGGCGCGCTCCAGCTCCTCACGCACATCACGACCGGCACGCAGACGCCGGCGACCGCCGCGTCGAAGCGCTTCGTCGACTGGGTCACCGGAAACACCGGCACGTCGGGCACCGCCGCGCCGTTCAACATCACCGACGTCGCGATCACGGCGAACACGATCCCGCCGTGCGCGATGCACGTCACGCGCGCGAGCCAGGGTGGCGCGATCGCCAAGTTCACGCCGGCGAACGAATGTTCCGCCTACTACGAGACCAAGGTCGCGCACTGAAAGGTATGGCCATGACCACCATCAAGCTCACATTCGTCACCATCGTCCTCGCGATCGCGGGTTGCAGCAGCGACTCGAAGGCCACCATCGACGCGCCGGTGATCCACGAGGTCGACGCCGCGATCGACGCGCCTCCCGGTGCCGATTGCTTCGCCGGCACGCCGGTCACCCACGAGCAGATCATCAACGCGTGCACCGACTCGTCGGTCACCCGGATCATCAAGCATCCGAACCTGCCGCTGCTCAACTCCGACGGCTCGCTGCCGCCGCTGCCCTGAACCCGAGCCGCGCCGATGCCGTACCCCCGCACCATCGTCGTCGTCGCCGCGCTGCTCGGCGTGGCGGGTGTCGCCACGGCGCAGGAAGTCGTCGATCCACCGGCGGAGCCACCGCCGCCACCACCGCCGGTGAACCAGGCCGAGCTCGACGCGATCGCCGAGGCGAATGCCCGGCTCGACTCACTCGGCGCGGCGCTCGCCGTCGCGGTGCAGCGCGAAGCGGCGCTGCAGCAGGCGATCGACGCCGAGCACGCCGCGCGGGTCGCGGCCGAGGCCAAGGCGAACACGCCGCCTCATATCGTCCTCTCGGGGCTGCTCCAGGTCGACGCGGCGACGCGCCGGTCGTCCGTGGATCAGCTCCGCCAGTCCGGCGACCTGTTGAACCAGGATCGCGTGTGGCTCCGTCGCGCGCGACCGAAGGTCACGGCGACCTACGGCGATCTCGCCGGCGTGATCGAGCTCGACCTCAACACCGTGGCGAGCAACGCGGTGCGCGTCAGCAACGTCGAGGCGACGTACCAGGTGCAACCGTGGCTGCGCGCCGGGCTCGGCATCGCGAAGATCCCGTTCGGCTTCGAGGTCGAGCAGCCGGATCGCGAGCGCCTGTTCCTCGAGCGCTCGACCGTGATCCGCGCGCTGTTTCCCGGCGAGTACGACGCCGGCGCCAAGATCTCCGGCGCCTGGCGCTTCCTGCGCTACGGAGCCGCGGTCCAGAACGGCGAGCCGACCGGCGAGAAGACCTACGCGCTGCGCGATCCGAATCGCGCGAAGGACCTCACCGCGCGCGTCGGGATCGAGACCGCGATCGGTGACGTCAAGCTGTCCGGTGGGTTCTCGATGCTGACCGGGCGCGGCTTTCACCCCGGCACGCCGGCGAGCAAGGACACCCTGAACTGGAAGGATCTCAACGAGGACGGCGTTGTCCAGAGTGGCGAGATCCAGGTGTTGCAGGGTCAGGCGGCGACGCCGTCCGCCAACTTCGATCGGTTCGGCCTCGGGGTCGACGCCCAGCTCGCGATCGATCTGCACGCGCAGGGCCTGCTGACGATCTACGGCGAGGTGATCGCGGCCGGCAACCTCGACCGCGCGATCGTGATCCCCGATCCGATCGCGAGCGGACGCGACACGCGGGAGCTCGGCTACTACGCCGCCGCGGTCTACCTGCCGAACCGCTGGAGCGCGCTCGGCCTGCGCTACGACCACTACGATCCCGACAGCGATGCCTCCGAGTTACGTACCGGCGAGGTCGTGCCGGCCGACGCGACGCTGTCGACGCTGTCGGTCGCCGCCGCGCTTCGCGCCGCGCACGGCCGCTTGATCCTCCAATACGACCACAACACGAACCACAGCGGACGCACCACGGCAGGCGTGCCGACCAACCTCGGCGACGATGCAGTCACCCTGCGCGCGGAGATCGCGCTGTGAGGTCCGCATACCTGCTCGTGCTCGCGGCATGTGGTGGCGTCGATGCCGATCCGGGCCTCGAGGCCGACCTCCGGATCGCCGGCGCGCAGTTCTATCCCGGCGCGATGCCGGCGAGCTCGACCGACATCCGCGTGACGTCGATCGACAGCCTCAACAACACGATCCGCGCCGGGCAGATCGACAAGGCGCTGTCGGGTCGCGTGCAGGCCGACGGACGCGCGCTCGCGCTCGGCTTCGCCGACGACGCCGGTTACTGGATCGTCCCGGCGGCGGCGGCCGACATCAACTTGCCCGACGAGCTGACCTGGTCGGCCAAGCTGTCGTTCGCCTCGACGCTCGCGGTCGGCACGCACGATCTCCTGGTCGCCGCGGTCGACGCGCACGGCGCGTTCGGGCCGCCCGATCCGCTGACGCTCACCGTGCGCGCGGGAACGTTCGATGCCACCGGCACCAAGCTCGCGGTCGCGTTGCGCTGGGACACCGAGGCCGACCTCGATCTGCACGTCGCGCTCCCCGGCGAGCCGCCGGTGATCGTGTGGTGGGGCGATGCCAACTCCTACATCCCGCCGGCGCCGGGCACCGCGCCCGATCCGGTCGCGGCCGCGGCGAGCGGCATCCTCGACGCCGACTCGAACGACCAGTGCGTGATCGACGGTCGCCGCGCCGAGAGCGTGACCTGGCGTGGCGACGCCGCGATGCCCCCGCACGGGACCTACGCCGTGCTGGTCGACACGTTCTCGCTGTGCAGCGTCGCGACCGCGCACTGGGTCGTCGACGTCTACCGCGACGGCGATCCGGCGGCGATCGGCCATGCCGAGGGCACGGTCGTCGACTCCGACACCCGAGGTCTGCACGTCGCCGCGTCCGGCGTCCGTGCACTCACGTTCGACTACTAGCCAAGGAGGTCTCAGATGATGGACAAGTTGCTCGATATCGCCGGCGTCGGTGGATCCGTCGTCCTGGTGCTGCTGCTCGCGCTGTCGGTGATCTCGATCGGGATCATCATCGAGCGCACCGTCTACTTCGCGAAGCGCAAGGTCGACGCGAATCGGCTCGCGTCCGACGTGCTCGCGCGGCTCGCGGCCGACGATCGCGACGGCCTGATCGCGATGCTGAAGCGGATGCCGGCGCTCGAAGCCGCGGCGCTCGCCGACGCGATGGCCTGGTATGACGGCGGTCCCGAGGCGTTCGACGAGATCCTCAAGAAGGGCCTCGTGCTCCGCCGCAAGGAGTTCGAGTCGGGCCTCGTGTTCCTCGGGACGCTCGGCAACAACGCGCCGTTCGTCGGGCTGTTCGGCACCGTGCTCGGCATCATCGTCGCGTTCCGCGAGCTGTCGAGCGCGGCGGCCAGCGCGGCCGGCGGCTCCGGCGGCATGAACAACGTGATGAGCGGCATCGCCGAGGCGCTGGTGTCGACCGCGGTCGGTATCCTCGTCGCCGTTCCGGCCGTGATCTTCTTCAACATGTTCCAGAAGAAGACCGTCGTGATCGAGGACAACGTTGGCGCCCTCGGCAACGCGGTCCTCGCGCACATGAAGCGCGAGATCCACGCGGCCGCGCCGACCGCGCACGCGCACGTCGAGAACGGGATCTCGCACCGCGCGATCGAGCGCGCGGTCGAGGCCGAGGCGTAGCCGTGGCCGGCACGATGGGCGCCGCGCGCGGACGCGGCTCGACGATCTCCGCCATCAACGTGACGCCGCTCGTCGACGTCGTGCTGGTGCTCCTGATCATCCTGATGGTCGCGTCGACCTACATCGTCGCGCAGACGCTGAAGGTCACGCTGCCGAAGAGCAAGACGACCGACGGCACGGCCGACAAGCCGCAGACGGTCGCGATCCTCAAGGACGGCTCGCTGCACTGGAACGAGCAGCCGGTCACCGAGGTCGAGCTGACCAAGGACCTGCAGGCGGTCGTCAAGGCGGATCCCGACGTCAACGTCGTGGTGAGCGCCGACGAGAACGTCAAGCACGGTCGCGTGGTGCACGTGATCGACCTCGCGAAGCAGCAGGGCGTCACCAAGTTCGCGATCAACGTGATGGCGGGAGACTAGGTCGTGGGCGCGCGGGAGATCACGATCGTCGGCTCGCTCGTGCTTCACGGCGCGATCGGGCTGGTGGCGCTGTCGGCCGCGCACGACAAGAAGGCCCATCGCGCGACCGAGGTTGCCCTCGGTGAACAGAAGAAGAAGGAAAAGCCACCCGAGCCCAAGAAGCTCCCCGATCCGCCCAAGCCACCGCCGGTCGCCAAGCCAATCGTGCCGAGGACCATCGCGCCGGTCGCCGCCGCGCCAGCGGCCGCTGCGGCCGCGCCGACGTCGGCACCGAGTGCGCCGATGTCGACCGACATCTCCATGGGCAACGACACCGGCATGGACATGGGCACGAACCAGAAGACGCACGAGGAGCAGAAGCTGCCGGCGCCCGCGAAGCCGACCGGCGGTGCCGCGCCCGCGAAGCCCACGCACATCGAGCAGAAGGACGCGCCACACACCGATGCGGCCGAGTGCACCGAGCCTCCGGGCAAGCCGGAGCCCGCGCAGAAGACCGACATCGCGTACACCGAGGAGGCCCGCGCGGCCGGCATCGAGGGTCGCCTGGTCCTCAAGGTGACGGTCGACGCCGAGGGCAACGTCACCGACGTCAAGGTCGTGAACGGCGTCGACGCCGCGCTCGATGCCGCGGCGATCCAGACCGTGAAGACCTGGCGGTTCAAGCCGGCGATGGCGTGTGGCAAGCCCGTCGCGGGCGGCAGCTACACGATCGCGCGGCGCTTCGTGCTCGGAGACTGAGATGCGCCGCGCCCTCCTCGCATCGGCGATCATCGCGCTCGCGTCGTCGCCCGCCCACGCCGACGGCGAGGTCACCAAGCCGCCGAAGCTCGTGCACTTCGTGCCGGCGACTCGCCCCGCGGGCAAGCCCGACGAGGCCGCGACCGTCGTGCTCGCGATCGACATCGGCGCCGACGGCAAGGTCACCGACGTGCGCGTGCAGACCCCGGCGGGTCCCGACTGGGACGCGGCCGCGATCGCCGCCGTGCGCGAGTTCGTGTTCGAGCCCGCCGAGATCGACGGCACGCCAGGGCCCGTCACGATCACCTACAAGTACGCGTTCACGATCGAGGAGAAGGTTGTCTCGCTTGGCCCGCAGATCAACTTCGAGGGCGTCGTCGTCGATCGCTACAAGAAGAAGCCGATCGCCGGCGCCAAGGTCGTGATCAAGGACCTCGGCGTCGAGGCGACCACCGACGCGCAGGGCGCGTTCGCGTTCACCGATCTGCCGCTCGGCACCCACCAGGTCGAGCTCTCGGGCTCGGGTCTCATCACGGTCACGACCGACGAGGAGATCGCGGCGAAGCAGAAGCGCACCGTGAAGTACTTCGCCGAGCCCAAGGAGGAGGGCGTCGACGAGGAGGAGGTCGTGCACGCGACCCGGATCAAGAAGGAGACCGCGAGCGTCTCGATCCGCACCGAGGAGGCGCGCAAGGTGCCCGGCACGCAGGGCGACACGCTGAAGGTCGTGCAGAACCTCCCCGGCGTCGGCCGCTCGTCGTTCGGCTCGGGCCAGCTGATCGTGTGGGGCGCGGCGCCGAACGAGACCCGCGTGTTCCTCGACGGCGTCGAGATCCCGGCGCTCTATCACGGCGGCGGGTTGCGCTCGACGATCAACTCCGATCTCGTCAAGTCGATCGATCTCGTGCCCGGTGCGTTCGGCGCCGACTACGGGCGCGGACTCGGCGGGCTCGTCAAGGCGGAGGCGCGCTCGCTCCCGCGCAAGGGCACGCACGGCTACGTCGCCGCGGATCTGATCGACGCCTCGGCGCTGATCACGACCGCGTTGTCGGACTCCGCGCGCATCGGCGTCGCCGGTCGCCGCAGCCACCTCGACTCGGTGCTCGCGCGGCTGACCTCGCAGGACGTCGGCGACTTCGTGCCGATCCCGCAGTACTACGACGGTCAGGTCCTCGCGCAGATCGATCTCGCCAAGGACGAGACGCTCGAGCTCGGCGCGCTCGGCTCCGACGATCGCCTGACGCGCACGATCGCGGCGGTCGATCCGTCGGAGATCCGGCGCCAGCAGACGCACGATCGCTACTACCGCGTGTTCGCGCGCTACGCCCGGATCCTCGACGACGGCTCGAGCTTCGCGGTGGTGCCTTCGGTCGGCTGGGACGGCAACACGACAAACGCCTCGTTCGGCGCGGTGCCGACCTCGCTCGAGATCGGCTCGTGGAAGTCCGCGGTGCGCGCGAGCTTTCGCCGCAAGCTCGCGCCCGGGGCCACGCTGTCGCTCGGGCTCGATGCCGCCGCGCAGCGCACGAAGGTGTCGCGGTTCGGCTCGATCGATCTGCCGCCGCGCGAGGGCGACGTCTCGATCTTCGGCCAGCCACCGGGCTCGCAGATCAACGCCGACACCTGGACGGTCACGATCGCGTCGGTCGCGCCGTACGCGTTCGCCGAGCTCACCGCCGGCAAGCTGGTGGCGACGCCGGGCCTGCGCCTCGAGCCCTACCTGATCGACGGCAGCCGGCTCACGCCGATCGTCGGCAACACGCCCGCGCTCGGCTATCGCCGCATGCAGGTCGCGGTCGAGCCGCGGCTGTCGGCGACCTACAAGCTGAGCTCGCGCCTGCAGCTTCGCGCCGGCGGCGGCGTGTATCACCAGGCGCCCGATCCGACCGACCTGTCGGCGGTGTTCGGCAACCCGACGCTGCATCTCGAGCGCGCGTATCACGCGTCGGCGGGAGGCGCCTACAAGCTGCTCGGCACGCTGTCGATCGACATCATCGGGTTCTACAAGTACATCGACCACCTCGCGTCGCGCAGCGAGCTGCCGACGCCGCCGCTCGCCCGCGCGCTCGTCGAGGAAGCCGTCGGGCGCAGCTACGGCGGCCAGGTGCTGCTGCGCCAGGAGCTGACGCACGGGCTGTTCGGCTGGGTGACCTACTCGCTGATCCGCAGCGAGCGCCGCGATCACCCCGACACCGCATGGCGCAAGTTCGACTACGACCAGACCCACGTGCTCGGCATCCTCGCGAGCTACGACCTCGGTCACGGCTGGCAGGTCGGCGGGCGGTTTCGCTACGCGACCGGTGTCCCGCGAACCCCGGTCGTCGGTGCGTACGACAACACCGAGGCCGATCAGTTCGAGCCGCTGTTCGGCGCGCACAACGCGATCCGCGTGCCGGCGTTCTACCAGCTCGACGCGCGGCTCGAGCGCACCTTCTCGTTCGCGCACCACCGGATGAACGCGTTCCTCGACGTGCAGAACGTGACGAACCGGAAGAACCCCGAGGAGATCGTCTACAACTTCGACTACACGGTGCGGAAGTACATCACCGGCCTGCCGACGCTCGCCGTGATCGGATTGCGAGTCGACCTGTGAAGCACGCCCTGATCCTCCTCGTGGTAGCCGCCTGTCGCCCGGATCTCGGCGGTCCGTCATCGCTCGTGACCGAGCCGCGCGTGCTCGCGATCGCCGCCGAGCCCGCCGAGATCGTGCCCGGGCACGAGGTCGCGCTGACCACGCTGATCGCATCGCCCGACGGCGATCTCGCGCCCGACGTCGCGTGGGGCTTCTGCAGCCAGCCGACGCCGCTGTCGAGCAACAACGCGGTCGGCGATGACTGCATCTACGGTGCGGCCTCGCTGCCGGTGCGCGGCGCGACGATCACGACGACGATCCCGATCGACGCGTGCTCGATCTTCGGGCCCACGCCGCCCGCGCCGGCGCCCGGCGAGGCCCCGCGTCGCCCGCACGACGCCGACGTGACCGGCGGGTTCTATCAGCCGATCCGAGCGCTCGCGCAGCCGGGCTCGCCCGATCAGCTCGTGCCGGCGATCGGCCTCACGCGGATCCGGTGCGATCTCGCGAACGCGCCGATCGCGGTCGTGCGCGACTTCGGCCAGCGCTACGTGACGAACACGAATCCCGTGATCGCGAGCGCGATCGCGCAGGCACCCGGCGAGGTCGACGCCCTCGAACTCCCGCGCTCGCTGCCGGCGAGCTCGCCGGTCGCGCTGCGCGTGCGCTGGACCGACGCCAGCGCCGAGACGTTCCCGGTGTTCGATCCGCGGACCCGCGCGCTCGTCGATCACCGCGAGGCGATGCGCGTGTCGTGGTACGTGTCCGACGGCGAGCTGACCTCCGACCGCACCGGCCGCACCGAGGACGAGCTCGACGCGTTCGCCGACAACGTGTGGACGACCCCGCCTTCGGGCCCGGCGCATCTGTGGGTCGTCGTGCGCGACTCGCGTGGCGGCGTGGCATTCGCGAGCTTCACGATCGCGATCGACTAGCGCAGCGGCGAGCGAAAGCCGATCCACCAGATCGCGGCGGCGGCGACCGCGAGCGCGAACACGATCACCGACACCGGCAGGACCCAGCTGCGACCGCCGGGCTCGTCGGACACGGGCTCCACCGCCTTGAACGCGTCGACCAGTGGGATCTCGATGTACAGCGTCTCGATCGGCGCGCGCTCGAGCGCGGCGAGCGCGAACGCGGCGCTCGGGATGCGGTCGTTGGGATCCTTGATCAGCAGCTTCGCGAGCAGCGCGTCGAGCTCGACCGGCAGTTTCGGCGCGAGCGAGCTGAGCCGCGGCGGCGGCTCGTAGATGTGCATCGCCATCAGCTCGCCGTCGCCGGCGGCCTGGAACGGCGGGCGCCCGGTCAGCATCTGGAACAGGATGCAGCCGACCGCGTAGAGATCGGCGCGCGCGTCGATCGGGCCACCGCCACCGCGGCACTGCTCGGGAGCCATGTAGGCCGGCGTGCCGAGGATCGTGTTGGCCTTGGTCTTGTTCGGGCGCACCTGATCGGCGCCGACGAGCTTCGCGATCCCGAAGTCGAGCAGCTTGACGCGGATGCTGCCGGGCGCCGAGCGATCGCGCACGAGGAACACGTTGTCGGGCTTGAGATCGCGGTGGACCACGTTGTGGATATGGGTGGCGTCGAGCGCGCCGAAGATCTGGACCGCGATCTGCGCGGCGAGCTCGGGCGACAGCCGCTCGTTGCGATCGAGGAATGACTGCAGGCTCTCGCCGCGCAACAGCTCCATCGCGATGTAGGTGTCCTCGCCCTCGCGACCGAAGTCGAAGATCTCGACGACGCCGGGATGGCGGATCGCGCTCGACGTCTTGGCCTCGGTGAAGAACCGCTCGACGCTGGTCGGATCGGACGTGAACTGCGGCAGCAGGATCTTGATCGCGGCCGGGCTGCCGAGCACGACGTGCTTCGCGCGCCAGACCACGCCCATGCCGCCCTCTCCGATCTGGGCGACGAGCCTGTACTTACCGACGACGCGACCGATCACGAACTGGGCTGATCCTAGCGCGCCGGCGGATTGGCTTCCAGGATCGCGGCGCCCGCAGCATCGGAGCACACGAGGATCGCGAAGCGCTCGACGTCGTCGAGGTCGGTGGTCGAAACTGACGCGTAGTCGAACCAGCCGCGCAGGTCGGTGTAGCCGTCCTTGTAGAACGCGACAGCGCCGCCGCGCTTGCGCGCGTAGACCTTCACGTAGGTCGCCGGCATCGCGGCCTGGTCCGAGGCGCGCTGCACGCGGATCTGGCCGTACTGGTTCGCGAGCGTCGTCGCGAGGTCGTTGGCGTAGTGCACCTTGGCCCTGCGCGTGCCGGCCCCGACCGCCTCGACGACGACGTTCTTGCCGCGCAGCGCGGCCGACCACGGAACGCGGTGTTCGCCGGCGAGGTCGGCGAGCCGGTCGCGATGCCCGGGCTCGATGAACGAGAACCGCGACACGTCGCTCGCGACGAACGGTTGGCGCGAGAACAGCAGCTCGACGTCCATCTCGAAGTAGCGCAGCTCGAGCGCCGCGACGTGCTGGCTGCGGATCACGACGCCGTCGCGATCGACCGCGAGCTCGAACGTCGGCTGCTTGGCCGCGAGGTCCGACTGTTGCTGATCGCGGCTCTTCGGATCGATCACCACCGGGGCGCCGCCGTCGAGCATCGCGAGCAGCGCGGCGAACCGGCGACGCCAGTGATCCGGAGGGTCGGTCCACGCGGCCGCGAGCGTGTGCGCGCGGCCGAGATCGCCGGTCAGGCACGCGAGGTATGCGGCGAGGTAGTCGTACTGCATCTGCTCGGCGAGCCCGGCGCGATCGACCCGCGCGAGCGTCGCGATCGCCTCGGCGTAGCGGTCCTGCACCAGGTAGTACGCGGTCGCCGCGACAAGGTCGCGCGCGGACGGCCGCGAGCGATGCGCGACATGATCGAGGAATCGGGCGTACTGGCTCGCGAAGCCGTCGTTGAGGATCCGCAGCTTCGGGCCGAGCCGGTGTGCGCGCGCGTTGATCAGCGGCGCGTACTCGAGGTGCTCGAACGCGCCGACGTCCTCGGCGTCGTGATCGAAGCTCGCGACGACCGGACCGGCGGCACCGAGCCGGCCGCTCGCGCGCACGAACGCGCGGATCCGCGGCGCGTCGCCGTGCAGCAGCGCGTAGCCCCACAACGTCGCGTCGTAGGTCCGGCGCGCCTCGAGCGCGGTGACGATCGCCTGGTACGCCGAACGATCGCGCGCGCGCCACGCACAGCGCGCGAGCTCGGTGATCGCGAGGTTCGCGGTGCCGAGGTACGCGACGACCTGGTCGATCGATCCGTGCTGCGAGATGTGTGCCCACGACCCGGGATCCGGTGCGGCGTTGCCGGCGACGACCTCGAGCGTGCGCGGCGGCGCGGCGGCGACGATCTGCTGATCGCGCGTCACGTGGATCGGGAAGTGCGTGTAGCGCCCGGCGACCGGGAAGTAGAACGCGTACTCGTGACCGTGCGTGCCGTACGGCGCGAGCACCACGTCGATCGTGGCGGTCGGCTTGCCGCCGCCGATCGGCAGGCTGCCGCGCGGGATCTGGACGAGCGCCGCGATCCGCTGCCGCGAGCTCGACGGATTCGCGAGCACGATCTGGCAGGTGTAGACCACGCCGACCGCGAGCGGCCCGGTGACGTACTTGTCGACCTGCTCGCCGGTCGCGTAGTCGTAGCGATCGTCGGTGCGCACGTAGTTCTGGCCGACGACGAGCGGCGGGCCGACCGAGACGAGCTCGCCGTCGACCAGCTGCGACGTGCCGGCGAGCGCGTTGCCGGTGGCGACGATCGTGAGCCGCGGGCCCTCGGGGGTGATCGCGTGGGTCGGCGCGATGAACGGGAGCTCGATCACCGCGAGCGCGCACATCGCCTCGGCGAAGTTCGTGATCGCGAGCCCGAGCGACGGCGACAGGATCGGCGTGCCACGCGCGGCCGCGAGCTCCTTCCACAGCTTCGAGGCCGCGATCAGCGACGCGTCGCTCTGCGCCGGCGTCAGGTGCCACCAGTTGTGCTCGGCGTACTCCTGGGTCTTGTCCGCGGCGCGGAACATCGGCGCCGACTCTTCGCGCGCCAGCCGATCGAGCGCGATCGAGTCGCCACCGTAGCCGTCATCGGACGACATCTCCGACTCGTCGTCGTGCGCGGCCGGCGCGCGCCCCTTCGCCTTCTTGGCGAGCTCGCGCTTCGGGCTCGGCCGCGCGGCCGGCGCAGGCGCCATCATCATCGCCGGGCTCGGGGGCGGCCCGAACGAGGCCGCCCCGAGCATCGCGGGCATGTTCTCCGACGTGATCTCGGCCTTGGCGCTCTGGTAGGCGGCGTTCGAGGCCTCCGCGATCCGCTCGTCGCCATCGAGGGCCGACGCGCCGAGCAGCGCGTCGATCAGGCGAGTATCGCGCGCCGGATCGGGCGGCTGGATCGCGACGCGATCGCCGAGCACGCGCGCGAGGGTGTCGGTCGCCGCGAGCCGGGTCGCGAGCAGCGCGAGCTCGACCGCGTTGAGCTGCGCGAGCCGGACCGGCTCGAGGTACGGCGTCAGGTCGGCCTCGAGCAGGAAGTGATCGATGAAGGTCTTGGTGCGCTTGTGCGCGAGGTGCGGCCGCACGAGCGCGTCGAAGAACGCGCGGTCCTTGAAGTAGAGGAACACGTGGAGCTCGTGGCACGCGTACTTCGTGTAGTGCTCGCGGCGCTCGAGGTCGTCGAGCGCATGCCAGCGCGCGACGAACGCGAACTCGCGCAGCGTGGCGTCGTCGCGCAGCGCGAGCAGGTACGCGTGGGCGCGCTCGAGGCTGTCGATCAGGTGGAGCTTGGCGGTCGCGAGGTCGTCGATCACGAGCGTCTCGCCGGTGCGCAGCGGCGCGATCTGACGTCGCTGCGTGACGTGGCGCGCCGGGTCGAGCGCGAGCAGCAGCCGGAGGTCGCGCGGGTCGACCGCGGTCTCGACGAGCGCGACGCGGCGTGCGTTGGCGCCCCCGGGACCGTCGACGATGACGGTCAACGAGGTCGCCCGCCCGAGCTGCGCGCGGGACAGCGTGATTTCGCCATCGGTGCCGGGCGGCAGGTTCGCGAGCACGACCGGCGCCTCGGGCAAGAAGTCGTGCGTGACGTACGCCTCCGCGCTGCCGGCCGCCTGGGCCTGCGCCTGCGGCGCCATGCCATACGCGGCTCCCCGCGGAGCGCTCGCGCGGGCGAAGTCGCCGCCCGCCTTGGCGACCGCGACGTCGGTGGTCGTCGTGCGGCGTGCCCACGGGTTGAGCAGGAGGCCCGGTCGCTCGACGAGCAATCCGGGAAACCGGGTCGCGGTGCGGCGATCGAGGATGTAACGATACTCGTCACCGAGCTCGCGACCCGAGATGTACAGCGCGCCGACCGTGCGATCGGTGCGGCGCGCGACGGCCTCGCGGTTCGCGAGGTCGAGCGGCTCGACGAGCGACGACGTGAACCGCGAGGCGATCACGTGAACCCGCGTGGACCGCGTGGCGCCGCGCACGACGACGCGCAGGCCGTCGCGCGCGTCGAGCTCGGCGATCACGGCGCGGGGGGCCGAGAGCTCGACCACGCCGCCCGGTGCGATCGCGCTGGTGCCGACGATCGGGCCCGGCTCGGCGACGACGATCCGCGCGCGACAGCCCGCGGCGCGCAGCTCGTAGTGACCCGGCGCGAGCCCGCGGATCGCGATCGCGCCGGCGAGCGGCTCGAGCGCGACGTGCGGGTGGGAGTGTGGCACGTCGCCGCGCAGCTCGACGAGCGACGACCGCAGGATCGTCTCGGTCGCGTCGCGCGTCATCGCGATCGGCACGACGACGTCGGTGCCGGCGATCGCGTGGATCGGCGTGTCGAGCGCCGCGGCGTCGACGTACCAGGTCTGCGACGCGCCACCGAGCGTCACCATGATGCGCGTGACCCCGGGCAGCGCGCCGAGCTCGACGCGACCGTGCGCGTCGGTCGCGAGCTCGGTGTTGGTCTGCATGTTCGCGAACCGGTGCAGCATCGACACCGTCACCGGCCGCTGCGCGCGCGGCTCGCCGGTCTTGCCGAGCGCGTAGACCACCCAGCCGGCCGCGGTGTTCGCCAGGTACAGCGCCTCGGTCGCGAACGTGCCGTTGATCGTCGCGACCTCGGCGGACGCGGCGTCGGTCAAGTGCTGCTCGCGCTGCTCGCTGATCACCTTGACGCTGCCGCGGATCGCGACGCTGACGCGCGCGATGTCCTCGCCCATCGGCCACTCGAGGACCGCCGCCCGATCGTCGGACAGCACGAGCGGCTGCGACTTCGTCGTCGGCACGCCCGCGCGATCGGTCAGCGTGACGTCCCAGGTCGCGCGCTCGAGCAGCCCGAGCGACGCCGGGCGACCGGCGCACGCGAGCGCGATCCGCGCGATCGCCTTGGCCGTGCGTCCCGAGGTCAGCGCCTCGCGCTCGACGACGAGATCCATCGCCAGCGCGTAGGACTCGCGCACGAGGTCGAGGTGCGCGACGGTCGCGATCTCGCCGGCGACCAGGAGCATCGGGGTGCGCGCGGGCGCGGTCGAGAACGGCACGACGAACGCGCCGGACTTCGCGTCGGGCGTGTACTCGCGATCGCCGATCCACGCCCGCGCCGACGGGACGAACGCGCCGGCCTCGTCGACGATCGTGACGACGTGCCCGGCCGCGCCGATCCGGACGACGTGCCGCAGGCGCCCCTTGTAGATCACGGCGCGACTCGACTGCCCGTTGCCGATCAGGTCGACGATGTAGGTGCCGGGGCGCGCGCAGCTCGGCAACGCGATCGTCCGGCGCACGCGTCGCACCGGCGGCTCGACGAACCGCAAGACCTCCTCGTGACTTGCGGCGAGGCCGTCGAGATCGAGGTCGGTCGAGACCTCGCGCTTGTGGTGCTGGAAGTACGCGAGCGGATCGACGCGGAACACCTTCACGACGAGCTCGGCGACGTGCTTGACGTCGACGTCGAGCGCGACCTCGGCGAGCTCGGCGAAGCGAGTCGGCACGTGCGGCGCCCACGCGATCTCGATGCGATCGCGCAACGCGGCCGCGCGCACCGGACCGAGCGCGAGCGTCGACCGCTCCGCGTCGGGCGCGCCTTGAAGCAGCCGCGCCGTCGCGATCTCGACATCGAGCCACGCGCGATCGAACTGCGCCGCGAACCGTTCGGCGTCGGCGATCAGCTCGTGCAGGAGCGCGCGCACGAGCGTCTCGTCGTCACCGGCGGGTGGCAGGCCGGTGATCGCGCGGAAGTCGGCTCCCGGTTGCGCGAGATCCTGCTTCGCGATGGCGCGCAGGTAGTCGCGCGGCCGGTAGCTCGCCTCGCGTGGAAGCTGCAGGTAGCTCGCGAACCGCGCGCGATCCGCAGGCTGTCCGAGCCGGCGGGTGGTGTCGAGCAGGTGCCACAGCACGTGCACCTTCAGCGAGTTGTTCGCTGGCGGCAGCTTGTCGAGGAACGCCCACAGCTGCTCGAGGTGAGCGAGGCGCGCCGGCAGATCGAGCTCGAGGTCGACCGAGGCCGGCGGCTGCATGCGACGTACGACCGCGCCGACCCACGCCTGGCTCGATGCCAGCTCGAGGCGCAGCGCGAGCAGCGCGTGGAGTTGCGCGAGCGTCAGCGCGTTGTGCGCGAGGAGCGAGCCGAACTGCACGTTGCGATCGGCGAGATCGATCGCGATCAGCTCGACGATCCGGTCGCCGGGGATGTGCGAGAGCCGGTTCAGCAGCACGCGGCGGCGCGACGCGTCGAGCTCGGCATCGAGCAGCTCGTAGCAGCCCTCCTCGTGGACGTGCTGCAGGTTGCTGTCGTAGTTGACCGCGTCGCGCAGCAGGTTCGCGCCGACGAACGTGTTGTCGGGCAGCCGGGTCGGTCGCGTCGGATCGATCGCGGGCACCTCGGCCTCGTGCCAGTGACTCACGCCCATCCAGTCGCGCGTCTGATCGGCGGCGCCGCCCCGCGCGAGGCGATCGAACATCGCGCGCGTCCGCAGCCGGGTGTAGCGCTCGGTCGTGCCGTGGCGGTCCGGCCACGCGTTCAGGATGATCTCCGCGTCGTCGAGCGCCCCGGCGTGGAGCGCCGCGAGCCCGCGAAAATAGTCGTGATCCTCGCTGCCTGGCAGGAGCTGGGCGAGGGCCCCGATGCGGTCGTCGGACAGAGCCAGGGCCTCGAGGATTTCCAGATCCATTGCGGAACCTTAACGTGTATGGTCCGCGCCATGTTTCGTCCGACCCTCGTGGTGGTGGCACTCGCGCTCGCGGCGGGAGTGACCGCCGCGAAGCCGGCTCCCAAGGCCAAGGCGAAACCTGCGGCCGCGAAGAAGTCGACGGCCAAGCACGCGCGCGCGAAGGACTCGCGCGTCCCGACCAAGACCACCGGCAACAACATGCCGACCGGTTGGAGCTGGCCGCCGAACAAGCCGATGCTCGCGTCGGCGAAGGCCTGCATGGCCAAGCTCGACAATCTCGGCATCACGTGGAAGCCCGCCGAGAAGGAAGGTCACATGATCGCGCCGGTCATGACCGACATGACCTTTGGTGGCGTGAAGTACTCGTTCCGCTTCGGCGGCGGGCCACGCAAGCTCGACTGTCACCTCGCCGTCGCGCTGGTCGCGTTCGGCAGCGAGCTCTACGGGCTCGGCGTGCGCGAGGTCAAGTACGGCAGCATCTACCGCTACACCAAGGTGCGCGTCGGCGGGCAGACCAAGAACGTGCTGTCGCGCCACGCGCTCGGCATGGCGATGGACATCACGTCGTTCGTCGACGACGCCGGCCGCGAGGCGTGGGTCGCCAAGGACTACAAGAAGGGCGACCAGCTGCTGCTCGACATCGAGAAGGCGGTCAACGCGAGCGGCAAGTTCCGCCTGCTGCTGACGCCGAAGAACGATCCGATCTCGCACAAGGATCACTTCCACCTCGAGGCGAACCCCGAGTTCCGCGACGACACCGCGCCGGTGCCGGCGTCCGACGATCCGGGTCCGCCGACGCAGGACGCCGACGACGACGAGCCCGACGAGTCCAGCGCTAGTAGATGAGATAGGCGTGGGCGATGCCCGCGTCGTCGACCACGAGGTGCGTCTGCCCGTCGGCCGCGAGCACGCCCATCGGGAGGCCGACGTAGACGCCGATCACGGTGGCATCCTTGCTCTTGAGCGTCGTCCGGTAGTCGCTGATCGTCGCGTCGTAGATCGACTCCGCGCTGATCGCGTCGGTGATCTGCGAGACCATGCCGGTCGCGGTCGACGTCGTCTCGACCGGCGTCCAGCCGAGGTCGGTGTGGTTGCCGGCGACCGCGATCTGGAACCGGGCGTGCCCGGGCAGCTCGAGCGCGGCGAGCTGCTTGCCGTGGCCGATCATCCAGCTGTCCTTCACGAGCACCTGCTTCGCGGTCTTGATCGCGCGGTGCGAGCCGTCGGCTCCGAGCAGCGTGAGCGCGAACGGCGCCGTGAGGGCAGGCTGCTCGGCGATCGCGGTGGCGTCGTACGTCAGCGGCGCGACCGGCGTGAACCGCGCGTCGGCCGTCGCGTCGGAGCGCTCGATCGCGAAGCTGCGATCGCCGGACGACGCGATGATGAACACGCGGGGCGACATCATGTACGGCCCGCAGGCGTCGGCCGTGGGGGCGAGGGTGGAGGCGGCGAGGGTGGCGAGCGTGGCGAGGAGAATGGTGCGCATGGAGAGACAACGGGCCTCGATCCCGACCGGCGCATGGTTTTTTCGTGCGCCACCTGCCTCGTGCCTCCGTTGGGCTAACGATGCGAAAGCTCTACCGATGCCAGCAGCCGATCGAGGCTGAGCTCGACCCGGCTCTCGACCAACGCGAACATCTCGTCGAGCTCGTCCGCCGGGGCGCCGAGCTCGGTGCCGATGTAGGCCCGGGTCTTCGCGAGCACGTCGGCGCGCGCGGCGGCGAGCCAGCGCACGACGGTCGCGCGATGTACGTCGTACATCTGGGCGAGTTGCTCGAGCGTCACGCCGCCGAGGAAGTGCAGCCGCAGGAGGTTGCGATCGCGCCGCGTGGCGCCGGCGACCGCGGCCGCGAAGCCGGCGGCGAACGCCTCGCGATACTGTGCCTTGATCAACGAGGTCGCGAGATCGACGGGCGCGGCGAATTCGCGCGCGGGCAGCCCGACCTCGCGCTGCTCGTGACGGATCCGATCGAGCGCGGCGCGCGTCGCCATCACCTGCACGAGCCCGCGCAGCCGCCCCTGGCCAGCGTAGCCGAGCAGGCGCGGGGGATCGCCGAGCAGCAGCTTGTCGCGCACGATCGCGCGGACATCTTCGACGGTCGCGGCCGGGAGCCTCATCGAGGCGAGCGCCTGCGGCACGACGGCGAGGAACTCGCGCTCGAACGCGGCGATCGCGACCGCCTCGCCGCGCGCACACGCGATCGCGAGGTACAGCTCGACGACATCGGTGGTCTCGTCGGTGATCCGGGCGGCGACCTCGGAGACCGCGACGGTCACGCCGGGCCAGCGCTCGGCGGCCGCTCGCATGGAGTCCTCGAGGGTCACGATCGAGATGCTACCCTGGAGGCAGCGTGACGGTGTGCTTCGACGACGCGACGGTGCTCGAGCTGATCGAAGGTCGGCTCGCGCCCGATGCGCTCGCCGCCGCCGACGAGCACCTCGATGACTGCATCGCTTGCCGCACGCTCGTCACCCAGCTCGCGCGCGGCACCGGCCCGGACCGCGCGGTCGATCGCGTCCTCGAGCGCGGCCACACGCTCGGGCGCTACGTGCTCGGCGACGTGCTCGGCGCTGGCGCGTGGGGCCGGGTCTACTCGGCGTGGGAGCCCGAGCTCGATCGCCGCGTCGCGATCAAGGTGCTGCGCGACGGCGCCGATCGCGCCCGCGTGCTCCGCGAGGCGCAGGCGATGGCCAAGCTCGATCACCCGAACGTCGTCGGCATTCACGAGGTCGGCGACGGCTACGTCGCGATGGAGCTCGTCGAGGGCGATACGTTGCGCGTGTGGGCGAAGTCGGCGCGCACGTGGCGCGAGGTGGCCCGCGTGATCGGCGACGTGGCGCGGGGGCTCGCCGCGGTCCACGCCGCCGGGCTCGTGCACCGTGACATCAAGCCGGACAACATCATCATCGGCACCGACGGGCGCGCCCGGCTCGGCGACTTCGGACTCGCGCGCGCGAAGCACGATGCCGAGCCCGACGGCGCCGCCGGCACGCCGGTCTACATGGCGCCCGAGCTCCTCGCCGGCGACGCGGCGACCCCGGCGAGCGATCAGTTCGC
>JBBQEX010000073.1:0-38086 GCA_038321315.1 Haliangiales bacterium | reverse complement strand
AGTTGCTCGAGTTGGCGCGCCAACTCGAGCAACTCGGAAAAGCGTCCCCAATTCACAGGGCATGGGTGGCCATCAGCCGCGCCGCGGCGCCGAGGCCGGAGCGCATGCCGTCCTCGTGGAACCCGAAGTTGGTGTGCGCGCCGGCGTAAAAGGTGTGCGCCTCGGCACCGAGGCCCGCGAGCTCGCGCTGGGCGCGCAGGGCGGCGCGATCGAACTGCGGGTGCTCGAACGTGACAGCGTGGATCGCGTCGCGCGGTTCGTGGCGCGGGTTGAGCGTGACGAGGTACGGCGTGTCGGGCAGGCCCTGGAGCCGGGTCATCGAGTACGTGACATCGACGCGCGAGGTGTCCGGATCGCCGACGTAGTTCCACGCGGCATGCGCGCGGGGCAGGGCGGGCAGGAAGCTGCGGTCGCGGTGGAGGACGGTGCGATTGGTGCTGTAGCGGAACGCGCCGAGCACGCGCCGCTCGGCGTCCGATGGCTGCGCGAGCAGTCGGAGCGCGGTGTCGGCGTGCGTCGCGATCACCACGCGATCGTAGCGCCGCTCGCGCCCGTTGGCGACGATGGTGACGCCGCGGGCATCCCGGGCGATCGTCACGACTGGCGTGGCGAGCGCGAGCTCGAAGCCCTCGATCGCCTGGAGATGCCCGACGAGGGCGCCGACGTAGCGTGCGCTGCCACCGACGACGGTCTCCCACGGCAGCGGCGCGAGCGTGCGCAGCATGCCATGCTGGTCGAGGAAGCGCAGGTAGGTCTCGGCCGGGAACTCGCCGCAGCGCTCGGGCGCGAGCGACCACAGCGCGGCGGCGAGCGGGATCACGAAGCGATCGCGGACGTCGCGCGGCGTGGCGCGCGCCGCGAGGTACTCGTCGAGCGTGGTCGCCCGGACGAGTGCCGAGTCGAGATCGGTCCGCGCGCGGCGCAGCCAGCGCACGACCTCGTAGAGGAAGCGCCAGTGGCGCGGATCGACCAGCCGACGGCGATCGGCGAACATCGCGCCGAGATCGGCGCTGCCCCAGACGAGGTCCTCGGCGGGGAGCGCGACCGAGAACGACATCACGGTCGGCCGCGTGGCGATGCCGAGCTGGCCGAGCATCCGCATGAAGTGCGGGTAGCGCGCGCGGTTGCACACGATGAAGCCCATGTCGATCGCGTGGCCGTCGGCGTCGACCGTGTAGACGTGACCGCCCGGACGCGACGCGGCCTCGTACAGCGTGACGGCGTGGCGGCCGGCGAGCGCGCGTGCGGCGGCGAGCCCCGCGATCCCCGATCCGACGATCGCGACCTTCATCGGGGAAGATCGACGAGGACCTGGCCGTTGAACCGCACCGGCGTGACCGGGGCCGTGCCATGCGCGTCGCGCAGCTCGACCGAGACCATCACGGTCGCACCGCGGATCATCGACCCGACATCGGCGGCGACCGGGATCAAGATCTCGCGGCTGACCGCCTCGCCCTTGCCGAGGTGGCCGACGTAGATCATCCGCGCATCGAGCGCGCGCACCGACGATGCGATCTGGCCGCGCACGGCCCACGCCTCGCCGGGGCCGTCGTTGTGCAGCGGCAGGACGACGCGGATCGCCGGGCCATCCTTGGTCATCGTCAGCGAGACGCGCAGCGTGCCGGCGACGATGCCGGGCACGACGCGCATCGGCTCGACGCGCTGATCGAGCCACCTGGCCGCGGTGAGCCAGCCCCTGGCATGATCGCCGAGCGCGGTGCCGTCGATCACTGCGCTGATCACGGTGGTCGCGCCGTTGCCGGCGTCGAGCGCGGCCGACACGTTCCACGGCCGCAGGTTCCGGGTCTCGAACGCGTCGAGGAGCTCGTACGGCGACACCGAGAACACGCCGTCGGGATCGATCTTGCCGTGCACGTCGGTGTCGTTGATCGTCACGGTCGCCGATGGCGCGACGATCGGGTGCTCGCCGCACGCCATGTTTGGGCCGGGTTGGCTGACCGGCGGCAGAGGCTTGCCGAGCTCGAGATCGGTCGTGCCTCCGACCCACGGGCCGACCGCGAGCGGCAGCCCGACGACGAGGCCGAGGCCCCCGGCGTAGAGCAGCGGGCTCCCACTCGGATCCTTGCCGAGGGCCGCGGCGGTGAACACGATCGCGCCGACCGCGGTCGCGGCGATGCCGACGACGAACGCCGCGAGGTTCGGATCGCGGTGCGTCTCGATCGTCTGCTGCTGATCGATCAGCTCCTCGGTCGGACACTCGAGTGCCTCCACGAAGCGCAGCATGCCGGCGTCGGTGAGCACGATCGTCGGCTGCTTGGCGACCGGATGATCGCGGTGCTCGACGCGATGGTGCGCGCCGGGGCGCGAGATCTCGAGCTGCGACGTGACGTGACAGCCGGTCGCGACGACGAGGACGGCGGGGGCGAGCCGGAGCACGCGCCACCATAACAAACGTGCGAACGTTCGCGCGGGATGGCGACGGCGATCGATCTCGACGGACACCCCGGCCTCGCGATCCGGCCGCGCGGCGCCCGTGCGCTCTACGTGCTCGCCCACGGCGCAGGTGCCGGGATGCAGCACGGCTTCATGACCGCGGTCGCCGAGGCACTCGCCGAGCGCGCGATCGCGACCGTGCGCTGGGACATGCCGTTCATGGCGGCGGGCAAGGCGCGCCCGGATCCCGCGCCCAAGGCCGAGGCCGCCGCGCGCGCGGTGTGGACCGCGGTCGGCAAGCGCTATCGCGACCTGCCGCGGTTCGCGGGTGGCAAGTCGTTCGGCGGCCGCATGACCTCGCGCGCGCATGCCGCCGCGCCGCTCGTCGGGGTGCGTGGGATCGCGTTCCTCGGGTTCCCACTCCATCCGCCCGACAAGCCGGGGATCGAGCGCGCCGAGCATCTCGCTGCGGCCGCCGGGGATCTGCTGTTCGTGCAGGGCGATCGCGACGCACTCGCCGATCTCGCGCTCCTGCGTCCGGCGGTCGCGCAGCTCGGCGCGCGCGCGACGCTGCACGTGGTCGCGCATGCCGACCACGGCTTCGACGTGCTCGTCCGCTCCGGACGCACGCCGGCCGAGGTGATGATCGAGCTCGCCGACACGCTCGCGAGTTGGATGATCGCGCGCACGTAGGTACGATGCGCCGGTGTGGACGAGCTACTCGGCACGGCACGCGGCGCAGCTGATCGGGCTGCCCGAGTCCGCGGTGCGCAGCTGCATCAAGGACGGGCTGGTCGGCACGCCGGGCGCGGTGCCCGCGCAGCTCACGTTCCGCGATCTGTCCGCGCTGCGCACCGTGAAGGCCCTGGTCGATGCCGGCATCCCGCTCGCGCGCGTGCGCAAGGAGCTCGTGCGGCTGCGCGACCAGCACGGCACCGCGATCAGCGAGCTCACCGTCGAGGCGCGCGGCAACGACGTCGGCGTGCGCGGCGCCGACCTCGACGGCCATCAGGGTCAGCTGATGTTGCCGTTCGCGCGCCCGGCGACGATCCCGCCGCCGATCGCGCCGGCCGGCGAGGTCCGCGAGCTGCCGCGCCCGGCCGACGCGCCGAACCCGGTGCCGGCGATGCCGGCGACCGCCGAGCAGTGGCTGACGCGCGCGACCTCGCTCGAGGAGCGCGATCCGGTCGCCGCGATCGACGCCTATCGCCGCTCGCTGCGCCTGCGCCCCGAGTGCGCCGAGGCGTGGATCAACCTCGGCCGGCTGTTCGCCGAGAGCGGCGACGCGACCGCGGCGCAGGAGTGCTTCGCGAGCGCGATCGAGCTCGATCCCGCCGAGGCGACCGCGTACTACAACCTCGGCGTGCTCGCGCAGGATGCCGGGCGCGAGTCCGAGGCGATCGCGCACTACCGGCGGGCGCTGGAGCACGACGCGCAGCTCGCCGAGGCGCACTACAACCTGGCGACGCTGTTCGATCAGAGCGGCGACTCGCGCGCCGCGATCCGTCACATCAACGAGTACCGAAAGCTCACCAAGTAATGGCCAAAGCCGCGCTGCCCGGGATCCCGGTGTCGTTCACGTCGCTGCGCGATCTGCTCGGCAAGCCGGTCGACGATCCGGCGGTCGCCAAGGTGATCGCCAAGGCGGGCAAGGTCCGGGTCGACTCCGAATACATCGTCGCGAAGGAGGCCGGCTTCGAGTTCGCGATGTCGCGACCGACCGGCGCGAAACAGAGCGTGAAGAAGCTGCTGTCGACGCTGTTCCTCCACGCCGAGGGCTACGATCGCAACCGCGGCTACGCGAGCCTGCCGGCGCCGTTCGCGTTCGGCGCCACGCGTGCCGCGCTGCTGGCCGCGCTCCCCGCACCGACGGTGACCTGGAAGATCGGGCCCGGCAAGGTGCCGGTCGACACCGCAAACGTGTCGCACGACACCTGGACGATCGACGGTGTCGAGATCAGCGCCGACTATCGCGACGACGTCGTGCGCGGCGTCAGCGTGTCGGTCCCCGAGGACACGATGGGCGGTCGCGATCTGTCGACCCATCCGCTGCACTTCGAGGCCAAGCCGGCCGACGCGCCGCCGGATGCCGACCTCGTCGGCATGGCGCTGCTCGTGGCGTGGGCGGCGACCCGCGTCGGCCTGCCGGCGAAGCACGCGACCTCTGCGCTGCGCGATCGCGCGATCACGCCGCGCGCGTTCCTCGTCGCATCGTGCGGCGGCGCGCTGAGCTCGCTCGACTTCGACCC
This sequence comes from Haliangiales bacterium, assembly GCA_038321315.1. GTDB lineage: Bacteria > Myxococcota_A > Polyangia > Haliangiales > Haliangiaceae > JABFXX01. The sequence goes on along the minus strand of JBBQEX010000073.1, from coordinate 33,443 downwards.
GAAGCTGGTCGACTTCTTGTTCAGCTACACGCACAACCTGAACGAGTCCGATGGCAAGGATCGGCGCTACTACGTCGACGACTTCATCGCGACGTTCAAGCCGATGAAGCCGCACTACGTGCCCGACAGCTGGGACGCGGTCGATCGGATCGCGCCGATCCTCGACGCGCGCTGGGCTGACTGGCAGGCGACCGAGTTCAAGAAGCCGCCCAAGGCCGGGCTGTACGACAAGGCGAAGAAGCTGCGTGACGCGGTGACCGTGGCGCCGGCCCGCGCGGCGCTCGGCAAGGTGACGGTCGATGCCGCGCTCGCCGACGATCTGGTGTCGCTGATCGATCTCCCGCTGACCGACAAGCGCGTCAAGGAAGTGCTCGCGCGCGCGGGCCTGCCGGTCGGCAAGAAGATCGATCAACAGGCGAACCCGGCACTCGGCGTCGCGTACATGGGCACGAAGTTCGCGATCGCCGGCAAGAAGCAGCTCGGCATCGACGCCGTGTGGTTCTTCGCGAGCAAGCAGCGGAGCTACATCCGCGGCCTCGGCACCGAGGTCGTGTTCGACGGCTATCCCGGCCCGCTGCCGCAGCAGCTCGCGTTCGGCCAGGCGCGCGCGGCGGTCGCGAAGTTGCTCGGCAAGCCGACGTCGACCTACGACAACAACGACTACTGGAAGACCAAGTCGCGCCTGCTCACCGCGGAGTTTCGGCGCGACAAGCTCGTCGAGATCCGCATCGGCAAGCCGAGCGAAGACTGATCGACTAGCCAAAGCCGAGCAGCTTGCCGCCCTGGTAGACCAGGAAGCTGCAGATGTACGCGAGCGTCGTCATGTAGACGAACAGGAACGCGGGCCAGCGCCAGCCGCCGGTCTCGCGCCGCACGATCGCGAGCGTGCTCATGCACTGCATCGCGAGCGCGAAGAAGATCAACAGCGAGACCGCGACGAGCGGCGAGTACGCGCGCTTGCCGTCGGCGGTCTTCTCGTTGCGCAGGGCCTCGCGCAGCGGCTCGGACTTCTCGTCGGCGTCGCCGACCGCGTAGACGATGCCGAGCGTCGAGACGAACACCTCGCGCGCGGCGAACGCGCCGATGATCCCGACGCCGATCTTCCAGTCGAACCCGAGTGGCTTGATCGCGGGCTCGATCGCGTGACCCAGCCGACCACCGTAGCTGTTCGCGAGGTGAGCCGACGACTCCGCGGCGGCGAGCGCGGCCTTCTGCGGCGCGGTCGGGGCCTTCGCGATCATCGCGTGATAGTCGGGCGAGCCCTCGGGCAGCGTGCGCGGGAAGTAGAGCAGGGCCCACAGCGCGATCGCGCAGACCAGGATCACCGTGCCGGCCTCGCGCAGGAACATCGACGACTTGCTCCACATCATGCGCGCGACATCGGGCAGGCGCGGCCAGCGATACGGCGGCAGCTCGATGAAGAACGGTAGGCGCTTGGCCTTGAGCTGCTTCACCGATCGCGACATCACCCACGCCGCGATCAGCGCGGTGATCGCGCTGAACAGGTACATGCCGACCATGATCAGCGCCTGCGTCGTGCGTCGCGCCGGGATCAGCGCGCCGATGATCAACGTGTAGACCGGGAGGCGCGCCGAGCACGTCATCAGCGGCACGACCATCATGGTGAGGATGCGGTCGCGGCGACGCTCCATCGTGCGCGTCGCCATCACGGCGGGGACCGCGCACGCGAAGCCCGACAGCATCGGCACGAACGCGCGGCCGTGCAGGTTCATCGATCGCATGATGCGATCCATCAGGTACGCGACGCGCGCGAGGTAGCCGCAGTCCTCGAGGAAGCCGAGGAACAGGAACAAGAGCAGGATCTGCGGGAGGAACACCATCACCGAGCCGACGCCGCCGATCACGCCGTCGACCAGGAAGTCGGTGACGATGCCGTCGCCGATCAGGCCGCGGATCCCGGCGCCGAGGAGCTTGAAGCCGCCATCGATCGCGTCCATCACCGGCGCGGCCCAGATGAACAGCGACATGAACAGGACCGTCATCACGCCGATGAAGGCGGCGAACCCGACGACGCGATGCAGGAGGATCCGATCGATCTTCTCGGTGCGCGTGCGATCCGGCTTCTTCGTGGCGAGCTTGGCGACCTCGCGATCGAGCCACCGCCAGCGCGCGAGCACCGCGTCGTCGTCATCGGTGCGGGTGACGCCGCGGGCGCGCACCGTCTCGCGCAGCACTGGTGGGACGTCGAGCTCGTCGTCCTCGTCGATGCAGGTCAGCGCCCACAGCGCGAGCGCGTCGTCGCCGGCGGGCAGCGCGCGGCCGTAGCGGGTCTGCGCGCGCCACGGCTCGGGGAGGGCTTCGGCGGCGGCGGTCAGGTGGGCGCGCACGGTCTCGCTCGGCGTCCACCGCCACACCGCGCGGCGATCGGTCGCGAGCGTGCGGCCGATCGCGGCGCGCAGCGCGTCGAGGCCGCGGCCGGTGCGGGCGGTGACCGCGACGACCTCGCAGCCGAGCAACTTCGCGAGGGCCGCCTCGTCGGGTGCCGCGTCGCCGGCCTCGTCGACCATCGTCAGCGCGACGACGACGCGCATGCCGAGCTCCTGGCACTGGAGCACGAGATACGTCGAGCGCGCCAGCTGGGTCGCGTCGACGCACACGATCGCGACATCGGGGACCCGCGCGTCGCCGAGGCCGACGATCGCGTCGAACGCGACCTGCTCGTCGGCGCTGCGCGCGTTCAAGCTGTAGGTGCCGGGGAGGTCGTCGACCTCCGCGACGCGATCGCCGATCGGGAACCGGCCGCGCCGCCGCTCGACCGTGATGCCGGGATAGTTCGAGACCTTCGCCGACGAGCCGGTCAGCGCGTTGAACAACGTCGTCTTGCCGACGTTCGGGTTGCCGACGAGCACCAGCTGGGGCGCGGTCACGGCGTCACCTCGATCTGCGCGGCCTCGGCGCGGCGGATCGACCACTGGCCTCCGCGTACCTCGATCTGCATCGGGTCGCCGAGCGGCGCGATCGTCACCATGCGCACCGGCGTGCCGGGCACGAGGCCCATCTCGAGCAGCCGTCGCCGGAACGCGCGCGAGCCGCCGACCTCGCGCACCGTCACGGTGCGCCCGAGGGCGGTCTGCGCGAGCGTCGGGGTCGACATCGGTCGCGACCATACCTCGAATTGAAAATAGTTTTCAATGTCGACTTTGCAGGGTGCCAGGCTATGTGCCCGAGATCGCACGCGCATGCCGAACTCTCGCGTTGCTACGACGTGATGCTACATTCGACTCTCAGGGGCGATCGATATGGATACCGCGCAGACCCTGCTGCTGAATCAGGGCTTCGAACCGATCAAGGTCATCTCGTGGCAGCGGGCCGTCACCCTGCTGTTCCTCGGGAAGGTCGAGGTCGTCGAGGAGTACACGAGCAGCAACATCAGGTCGGTGAGCCTGGTGATCAAGATCCCGGCGGTCGTGCGCCTCCTGCGCGCGTTCCGTCGCCACTCCCGTCCAGTGAAGTTCTCGCGCGTGAACATCTATGCGCGCGACAACTACAAGTGCCAGTACTGCGGTCGCAAGGCGCAGTTGCCGGAGCTGACGTACGACCACGTGAAGCCGCGCTCGCACGGCGGCCTCACCGAGTGGACCAACATCGTGACCTGCTGCTACCTCTGCAACCGCAAGAAGGGTGGCCAGACGCCGCAGCAGGCGAACATGAAGTTGCTGACCGAACCCAAGCAGCCCAACTGGGTGCCGGCGGTCGCGATCCGGATCTCCTTGCGCTCGGTCCCCGAGGCGTGGCGCGACTATCTGTACTGGACCGGCGAGCTCGAAGTCGACGAGCCTCCGACCTAGTCGTCCGAGATCATCGACGCGATCGCCGCGGCACGCCGCGCGGGATCGTCGCCGACCGCGAGGAAGCGGTAGCGCTCGAGGCCGATCGCGAGCTCGTCGCCCGAGCGCAGCTGCACGCGCTCGACCGGCACCCCCTCGAGCCGCGTCGCGAGCGCGGCGCCGTGATCGCGCAGGATCCAGCTCGCGTCGCGCGCCTGCTCGATCGTCGCCTGGTGCGCCGAGATGTCCGGGCCGTCGAGCACGACCGACGCGTCGCGGTGGGTGCCGAACGTGAACGGTGAATGGATCGGCTGCACGGTGTAGCGATGCGATCCGGAGATCGAGATCAGCGCCGCGCTCGGCGCGTCGGCGTCCGGCTCGATCGCGAACCGGCGATCGACGAGCTTGCCGCGGGCCGTCGCGACGCGGACCTCGAACGCGGCGAGCTCGATGCGAAGTGGTGAGTGGAGCACGGTCAGCTCGGCCTCGCCGGCGGCCTCGGGTGTCGTCGCGGTGATCGCGAGCCGGCGCAGCGCCGGGAACCGCCGCGAGCTCGCGAGCGCGGCGAGCTCGGGTTGCGCGGGCCACGCGAGGCGCTCGAGCGCCGGCAGCTCGAGGTAGACCAGCTCCGGTTGGGGCGCGCGAAGCTCGACCGTGCGCAGCCGTGCGTGACCGAGCGCGCCCGTGACCACGCCGTCGAGCTGGAGCCGCTCGAGGAACGGGAAGCGCGCGGCGATCGGATCGATCGCCAGCCGGTCGCGCGCGTCGTCGGCGATCAGCCGCAGCGAGCGCAGCGCCGGCACGCGCGCGACGAGCAGCTCGGCGAGCATCGGCGCGAGCCCGGCGCCGAGGTCGACGACGATGATCTCGCGGACCAGGCGCGCGATCGGTGACGCGAGGATGTCGCGCAGCTCCGCGGCCGACGCGCGCGGCGTGCGCGCGAAGTACACGAGCCGGTGCACGACGCCACGGTGCCAGTCGACGCGGTAGTGCCGGCTCGCCGGATCGAAGCCGTCGATCGCGCGCTGGCAGCGCTCGAGCTCGGCGCGCCAGGTCGCCGGATCGGCGGCGCGATCGTGCGCGTGCGCGACCGCGATCAGCTCGCCCCACGGATCGCCGTGCTGCTGCAGGAAGTCGGCGGCGACCAGGTACGCCGCGGGATCGCGCGGCGATCGCGCGATCTGATCGACGAGGTCCGCGGGCAGCTCCACGCGATCGAGGATACGCTCGCGGCGTGAGGATCTGCTTCGTCTGCCTGGGCAACATCTGCCGGTCTCCGACGGCCGAGGGCGTCATGAGGGAGCTCGTCGCTCGCGCCGGTCTCGTCGATCGCATCGAGCTCGACAGCGCCGGGACCGGTGGCTGGCACGCCGGCGAGCTCGCCGATCCGCGCACGCGCGAGGCCGCGAGGCGCCGCGGGATCGACCTCGTGCATCGCGCCCGTCAGTTCACGCGCGCCGATCTCGACCGCTTCGATCTCGTCATCGTGATGGACGCACAGAACGCCGGCAACGTCGCGCGCGTCGTCGGCGAGCGCGCGCAGCCGATCGTCCGCACGCTGCGCAGCTTCGACCCGACCGCCGAGCCGGACGCCGAGGTCCCCGATCCGTACAGCGGCGGCGCGCAGGGCTTCGAGGAGGTGCTCGACATGTGCGAGCGCGCGTGCGCCGGGTTGCTCGCGCACGTGCAGCGTGACCTGGCGCGCTGAGGTCGGCGCCGCGCTCGGCTCGCCGGTCGCGGCGATCGAGGCGATCCCGAGCGGCGACGTCAACGAGGCGCACCGGGTGACGCTCGTCGATCGGCGCGTCGTGTTCGTCAAGTCGCACCGCACACCGCCGCCGGGCATGTTCGCCGCGGAGGTCGCCGGGCTCGCGTGGTTGCGCGGCCCGGTGCACGTCCCCGAGGTGCTCGCGCACGCCGAGCACTGGCTCGCGCTCGCCTGGTTCGAGCGAGACAAACGCGAGCTGGATCACGCGGCGCTCGGGCGCGGGCTCGCGCAGCTCCACCAGCGCGGCGCGCCGCGGTTCGGGCTCGACGGCCCGAGCTACCTCGCGACGCTCGCGCAGGACAACGCCCCCGAGCCGGACTGGCCGACGTTCTACGTCGAGCGCCGGCTGCGTCCCCTCGTCGCGCAGCTCGGCGATCGCGCGCTCGACGGGCTCCTCGATCGACTCCGCATGCGCCCCGATCGGTTCGGTCCGCCCGAGCCACCCGCGCGGCTTCACGGCGATCTGTGGTGGGGCAACGTCGCGGCGTGCGGCGGGAGCCCGGTGATCTACGATCCCGCGGTCTACGGCGGCCACCGCGAGATCGATCTCGCCATGCTCGCGATGTTCGGCGCGCTGCCCGATCGCCTGATCGCCGCGTACGCCGAGGTCGCGCCGCTCGCCGACGGCTGGCGCGATCGGATTGCGGTTCACCAGCTGTATCCGCTCGCCGCGCACGCGGTCCTGTTCGGCGGCAGCTACGCCGCGCAGCTCAATGACGCGATGCGACATCTGGTGTAGACACGAGGTATGCCCGAGCTGTTTCCCGCCGCCAGCGCGCTCGCCGCACGTGCCGTCGAAGCCGCCATCACGTTGACCCGGAACGGCGAGCTTGCCGACGAGCACCAGGTCGTCGTCGAGCGGATCGCGTATGCCGCGACGCAGGCGCGCGTGATCGCCGAGCTCGGGCGCGCGCCGGCGAGCGTCGCCGAGGCGGCGCGGCTCGCGGCGGCCGAGCTGGCGGCCGAGCTGGCGCAGCGACTCGCGCCGGTCGCAGGGCTGCTCGGGCTCGGCGAGTTGCGCTACGACGAGGCGACCCGAGCGGCGATCGCCGAGGCGACGGCACCGGCGCCACTCGAGGTACTCGGGGCACGCGCGATCGCCGACGGCGGTCGGATCGCGTGGCCACTCGACGAGACGCTCGCCGAGGTCCGCGGCAACGTGCGCACGTTCGCCGAGCGCGAGGTCGTGCCGCACGCCGAGCGGATCCACCACCACGACGAGCTGGTGCCCGAGCGGTTCATCGCCGAGATGGGCAAGCTCGGCTACTTCGGCCTCGCGATCCCCGAGGCGTTCGGCGGCTACGAGCTCGGCAACCTCGCCATGATCCTGACGACCGAGGAGCTGTCGCGCGCGTCGCTCGCCGCGGCGGGCTCGCTGATCACGCGGCCCGAGATCCTCGCGAAGGCGCTGCTCGCCGGTGGCACCGACGCGCAGAAGCAGGCGTGGCTGCCGAAGCTCGCGACCGGCGAGATCATGGCGGCGATCTCGGTGACCGAGCCCGACGCCGGCTCCGACGTCGCGTCGCTCGCGTGCCGCGCGACGCGCACCGACGGCGGCTACCACCTCGACGGCGCCAAGGCGTGGTGCACGTTCGCCGGTCGCGCCGACGTGATCGCGGTGCTCGCGCGGACGAGCGACGCCGGCGCGCGGGGCCTGACGCTGTTCGTCGTCGAGAAGCCGCGCTTCCTCGGGCACGAGTTCACCGCGACGCAGCCGACCGGTGGCACGCTCGTCGGCAAGGCGGATCGCACGCCGGGCTATCGCGGCATGCACTCGTTTGGCCTCGCGTTCGACCGCTGGTTCGTGCCGGACTCGCACGTCGTCGGCGGCGAGGCCGCGGTCGGCAAGGGCTTCGCGCTGCAGATGGCCGGGTTCGCGGCGGGCCGGCTGCAGACTGGCGGACGGGCGTGCGGCGTGATCGGCGCGGCGCTCGAGGTCACCGCGCGCTACGTCGCCGAGCGCAAGCAGTTCGGGCGCGCGATCGGCGAGTTCGGCCTGACCCGCTACCACCTGGGGCGGATGGCCGCGCGGCTGGTCGCGGCGCGCGCGATCACCTACGCGGCCGCCACCGCGATGGACGATGACGAGCGGGCGGCGGCACCGGTCGCGGCAATGGCGAAGCTGTTCGCGTGCGACGTGGCCGTCGAGGTGACCCAGCTCGGGCAGCTGCTCCACGGTGGCTGGGGCTACGCCGAGGAGTACGCGATCTCGCGCTACGTCGCCGATGCCCAGGTGCTGCCGATCTTCGAGGGCGTGAAGCCGATCCTCGCGCTCAAGGTGATCGGCCGGGCGCTCCTCGGTCGCGCACCTACATGAGGGCACGCTAACCCAGATCGGTCACACCGCTACCCCAGCTGCGGTGTTCGGGGATTTCCAATCTCCGATCGGGTTCTCTACAATGTCCTCCTCTATGAGGAACCTCGTCGCGTGGCTGGGAACGGCCATGCTCATGATTCTTGCGTCGTCGCAGCTCGCGACCGCAGGCAACGATCCGCTGAAGCCATACGTCGTGCTCGTGCTCGACACGTCCGGATCGATGAACGAGGTGACCGGTTCGGGGCCGCCTTCATGCGGCGGCAAGGACACCAAGCTCGATCACGCACGCTGCGCGATCAACAAGATCGCGAACAGCTATGGCGAGATGGTGTTCGCGCTCGGCCGGTTCCGGAACCAGATGGGCGGCACGCTGAGCGGCTCGTTCCCCGCGGGTTGTTGCTCGCGTGGTCCGTCGCAAGCCGCGGCCGGCGCGTGTGCCGCGGGCGTCACGTGCAGCAAGAGCAACGACATGTTCGAGCTGCTCACGCCGCTCGTCGACGGCACCAACGTCTCGGCGGCGACGTGGACGAACTTCACCGGCAACACCTGCGACGGCACCGGCACCGATCCCGAGATCTGGAGCGACGGTGGCAACACGCCGCTCGAGGGCGTGTTGAACGGCACCGAGACCTACTGGGCCGGCACGCAGGAGACCAGCTTCACGACGTGGCCGTCGACCAGCGCCGGGTTCGCGCCGATCCTCAACGACCCGACGCGCGGCGTGTTCCTGCCGAACGGCTGCGATCCGTCGCCGACGTGCACGACGAACTGCTGCGCCGGCCAGTGCCGCCCGTACATCACGATCCTCCTGACCGACGGTGCCGAGACCTGCGGTGGCAACGCGGCCGGCGCTGGCAAGGGCGCTGACCTCTTGCTCAAGACCGATCTCAAGTACTGCACGACGACCAACGTCGCGTGCACGATGGCGAGCGACTGCCCCGGTTTGGGCAACGCGTGTGTCGCCAAGCGCTACAAGGTCGTCACCAAGCCGATCGGCTTTGGCATCGCGCCGGGTGATGCCGCGATCGAGGCGATCGCGCACGCCGGCGGCGCGGCCGACGGCGCGGGCAACGAGGGCTACTACGCGACCGACGAGGCCAGCCTCCAGCTCGCGTTCTCGCAGATCCTGTCGGACGCGATCAAGACCGAGCTGTGCGACGGTGCCGACAACGACTGCGACGGCGCGATCGACGAGGGCTTCAACAAGGGCGCGGCCTGCGACAACGGCCAGCAGGGCGTGTGTCGTCGCACGGGCACGCTCGGCTGCACCCCCGATGGCAGCGGCGTGCAGTGCAGCGCGGTCGCGGTCACGCCGGGCGTCGAGATCTGCAACGGGCTCGACGACGACTGCGACGGCAAGATCGACGAGGGCGTCAGCGGGTGCAACTGCGTCCCGCAGGGCGAGACCTGCAACAACATGGACGACGACTGCGACGGCACGATCGACGAGGGCATCACGCGCGCGTGTGGTCAGGGCACCTGTCAGGGCATCGAGACGTGCAGCAAGGGCGTGTTCGGTGGCTGCACCGCGCCGGCGTCGGGCGTCGAGATCTGCAACGGGCTCGACGACGACTGCGACGGCGTGAAGGACGGGATCACGCAGGCGTGCTCGACGCAATCGCACGGCTTCCCCGCGAACGACCCGCGCAACAACCAGGGCAACAACCCCGGATCGTCACCGGGTTGCGTGGCCGAGGGCCCGGCGATCTGCGTGTGCCACCCCGGCAGCATGACGTGCCCGGCGAACGGCCCCGGCATGTTCGGGCCGTGCACCGGTGAGGTCGGGCCCAGCGTCGAGATCTGCAACGGGCTCGACGACGACTGTGACGGCACGGTCGACGAGGGTACCGGCGGCGCGAACTGCTCGACGAACTGCGGCATCGGCACCACGGCATGCGTCAACGGCGTGATCACGTGCAACGCGATGACGGCGCCGAATGACGACACCTGCAACGGGATCGACGACGACTGCGATGGCCTGATCGACGAGGACTACGTGTCGCCCGGCGCGTGCGGCGCGGGCTCGGTGTGCAACGGCATGGAGCGCTGCATCAACGGCACGCAGACCTGCGTCGGCGATCCGATCGGCACCGAGATCTGCAATTGCCTCGACGACGACTGCGACAACACGGTCGACGAGAACGTCACGTGTGGCGCCGGCGCGTCGTGCACGCACTGCCAGTGCGCGCTGCCGTGCGACAACAGCGAGTTCCCGTGCCCGCTCGGCAAGGCCTGCGTCGCGAACTTCTGCATCATCGACCCGTGCTTCAACAAGGACTGCCCGATGGTCGGCGGCGACAAGGAGGTCTGCGTCATCGAGACCAACGCCGCGGGCATCGATAGTGCCGTCTGCAAGACGGCGTGCTCGCAGGTGACGTGTGCGGGCGACCTCGTGTGCAAGCCCGACACCGGCGCGTGCGTCGCCAACAACTGCGCGTCGTTCCCCGACCAGTGCACCCAGGCCCAGGTCTGCATCAACGGTGTCTGCACGGCGAACCCGTGCGCCGGCGTGACGTGTCCGGCGGCTCAGTACTGCGTCGGCGTCAACGGCACCGGCGAGTGTCACGGCAGCTGCGTCGGCGTCGACTGTTCGGTCGGCCAGCGCTGCGAGCTCGGCACGTGTCAGGCCGATCCGTGCGGCCACGCGTGTCCGCACGGCCAGGTCTGTCAGGACTCGACCTCGATGTGCCAGGCGGATCCGTGCACCGCGGTGCTGTGCCCGCAGGGCGAGTGGTGCGACCCGCACGGCGACGGCACGTGTAGCAACGATCCGTGCGTCGGCACGGCGTGTCCGAGCGCGGATCAGGTCTGCGTCGGCGGCACGTGCGAGACGCCACCGGTGATCGACACCCCGGACGGCGAGCCGGAACAACACGTCACGACCGGCGGCGGTGGTGGTTGCAACACCGGCGGCGATAGCACGCTGGTGTTCGGCCTCGCGCTCGGCCTCGCCGCGCTCGCGCGCCGGAGGGTCGCGTGATCAAGGCCGCGCTGCTCGCGAGCCTCGTCGGCCTGCTCGGCTCGTGCAACGTCAACGAGTACTGCCTCAACTGCGCGACCGGCGATGGCGGCCACAAAGACGCCAGCACCGACGGCAGTGGTGGTGACGGCGGCAGCGGCAGTGGTGACGGTGGCGCGTGCGTGCCGACCGGGGTCGAGGTCTGCGACAACAAGGACAACGACTGCAACGGTCAGGTCGACGACAACATCGCCGGCGTCGGCGATCCGTGCACGAACCAGATGGGCGAGTGCGCCGGTGGCAAGCAGCGCTGCGTGAATGGCGCGATGGTCTGCGACAAGCCGCCGATGCCCGAGATCTGCGACAACAAGGACAACAACTGCAACGGCGTGGTCGACGACGGCGATCCGGGTGGCGGCGGGCTGTGCGGCACCAACGCCGGCGAGTGCACCGCGGGGACCAACCACTGCATCAGCGGCGCGATCGTGTGCCAGGGTGCGATCGGGGGCTCGGCGGAGATCTGCAACGGCAGGGACGACGACTGCGACGGCAACTTCGACGAGAGCATCGCGTCCACGGTGTGCGGCATGTCGAGCGTCGGCGCCTGTCACCTCGGCACCACGATCTGCTCGGGTGGCGGGTCGACGTGCGTCGGCTCCCAGGATCCGACGTTCGAGGCGTGCGACGGCATCGACAACGACTGCGACGGATCGACCGACGAGGACTACAACCTCAACACCGATCCGCGCAACTGTGGCTCGTGCAACCACGTGTGCGCGCTGCCACACGCGACGGCGGGCTGCGCGCTCGACTCCGGGACCGGCACTGGCGCCTGCACGATCGCGTCGTGCGCGGCGGGTTACCACAACAACAACGGCACGACCGCCGACGGCTGCGAGTACGGGCCGTGCCAGGCCAACGGCGCCGAGGTGTGCGATGGCGTCGACAACGACTGCGACGGCGCGGTCGACAACGGCCTGACGCCGCCACCGGGTCTGTGTGCCTCCGCCGGCGCGTGCAGCGGCGCGGTCGCGGTGTGCTCGGGCGCGGGCGGCTGGAAGTGCCAGTACGGCCCGAACGTGTCGACCGACGCGATGGGCAACATCATCCCCGAGACCAAGTGCGACACGATCGACAACGATTGCGACACCAAGGTCGACGAGAACCAGCCGAACCTGAACGCGGCCTGCCACGACGCCGGCATCGGCGTTTGTCAGGGCACGGGCAAGTTCATCTGCGACGCCGCGAACCTCAACGGCCCGGCGACCTGCTCGATCACGACGCCGGGGTCGACGGCGACCGCCGAGATCTGCGACGGCAAGGACAACGACTGCGATGGCGTGATCGACAACGGCGCGGCGACCGGCAACCTCGCCGGCCAGGCCTGGGTGACCATCCCGGGCTCGGCGGTCCAGATCATGAAGTACGAGGCGTCGCGACCCGACGCGAATGCCGCGGGGCAGGGCCTGTCGGCCGCGACGACCTGCTCGCGCACCGGCGTGATCCCGTGGACGAACGTGACGTACCCGCAGGCGGTGCAGGCGTGTGGCGCGGTCGGTGGTCGCATGTGCACCGAGACCGAGTGGCAACAGATGTGCGCGGTCGAGACCTACCCGATCACGGCGCCGACCGGCTCGACCCACCTGATCATCCAGGCCGAAGATGCGCAGACGTTCACCGGCGCGACCTCGGGCGGCACCGCGCGCACGTGGACGCTCGAGAACTTCGCGGGCTCGACCGGCCACGGCGACATGCAGGCGCTGCCCGACACCGGCGCGGCCGTCACGGCGGCCAACGCGCCCACGCAGTCACCGCGGATGGACTTCACGATCGATTTCGGCGCGACGCCGGCGGCCTACTACATCTGGGTCCGGATGTACTCGACCGCCAGCAGCAACGACACGGTCTGGACCGGGATCAACGCGACCGCGCCGGGCACGGCGACCAACGCGACGATCGTGACCCCGACCAACAACGAGTGGAACTGGGTCCGCTCGCCGCAGTACACGGCGATCTCGGGCATCAAGGTCGTCAGCGTGTTCATGCGCGAGGACGGCGTGCGCGTCGACGCGATCTCGGTGACGACGGAGGGCACGAATCCGCCGGGCGCCCAGACGACCTGGGCCTACGCGTCGGCCAACCACGTCTCGCAGCCGCTGGTCTGCAACGACAACGACTACGACACCGACGCGGCCACCCCGGGCGATCAGGACGACATCGAGCCGACCGGGCACGAGCCGAACTGCTACGCGAATGGCCCGGGTGCCAACGACGCGTTCGACATGAGCGGCAACGTCAAGGAGTGGACGCTGGCGCGCTCGCCGAAGCAGAACCCGATCCGCGGCGGCGCGTCGAACAGCACGCCCGACGGCGTGAGCTGCCAGCTCGACTTCACGCTCGCGAACGACACGTTCTTCTTCCCGAACGTCGGCTTCCGATGCTGTAGATAGTCGGCGATGTCTCGCTGCGAGCGCTGCCTGTTCGTCGACTGCCTGTGTGCGGCGATCGCGCCGGTGGCGACACGCACGCAGGTCGTCATCGTTCGCCATCACCTCGAGAAGAACCGATCGTCGAACTCGGGGCGCCTCGCGCACCGGGCGCTGTCGAATAGCGTGCTGATCGATCACGGCGGCGGTGGCGAGCCGACCGTGTTGCCGCCACTCGAGGGCGCGTGGCTCCTGTTCCCGACCGGGCCCGAGACCATCGTGCCGCCCGCGCCACCACCGCGCCAGCTGATCGTGCTCGACGCGACGTGGTCGCAGGCGCGCCGGATGTTTCGCAAGCTCGACGCGCTGCGCGGCCTGCCGATCCTGCGACTGCCCGAGGGTGCCGCGCAGGCCCATCGACTCCGGACCGCGCCCTCCGCGGATCGGGTCTCGACGATCGAGGCGATCGCCGCGGCACTGCGGCTGCTCGAGGGCGACGCCCAGGCCGACCCCCTGTTGCAATTGTTCGCGGTGGCGTGTAGCCGGGCCCTCGCGAGTGGACGCCGGGTAGCAGATCGAACTACGATCGACCGGTCGTGAACGCGCCGCGTCAACCTCGCGCCGGGCTTCCGATCTCGGCGAAGCTCGTCCTCGCCTCGACGCTCGTGGTCGCTGCGATCGTGGTCATCACGACGTGGTTCAGCTCGCGCACGATCGACGAGCTGAACGACATGCACGTCGAGGCGCGCCGCACCAACGGCGAGAAGGCGATCCAGAGCGAGTCCGAGCGCATCGTGCAGTCGGTCGCGACGACGATCGCGATCCCGCTCGGCGGCAACCAGGTCGGCGACGTCAAGTCGCTCGCCGACACCGCGCTCGTCGAGGAGAAGGACCGCGGCAACCGGATCAAGTGGATGGTGATCCAGGTTCCGGATCCGAACGACAAGAACCTCGTGATCGATGTCTACCGCAGCCCGGGTGCGCCCGCGGTCGAGCGCGTGAAGGGGCTCGAGGGCCTGCTCGCGGCCGGCATCACGAACGGCAACGTCACGCACGCCAAGATCGCGGAGACCGACTGGGTCTACGGCGCGCTGGTGAAGGTGGTCGATCCGGCGTCGCACGTCGACAGCAAGGTCGGCATGCTGCGGATCGGCGTCTCGACCGAAGATCTCGAGAACGAGCTCCACGCGTCGCTCGAGACCGCGAAGGCGCGCGTCAGCACGGCGCGCGAGAAGGCGTGGCTGGTGTCGGGCCTCGTGCTCGCGATCGGCATCGTGATCGCCGCGCTACAAGGCGTCGCGCTCGCGCGGCCGATCCGCGCGCTCACCGTGCAGGCGCAGAAGATCGCTGGCGGTGATCTGTCGAGCCGCGTGCCCGAGGATCGCAACGACGAGCTCGGCGTGCTCGCGAAGACGTTCAACCTGATGGCGAACGACATCGCCGCGCTGCTCGTCCAGCAATCGGAGAAGGCGTCGCTCGAGAAGGAGATGGAGCTCGCGCGCCAGGTCCAGCAGGCGATGCTGCCGCCCGACAAGCTCGACCAGCACGGCGCGTTCAAGATCGTCGGCTACTGCCAGCCGGCGACGAGCTGCGGTGGCGATTGGTGGACCTATCACAAGCTGTCGAGCGGCCGGATGCTGCTCGTGCTGGGCGACGCGACCGGCCACGGCATCCACTCGGCGATGATCGCGGCGACCGCGCGCGGCGCGGTGGAGGCGCTCGCCGGCATCGACGAGCGGCTGCTGACACCGGAGCAGGTGCTGCGCGCGATCGACTCGGCGATCCGCCAGGTCGGCGATCACAACGTGCTGATGACCGCGTTCGCCGCGGTGTTCGACTCGAACAACGGGCTCCTGCACTACGCGAACGCCGGGCAGAACTTCCCGTACGTCATCAAGCTCGGCCCGAGCGGCATCCTCCAGGAGGCCAGCATCATCGCGGCGAGTGGCAATCCGCTCGGTGATCGCAACATCGCGGTCGAGGTGCGGCGCGGCGCGCTCCAGTTGAAGGCGGGCGACCTGTTCGTCGTGTTCACCGATGGCGTCGTCGAGCGCGCGAACCCGGCCGGCAAGCTGTTCGGCGATCGCCGCCTGCGCAGCACGCTGATCAATCAGCCGCTGCGCGACGGCGAGGCGCTCGTCACCCTGCGCGACCTGATGGTCAAGGCCCTCGACACCTACGCCGAGGGCGCGGTCGTCCAGGACGACATCACCTTCGTGCTCTGCCAGTTCGATCCGGGCTCGATCGCCGGCGCCGGCCAGCGACCATCGTCGGCCGCCGGTCGGGGCGCGGCGTGATCAAGACCTGGGCGGCGCTCCTTTTACTCGCCGCGACCGCACAGCACGCCCACGCCGACGGTGCCGCCGTCGATGTCGCCGATCTGCCACCGCTGCCCGACGCCGACGAGGAGCAGTCGTCGAGCGCGACCGTGCTCGCGGCGACCGCGGCCGAGGAGGACATCGTCGTCGGTGCCGCCAAGCGCGAGCAGAGCCTCGGCAACGTGGCCTCGGCGGTCACCGTGATCAGCGCCGATCGGATCCGCCGGTTCGGCTACCGCACGGTCGGCGAGGCGGTCGCGGGGGTCGCCGGCACGTTCATCGAGGACACGCGCATCGTCACGACCCTCGGCATCCGCGGGCTGTCGCTGCTCGGCGACTTCAACACGCGCATCCTGATCCTGATCGACGGTGCGACGGTCAACGAGGCGTGGGGCTCGTTCGCGCCGATCGGGTTCGGCTCGCTGGTCTCGATCGACGAGATCGCGCGCATCGAGGTGATCCGCGGTCCGGTGTCGTCGGTCTACGGCACCAACGCGTTCTTCGGCATCATCAACATCGTCACGCGCGGCGCGGCCGAGACGCCGCGGGCGTGGGCGCGCGCCAGCGTCAACTCGGTCAACGGCGTGACGACGACGGCGGGCTTCGCGTCGGGTGGCGTGCACCAGCAGATCCGCGGCACCGCCTCGGTGATGGATCGGTTCGGCGACACCACGAGCATCGACGGCATCGGCAAGGAGCTCCAGGGTGACGCGTCGCAGGCGTACAACGCGTCGATCGTCGGGTCGTACGGCGGCTCGTTCGCGCAGGTCCGCGCGTACCGGTTCCGGCGCGACTCGCCGTGGGCGCCGTACAACGGTGACCCCGGAGTGGCGTCGCCGTACAGCGAGTACAACACCCAGCTGCTCGTCGAGGGCGGCCACACGCGCGAGGTCAACGATCGCCTGACCGTCGCGGGTCGCGCCTACGGCAACTTCTATCGGTTCTACGATCACATCGTGCAGTACCAGGCGCCGAACTTCGACGACTACGGCGACGCGCGCACGGTCGGCGCCGAGCTCCGCGGGCGCTACCAGATCGTGCCGAACAACAAGCTCGGCATCACCGGCGGCACCGAGGCGAACTACAACTCGACCCGCAGTCGCTCGTTCGAGTACGGCAGCATGGGCGTCGAGGTCAAGAAGCCGATCAACATCGAGGGTGTCTACACCGAGCTCGACGGCCAGCCGCTGCCGTGGCTCGGCTTCACCGGCGGCGTTCGCTACGACCGCAACTCGGTGATCGATACGCGCGTGTCACCGCGCGCGGCGCTGTTCCTCGCGAAGCCCGAGAAGTACGGCCTGAAGCTCCTCTACGCCGAGGGCTTCCGCAACCCGAGCGCGTTCGAGGCGTTCTTTCACGACGACGTCTCGTTCACCAAGCCAGTCAACCTGACGTCCGAGACGATCCGCTCGTTCGAGGGCGTCCTTTGGGCCAAGCCGCTACCCGGCCTGGCGACCCGGATCTCGGGCTACTACTGGGATGCGCGCAAGATCGTCGAGCAGCAGCTGATCACCGACCCGACGTTCGGCGACATCCTGCAGTTCCAGAACATCGGCCGCTTCATCACCGAGGGCATCGAGGTCGAGGGCAGCTATCGCGACAGCCGCGGCTGGTACGCGTTCGGCGGTGGCTGTTACTCGCGCGTCGGTCGCTCGAACGGCGTCGGCCCGATCGCGTACGGCAACGTCGAGAACGCGCCGACCTGGACCGCATCGGGTGGGCTGTCGACGCCGAAGCTGTTCGACGTCGCGCACGTGTCGGGTCAGGCGACGTTCATCGGCACGCGGCCGAGTCGCCCCGACGCCGATGGCAATCCACTGCCCGGCTCGCCGGGGTGGCTCGGGCTCGACGCGACGGTCTACGTGCCGAACGTGTCGGGCTTCGACATCACCGCCGGGGTGAAGAACATCCTCGGGACGCGCGACCTCATGCCGGCGCCGGGCGACTACGACCGCACGGTGCCGACCACGCTGACCATCGGCCGGATCCCCGGGGAAGGGAGGGAGGTCTATGTCAAGGTTGGCTACAGCTACTAGCCTCCTCGCGATCGTCCTCGTCGGCGGCGTCGCGCAGACGCAGCCCAAGGGCGACGACGAGAGCGCCGCGCTGATCGACGAGGGCCGCGCGGAGCTCAAGAACGGCGCGCTCGACCGCGCCGCCAAGGCGCTCGATCAGGCGATCGCGCTCAACCCGCGCCGCGTCGATGCCTACGTCCTGCGCTCGGCGGTGTACGCCGCGCGCAAGCAGTACAAGGAGGGCATCGCGCTGATGCGGCGCGCCGAAGCGCTGTCGCCGAACGATGTCGACGTGCTGACCGCGCTCGGATCGCAGCTCGTGCTGTCGGGCGACGCCGCGACCGGGATGCCGATCCTCGAGGCGGTGATCGCCAGGGCACCCGAGCGCTACGACGCCCAGCTGCTCGTCGGGCTGCACGACCACGCGGTCGGCAAGTGGCCCGAGGCGATCGCGGCGCTCGAGGCGTACTTCAAGGCGCGCCCGACGGCGCTCGCCAAGGAGGACGCGCGCCACCGGATCGAGCTCGCCGACGCGTACCTGCGGTTTCACCGGCCGCAGCAGGCGCTCGGGTTGTTCCAGGCGAGCGGCACGACGCTGCGCGCGCGGATCGGCGTCGCGTGGGCGACCGCCGCGCTCGACTGCAAGCGCGCGCGCCCGTTGCTCAAGGATCTCGAGCTCGCCGCCGAGCAACATCCGGAGATCTGGCTGGTCGACGGCCAGTGCGCGCTCGCGCTCGGCGACACCAACGCGGCGCTCGCGCAGGGCAAGCGCTACCTCGACAAGCTCCCGAATGGATCGGCCGCGGCGCACGCGCTGCTCGGCGAGGCGCAGGCGGTGCGCGGCAACCTGGTCGAGGCTCGCCGAGAGCTCGAGCAGGCCCGCGCACTTGAACCGACGCGGCGGCGGTGGACCGTTCGCTTCGCGCACGTGGTGCGGCGCGCCGGCGATCCGGTGACCGCGCTGATCGCGCTCGACAAGCTCGGCCCGCCGACGACCGCCGCGCTCGATCCGGACTGGTGGCACGAGGTCGGCGAGGCGCTGCTCGCGAAGCCCGATCCGGCTGCCGCGGTCGCGCGGCTGACGCCGATCGTCGGCGAGCTCGCGACCGACGCCGAGCTCCGCGTGATCTTCGGGGCGGCGCAGCTCGCGACCGGGCAGCCCGAGGTCGCGATCAAGACGCTCGACGAGGCCGAGGGCATCGCGCCGTCGGCGCGCGGCAAGAAGCTCTCGCAGGAGGCGCTCGGGACGGTCGGTGCCCAGCACCTGACGACCAACGACGTCGCGGGTGCCGAGGCGATGCTCGCGCGCGCCGACGCGATCGAGGGCTCGACGCCGGCGATCATGCGCAACCTCGGCATCGCGCGGCTCGCGCTCGGCAAGCCGGCCGATGCGGTGCCGGTGCTCGATCGCGCGGCGAAGGCGGACCCGTCCGGCATCGTCCTCATGCTCGACGCGCGGGCACACGCGCTGACCAACGATCTCGCCGGGGCGCGCCCGATCTACGAGCGCGCGCTCGCGGCCGACAAGACGAGTGACGTCGAGGTCGCGCTCGACTGGGCGGCCAGCGAGCTCGCCGCTGGCGATCCGACGATCGCGGTGACCACGCTCGAGAAGGCGCAGCCCAAGGGTGGCGGCACGCCGCGCTACAAGACCGCGCTCGCCGACGCGCGCCACGCTGCCGGCCTGGTCGCGCTGCGTGCCGGCAACGGGCAGAAGGCCGTCGAGCTGCTGCGCGCGGCCTCGTCGGACAACGCGCTGTCGACCCGGTGCGATCTCGCGGTCGCGACGGTCGCCGCCGACAACCCGGGCGCCGCGGTCGCCGCGCTGAAGGCGGTCAGCGGGCAGAGCTGTCCGTTCCCACCGCCGGCCGACGTCCAGGCCGCGCCGATCCTCGTCGCGTTCACCGAGGGCTTGAATCCGCGACGCGCGGCGCAGGCGCTCGACAAGCTCACCGCGATGGCCGGCAAGTCGAGCGGCGCCGCGGCCGCGCTGCTCGGCACCTCGATCCGCGTCGTCGCGTTGAACGCCGCGCAGGACGCGTATCGCACCGGCAGCTTGCCGCTCGTTCGCAAGTATCTCGCCACCGCGCGCGCGGCGAACGCGCGGGTCGGCAACGACGAGGTCGCACACAACCTCGCGGTCATCGATCTCGCCGACGGCAAGCTCGACGCCGCGATCGCGCAGCTCGAGCGCCTGGCCCCGAAGATCCCCGAGGCGCTCGTCAACCTCGGCATCGCGTACGACAAGAAGAACGAGCCGCAGAAGGCGCTCGATGCCTGGCGCCGCGCGAAGAAGCTCAACGTCCGGTTCCCGCCGCTCGCCGACTGGATCGAGAGCAAAGAGCGGATCTACGGAGCCGAGCCATGAAGGCGTTGCTGGTCCTGTGTGCCCTCGCCGGGCTCGCGCACGCCGACAACGTCGCGGTGGGCGTGTTCGCGCCGACCGCGCCGTTCACGTCGACCGCGGCGCGCGTCGATCTCGCGAGCAAGCTCGGCGAGCACCTCGGCAAGAGTCTCGGCGGCAGCGGCAGCGGGCGCGCGTTCGTGCGCGCCGGCGACTTCGCGTCGGCGGTCAAGAAGGGCGATGTCACGGTCGCGCTGGTCGACGCGACCTATCTCGCGGCGGCCGGTGGCAACTACACGATCCTCGCGACCGCGATCCGGAACAACGAGACGACGCAGACCTGGCAGCTGCTCGCGCGCGGCGCGACCAAGCTCGCCGATCTGAAGGGCAAGCACCTGCTGGTGCCGAGCACCGGCGGGCGCGAGACCGACTTCGTGCTCAACGTGCTGCTCGGCGGCGAGGTCCCCAAGGACTTCTTCGGTAAGGTCGAGCCGGCGCCCGACACCGCGTCGACGCTCGCGGCGCTCGGCCTCGGCAAGGCGGACGCGGCGGTCGTGCCGAGCGGCGTCGAGCTCCCGGCCGGCACGACCAAGCTCCTGACGCTGACGACGCTGTCGGCACCGGTGCTCGTGGCCTACGGCACGATGACCGCAGCGCAGCACGCGGCGCTCGCCGCGGCGGCCGCGACCTTCAAGAGCGACGGCGCGATCGCCGGGTTTCGCGCCGACGGCGACGATGGCGTGCGCGGGATCCAGCGGCGGTTCAGCGTCGCGGTCAAGCGCGGCCCGCTCGTCGTGCCGGCGGTCCGCCTCCTGGTCGGCGATCTGGTCGAGGGCCGCACGTTCGCGATCGAGCGCACACCGGCCACGAACTTCGTCGCGAAGTAGTCGATAATCCCGCGGTGAGCGCGAACTACACGGCACACCTCGAGTACCTGCAGCGCGGCTACGAGGCCGCGATGGCGGCGCACGGGTTCGACGCGATCGTCCTGTGCAGCGGCACGGTGGCGAGCAAGAACCGGTTCGACGACCAGACCTGGACGCTGTGCCCGACGCCGGCGTTCGCGCACTGGTGTCCGCTCGCGGAGATCGACGCCTATGTCGTCGTGCGGCCGGGCAAGAAGCCGCTGCTCGTGCGCACGCTGGTCAGCGATTACTGGGAGACCCAGCCGATCGCGGAGAGCTCGCACTTCTGGAGCGCGTTCGAGGGCGCGAGTGTCGCGGCGGGGCACGCGAACGACGTGTTGCCCGAGGGCAACCGTGTCGCGGTGATCACGCGCGATCCGGGCAAGTCGCCGCCGGGCGCGGTCAACCCGCCGGCGCTGATCGCGGCACTCGACGCGCTGCGCACGACGAAGACGGCCTACGAGCTCGAGTGCCTGACCGAGGCGTCGCGGCGCGCGGTCCGCGGTCACCAGGCGGTCGAGCGGCTGTTCGCGACCGGGACGCCGTCGGAGCTCGACGTCCACCTCGCGTACCTCGCGGCGACCGAGCAGGACGATCCGAGCTGCCCGTACAAGAACATCGTCGCGATCGGCCCGCACGCCGCCGTGCTGCACTACGTCGCGTACACCCGCGAGAAGATCGCGGGCGACACCTCGCTGCTGGTCGACGCCGGCGCCAAGTACCTCGGCTACGGCAGCGACATCACGCGGACCTACGCGCGCGGGGGTGGCCGGTTCGCCGAGCTGCTCGCGCGGATGGACGCGATGCAGCGCGCGATCTGCGACAAGATCAAGCCGGGGCTGCCGTACGAGGATCTCCACGACGACGCGCATCGCATGCTCGCGGTCGTGCTGGCCGAGACCGGCATCGGGCGCGGTCGGCCCGACGAGCTCGTCGCGCGCGGCGTGACCCGGGCGCTCCTGCCGCACGGCCTCGGCCACTCGCTCGGCATCACGGTGCACGACGTCGGCATGAAGCTGCGCGCGCCGCGTCCCGAGAATCCGTTCCTGCGCAACACGTCGACGATCGAGGTCGGCCAGGTCTTCACGATCGAGCCGGGTTGCTACGTGATCGATGCGCTCCTGCAGCCGCTGCAGAGCGACGGGCGCGGCGAGCTGCTCGACTGGGCCGCGATCGCCGAGCTGCGGCCGTACGGCGGCATCCGGATCGAGGACAACATCGCGGTGGTCGAGGGTGGGATCCGCAACCTGACCCGCGAGGCCTATGCGACGTAGCGCGGTCCTCTTGGTGATGCTCGTCGTCGCGTGTCAGAACAACGACAAACCGGGCTCGGGCTCGGGCTCGGGCTCGATCAAGAAGAACCCGAACATCCAGTCGAAGATCGAGCAGGTCACACCGCCACTCGATCTCAAGACGCCGCCGGTCGACGCGGTCAAGACCGCGACCGGCCTGGTCTACAAGAAGCTCGTCGAGAACGCGGCGGGCGCGATGCCGCACCGCAACGACACGGTCGTCATCAACCTGACCGGCTGGACGCAGTCGACCGGCGAGACGTTCAACACGACGATGCATCGCCAGCCGCAGATGCTGCCGCTCGCGAACGCGTCGCCCGGATTCGTCGAGGGACTCCAGCTGCTGCACAAGGGCGAGTCGGCGATGCTGTGGATCCCGCCGGCGCTCGGCTACGTGCGCCCGCCGACGTCGGGCACCCCGGACACGCTGGTCTACCAGGTCGAGCTGATCGAGATCGCGGCGGCCCCACCGATCCCCGAGGACGTCGCGGCGCCGCCCGCGAGCGCACTCGCGCTGCCGTCGGGCATGAAGTACGTGGTCGAGAAGCCCGGGACCGGCAAGGACAGGGCGCGGTTCTTCGACAGCGTGACCTTCAACTTCACCGGCTGGGATGCCGAGGGCCGGATGATCCAGACGACCGAGACCAGCAAGCACGCGCAGAACACCGCGCCGTACAAGCAGTCACCGGCGTTCGCCGAGATCCTGGTGACGATGGTCGAGGGCGAGCGCGTGCGGCTGTGGACGACGAGCGAGCGGCTCGGCACCAACGGCAAGGCGATCGTCGCCGGCGCGGGCCCGCTGTGTTACGAGCTCGAGCTCGCGACGATCGGCAAGGGCGTCGAGCCACCGCCGGTGCCGGCCGACGTCGCGGCACCGCCGCCGACCGCGAAGCGCACGCCGAAGGGCGTGGCGTACGTCGTCTTGAAGGCGGGCACGTCGAAGCAGCACGCGGCACCGGACGACCGCGTGCGCGTCCACTACACCGGGTGGCGCGCCGCCGACGGTCGGATGTTCGAGTCGTCGGTCGTGCGCAACGAGCCGGTCGAGATCGGCGTCGGTTCGCCGCCGGTCGCGGGCTGGACCGAGCCACTCGAGCTGATGACGCCGGGCGACAAGTATCGCGTGTGGGTCCCCGAGGAGCTCGCGTACAAGGCAACACCCGGACGACCGCAGGGCATGCTGGTGTTCGAGATCGAGCTGCTCGAGATCAAGGCGCCGCCGACCACGAAGCCGGCGAAGCACCCGTGATCCCCGACGAGGTCCTCGCGGCGTACGGCTTCGTCGGTGCAGAGATCGAGGCGCTGTCGGGCGGCCTGATCAACGCGACGTATGCGATCCGCGGCGTCGCGGTGATCCAGTGTCTGCACCCGATCTTCGGCGCCGCGGTCAACGACGACCTCGACGCCGTCACCACCCACCTCGCGGCGCGCGGCCTGATCACGCCTCGGCTGGTGCGCACGAACGATGGCGCGCCGTGCGTCGAGCTCGCCGGGCGCGTGTGGCGCGTGCTCACGTTCGTGCCGGGCGACACGTTCCACGCGATCGCGGACGTCGCGATGGCCGAGGCGGGTGGCGAGCTGGTCGGACGGTTCCATCGCGCGGTCGCCGACCTCCACCACGACTACGCGTTCGCGCGCGCCGGCGTCCACGACACCGCGTTGCACCTCGAGCGCCTCGCGGGCCACGCGACCGAGGCCGGGGAGGGCGGCGACCTCGCGCGCGAGATCCTCGACGTCGCGATCGCGTTGCCGCCGCTGCCGCACGTGCCGCGCCGGCACTGCCACGGCGATCTCAAGCTGTCGAACCTGCTGTTCTCCGGCGGACACGGGGTCGCGCTCGTCGATCTCGACACGCTCGGGCTCCAGACGCTGACGTTCGAGCTCGGCGACGCGATGCGCTCGTGGTGCAATCCGCACGGCGAGGACGCAGGTCGCGTGGGCTTCGATCTCGCGATCTTCCAAGCCGCGATGCGCGGGTTCCGTGGAGTCGCCGGCGCGATCGTCACGCCCGACGAGCTCCGCGCCGTGGTGAACGGCCTCGAGCTGGTCTGCATCGAGCTCGCCGCGCGGTTCTGCGTCGACGTGTTCCGCGACGACTACTTCGGCTGGGACGCGGCGCGATTTCCGTCACGTCGCGCGCACAACCTGGTCCGCGCGCGCGGGCAGCTCGCCCTCGGCCGGGCGGTGCGCGCGGCGCGCGACGAAGCGCTCGCGATCGTGGCGTGATTACGGTCTAATCGGCCGGTGCGACATCTGATCGTTGCGGCTGGACTCCTCGTCGCGTCCACCGCCCAGGCGGTCGTGCCGCGTCCGACCGCGATCCGGGTCGCCGCCGATACGCTGACCGCGCTTCCGGCCGCGCGATCGAAGCCGCTGCGCACGCACGTCGAGCTCGCCCCGGGCGTGCGTGCGACGCCGGCGTGGCAGAAGTTCGCGACCGCGACGCACGGCACGTGGGAGGTCAGCTGGGATGTCGCGACCGGCGTGCCGTCGCGGATCTACGGCTCCGGGCTCGCGGTGCCGGGCTCGAGTGCGTCACCCGCGATCGCCGAAGCCGCGGCGCGCCAGATGCTCGCCGATCACCTCGCGCTGCTCGCGCCGGGTGCGCGGGCGAGCGACTTCGTGCTGGTCTCCGATCACTGGGATGGCGCGATGCGCTCGATCGGCTTCCAGCAGTACGCGGGCGGCATCCGCGTGCTCGGCGGCCAGGTCAGCTTCCGGTTCAAGCGCGATCGGCTGTTCGTGATCGGCAGCGAGGCGCTGCCGAACGTCGTCGTGCCGGCGACCACGCGCAAGCGCCTCGATCGCGCCGCGCTCGCGCAGCGCGCGACCGCCTCGGTGCGCACCGCGCTCGCGCTGCCGGCCGCGCCCGTGAGCGCGCCCGACGCCGACGTGATCGTGCCGTTCGTCGCCGACGCCGCGGTGCTCGGCTACCGGCTCGCCGCGCCGGTCACGATCGACGGCCGCGCCGACGGGCGCTATGTCGCGTACGTCGATCCGGCATCGGCCGACGTGCTCGCGACGCGCCAGCTCAACTCGTACGCGACCGCGAACGTGCAGTTTCGCGGCGTCGATCGCTATCCCGGGCGCGGCCGCGTCGATCGCCCCGCGCCGCGCGATCACGTCACGTTCGGCACGGCCACCGGGGCCGCGACCGACAGCATCGGCAACGTCGAATGGTCGACCACCGACACCAAGGTCACGCTGACCGTCCAGGGCGATCTGGTGAGCGTGGTCGACAAGACCGCCGCCGACGCGGTCCCCGCGACGATCGAGCTCGCGGTCGCCACCGGTGGCACCGTCGCGTGGAACGCGACCGCTGACATCCCGACCGACGCCCAGGTCATCACGTACCTCGCGGTCAATCACGTCAAGGAGTTCGTGCGCGCGAACATCGACTCGGCGCTGCCGATGCTCGACTCCGCGATCGTCGCGAACACCAACCTTCCGCAGGACTGCAACGCGTTCTTCGACGGCAACGCGGTCAACTTCTTCCACGCCTCGGCGATGTGCGAGAACACCGGGCGGATCGACGACGTGATCTTTCACGAGTTCGGTCACAACCTGCACACGCGCGAGATCATCAAGGGCGTCGGCGACTTCGACGGCGCGATGAGCGAGGGTGCCGCCGACTTCCTCGCGTCGAGCATCACCGGAGACTCCGGCATGGGGCGCGGCTTCTTCTTCAACGACACCGCGCTGCGCGAGCTCGACCCCCCCGATCGCGAGTGGACGTACCCGGCCGACGTCGGCGAGATCCACGCGACCGGTCGGATCTACGGCGGCACGTTCTGGGATCTGCGCAAGGCGATGATCGCGAAGTACGGCGACGCCGACGGCGCCGCGGTCACGCTGAAGCTCTATCTCGGCACGCTGCGGCGCGCGACCAGCATCCCGACGACGCTGGTCGAGGCGCTCGCGACCGACGACGACGACGGCGACCTGTCGAACGGCACGCCGAACGAGTGCGAGATCCGCGCGGCGTGGGGCCGCCACGGCATGCGGACCGCGTCGGGCACCGTCGACGGCCCGGGCAGCCTCGCGAGCCGCTTCCTGCAGGCCCAGGTACAGATCAACCTGACCGGGCTCGCGACCCACTGCGGCGGCGACGTGATCACGAACGTCGTGGTGTCGTGGTTCCCCGGTCAGGACGGAACGCCGGCGTCCGGCATGATCGAGGCGACGCCGAACGCGCACGGCTATGCCGCGGCGATCAACCTCGGGCTCGACGGGCCGACGTTCTACACCTCGCAGATCCACTTCGCCGACAACACGTCGCTCCTGCTCGCCGACAACCGCGCAGACCACGGCTACACGTCGTATCAGGGGCCGATCGTGAAGCTGTACTGCACGAGCTTCGACACCGATCCATTCACCGAAGGCTGGACGACCACGACCAGCACACCGGGTGATTCGCCGTGGGTGTGGGATGTCGTTCCCGGCACCGGCGCGACCGATCCACCGGCGGCCTACACCGGCACGCACGCGCTGGTCCAGGGCCTCGGCGGCGACTACCCGGCGGACGCCTACTCCAAGGTCGAGCTCCCGGAGGTCGACGTCGGCAAGTACAGCGACGTGCGGCTGCAGTATCGCCGCTGGCTCGCGGTCGAGGACTCGCACTTCGATCAGGCGCAGATCACGACGAACGGCGCGCGCGCCTGGCTCAACACGAGCGAGGGCACCGGTGACAACAGCGCGCAGCACCACATCGATAAGGAGTGGCGGTTCCACGACGTCGCGCTGTCGGGCTACTTCTCCGGCCGCAAGCTGAAGGTCGCGTTCGATCTCAAGTCGGATCCCGGGCTCCAGCTCGGTGGCTGGGCGATCGACGACCTCTGCATCGTCGCGAACCGCAACTCGATCTGCGGCGACGGCATCCGCACGGCGACCGAGGAGTGCGACGACGGCGCGGCGAACGCCGACCTGCCGAACCAGTGCCGCACCTACTGCCGCCACGCGACGTGCGGCGACTCGATCCTCGACGATGGCGAGGAGTGCGACGACGGCGCCACCGGGTCGCCGACCTGCACGATGAAGTGCGCGCTGATCCCGAACGACGACGCGGGCTGCTGCTCGTCGAGCCGCGGCGCCCCGACCGCGCTCCTGTCCGGGCTCGCGCTCGGCCTCGCCGGCCTGCGCCGCCGGCGACGCTAGAGCTCGCCGCGCACGAACGGGGCGAGCGCGCGGGCGAGGTCGGCGGCGATCGCGCGCGGGGCCGGCGGGTTGTACCAGCGGAACGGCGTGATCCAGCTGCGCGGATCGAGGCCGAGCCCGCCGCGCGAGCACTCGACGAGGATCGCGCGGGCGCCGTGGCGCGCGTAGAAGTGATCGATCTCCATGCCGCGTACGAACGCGCCAGGCAACCAGTGGCTGACCTGATCGATCGTGTACCGCTCGGCGAGCCGCGCGCGGATCGTCGCGGCGAGCGTGCGCAGCTCGCGGTCGCGCGCCGTCGGACGCCACCGCGCACCCCAGGGGATCAACAGCTTGTTCCCGAAGCTGTGGAGCGACACCACGTGATCGATCGTGCGCCCGGCGGCGACCTCGGCGTCGCAGCACGCGATCACGGCCGCGACCTCGGGTTCGGTCGGGCGCGACCAGTTGCGATTGAGATCGACGCCATGCCGGTTGCGTCGCCGATAGCGCCGCCGGCCGGCGCGCAGATCGGCCTCGACGGCGAGGTAGCCATCCGGATGAACGATCGGCACCACGATCACCCGGCGGTCGATCAAGCGCGGCCCTGCAACGATGTGTTCCAGGAGTGCGAAAGCGGTCTCGACCCCGATCCACTCGAGCGCGTGGATCCCGGCGAGCACGACGGTCGTGTGGCGCGCGGTCTCGTCGCCGACGGTGCACGCGAGGATCGGTTCGCCACCGACGCTGAGACCGATCTCGCGGCCGCCGAACCGCCGCGCGGTGGCGCACGCCGAGGCGTGGTCGCGATGACCCGCAGGAATTGGGTCCATCGGCGTTGCGACGATAGCCGGTCCTGCGGATATTGCCGGCATGAAGAAGCAGATCGCGTACACGTTCGTCCTCGCGGCGGCGCTCATCGGTGGCTGCAAGAAGAAGCCCCCGACGACCGAGACCGTCGGTAGCGGCAGCAACAGCGACATGATGGGTTCGGGCAGCGCCACGGCGCCGGCTGGTAGCGGATCGGCGATGGCGACCGCGACCGGGTCGGGCTCCGGATCAGACTCGGGCTCGGGCTCGGCAGTCACGGCCGACCCGAACCGCACCACGGTGACCGGGTTCTCGACCCCGGAGTCGGTGCTGTACGACGCCGACTCGGACAGCTACCTGGTGTCGAACATCAACGGCAAGCCGGCCGAGGCCGACGGCAACGGCTTCATCTCGCGCGTCTCGCCCGACGGCAAGATCACCGAGCTCAAGTGGATCGAGGGCGGCAAGAACGACGCGAAGCTCGACGCGCCCAAGGGCATGGGCATCTCCAAGGGCGTGCTCTACGTCGCCGACATCTCGGTCGTCCGCATGTTCGACGCCAAGACCGGCAAGGCCAAGGGCGACATCAAGGTCGACGGCGCGACGTTCCTCAACGACATCACCGCGAGCGACGCCGGCGTGTTCGTATCCGACATGGGCGTCGACGGCGCGTTCAAGCCGACCGGCACCGACGCGATCTACAAGCTCGCCGACGGCAAGGCGACACCGCTGATCAAGAACAAGGATCTCGGGATGCCGAACGGCGTCGCGATGGCCGGCAAGAGCGTGTTCACCGTGACGTTCGGTACCGGCGAGATCGTCGAGATCAACGAGAAGGGCGAGAAGCAGCCCGGCGCGAAGCTGCCGAAGGGCCAGCTCGACGGCGTGATCGCGCGCGAGGGCGGCGACTTCCTGGTGTCGTCGTGGGAGGGCAAGGCGGTCTACGCTGGCAAGGGCGCCGACTGGAAGGCTGTCGTCGAGAACGTGACCGCGCCGGCCGACATCGGCTGGGACACCAAGCGCAAGGTGCTGCTCGTCCCGCAGTTCCAGGACAACCAGATCCTCCTGATCAAGGGTCTCTGAGCTCACGCTCTGGTCGTCGCGCTCGTCCTGGTCTCGGCGCTGCTCCACGCGGGGTGGAACGCGCTCCTGCGACTCGAGCCCGACAAGGATCGCGGGCTCGTCGGCGCGGTCAGCGTCGGCAGCGCGCTCGCGATCGTCATCGCGCTGACGCGCTGGGCGCTCGGCGAGGTCCCGTTCGCGAGCTGGCCTGGCCTTGGCTGGACCGTGCTCGCCGGCGTGTTCGAGTCGCTCTACTTCGTGTCGCTCGCGCGCGCGATGGATCGCGGCAAGCTCGGGCCGGTCTACACGATCTCGCGCGGCGGGGCCGTCGTCGTGGTGTGGCCGGCCTCGATCGTGCTGTTCGGCGAGGTCGCGAACGTGCAGTCGACGGTCGGCAGCGCGGTCGTGCTCGGCGGCCTCGCGGTGTCGGGACTCGGCATGACCACCGGGAACGTCAACGGTCGCGGCGCGATCGGGTACGCGATCGCTTCGGCGGTCGGCATCGCCGGCTACCACCTCTGCTACAAGGCCGCGCTGCGCGATGCCGGCAACCCGTCGGCGATCTTCGCGGTGTCGCTCGGGCTGTCGGCGCTGATCAGCCTCGTCCGGCTCGGTCGCGACGGCCGCCGCGCATACCGTGTCGTGTTCGCGACGCGCACGTTCCGCGTGATCGCGATGGGTGGCCTGTGCGGCGGCTCGTTCCTGATCCTGATGGAGGCGCTGGCGCGGGGCGGCTCGGGCTACGTGCTCACGCTGCGCAACACCAGCGTGCTGTTCGCCGCCGGGCTCGCATACCTGATCGGCGAGCGTCCGCGCAACGCGGACCTGATCGGCGCCGCCTTCGTCGCCGCGGGCGCGACGATCATGGCGATGGCGTGAGAGGATGACCGCCGTATGAGTCGGTCGGGGTTCTTGGCACCGCCGGGGTTTCGCGACTCCCCGCACCTCGCGCTGTCGGCGGGCGAGGTGGTCGCCTCGACGTACCAGATCCAGCACGAGCTCGTACGGACCGACTCGGGCGCGGTGTTCGAGGCGCGAGACATGCTGATGGACCGTCAGGTCGCGTTCAAGCTCGCGTGGCGCGACCCCGACTCGGCGCCGCTGATCCACGAGGCGCGGCGGTGCGCGGCCGTGCGCGATCCGTGCGCGGTCGGCGTGCACGCGATGGGCACCCACAACGGCGTCAACTTCGTCGTCGGCGAGCGCGTCACCGGGACGCTCCTCGCCGAGCTGCTCGCCGACCAGACCAGCGAGGTCTACCTGACGCGCCTGCGCCGGCTGGTCGCCGCGGTCGCGCGCGCGCACGAGCACGGCGTCGCGATCGGCGACATCTCGGGCGCGACCGTGCTCGTCGATCCTGCCGGCCGGATGGTGCTCGGTCGGCTCTCGCTGTCGCAGGTCCCGGCGTTCGGTCCGCTCGGCCAGATCCTCGCGCCCGAGGTCGTGCGCGGCGAGGTCGAGGCCGGCGATCCGGCGGCGGCCGAGGCGATCGATCTGTACGGGCTCGGGTGCGTCGCGATCGAGCTCGCGCGCGGCACGCCGCCGTTCGCGTCGGAGATCGCGGCGAACCAGCTGCGCGGCCACGGCTTCGATCCGCCGCCGCGCCTGCGCGATCTACGGACCGATCTGCCCGACGAGCTGTCGGACCTCGTCGAGTGGTTGCTCGCCAAGCAACCGACCGCGCGCCCGCGATCGGCGAGTGACGTGCTCGCGCAGATCGACGCGATCGTCGAGCGCCTCGGCATGGCGAGCCGCTCGTTGCGCGTGCTGATCGTCGATGACGACACCGGGCGCGCCCGCGCGATGTGGAGCCTCGCGCGCCGCGCTCACCCGACCGCGATCGTCGAGACCGCGTCGGAAGGCAGCGATGCCGCGCACAAGCTCAATCGCGATCTCCCCGACGTGATCTACGTCGACGTCGCGCTGCGCGGCGTGATGAACGCGCTCGAGCTCGTGATGTACGCGCGCGGTTTGCCCGCGGTGGCGCACGCCCAGGTCGTGCTGGTCGGCGAGCTGCCCGAGCGCGATCGCGCGCTGTTCGCCGGAGCCAGCGTGTTCGTCGTGCCGCGCGATCAGATCGCGCATGCCGTGCTCGATCAGGTGCGCGCGGCAGCGGTCGCTTCGATGCAGAAGCGACGCAAGCGCACGACCGTCACCGGCTAGCGGTTCTCGAGCACGAAGAACGACCGCTCGAGCGGCACGCTCGTCGCGAGCCCGGGACGGCGCTTGATACAGGCCCGCCCCAGCATCACCAGCGATTCGCGGTGTTCGTCACGCCAGTCCACCGTATTCGCTTGATTCCGCACGTTCTGTGCATCGGCCACGATGGCCGAATCTGTAGGTGGTGTCGGGTAGCGGAACCCCTATGATGCAGAAAATGCGCCTGGTTCTTTTCGTCTTCGTGGCATTCCTGGCCGCAGCTTGTGGGGACGACGGCGGACCCGGCAAGACGGCCTACTTCGACCTCGACGGCAAGGTCGACGACGCGACCACGTTCTGGAACGCTCCGTGGCCCTCGGACCTGCGACTCGCGGACACCGGCGCACCCGACAACACCGGGTTCCCCAACCCGCGCAACATCCCGCTGCTCAACGGCCTCCTGTCCGGCGTCCCGGATCGCCGCGGCTGGCCGGTGATGGCGATCGCGTACTTCCGGTTCACCGCGCCGGTGCCCGAGCGCCTCGTGGCCGACGTGATCGCGCCGAGCGACGACGCGCCGATCCTCCTCGTCGACGTCGATCCGACGTCGCCCGAGCACGGCGCGCGCTACCCGGTCGTCGCGCGCACGCTGCCCGTCGATCGGTACGTGACGTCGGATCTCGTCGCGGTCGCGCCGCGTCCCGGCACCGTGCTGCGCGCCAAGACACGCTACGCGTACGTGGTGAGGACGGCGTTCGCACCCGGATTCTCGACGCCGGGCGCGTTGCACGCGCTCGCCCACGGGAGCAAGCCGTCGGGCACGAAGGCCGCCGCGGCGCTCGAGCTCTACGCGCCGCTGTGGGACACGCTCGACGCGCAGGGCATCGATCGCGACGACGTCCTGGTCGCCACGGTGTTCACGACCGGCGACGAGGTCGCCCGCAACCGCGCGCGCGGCGAGGCGATCCGCGCGCAGTACCATCCGACGATCGACAACCTCGCGCTGGTCGGCGGCTCGACCTACGACGGGTTCTGCCGGCTCGACGGCACGATCACGATGCCGCAGTTCCAGCACGGCACGGCACCGTTCGACACCGACGGCCACTTCGTGCTCGACGCCAACGACGTCCCGATCAAGCAGACCGACATGACGATCCCGATCGTCATCACGCTGCCGAAGACCGCGATGCCGGCGGCCGGGTGGCCGCTCTATCAGTTCTTCCACGGCTCGGGCGGCGTCTCGAGCGGCCTCGTCGATCTCGGCCACTCGCCCGACTCGACCGACAACCCCGAGCCCGGCAAGGGGCCGGGCTACGTCGTCGCGCACCACGGGATCGCGGCGGCGTCGTCGGCGCTACCGCTCAACCCGGAGCGCTACCCGAACGCGAGCGACTACCAGTACCTCAACCTCAACAACCTCGCCGCGTTCCCGTTCACGTTCCAGCAGGGCGTGACCGAGCAGCGCTTGCTCACCGATGCGTTGCTCGCGCTCCAGATCCCCGACGCGCTCGTCACCGCGTGCGGGAACGTGGCGCCGCCCGGCGGATCGCACAAGTTCGATCCGGGCAAGCTGGTCGCCGGCGGTCAGTCGATGGGCGGCATGTACACGAACATGGTCGGCGCCATCGAGCCGCGGTTCGGCGCGCTGGTGCCGACCGGCGCGGGCGGATTCTGGAACCTGATGATCCTCGAGACCGCGACGATCCCGGGCGCCAAGGACCTGCTGTCGACCGCGCTGTCCGTCGACGATCTGCAGATCTCGTTCGTCCATCCGACGCTCAACGTCATGGCGATGAGCTGGGAGATCGCCGAGCCGATGGCATACATGGCGCGCATCGCGCGACGCCCGCTCGACGGCATCCCGGCCCGCCACATCTACGAGCCGGTCGGCAAAGGCGACACCTACTTCCCCACCGAGGTGTACGACGCCGCCGCGCTCGCATACGGCAACCAGGAGGCCGTCGATCCGGTGTGGCCGACGATGCAGGACGCCCTCGGCACCGATCACCTCGATGGCCTCGCGACCTACCCGATCAAGGGCAACCGCAACGGCCTCACCCGCGTCGTCGTGCAGTTCGACGGCGACGGCATCATCGACGCGCATTACCTCTACCGCCAGAACGACCACGTGAAGCACCAGTACGGCTGCTTCCTCGAGAGCTTCCTG
>JBBQEX010000072.1:0-38339 GCA_038321315.1 Haliangiales bacterium | reverse complement strand
TTTCAGCTCTGGCCCCTTTTGGCGGTACGCCAAAAGGGGCCAGAGCTGAAACCGTCCCTAAACTTGCCCGCCGGGCGGACGCTCCGTAGCGTCGAGCGATGCGGCCCTGGTTCGTCATCCCGATCGCGGGTGCCCTGGCGGCGACCGCGGGGCTGGCGCTCGCGAACCCGGGCGCGGCGATCGGCCTCGGCCTGATGGCGGCGGCGATCGCGGCGGCCGTGCGCAGCCTCGCCGGCGACTCGCCCGCGGCGATCGTGGCGGCGGCGATCGCCGCGGTCCTGGCGACCGCGACGCTGCTCGACGCGCACGAGGCCGAGCTGCGCCAGTCGATCGCGATCGCCGCGTTCGCGTGGACGATCGCGGAGCTCGCGCGCGTGCAACCCAACGCGTCGCCGCTGGTCGCGATGTTGCCCGCGCTGATCGCCGGGGTGCTCGACGTCGGCTTCATCGCGCTCGTGCCGATCGCCGGCGCGCGCCTGGTGACCGCGCCGTGGCAGCGGCCGCGCTGGGTGATCGCCGCGCCGATCCTCGGCGCGATCGCGACGATCGTGGCGGTCGTGGCGCTCGCGCGAACGACCCACCTCGGCACCCTGTGGAGCGGCCGCGCGCCGCACGCGATCGCGCCGGTCGCGCTGCTCGCGCGGCTGCCCGACGCGCTCGATCCCTTCGTCGCGGTCGCCGCGCTCGCCGGGCTCGTCGCGATCGCCGGTCGCGGCCGCTACACGCAGCTCGCGCTCGGTGCCTCGATCGTCGGCGCGCTCGCGACCGATCTGCGCGCCGGCGCGGTCGGACCCGCGACGATCGGCGTCGCCGCGTTGTTCGCGGGGCTCGCGGTCGCCCGGCTCGCCGCGATGATCCGGATCCCGAGCGGCCAGGCCGTCGTGGCCGCGACGGTCGGGCTGATCGCGATCGCGCCGCCGGCGCTCGGGATCGCCGCGACCGTTTCGAGCTAACCTCGGCGCGTGCTGGTCGTCCGCGGTCACGAGCAGGTCCCGACATGGGCCGCGACCACCGTGGCGATCGGGAACTTTGACGGCGTGCATCTCGGGCACCGCGCGCTGGTCGAGCGCGCCGTGCTGCTCGCCGCCGTACACGGCGCCATCCCGATCGCGCTGACGTTCGACCCGCACCCCTCGTTCCTGCTGTCGCCGCACGCCGCGCCCGCGATGATCACGTCGATCGCGCGCCGCTGCGAGCTGCTCCACGAGGCCGGCGCCCACGCCGTCGTGGTCGAGACGTTCACGCGCGCGCTCGCGAGCTGCACACCCGACGCGTTCGTCGACGACGTCCTGCTCCACGCGCTGCGCGCGCGCGCGATCGTCGTCGGCTACGACTTCACGTACGGCCAGGGCCGCGCCGGCACCGTCGAGGCGCTGCAGGCGCACGGCGCGCGCGCCGGTGTCGAGATCTCGATCCTGCCCGCGGTGCTCCGCGACGGCGAGGCCGCGTCGTCGAGCCGGATCCGCGCGCACCTGCGGGCCGGCGAGCTCGCCGAGGCGAATCGCCTCCTCGGTCGCTGCTGGGACGTCGATGGCGTCGTCGTGCACGGCGCCAAGCGCGGCCGCACGATCGGGTTTCCGACCGCGAACATCCGACCCGATGGCGAGCTCGCGATCGCGCCGGGGATCTACGCGTGCACGCTCGCCGTCGACGGCGGGCCGGCGATGCCGGCGGTCGCGAGCCTCGGGACCAACCCGACGTTCGTCGAGCAGGGTGGGCTGGTCCTCGAGGTCTACGTGCTCGACTGGCCGGCCGGGATGCCCGAGATCTACGATCTCCGGGTCCGAACGACCTTCGTCGCGCGGTTACGCGGCGAGTCGAAGTTCGACGGCATCGCAGCGCTGGTCGCGCAGATCGAGCGCGACATCGTCGACGCCCGCACCGCCCTCGTCGCGCTGTAACCCGCGCACCTCACGACGTGACGTGGCCGGGTCTCGACCCACCACATCGGATGTCATGTCAGGTGCGTTGGCGCGTGCACGCGATTTGGCTTTAGTACGCCCAGCCTTGGGAGGCCTCATGCGTTTACGTACCTTCGGACTCGCCACTGTCGTGATGCTCGGCGCCGGTCTCGTGCAGACGAGCGAGGCCCTCGTCCGCCCCAAGGGGGCCGACGCCCCTCACGTCGCATCTCGCGCCGGACGCGATCACCGCGCGCTCGCCTACAACCAGAGCTCCAAGCTCGCGGCCGCGGGGCTCACGAGCTGGAAGGCCGTGTTCGATCAGGACACCGGCGTCCCCGTGCGGCTGTGGGGCTCGACGGCGCCGATCGCCGGCTCGTCGACCAACGCGGCGACCGCCGAGGCCGCGGCGCGCGCGTTCCTCGCGAGTCACCTCGAGTTGCTCGCGCCCGGCGCGACGACCGCGGACCTCGTGCTGCTCGCGAATCAGGTCGGTGTCGACGGCATCCGCACCGTGTCGTTCGAGCAGCACGTCAACGGCATGCGCGTGCTCGGCGCCGCGGTCAACTTCGCGTTCAAGCGCGATCACCTCGTGATGGTCGGTTCGACCGCGATGCCACACGTCGCGACCAACCTCGCGATGCCGCAGCGCGCGATCGCGCCCGCGATCCTCGCCGGTCGCGCGCAGCGCTGGCTCGCCGAGTCCGGCTACCTGGTCGCCGTCCCGGCGAGCCTGGTGTCGACGCCGACCGAGCGTGTGATCGTGCCGACCGTACGCACCCGCAGCGCGACCGCGCTCGACATCACGTACCAGGTCGCCGATCAGCTCTCGGTGAGCGCGACCAACAGCCCCGGCCGCTGGAACGTGTGGCTCGACTCGAGCGATGGCTCGCCGATCGCGCGCACGTCGACGATCAGCTGGGTGTCCAACACCGGCACCGTCAACTTCGACGTGCCGGATCAGTGGCCCGGCGGCACGCGGACCCCGCGCCCGGCCGCGTTCGCGACCCACCTCGTCAACGGCACGATGGCGACCGCGACGATCGGTGGCGTCGTGACGTGGGATGGGGCCGCGACCGCGACCCTGGTGCCGCGGCTGAACGGATCGCGCGTCGCGATCACGAACGTCTCGGGCAGCCTCGTCACCGGCTCGCTCCAGCTGACCAACGGGCAGGCGGTCACCTGGTCGCAGGCCGCGACGCCGATGGCCGACGCGCAGCTCGACGCCTTCGTCTACGCGAACACCGCCAAGGAGTTCGTCAAGACCAAGCTCAACCCGAACCTCACGTGGCTCGACGGCGTCGTCTCGGTCAGCGTCAACGAGACCATGACCTGCAACGCCTACTCGACCGGCGACGACATCCACTTCTTCGTCGCCGACACGATGTGCGAGAACACCGGCCGGCTCGCCGACGTCGTCTATCACGAGAGCGGTCACTCGGTTCACTTCAACTCGATCATCCCCGGCGCGGGCGCGTTCGACGGCTCGCTCAGCGAGGGGCTCGCGGACACGCTCGGCGTCTCGATCACCGGCGACCATGGCCTCGGCCGCGGCTTCGAGTTCAACGACAAGCCGCTCCGCGACGTCGCGTCGATGCCCTCGATCAGCGATCCGGCAGGTCGCGTGAAGCGCTGGCCGGCCGACGCCGATGGCGAGGTTCACAACGAGGGCGAGATCATCGGCGAGGCGCTGTGGGACACAAGGACCGCGCTGATCGCGAAGCTCGGCCAGGAGGCCGGCTACGCCAAGACGCTCCAGATCTACTACAACATCATGCAGCGCTCGGTCGACATCCCGTCGTCGACCTTCGTCGAGGCCCTGGTTGCCGATGACGACGATGGCGACCTCACGAACGGCACGCCGAATCAGTGCCTGCTCACCACCGCGTTCGGCAAGCACGGCCTCGCCGATCCGACGATGACGCTCGGCCTCGGCACGCCGACGCGCGACCAGTTCAACGTGACCCTCCCGTTCACCCCGTCGGCGGCAACCGATTGCGGTGGACCCACGATCTCCGGCACGTCGGTCGACTGGCGCCTCCGCGGTGGCGCGGGCGGCACGATCGACCTCGCGCTCGCCGGCTCGACCTACACCGGCGCGATCCCGACGCAGGGTGATGGCGCCGTCGTCGAGTACCGCGTGCAGGTCAAGCTGAGCGACGGCACGACGATCAGCTATCCGAACAACCCGGCCGATCCGTACTACCAGTTCTACGTCGGCACGCCGACCACGCTGTGGTGCTCGAACTTCGAGACCGGCGCCAGCGACTGGACGCACGGCGCGACGCCGACCAATCGCGACGAGTGGCAGGTCGGCATGCCGATGGGCCTCGGCGGCGATCCCAAGACGGCGTTCGATGGCACCGCGGTGTTCGGCACCGATCTCACGACCGATGGCCAGTACCGCGGCAACGGACTGTCCTGGGCGGAGACCCCGTCGATCGACCTCATGGGCAACAAGGCGAACGTCCACCTGCAGTACGAGCGCTGGCTCGGCGTCGAGGACGGCTTCTACGACCAGGCGACGATCGCCGCGAACGGCGAGCTGATCTGGAGCAACTTCAAGAGCGCGACCGACCCGATGACCGCCGAGGTCAACCACGTCGACAAGGAGTGGCGGTTCCAGGACGTCGACGTGTCGTCGCAGGCCGCGTCGTCGCCCGACGGCAAGCTGAAGCTCCACTTCGAGCTCAACGCCGATCAGGGCCTGTCGTTCGGTGGCTGGACGCTCGACAACGTCTGCATCGTCCTCGCCAAGCCTGCGCCCGACGCCACCTGCGGTGATGGTGTCGTGAGCGGCTCCGAGACCTGCGACGACGGCAACGGTGTCGACGGCGACGGTTGCTCGGCGGCGTGTCAGCTCGAGGATGGCAGCGGCGGTGGCAAGGCCGACGGCGGCTGTTGCTCGTCGTCGACCAACCCGGCGGGACCGCTCTCCTTCGGAGCGCTGGCCCTTGGCCTGGTGCTGCGCCGTCGCCGCCGCGTCGCCTAAGCGGTCGTCAGTCCCACGAGCCGTCGTCGTAGTAGTTGTTGTAGCGGGCGTCGATGTCGTAGTGGCCCGACTGCCACATCCACTCGCGCCCGTCCCACGCCCACTGCCCACTGACCCAGATGTAGCCCTCCTGGGACGGGTAGTTCTCGACGACGACCTGCGGGCGCAGGCGCACGTTGTAGTAGTGCTCGCGGATCACCGGGCGCTCGTAGCGCACGACGCGGTTGTGGAACACGTAGCCATTGTTGTTCACGTAGATCGGGCGCCGAACGACGACGCGGCGATCCTGGCGATACGTGCCCCGGTAGACCGGTCGCTCGACGCGCACCCCACCCTGACCGTGGACGACGACCGTGCCTCGATAGCCACCGCGGTAGCCCTCGTGGACGACGACGCGCCCGTGGCCGCGATCGGCGAGGGCCGACCCACCGGTGAGGAGCGAAGCGAACAGAAGCGTTGAGGTGATGATTCGTCGCATGGGGCCAGATGGTAGCAGCTGCCGGGCCAGGATCTGCGACCGCGTCGATCCGCCACAAAATGCCTACTTACCGGCCAGCGTCTAGCGCAACGTGAACGTTACCTGTGAACGAGGGGCACATCGCACACCTGTACGAAGAAGTGTATAGCCGGCCCGATGACAACGAGCTCCGCAGCGTGCTCGCGGATGCGCTGCTCGCGATCGACGATCCGCGCGGCGAGTTGATCCGCTGCCAGCTCGAACCGACGCGCGATCACGAGCGGCGCGCGATGCGGCTCGTCCAGCAGTTCGGGCTCGCGTGGATGGGCGCGCTACGCGGCCGCGTGATCCCGCTCGCGTACGAGCGCGGCTTCGTCGCGACCTGCCAGGCGCTCGAGGGCGCGCACGAGCTGGCTGGCGCGCGCGAGTGGTCGACCGTGCGCGAGATCGAGATGGTGACCGCGCGCGGCGCGTTCCTGTTCGATCCGGTGATGCGCTCGCTGCGCGTGGTCTCGAATGTTCCGCGGCGCGACGTCGACCACTTGACGACACATCCGCTGCTCCAGACGATCGTGACCCGCGCGAACGAGCACATCACGCGCCGCGCCGACGGCTCGTGGCACTTCCCCGACGACTTCGGCGATCGCGACGACAGCGACTGAGTCTAGACCGCGACGGGCAGCACGCGGCGACGCACGAGCTTGATGCTGAGCAGCCGGTACAGCATCTTGCTGACCTCGAACGAGCCCATCCGCGACTTGCGGATGATGTCCTTCACGGTGTTCTTGCCGTTGACCAGCTCGAGCACCGCGAGCTCCTCGCGCGTGAGCCGCCCACGCCCCATCTGCGCGACCGAGTCCTCGTTGCGCAGGAACACGACGTCGAAGTTGTCGATCGCGCGCTCGATCAGGTGCCACTCGTCGACCCGGCGGTAGCCCTCCATGAGCACGGCCTCGACGTCGAGCCCGAGCGCGGCGTCGATCACCGGCGGCGGCAACTCGAGGCCCGCGGCGAACCGGAACCGGCCGTGGCGCCAGCGCAGGATCTCGTAGATCAGCTCGCTCGACTGACGCGTCAGGCACGCCTTCAGGTCGGGCTCGGCGAGGTAGCCGAGCTTGGTGAGCTGCTGGCCGATCAGC
This sequence comes from Haliangiales bacterium, assembly GCA_038321315.1. Lineage (GTDB taxonomy): Bacteria > Myxococcota_A > Polyangia > Haliangiales > Haliangiaceae > JABFXX01. The sequence continues at coordinate 31,850 of JBBQEX010000072.1, read as the reverse complement.
TTGCCGGTCTGGGTGTTCGCGCGGCGCGAGGTGAGGAACGCCTCGAAGTCGGCGCGCGCCATGTGCTCGGCATCGGTCACGAAGCGACCGAGCAGGAACTCCTCCGGCACGCCCTCGGCGATCGCCTGATCGACGCGGCCGCGACGGAAGTACATGTCGACGCGTGCGCCGCTCCGCTCGACGGTCAGGATGCCCGACTGCTCCTGGACGTCGAGCAGCTGGAGCACCTCGGCGAGCGGCACGACGCGCAGATCGCCGCGCAGGCCGGGCACGCTCTCGGCGAACAGCCCGAGGTCCATCCCACCGATCAGCTTCTCGAGCGCACCATCGTCGAGCGCGGCGCGGGCGGCGACCGCGATCGCGGCAGCATCGGTGGCGACCGCGGCGTCGGGATCCGGCGTCTCGGTGGCTGACGCGAGCGAGAACAGCGCGGCGATCCGCGCGCTCACGACGTCGGCGACGTGCGTGCGCAGGGATGCGAGCGCGGCCTTCTTCGCGTTCGACCGATCGGCGTCGTCGGTCGCCGCGAGGTCCTCACCGGTGACGAGCGACGGCTGCTCGTCCTCGTGTCCCGAGCGGTACTTGCCGATCGTGTGCGACACGACCGCGGTGATCGCCTCGGGTGAGAACGGCTTGGTGATGTAGTCGACGATGCCCATCACCTTCACGAAGCGCTCGCCGACCTGATCGCCCTTGGCGCTCATGAGGACGACCGGGATGTCGCGCAACTTCTGATCGGCGACGAGCTCGCGACAGAACTGGTAGCCGTTCATCCGCGGCATCACGAAGTCGAGCAAGATCATGTGCGGCCGCTGCGCGCGCACCGATTCGAGGCCGGCCTCGCCATCCGCGGCGGTCGCCACCTGATATCCCGCCTTGGTCAGCACGAGCTGCACCACCTTCGTGATGGTGGGGCTGTCGTCGATCACCAGAACCAGCTCGCCGGCCATGTCGGTGTTTCCCTCACCCCCCGGAGGGGGAATCAGCGTAAACAGATGAGATCGTCATACTAGTTTGCGCCGTGCGTGTTCGTCACCTGAAGTGGAGGCGAATTGGGCGCCGTGGTAGCCTCGTCGGGCGTGCCGCTCCAAGAGGGAGACCTGGAGCATTACCCCAGGAAATTCGGCAAGTATCACTTGCTGGGACCCCTGGCGCAGGGGGGTATGGGCGCGCTGTACCTGGCGGTCAGCGGCGACCGCGGGCTCGAGCGCCTGATGGTCATCAAGACCGTGCTGCCGCACCTCGCCGATGCCGAGTACGTCGCGCGCTTCCGCGACGAGGCCAAGACCGTCGTCAAGCTGTCGCACGGCAACCTGATCCCGGTGTTCGACGCTGGCCTGGTCCAGGGGGAGCTGTTCCTCGCGATGGACTTCGTCGAAGGCCGCGACCTCCGCGCGGTGTGGAATCGCTGCGCGAAGAAGCAGGTCGCGTTCCCGATCGACGTCGCGGTCTACATCGTCAAGGAGCTGTGCCGCGGGCTCGGCTACGCGCACGGGTTCCCGGATCTCAACCTGGTTCACCGCGACATCTCACCCCCGAACGTCCTCGTGTCCTACACCGGCGAGGTCAAGCTGACGGACTTCGGGCTCGCGAGCTCGACCCTCAAGCTCGAGAAGACCGCTCCCGGCATCATCTACGGCAAGGTCGCGTACATGTCGCCCGAGCAGGCGCGCGGCGAGAAGCTCGACGGTCGCTCGGACATGTACGCCGCGGGCATCGTGCTCTGGGAGCTGCTCACGGGTCGCCAGCTGTTTCCTCCGGGCAAGGACCAGCCGCAGGACCTCCTGTCGCGCGCCAAGAACCCCGAGGTCATGCGGCCGAGCAAGCGCGCGCCGCGCGTCCCGGTCGAGCTCGACGACATCGTGCTCCGCGCGCTGATGCCCGCGAAGGAAGATCGCTATCCGAACTGCGACGAGATGCGCATGGCGCTGCAGGGCTGGCTCGCGATCAACGCGCCGACCACCGACGGCACGCGGATGTCGACGTTCCTCGCCGAGCTGTTCTCCGAGGACATCGTGCGCGAGCGCGTCGAGCGCCACGAGCTGATCTCGCGCGTCCGCACGCGCGCGCTGACGATGCCACCGACCGACGAGCTCCGCCGGTGGGTCGAGCGCTCGGCCGGCCACGAGGCGCCGCCGTCGGAGCGCGACGACAGCGACGAGAATACCGACGTCGGCGACGAGCCGCCGGTGCGCAAGCCCAACTCGATCGGGCGGCGCGCGAGCGACCTCGCGGTCGAGGGCAACGACCGCCGGCAGACCATGGACCGCCGGCTGATCATGGGGCGCGCGACGTCGCCCGTCGCCGGTGCCGCGGCGACCGCCGCGCAGATGGATCCGGAGAGCGAGGTCGAGGCCGATCTGATCGGGCTCGAGGTCGACGGCCGCTATCGCGTGATCGAGCTGATCGGCGAGGGCGGCATGGGCAAAGTCTACCTCGCCGAGCACATCGAGATCGGCAAGCGCGTCGCGCTGAAGGTCCTGCACCCGAGCTACTCGCGCATGCCGGATCTCGTCGAGCGGTTCCGCCGCGAGGCGCGCGCGGCGTCGAAGATCGGGCATCCCAACATCGTCGACGTCACCGACTCCGGCACGACCGGCGACGGCAGCGTGTACTTCGTCATGGAGTACCTCGAGGGCGTCGAGCTCGGCTCGGTGATCGAGCGCGAGGGTGCGATCGACATCGCGCGCGCGCTGCGGATCTCCGGCCAGATCTGCCGCGCGCTCGCCGCCGCCCATCGCGAAGGCATCATCCATCGCGACCTCAAGCCCGAGAACATCTTCCTCATCACGCGCGACGGCACCGCCGACGTCGTCAAGGTCCTGGACTTCGGGATCGCGAAGACGACCGAGGCCGAGGCCGCGCGCGAGCGCCGCCTGACCAGCCCCGGCATGGCGATGGGCACGCCGGAGTACATGGCGCCCGAGCAGGCCGCCGGTCGTCCGGCCGATGCGCGCACCGACGTCTACGCGCTCGGCGCGATCATGTACGAGATGACGACGGGCGTGCCGCCGTACTCCGGCGACAACTTCATGGAGATCCTGACCAAGAAGGCGACCCAGGATCCGCCGCCGCCCCACACCATCCGCGCCGAGCTGCCGCCGCAGGTGTCCGAGCTCGTGATCACGTCGATGGCGCGCGATCCCGCGGATCGCCCGCAGACGATGGAGGCGCTCGAGTACGAGCTCAACAAGTGCCTCGGCGGTCGCGGCATCGCGGTCGCGCAGATCCTCGGCATGACGACCGACGCGAACGTCGTCGCGTCGCTCAATCCGGGCCTCTCGGTCCGCAACCTCGACGACGGCATCGTGACTCCGCGCCCGCCGGGCCAGAGCTCGCCGAGCCTGCTCGGCCGATTCGGGACGTACAGCGGCGAGATGCTGCCGCCGATCGGCGTCACCGGCGTCTCGCAAGCACCGACGATCTCCGCGAGCGGTCGCATCGTGATGCCGCGCATGACCAGCGAGGTCAGCCCGCTGTCGCGCGAGTCGCAGCCGGTGATGCGCGCGCAGACCGCCCCGCCGGTCAGCCAGCCCGTCGGCGTCGCGTCGGCGTCGAGCTCGGGCGATCTGCTGTTGCCGCCGCCGGTCGCGCTGCCCGACGAGCCGAAGCGCTCGGCACTCGGGGTGTTCGGCTGGCTGCTGCTCGCCGCGGTGTTGTTCGGTGGCGTCGGTGCGCTGCTCTACGTCGCGCTCGGCGAGCGTGGCGCCAAGCAGCAGCAGGAGACGCTGCCGATCGGCAGCGACGATCGCGGCTCGGCGCCGATCGATCCGGGTCCCGCCGCGGGCTCCGCCGCGATGATCGGCAGCGCGGATCCGGGCCCCGGATCCGCCGCGGTCGTCACCGTGCAGCCCGATGCCGCGATCGCCGAGGTCGGCAGCGGCAGCGCGGCCGAGGACGTCAAGCCCAAGACGCCACCCCAGAACGGCAAGCACCCGGTCAAGGCGCCGGTCGTGAAGCATCCGGGTGCGCCCGACGATCCGAAGGAGCTCGTGGCGCAGGCCAAGGCGTTCGAGGATTCCGGCGCGTGGGACGACGCGCTCGCGACCTACAAGAAGCTCGAGAAGTTCAAAGCCTTCACGTCGGAGGCCTACTACGGCGAAGCGATGGCGGCGATGCAGTCGAACCGGATCGACGAAGCCCAGGCGCTCGCGTTGAAGGCAGGCAAGCTCGCCGGGCCGCGCGCGATCGACGGCATGATCCTGTACGCCGACACCATCTTCAAGCAGGGCGACATCGAGCGCGCCAAGACGATCTACGTCGAGATGCGCAAGCGGCTCACCGGCGAGCCCAAGGCACGCGTGACCCGCAAGATCGTCGCGTGCAACAAGGCGCTCAAGAAGAACGAGAACGACGGCATCACGAACTGATCGGTTGGCGGCGCACCAGGATCGCGATCATGTGCCGACGAGGGTCGTGCCGACGACGCGCTAGTGGAGCTCGTCGGCGCGCGGTGGTCGCGTGGGCGAGCCCGGCGATCAAGCGCGAGGATCACGAGCGGGCTGTAGCGCACGGCATCAACGAACCACCGGGCCACCAGCGCCCGCTGTTCTGCCACGCACGAAGTGCACGACCACCGCGATGACAGCGGCGATCAAGAGGACATGGATCGCGGCGCCAGCGACGTGAAACACCACGAAGCCGAACACCCACGCGAGGGCGACGATGAGGGCGAGGATGAGGAACATGCACCGGGCGAGTGCACGACGCCTGCCAATCAGGCGTTGGCGGCGAGCCACGCGGTGGCGGCGACGCGGCAGCGCGGCTTGGCCGCGGCCGCCTTCATGAAGGCGACGACGTCCTTGCCGGCGATCCTGCCGAGCTGCTCGACCATCGCGCGATGGTGCTGCGAGTTGAACCGGCCGAGCGCGCCGCACAGCGCCTTGGTCACCGCGGGGCCGCCGAGGAACGCGAGCCGCGCATCGAACACCGGCGAGTCGTTCGGCACGAGGGTCGGCAGCTCGCGCTTGACCTCGGCCGCGACGAACTTCGGATCGTCGCCGGCGAAGCTGACGTCGCCGAGCGAGAGCTCGACGTCGTCGGGGCGGTAGCCGCTGCGCTTGACGCCGGCCGCGCCGTGCAGACAGAGATCGAGGCCCCGGAGTGGACGCCAGTAGCCGTCGGCCATCGTCTTCTTGATCTTGCCGAACACGACCTCGAGCTTGGCGCGCAGGGCCTTGGCCTTCGCGGTCGGGCAGCGCAACAGGATGTAGTGCAGCACGCGGAGGCTGTCGCCACCCTCGGTCTCGAACGGGTGCTTCTTCCAGGCTGCGGTGGAGAGCTTGGCGATGTACGCGACGGCGAGGTCCGCGACGATCTCGCTCGACGTGACCGCCTCGAGAAACAGCAGGCGATCGGCCGCGAACGCGCACGCGCCCTCGACCGTCTTCTTGAGCGCCGCGCCGGTCAGCGGGGCCTCGCTCGCGGCGAGCACGTCGTCGACCGAGTTGGTCTTCGCGCGCGCGATCCGGATCGCGAGGCCGCGCGGGAACGTCCCCGCGGTGCCCGGGAAGTGGTGCCACAGCTTCTCGCCCTTCAACGAGGCCTGGGCGAACGGCTCGTCGGACAGCATGACGAGGTGCGGGTAGCCGAGCGCGAACAGCCGATCGTCGTCGGGCGTTCGGCCGAAGCCCCGCTTCACGCCGCGCAGCCCGGCCGCGTCGTCGCCGGCCGCGAACGCACCACCAAGGAGACTCATCAGACCATCGATCCCGCGAGCCAGTCCGCCAGCATGTCCACCGAGGACAGCATCTGGTTCGCGCGGCGCAGCCGATCGGACAGCGTCTTCACGACCTGCACGAGCAAGATCGATGCGCTCTGCGGATCCGAGGTGAGCAGCTCGCGGAGCGAGTCGTGCGGCAGTCGAAACAGGAACGTCGCCGACATCGCGGTCACCGACGCCGAGCGCGGTGCGGGCTCGACGAGCGACATCTCGCCGAAGAACTCGCCGCCGGCGAGCGTCGCGAAGGTCTGCTGGCCGCGGTGGACGGCGACCTGTCCCGACAGGATCAGGAACAGCGCGTCGCCGAGGCTGCCGTCGGCGACGATCGACTCGCCCGGGTTGTAGCTCTCGATCTCGCCCGCGCGCGTGACCCGATCGAGCTGGTCGGGTTCGAGGTGGACCAGCAGGGGATGCTTGTCCAGGAGCGTCGGGTTCGGCACGTGTCCTAGTATCGAGGCTTTTCGGGGGCGCGGACAAGTCAGGGCTGCGTCCTCGCGACGCGAACGAGTGCTACCGTCGGCGCGCATGCGGTTCCCCCTCGTCGTCCTCGCCGGCGTCGCGCTGCCGTCGATCGCCTCCGCCCAGCTGATCGACCGCAGGTACGCCGAGGAGCCGACCGACGGCGTCGCCCAGCCCACCGGTCCTATCGCCGGCGAGCACGACGCCCGCGCCGTGGTGCTCAACCCGGGGGGCCTGGCGCTCCTGCGCGGCCCCGAGCTCGCCCTCGCGCTCGATCTCGAGGACACCAAGGTCGCGACCGCTGCCGGCGGTGGCTTCGGGACCTACTTCGCGACCGCCGGCGGCGGCGGCTGGTTCCCGCACTACGGGATCGGCATGGCGCTCGAGTGGCTGCGGCCGCCGCGCGCGCAGCTCGATCCGGATCCGAGCCTGCCGTTCCGGTTCACGATGGGCCTCGCGCTCGGCCTCGGCGCGAACACCGGGCTCGGTGTCGGCTGGCACCACTTTCACTCCGCGGGCGAGCTCAACGGGGTCGACACGTTCGACCTAGGCCTGTCGGGGCGCGTCGGCAGCTACCTCGCGTTCGGCGCGAACGTGAAGGATCTGGCGACGGCATCGATCGGCGGCGCGCCGGTGCAGCGGCGCTACGAGCTCGAGCTCGTCGGGCGCCCGCTCGGCTCCGATCGGCTCGATCTCGCGGTCGGCGGCCGGATCGGCGAGACCCGCCACGACGTCGATGGCTGGGCGCGGATCTCGGCGCGGGTCGCGCGTGGCACGATCATCCACGGCGTCGTCGAGACCCGCGCGCTCCACGCGATCGAGGAGGACGCGATCGACGGCATCCGCGAGCGCGACGGTCGCGACATCCGCGCCACGCTCGGCCTCGAGCTGTCGTTCGGCTCGGTCGACGTGCTCGCGACCGCGACCGGCATGCGCGACGACGCGCACGCTCGCCACTTCCTCGGGGGCTCGACCGTGCTGCGGGTGTCCGACACCAACCCGGCCTCGGTCCTCGGGCACGACGATCACATCGAGCGCATCGATCTCGCCGGCGACATCTCGGCGCGTCAGCTGACGCAGCTCGTGATGCGGATGCGCGCGATCGCCCGCGATCCGAGCGCGAAGGGCGTCGTCGTCACGTTCGATGGCGCGACCGCCGGCTGGGCCACGCTCGAGGAGCTCCGCAACGAGGTGCTCGCGTTGAAGCGCGCCAACAAGAAGGTGTTCGCGTACATGGTGTCGGGGACCGGGCGCGACTACTTCGTCGCGAGCGCGGCCGACAAGATCTACGTCGACCCCGCGGGCGGCCTGCGCATCGTCGGCATCGCCGGCACCTCGTTCTACCTACGCGGCGCGTTCGACTGGCTCGGCGTCGAGCCGCAGTTCGAGAAGATCGCCGAGTACAAGAGCGCGCCCGAGATGTTCACCGAGACCGGGCCGACCGAGATCGCGGCGAAGATGCACGGCGAGATGTTCGACAGCATCTGGACGCGCTGGGTCCAGGCGATCGCCGACGGGCGCAAGCTGAGCGTCGAGGAGGTCAAGGCGATCGTCGACGCCGGTCCGTACACCGCCGGGCAGCTCGCGGTGAACACCAAGCTGGTCGACGCCGTCGCGGTGCCCGAGAAGGTCGCCGAGTTGGTGGCCGCCGAGCTCGGCGGGCCGATGCAGGTCGCGACCCCGCCGACCGAGCGGCCGGAGCGCTGGTCGCACCCCGGCGCGGCAGTGATCTACATCGACGGCGACATCACCGACGGCACCTCGAAGTCGATCTCGCTGCTCGGCCAGTCGGTCGCCGGCGGTCAGACGATCGTCGCCGCGCTCGCCGCGGCGCGCGCGGATCCGAAGATCGGCGCGATCATCCTGCGCATCGACTCGCCCGGCGGCTCGGCGCTCGCGTCCGAGCTGATCTCGCGCGAGGTGTTCGCGACCCGCGGCGTGAAGCCGATCCTGTGCTCGATGTCGAACTACGCGGCGTCGGGCGGCTACTTCGTCGCGGCCGGCTGCGACCTGATCTACGCCGAGCCGATGACGATCACCGGCTCGATCGGCATCTTCTACGGCAAGTTCGATCTGAGCGGCCTGCTCCGCAAGCTCGGCATCACGACCGACACCTACAAGCGCGGCAAGCGCGCCGACGTCGAGAGCCTCTACCGGCCGTTCACCGACGAGGAGCGCGCCGTGTTGCTCGATCAGCTGCGCTACAGCTACGGCCGCTTCGTCGGCGCGGTCGCCGAAGGTCGCGGCATGAAGAAGGACGAGGTCGACGGCGTCGGGCGCGGTCACGTCTACACCGGCGAGATGGCCAAGCCGCTGAAGCTCGTCGACCGGTTCGGTGGCCTCGGCGACGCGCTCGACGAGGCCAAGCAGCGCATGGGCCTGTCGGCGTCGACCAAGATCGAGCTCGTCGAGCTGCCGGAGACGCCGCCGGGCCTGCTCGGCACGATCGGCGACCTGCTCGGCCTTCACGCCGCCACCGATCCGATGCTCGGGCTCGCCAACCTGACCGGCGTCGCCGAGATCCTGCGGTCGATCCCGGCGAGCATCCTCGTCGCTCCCGAGTCGGCGCAGGCGCGCCTGCCGGTCCAGTTCAGCTGGCGATGAGCGCCGCTGTCACGTCGTCGCGTGTGTGCGCACACGTGCGTCCGCGCGCGGCGGATTGTTCGGTGAGATCGGTACCTTCTCGTCGGCGCGTGGTCGATCATCGAGGCGATGCAAGAGCCCGCCTTGCCCGCGGTGAGTATTCTGCTCGTCGACGATCGCGCGGAGAACTTGCTGGCGCTCGAGGCGAGCCTCGAGTCGCTCGGTCAGCGCCTCGTGCGTGCGGCGTCGGGTTCCGACGCGCTGCGCGCCGTGCTCGACGAGGATTTCGCGGTGATCCTCATGGATATCCGGATGCCGGATCTCGACGGCTTCGAGACGATGGCCCTGCTCAAGCAGCGCGAGCGATCGCGCGACACGCCGATCATCTTTCTCAGCGCGTATTCCGAGCAGCACCACATACTGCGGAGCTACGCGTCGGGGGCGGTCGACTACCTGCCGAAGCCGATCGATCCCGACGCGCTGCGCTCGAAGGTCTCGGTGTTCGTGACGCTGCGCCAGAACCAGCTCGCGCTTCGCGCCGCCCACGCCGAGCTCGAGACCCGCGTGCAGGCGCGGACCGCGGAGCTCGCGGCCGCGAACGCGCGGCTCGTGGCCGAGGTCCGCGAGCGCGAGACGATCGAGCAGCGGCTGTTCGATCAGGCGAACCACGACGGGCTGACCCGGCTCGCGAACCGCGCGCTGTTGATGGAGCACCTCAATCGTGCGGTGTCGCGCACTCGCCGGTGGGCCAAGCCGAGCTTCGCGGTGCTGATGCTCGACCTCGATCGCTTCAAGCTGGTCAACGACAGCCTCGGGCACCAGGTCGGCGATCAGCTGCTGCGCGACTTCGCGGCGCGGATCGAGCGCTGCGTGCGCGAGATCGACACGCCGGCGCGCGTCGGCGGCGACGAGTTCGCGATCCTGCTCGACGGGATCGACGAGCTGCGCGACGCCACGCGCACCGCCGAGCGGATCGAGGAGGCGGTCGCCAAGCCGTTCGTGATCGAGGGCAAGGAGATCTTCGCGACCACGAGCATCGGGATCGCGATGATGGACGACCGCTACAAGCGCGGCGAGGAGCTGCTCCGCGACGCCGACGTCGCGCTCTACCGCGCCAAGGAGGCCGGGCGCGCGCGACACCAGGTGTTCGATCGCGACCTGCACACCGCGGTGATGGCGGAGCTCCGACTCGAGGCCGATCTCGCGCGGGCCGCCGACGCGGACGAGTTCGTGCTGCACTACCAGCCGATCGTCGCGACGACCGACGCGCGCCTGGTGGGCTTCGAGGCGCTGATCCGATGGAATCATCCGGATCGAGGGCTCGTCGGCCCGGAGGAGTTCATCGCGCTCGCCGAGGCGAGCGGCAAGATCCGCACGCTCGGCCGCTGGGTCCTCGACGAGGCGTGTCGCCAGCTCGCGGCGTGGAACGCATACGACCCGCGGCTGACGATGAGCGTGAACCTGTCGCCGCACCAGTTCGGGCTCCCCGAGCTCCCCGATGACATCGAGCAGATCGTGCGTGAGACCCGCGTCGATCCCACGAACCTCGCGCTCGAGATCACCGAGAGCGCGATCATGCCGCGCGTGCCGTTCGCCGGTCAGACCCTCGCGCGGCTGCGCGACCTCGGCGCGTCGATCAGCCTCGACGACTTCGGGATCGGCTACTCGTGCCTGTCCTACCTGCACGAGCTCCCGGTGACCACGCTGAAGATCGACCGCTCGTTCATCGCGCGGATCGGCCAGCCCGGCGAGCGCCCGGAGATCGTCGGCGCGATCGTCTCGCTCGCTCACACGCTCGGCATCGCGGTCACCGCCGAGGGTGTCGAGACCGCGCCGCAACTCGCGCGCGTCCGCGAGCTCGGATGCGAGTACGCCCAGGGCTTCTACTTCGCGCGACCACTCGAGGCCGCGGCCGCCGAGACGTTCCTACGGGGGGGACATCGCATCGACGCCGGCGTCGGGTAGCTCGGCGTGGACGTGGAACGGTGACTTCGGGATCGTGATCGGGATCCGCTCGTGGATGTCCGGCGGTGGGTGGTACGTGCAGAACCCGATCGCGATGTTGAGGACGCCGATCAAGATCATGCCGCCGGTCACCGGGATCCAGTACTTCCGGTGCTTCTTCGAGAAGGGCTTGGCGCGATCCTTCACCACGCGCTGTGTCTAGCATGTACAACCGGCTCTCGTGAGTCGCTGGCAGCGCTACTGGTTTGCCGACGGTGGCCGGCTGAGCGCGGCGATCGTCCGGATCGGCATCGCGCTCGCCGTGCTCGGCACGCTGTACCGCCTCGCGACGCTGTCGACCGTGCAGATTCCGGGGCCGCCGACGCTGTATCGCCCGGTCGGGTTCTGGATGCTGTTCGGCCACTGGGTGCCGGGGGAGGGTGTCGTGACCGCGCTCTGGGTCGTCGCGTGGGGTGCGACCGGGGCGATGCTCGTCGGGCTCGGCACCCGGATCGCGACCGCGTTCAGCTTCATCGCCGCGGTCGGCCTCGCCTCGCTGTCGTTCGCGTCGACCGCGGCGTGGTCGCACCAGTACAACGTCGTGTTCCTCGCGCAGTGTGCGTTCCTCGGCGCGCGCGGAGGCGACACGTTGTCGCTCGATGCGGCGATCCGTCGCGTGCGCGGCTTCGCGGCGATCGATCGGCCGCGCGCGTACCAGTGGTCGGTGCGGCTCGTGCAACTCGCGGTCGCGCTGATGTTCGCGGGCGCCGCGTTCCACAAGATCGTCCACGGTCACGGCACGCTGCGCTGGGCGCTGTCCGACAACCTGCGCCACCAGCTCCTCGTGCGCTACGACCTCATCGGTCTGCCGCGACCGGCACTCGTCGACTGGATCATCGACGACGTCTGGCGATACCGGATCGCCGCGCTGCTCAACCTGGTCTCGCAGCTGTCACCGATCTTCGCGGTGATCTTCGTGCGGCGACCGTACGTGCGGCTCGCTGGCGGCCTGTGCTTCGTGATCGAGACGCTCGCGCTCGGCTTCGTGATCTCGCTGTGGAACCAGCACTGGCTGCCGCTGCTCGTCGTGTTCGTCGACTGGGAGTGGCTGCTCCGGCGGCCGCCGTCGACGCCGGCGCCCGAGACCTGGCGCGCGCCGCGCGGCCCGCGCGTGTTCGTCCTCGCGTTCTTCCTCTACGAGCTGGTCACCGCGTTCATCCCGACCCTCGATCAGCGGCTCAACACGTATCCGTTCTCGAGCTTCCCGATGTTCGCGACGATCCGTGCGACCGCCCCGTACGACCAGCACCTGGCGTACCGGTTCGCCGGCGATCACTACGAGGTCGCGAGCGACGTGCCGCTCACGGTCGACGAGCAGCGCTGGTTCGATCACGGCAATCGCGGCGTGTTCGAGATCCGCGATCCGATCGCGCTGCACGCGCGTCTCGACGCGCTGCTCGCGACCGCGCGCGCACGCTATCCCGAGAAGCACATCCACCAGATCCGCCACCTGCTCGCGATCTACGAGGCCCCGGCGTACCCGACGCCGGCGCGCCTCGATCTTCACCCGGTCGCGATCACCGGCGAGATCCGCGACGACGGCACGTTCCGCACGCTGCTCGGCACGCTCGGGCCGACCTCGATCACGGTGCACCCGGTCGGCCTCGGGCGCCCGACCGCGCTCGCGTACTACGCCGACGACGCGCCGAGCCCGGTCTCGATCGCCGCGCCGCTCGACGCCGACGCGATCGAGACCGGCGCGCTGCCCGGCGATCCGATCTACGTGGTCGCCACCGTCGACGGGGTCGCGTGGCTGGTCGGCAAGCGCGGCACGCCGAAGCTGTGATCACTCGAGCAGGGCGGCGAGCTCGGCGGGCAGGGGCGCGCTCGCCGTGATCGGCGCACCGCGATCGGGATCCGGGATCGTGATCTTCGCGGCGTGGAGCGCGTGGCGACCGATCACGAAGCGTTCGCGCAGCTCGGGCGTGAGGCCGCGATCGCAGAACTCGATGAACGCGTCGTCGCCGTGCGCGTAGAGCTTGTCGCCGACGATCGGGAAGCCCTCGCTCGCGAGGTGCGCGCGGATCTGGTGCTGGCGCCCGGTGACGAGGACGCAGCGCACGAGGCTGTAGTCGCCGTGCTCGGCCTCGACGCGGACGCGCGTCATCGACTCGAGCCCGCCGGGACCGGGCAGCATGCGCACGTGCGGCAGGCGCGTGGCATCGGTGGGCTGGGACAGCCGCAGCGGCGTCGCGATCACCGCGCCGTCGTGCCACGGCGGGTGGCCGTGGACGATCGCGAGGTACTCCTTCTGGATCTTGGCCTTGGTCTCGAACGCCTGCTTCAAGAACGACGCGGCCTCGCGATCGCGGGCGATCAAGATGCAGCCGGAGGTCTCGCGATCGAGGCGGTGACAGAGCTGGAGCTCGGGCTCGGTGGGATAGCGCTCGCCGAGCACGCGCATCAGCGTGTTGAAGTAGAACTTCGCCGACGCGTGGACCGGCAGGTGCGCCGGTTTGTCGACGATCAACACGCGCGGGTTCTCGAACACGACACCGAACGTGCGCGGGCACGGCGGCTCGGGCTTGGCCTCGCGTCGGATCACGAAGTGATCGCCGGCGGCGACGATCGTCGCGGGCTTGCACTTGCCGCCGTCGGCGCGGCGCAGCTGCTCGGCGATCACTTGCTGGATCTTGGTTCGCGACAGCCGCTCGATCTGCGTCTTCACGAAGTGATCGAGGCGCAGGCCGGCGAGGTCGTCGCGGACGTGCAGGTGGCGCTCGACGATCACCGGCTTGCCGTCGGGCCCGAGGTGCGAGGTCAGGCCCCAGTCGAGCGACGGATCCGCGCCCGGTGGCAGCTCGCGCGTCTCGGCGACGAGATCGTCGTCGTCGTCGTCGTCACTCACTCTGCTTCGGGTTCATCGTCCGCGGTGTTGCCGGCGGCTTCGATGTCGTACTTCTTCATCAGCTTGCGGAAATACTTGCGGTCGATGTCGGCGGCGCGCGCGGCGTGCGAGATGTTGCCGTTGTTGCGGCGGAGCAGCTGGAGGATGTAGTCGCGCTCGAACGCGGCGACCCAGCGCTCCTTGGCGTCCTTGAACGTGACGCCCTCGGACATCAGCTCCTCGGGCGCGCGCGGCGACGGTGCGTTCGGATCCATCGGCACGGTCGCGCCGGGCAGGCTCGCCGCGCGCTTGGCGACCTGCGGATGGCCGCCGGTCACGTGCGACGAGCTCGGGCGCGCCGAGCGGATGTAGTCGGGGAGAGCGGCGAGCTCGAGCTCCTCGTGCTCGGCGAACGACACCGAGCGCTCGATCACGTTGACCAGCTCGCGCACGTTGCCCTGCCACGGATAGTTCTGCAGCGCGGTCATCGCCTCGCGGGAGATCCGGCGCACGCGCAGCGTCACACCGTCGGGGCGCTTGTTGTAGAAGCCGTGCTCGAGGAAGTGCTGGACGAGCAGCGGGATGTCGTCGAGCCGATCCTTCAACGACGGCAGGTGCAGCCGCACGACCGACAGCCGGTAGAACAGATCCTGGCGGAACCGGCCGGCGCGAACCTCGTCCTCGAGGTTGCGGTTGGTCGCGGCGATGATGCGGACGTCGACCTTCTGCGGCTTGGTCGAGCCGACGCGGCGGACCTCGCGGTTCTCGAGGACGCGGAGGAGCTTCGGCTGCAGATCGATCGGCAGCTCGCCGAGCTCGTCGAGGAACAGGGTGCCGCCGTCGGCCTGCTCGAACAGGCCGGTGCGCGTCATCATCGCGCCGGTGAAGCTCCCCTTCTCGTGACCGAACAGCTCGCTCTCGATCAGGTTCGGCGGGACCGCGCCGCAGTCGAATACGACGAGCTCGTTGCGCGCGCGCGGCGACAGCGAGTGGATCGCCTGGGCGACGACCTCCTTGCCGGTGCCGGTCTCGCCGTCGATCACGACGGTCGTGGCGGTCGGCGCGATCTTCTCGATGATCGAGTAGATCTCGCGCATCCGGGCGTTGCCGCCGATCAGCCCGCCGCAGCGATCGGAGCGCGACGGGACGATCTGGACTTCTTCCTCGCGCGCGTTGAACCGCAGCTGCGACTGGCCGACCGAGACGATGCAGTTCGGCTTGAGGAACGCCTCGCGGATCCGGACCTTGTTGATGAACGTGCCGTTGGTCGACCGCTGGTCGTAGAGGACGTAGCCGGTCTCGTCCTGCATGATCCGGCAGTGGTAGCGGGACACGGTGTCGTCGGCGAGCACGACGTCGTTGTCGTCCATCGAGCCGAGCCGGATCTCTTCCTTGTCGAACGTCCACTCCTGCGACGGGTCGTCGACCGACTGCAGCGTGCACTTGCGGAGGTGGATCGTCGGCGCAGATCGTTCGGCCAGATAACTGACCTTCGTGGGCGGAATGAAGTCCGGAAACTTCTTCGACATCGCGCGGCGCGAGCATGATAACCGATGCCATGGCAAGCGTCCCGTTTCGCCAGCTTCCGTTCGAGGAGGTGCCGGATTTGCCGACGGTGCCTCACCGCTGGAACGACGCCCCGCGCCGGGATGTCACGATCCGGACGGCGGCGCTCGGCGAGGTCCGCGTGGCGGTGCGCGAGTACGGCGCCGGCCCGCCGCTGCTCCTCGTCCACGGCCTGATGACCGCCGGCTACAGCTTCCGCTACCTGCTCGCGCTCCTCGGGGAGCGCTACCGGCTCGTGATCCCCGATCTGCCCGGCGCGGGATGGTCCGAGCACCCCGACCGCTACCTCGGACCCGAGGTGCTCGCCGAGGCGATCGTGGCCGTGGTCGACGCGCTCGGCATCCGCGGCTGCGCGGCGGTCGGCAACTCGATGGGCGGCTACCTGTGCATGCAAGCGGCGATGGCGGACCCCGGCGTGTTCTCGCGCCTGGTCAACCTGCACTCGCCGGGCGTGCCGACCGGGCGGATGACGGCGCTGTGGTGGGCGCTGCGGCTGCTGCCGTCGCGGTTCATCGTCGACCGGCTCGTGCGCCGCGATCCCGAGCGCTGGGTCCACAAGAACGTCCACTACTTCGACGAGTCGTTGAAGTCGCGCGAGGAGCACCGCGAGTACGCCGCGCCGCTCGCGACACCGGCGGGCCGCACGACGTTCTATCGCAACCTGCGCGACTCGCTCGACGTGCGCGCGATGCGCCGGTTCGTCACCCGGCTGCGGGCGACGCCGTTCCCGATCCCCATGCTCCTGGTCTACGCCGAGCGCGATCCGGTCGTGCCGCCCGCGGTCGGGGCCAAGCTTCGCGCGCTGGTGCCCGCAGCGACGTTCGTCCAGCTCGCCGACGCGTCGCACTTCGCGCACGTCGACGCCGCGGCGCGGTTCGTCGCCGCGATCGAGCCGTTCCTCACCGACGCGCGGTGATCGCGCGGCGGCGCACGAGCAGGACCGTCACGCCCGCCACCGCGGCGAGGCCGGACCCGACGAGGACGGCGAGGAGCGTGTGGCCGCCGGTCGAGGCGCTCGCCGCACACGTCACGCCGGGGGTCGCGGGCGCCCGTGCGGTGGCGTCGTAGGTGAGCTCGAGGCCATCGTCGGTGATCGGGCCGCCGGGACCGACGAAGCGGTAGTCGTGCTGCGGATCGTCGACCGCGCCGACGTGCGCGCGCACGATCGTCACGCCGGGGCTATCCTCGACCTTGAGCTCGGTCTCGCCGGGGCGCGCGATACGAAACCGATCGTGGAGCCGCAGCGTGTGCGTGCCGCGCGAGGCGCAGACCCACGCGACCAGATCGATCGAGAACGTGCCGGCGGCGACCGCGGGCGAGCCCATGCCGACCGAGATCTCGGTCCACGCGATCGGGTGGCCGTGGCCATCGAGCTCGACGTCGAGGCCGTCGGCGACCTGCTTGCCGAGCTTCTCCCCGAACGACGAGGCCTCGGCGTTCGAGATCGTGCCGTCGTGGTCGGTGTCGAGCGACGGCCGGGTCTGCGCCCCGGGGACCTCGCCGAAGAACACGGTGTAGGCGACCCGGACGCGGTCGCCGAGGGGAGTGACCTTCACGTAGCGGTTGTTGTCGTCGACCGACGGGGTGACATGCGCGTGCGCCACCGTCGCGAGCGAGAGCACGAGGACCCCGAGGGCGATACGTTGCGCCACGCCGTGCAATGTCCCACGACCCGCGCCAGATCGCGATTGACCGAACCGGATTCGCCGTGGTTACGTCCCGCCCGATGAGGATGCTCCAGACGCACGTCTGTTTCGGTCTCGGCCTTGGCTTGCTCGCGCTCGGCGCCTGCGCTGACGACGGCGGGGCGCCGTTGTTCCAGCCGGTCCCCGAGTGCTCGGGAGACTCGGTCGTCCCGTTCCAGGGCAAGAACCCGCTCGTGATCTCGTCGCTGCAGATCGGCAGCGCCGGCGACGGCTTCGATCTCGACCACGACGGCAAGCCCGACAACAAGCTCGCGCAGGTCGCCGGGATCGCGAAGAGCCCGATCGACGATGCGTTCAAGAACTTCGAGATCGTGATCCCGATCGAGTTCTTCGACGTGCCGGACGTCGCCGCGGACGCGTGCGTGAAGTTCGCGATCTACCTCGGCGCGCTCCCCGACAAGGACGGCGACGGCGCGAAGACGACCCGCTCGGGCGGCGACTGCAACGACAACAATCCCAACGTCCACCCGGGCGCGACCGAGGATCTGACCAACGGCATCGACGACAACTGCAACGGCGTCGCCGACGAGGGTGGCACCGATGGCGACGAGGACGCCGATCTGGACGGCCAGACGATCGCGCAGGGCGACTGCGACGATCACGACCCGACCGTCAAGAAGGGCGCCGTCGAGATCTGTGGTGATGGCAAGGACAACGATTGCGACGGCGTCGCCGATCGCACGAACGACATGAACGGCGCGTCGACCGTGTGCACGCCGTTCATGGCGACCTCCGAGGTCGGCCTCGACCCGCTGTCGTTCACGAACGGCGATCCGACGCAGCCGGTGATCGTGTTCGACAGCGGCACGATCAAGGACAACAAGGGCACGCTCCAGCTCGAGGCCGGCCCGGGATTGTTCGCGGTGTCGATCCCCGTGATCAGCGGCGTCAACCTGACGCTCAAGATCACCGGCGCGACGATCAAGGGCGACATCGTGTCCGACGCGGGTGGCTTCTCGATCAAGAACGGGCACCTCGGCGGCGTGCTCGACGCCAAGACCTCCGACGCGATCCGCGGTCTCGAGGTCACCCAGATCGGGCTGACCAAGGAGAACTCGCTGCTCGACGCGACGTTCGCGAACCTCCTCGGCCCGCTGCTCGCGCTGCCCAAGGCCAAGGCGCTCAAGATCCAGAACGCGTATCCCGGCTGCCGCACGCCCGACATCGACGTCGACCGCGACGGCCTCGAGGCGTTCTGCGAGAGCGACGACACGCGCGCGAACCGCATCGTCGACGTCTGCATCGACGGCGATGGCACCGAGGTCGACGACGTCGTCGACGCCAACGGCGTGACGACGATGCAGTGCACCGAGGCGCAGACCAAGGCGGGCAAGGATCGCTTCGTCGATGGCATCTCGGTCGAGCTCAACTTCGACACCACGCGGATCGCCAAGATCAAGCCGCAGCCGTAAGCTGCGGGCATGATCCTGGTTCTCGCGTCCACGTCGCCACGGCGGCGCGAGCTGCTCGCACGCGTCGGCATCGAGCTCGAGGTCCGGCCGCCGGACGTCGACGAATCGGAGCTCGCGGGCGAGGATCCCGTCACCTACGTCGCGCGGATCGCGCTCGCCAAGGCGCGGGCGTGTGCGCATGCGGCGGGCGAGTGGGTGCTCGCGGCCGACACCACGGTCACGATCGACGGACGCATCCTGAGCAAGGCCGCCGACGGCTCCGAGGCGGCCGCGATGCTGCGATCGCTGGCCGGGCGCGTCCATCAGGTGATGACCGCGTTCGTCGTGATCGATGGCGCAGGCGTCGAGCACGCCGAGCGCGTGACGACCGAGGTCGCGATGGTCGACTACGGCGAGGCCGCGATCGCGGACTACGTCGCGTCGAACGAGTGGGAGAACAAGGCCGGCGCGTACGCGCTCCAGGGCATCGCGGCGGCGCTCGTCCGCGAGGTCCGCGGCTCGGTCACGAACGTGATCGGGCTGCCGCTCGCCGAGGTGCTCGCCGTGCTCGCGCGCACCGGCGGGCCGGTCGCCCGGTTTGCCGCCGGGTCCGCCGCGTGACCACGATCGCCGCGCGCTGGTCTGCGATCCGCGCACGGGTCGACGCGGCGTGCGTCGCAGCGGGGCGCGCGCCGGGCGACGTCACGATCGTCGCGGTGTCCAAGCGCCACCCGGCGTCGGCGGTGCGCGAGGCGATCGCGGCGGGCGCGAC
This sequence comes from Haliangiales bacterium, assembly GCA_038321315.1. GTDB lineage: Bacteria > Myxococcota_A > Polyangia > Haliangiales > Haliangiaceae > JABFXX01. The sequence goes on along the minus strand of JBBQEX010000072.1, from coordinate 12,820 downwards.
CGAGCTCGGCGAGAACTACGTACAGGAGCTGGTCGCCAAGCGCGCCGAGGTCGCCAACGTGCGCTGGCACTTCATCGGCCGGCTCCAGCGCAACAAGGCCCGCCAGGTCGCCGGCCAGGTCGCCCTGATCCACGCGGTCGACAGCGTCGAGCTCGCCGAGGAGCTCGGCAAGCGGGCGGCGGTCGTGCAGCCGGTCCTCATCGCGGTCAACGCCGCTGGCGAGGCCACCAAGGGCGGCGTCGCGGTCGCCCAGGTCGCCGCCCTCGCCGACGCGATCCGCGCCATCTCGAACCTGCGACTCGACGGCCTGATGACCATGCCGCCGCCCGAGCTCGACCCGCGCCCGATCTTCGAGATGCTCGCGGGGCTGCGGGCGTCGCTCGCGCTGCCGATCTTGTCCATGGGCATGAGCGACGACTTCGAGGTCGCCATCGCGTGCGGCGCGACCCACGTGCGCATCGGTACGGCCATCGGTGCCGCCCGCCTGTGAATGGGGGACGTTTTGCCGAGTTGCTCGAGTTGGCGCGCCAACTCGAGCAACTCGGAAAAGCGTCCCCAATCCACAGGCCGGGAAGCGGACAAAATTCGCGGCTGTCGGACCCCTGGAGTAGCCTCGGGCGGTGCGCATCCTCGGGATCGACCCCGGTAGCCGCGTGTGCGGGTACGGCGTGCTCGACCTGGTGACGAACCCGCGCGGCACTGGCGTGAATGGCGGCAGCGACCTCCGGTACGTCGAGTGCGGCCTCCTGACGGCGCCGGCGGATCGCACGATGGAGGATCGGCTCGGCGAGATCGCGCGCGGACTGCGCGAGGTGATCGCGGAGCTGAAGCCGACGGTCGTCGCGCTCGAGGACGTGTTCTCGCACCAGAATCCACGCAGCGCGCTGGCGCTGGCGCAGGCGCGCGGCATGGTGCTCGCCGTGTGCGGCCTCGAGCAGCTCGTGGTGGCGTCGTACGCGCCAGCGCTGGTCAAGAAGTCGGTGACCGGCAACGGCGCGAGCGACAAGGCGCAGGTCGCCGCGATGGTCGGCGCGCTGATCGGGCTCGCGAGCCTGCCGCGCGCCGACGCGACCGATGCGCTCGCGGTGGCGATCACGCACGGGCGCACGGCGCGGCCGAGCGCGGCGCGCCTCGTACCGTCCGTGGTAAGAGCGATCCGGTGATCGCGCGATTGTCCGGCACGCTGATCGAGCGCGATCCGCCGCGCGTCGTCGTCGATTGCGGCGGAGTTGGCTACGACGTGCTGTGCTCGCACTTCACGCTCGCCGCGCTGCCCGCCGAGGGCGAGAAGGTCGTCCTCCACATCTACACGCAGGCCTCGGAGAACAAGATCGGGCTGATCGGGTTCCACTCGCGCCAGGAGCGCGAGCTGTTCGACGAGCTGATCACGGTCAAGAACGTCGGGCCATCGACCGCGGTCGCGATCCTGTCGGGCTCGACGCCGCGCGACATCGCGACGCTGATCGCGCGCGAGGACATCGCCGCGCTCACCCGGATCAAGGGCGTCGGCAAGAAGACCGCCGAGCTCCTGTGCGTCGAGCTTCACGAGAAGTGCGAGCTGATGGTGCTGAGCTGGAACGTCGAGGGCGGGATTCGCCCGGTGGCGTCCGCGGCACCCGCGCTGAAGAAGTCGTCGCGCCACCCGATGCTCGAGTCGGTCGCGACCGCGCTCGTCAGCATGGGCTGGCGGCCCGCCGAGGCCGATGCCGCGGTCGCCGAGCTCCCGGCCGAGCTCCTCGCGCGCGACGACACCACGATCGAGGCGCTGCTCCGGCAGGCGCTGCGGAGCATGCCGCGATGACCCGGAAGAAGCACACCGCGGAGCCGCCGCCCGACGACGAGAACCCGGTCGCGGTCACCGAGAAGACCAACGAGAAGGCGTGGCAGGCCGCGCTGCGCCCGAAGAACTTCAGCGAGTACATCGGCCAGCGCGACCTGATCGACAACCTGCGCGTCTCGGTGCAGGCCGCGAAGCAGAACGGCTGGGTGCTCGATCACTTCCTGTTCGCCGGGCCTCCCGGGCTCGGCAAGACGACGCTCGCGCACGTGATCGCGAACGAGCTCGGCGTCAACCTGCACGTCAGCTCGGGCCCGGCGATCGATCACAAGGGCATGCTCGCGTCGCTCCTGACGTCGCTCGGCGAGGGCGACGCGCTGTTCATCGACGAGATCCATCGGCTGAGCCCGATCGTCGAGGAGAACCTCTATCCGGCGATGGAGGATTTCAGGTTCGATCTGTTCATCGGTGACGGCCCGCACGCGCAGGCGGTCACGATGAAGCTGCCGCGGTTCACGCTGCTCGGCGCCACCACGCGGATGGGCCTGCTGTCCGCGCCGCTCCTCGATCGCTTCGGCTTTCACTGGCAGCTCCGTTACTACGAGCTCGAGGACATGGTCTCGATCGTGAAGCGCTCGGCGCACCTGATCGGCGTGCCGATCGACGGCCCCGGCGCCCACGAGATCGCGAAGCGCGCTCGCGGAACGCCCCGGATCGCGAACCGCCTGTTGCGCCGCGTGCGTGACTTCGCGACCGTCGAGCAGGATGGGTCGATCGATGGTGGCATCGCGGCCTCGTCGCTCGATCGCCTCGCGGTCGATCACGCCGGCTTGGACTCGCTCGATCGCGCGTACCTGTCGGTGATCTGCGAGCGGTTCGATGGCGGTCCGGTCGGCATCGAGGCGGTCGCCGCGTCGCTGTCCGAGGAGCGCGGCACCCTCGAGGATGTCGTCGAACCGTTCCTGCTCCAGGTCGGCTTCATCGCGCGCACGCCCCGTGGTCGCGTCGCCACCGCCGCGGCGTACCAGCACATGGGGCTGGCAGCGCCTAGCAAGGCGCCCAGCGGCGGAACTGGCGCTCAAGGCCGCTTGTTCTGATAAAGCAGAGCCCACTTGAGGTGAACCTCAAGTAGGCCCGCGCAGATGGGGTGGCGAAGCCGGTCTTTGCGTTAGCGTCGCCCTCGTGAAGGGCAAGACGGTCGTCATCACCGGCGCGAGCGGCGGCATCGGACTCGAGACCGCGCGCGGCCTGGCGAAGCAAGGTGCACGAGTCGCGATGGTCGTGCGGAGCATGCAGCGCGGCGAGGCGGCGATCGCCGAGATCAAGAAGACGGTGCCCGACGCAGAGCTCGAGCTCGTGCTCGCGGATCTGTATTCCCTCGCGGAGGTGCGTAGCGCGGGAGCCGCGGTGCGCGCGAAGCACGGCACGGTCGACGTGCTGATCAACAACGCGGGCATGATCCACGCCAGTCGCGAGCTCACCGTCGATGGCTTCGAGAAGACCTTCGCGCTCAACCACCTCGCCCCGTTCCTGCTGACCTACGAGCTTCGCGACGCGCTCGTCAAAGCCTCGACCGCGCGCGTAGTCACGCTGTCGTCGGGAGGTCACAACATGCAGTACTTCACGTGGGAGGACCTCGCGACCCGGAACCGGTGGATGGGGCAGACCCTGGTCTACGGCGCGTCGAAGCTGTGCAACATCTGGTTCGCGAAGGAAGCGGCGAGGCGGTTTGCGGGAACAGGCGTGACCTCGAACGCGGTGCATCCGGGCGTGGTGGCGACGGGCTTCGGTCAAACCGGCAGCAAGCTGCTCCAGCTCGGCGCGAAGCTCGTGAAGCCGTTGATGTTGACGATGGAGGAGGGCGCGCGCACGAGCATCTACGTCGCGAGCTCGCCAGAGGTGGCCGGCGTCACCGGCGAATACTTCTACAAGTCCAAGGTCAAGACGCCCTCGACGCGCGCGCAGGATCCCGGCGAGGCTCGCAAGCTGTGGGAGCTGTCCGAGAGGCTGTGCGGCATCTCCTGGTCCTGATCGTCGTCGCGTGTGGCCGCAGCGATCCGCCGCCGCAACCGCAACCGGTGCGTGGATCGATCACCGCTGACAGCACGATCGCGAAGCGCGACTACATCGGGTCCGCCGCGTGCGGCGAGTGTCATGCGGATCAGCACGCGCTCTGGCAGCAGAGCCTGCATCGGACGATGAACCAGCGCGCCGACGGACAGACCATCCTCGGCAGGGCCGCGACCGTCGCGTACGCGGGTGGAACGATGACGTTCGATCCGCAGGCGCGCACGATGACGCTCGCGAAGGGTGAGCGACGTGTTCGCTACACGGTGACGCGCACGATCGGCACGCGTGGCCTGCAGGAGTACGTCGGCGTCAGCGCGAAGGAGGAGGTGCGGCTCCCGTTCGCGTGGTGGCCGCGACGCGACGCCTGGTACCCACAGCCGTACTTCGATCCGTGGCTCGACGAGAGCACGTTCGACGCGTATGCCGAGATCACCGAGCCGTGGGCGACCCGGTGCCCCTGGTGCCACAGCACGTATCCGTTCGCGCAGCGGATCGCGCGAGCGACCAAAGGCGTCGGGCACGGGCTCGAGCAGTTCTTCGAGGTGGCCGAGCCCGCTGCGGAACGGTTGCGGCTCGACGAGCAAGTCAGCGTCGGGATCAGCTGCGAGAGCTGTCATCTCGGGGGTCGCGCCCACGCCGACGGTGCTCCGATCCACCTGGTGCCGATCGGAGCGACCCCACGCGTCGGTGCGCCTGCAGCAACGACCTTCGCCACCGAGCGCGGCGATCCCGCGATCGTCAATCGCGTCTGCGCGCAGTGTCACTCGGGACCGTCGCCGCGGTTCCCCGATGGCTCGGCCTCGCGCAACTCGAGCGAGGCACTCGATCTCGCAACCTCGGCATGCACCGCGCGCTGTGTGGACTGCCACGATCCGCATCGCGCCGATGCACGGCTCGACGACGCGCGCTCGATCGCGGCGTGCTCGCGCTGTCATGCGGAACGCGCGACGGCGGAGCACGCCGGTACGGGCCACGGCAAGGTCAGCTGCCTCGACTGCCACATGCCGAAGCTGGTGCTCGGCATCGATCGCCACGTCCGCACCCACCGCATCGGCTCGCCCACCGACCGCCGGATGCTCGCGGCCGCGGCACCGAACGCCTGCAACCTGTGTCACCTCGATCGCACGATCGAGTGGACCGTCGCCGAATTGCGCGAGCGAGGGGTCGTGCCGGGGTGGAGCACGAGGAGCTGGAACTATCGCGAGTCGGTCGGAGAGACCTACCTCGCGAGCAGCGAACCGGCGGTGCGGCTGGTCGCCGCGGCGGCCTACGCGCGATCGCCGCTGGGCAAGACGATGCTCCCCGAGCTCCTCACGTTACTCGACGACCCGCTGGCCTATGTCCGTGTCTGGGCGGTGTTTGCGCTGGAGGACGTGCTCGGGCGCTCGTTGCCCGTGACCGAGTACGACCCGCGCGCACCGCCGGATCAGCGACGGAAACAGCTCGCCGCGCTGCGATCGCGCGGACTTCGATAAGCGCCTCCATACACAATGCTTCATATGGCGTTCGGATTGCGGCAGCAGCTGCCGTGCTATCGGAGATCCGAGCCATGAAGCGCGGTCCAGCACTCGCTCTACGGATCGCCGTCGCGCTCGTCGTGATCGGCGGTGTCGTGTGGTGGGTGAGTCGCGACAAGGGCAGCTCGAAGCAGACCGCTGGAGGATCGGCGGCGGGCGAAGCACCGGCGAAGCCGAGCGACCGCGTGGTGCCGGTGCAGCTCGCGACGGTGGCCGCGAGAGACTTTCCGATCTGGCTCGAAGGGCTCGGCACGGTCGCCGCGTTTCAGCAGGTCACCGTACGACCGCAGGTCGATGGCCGGCTCGACAAGGTGTTGTTCACCGAAGGCCAGGTCGTCAAGGCGGGTGAGGTGATCGCGCAGATCGATCCGCGGCCCTTCATGGTCCAGCTCCACACCGCGCAGGGCGCACTGGCGCGCGACAAGGCGCAGTTCCTGATCGCGAAGAAGAACTACGAGCGCTATCAGGGGCTCCAGCAGCAGAAGCTGGTCGCGCAGCAGCAGGTCGACGAGTACGCGGGGCAAGTCGCGCAGTTCGAGGGCGCCGTGAAGATCGATCTCGCCGCCGTCGAACAGGCGCTGCTGCAGCTCGACTACGCGCAGGTCAAGTCTCCGCTCACCGGGACCACCGGCGTGCGGATCATCGATGCGGGCAACCTCGTCAAGGCGGCGGATCCCACCGGGCTCGTCGTGATCACCGCGATCGATCCGGCGGCGGTGCTATTCACGATCCCGCAGGATCGGCTCGGCGGCGTGTCCGCGGCGTTAGCGAAGGGAGAGGTCCCCGTCGAGGTGTGGAATCGCGATGGCAGCACGCTGCTCGGGGCAGGCAAGCTCGCCGTGCTCGACAATGTCATCAACCAGGCCACGGCCACGCTGCGACTCAAGGCGCTGGTGCCCAACCCCGATCGCAAGCTGTGGCCAAACGCGTTCGTCAAGGCGCGGATGCTGGTCGAGACCAAGTCAGGTGCGCTGGTGATCCCGGCGGTCGCGATCCAGCGTGGCCCGCAAGGCGCGTACGTCTACGTCGTCGGTGACGACAAGACCGCGCAGCTGCGCAGCATCGAGGTCGGGACGATCGTCTCCGAGAGCGCCACGATCAGCCGCGGTCTCGAGGCGGGCGAACGCGTGGTCGTCGAGGGCGCGAGTCAGCTGCGGCCCGGCGGCAAGGTCGCGCCGATCGCCGAACGCGGGATCGAGCAGCGCGGATCGAACACGCCGACGTCGTCGAAGAATCATGAGGCAGGGAAGGGATCCGCGAAGGGCTCACCGTGAGCACCAGCTTCGGGTCGATCTCGGCGCCATTCATCCAGCGGCCGGTGGCGACCACGCTCCTCGTGCTCGGCTTGTTCCTCGCCGGGTTCACCGGGTTTCGCGAGCTGCCGGTGGCGGCACTGCCGCAGGTCGACTACCCGACGATCGTCGTCACCACGCAGTTGCCGGGTGCGAGCGCCGAGACGATCGCGTCGTCGATCACCACGCCGCTCGAGCGCCAGCTCGGCCAGGTGCCGTCGCTCGCGGAGATGACCTCGATCTCGAGCTTCGGCAGCTCGCAGATCACGCTGCAGTTCTCGCTCGACCGCGACATCGACGGAGCGGAGCAGGATGTCCAGTCCGCGATCAACGCGGCGACGAACTTGCTGCCGCGCGGCATCCTGCCGGCGCCGCCGACGTACGCGAAGAGCAACCCCGCGGATCAGCCGATCCTGACAATCGCGGTGTCCTCGCAGACGCTCGAGCTCGCCGCGGTCAGTGACTACGCGGATTCGGTGCTCGCACAAAAGATCTCGCAGGTCGAGGGGGTCGGGCTGGTGACGATCGGTGGCGGACAGAAGCCCGCGGTGCGCGTGCAGGTGGATCCGGTCGCGCTCGCAGGCACCGGGCTGACGCTCGAGGACGTCCGCGTGGCGATCGCCGCCGCGAACGTCAACCTGCCGAAGGGCAACATCGACGGCCCGCGTCAGGACTACGCGCTGGCCACCAACGACCAGCTCGCCGATGCGAAGTCGTTCGAGCCGCTGATCATCGCGCATCGCAATGGCGGCGTCGTCCGGCTCGGCGAGATCGCGAACGTGATCGATGGCGTCGAGAACTCGCAACTCGCGGCGTGGTCGGGCCGCCAGCGCGCCGTGATCCTCAACATCCAGCGGCAGCCCAACGCGAACATCATCGACGTCGCCGCGGACATCAAGGCGCTGTTGCCACGGCTCCGCGCGTCGATGCCTCAAGCGATCGATGTCGCGATCGTCGCCGATCGAACGGTCACCGTGCGGGCGTCGGTCGAGGATGTCGAGTTCACGCTGCTGCTGACGCTGGGCCTCGTCGTCGCCGTCATCTACCTGTTCCTCGGTAGCCTGCGCGCGACCTTCATCCCCGCCGTCGCCGTACCGCTCTCGATGATCGGCACGTTCGGTGTGATGTGGCTGATCGGCTACTCGCTCAACAACCTGTCGCTGATGGCGCTGACCATCTCCACGGGGTTCATCGTCGACGATGCGATCGTGATGGTCGAGAACGTCACCCGCCACATCGAGAAGGGGAAGAAGCCCTTCGAGGCGGCGCTGATCGGCGCGCAGGAGATCGGCTTCACGATCGTCTCGCTCACCGTGTCGCTGATCGCCGTGCTGATCCCGTTGCTGTTCATGGGCGGCTTGATCGGCCGGCTGTTCCGCGAGTTCGCGGTGACGCTCGCGATCGCGATCGGCATCTCGGCGGTGCTGACGCTGACGCTGACCGCGATGATGAGCGCGTGGCTGCTCAAGCCTCACGTGCCGCCGGATCCGCACTCGATCGCGGGTCTGTTCGACAACTTGTTTGGCGCGGTGACGAGGTTCTACGAGCGCACGCTCGCTGTCGTGTTGCGCTTCCGTGGCACCACGCTGCTGATCGCCCTCGGGACCGCGGTCGTCACCGCGGTGCTCGCGATGGTGGTGCCGAAGGGCTTCTTCCCGCAGCAGGACACCGGGATGATCGCGGGTGTCTCCGAGGCTGCGCCCGACGTCTCGTTCGAGCGCTTGCGAGAACGACAGCGAGCGCTGGTCGAGGTGATCCTGACCGACCCCGACGTCGAGTCGGTGACCACGGCGATCGGTGCCGACGGCATCAACCCCGCCGCCAATGTCGGGCGGTTCAATATCGCGTTGGTCCCTCTCGACGATCGCGAGTCGTCGGTGGCCGAGGTGATCGCACGGCTCCGTACGGCGACCCATGCCGTGTCGGGCATGACGATCTACTTCCAGGCCGTCCAGGACCTCCAGATCGATGCGCGCGTCAGCCGCACGCAGTTCCAGTACACGCTCGAGGACTCCGATCCGCAGGTGCTCGACGGGTTTGTCCCCAAGCTCCTCGCGGCGATGAAGGACATGCCGCAGCTCGCGAACGTCGCGTCCGATCGCCAGGGCGACGGCTTGCAGATCCACGTCACGGTCGACCGCGATAGCGCGGCGCGCCTCGGGATCACGCAGCAGCACCTCGATGACATCCTGTACGACGCGTTCGGCCAGCGGATCGTTTCGACCACGTTCACGCAGCTCAACCAGTACCGCGTGATCCTCGAGATCCGCCCCGAGGATCGCGAGACCGCGGCGGCGCTCGACAAGCTCTACGTCAAGACCGCGACCGGGACGGTGCCGCTCTCACAGGTCGCGCGCTTCGCTCCGCGGCCCGCGCCGCTGGCGATCGCGCACCAGGGCCAGTTCCCGTCAGTGACGCTGTCGTTCGACACCGCGCCGGACGTCTCGCTCGGCGAGGCGATCTCGGCGATCGAGCTCGCGACGGCAAACCTGGAGCCGCCGCCCACGATGCGCGCGTCGTTCACCGGCGCCGCGAAGGCGTTCGGCGAGTCGCTCGCGTCCACGCCCTTTCTCATCCTGGCCGCGCTGATCACCGTCTACATCGTGCTCGGCGTGCTCTACGAGAGCTACATCCACCCGATCACGATCCTGTCGACGCTGCCATCCGCCGGGGTCGGCGCGATCCTCGCGCTGTTCGTCGTCGGCGAGCCGTTCGACGTGATCGCGTTGATCGGCATCGTGTTGCTGATCGGGATCGTCCAGAAGAACGCGATCATGATGATCGACTTCGCACTCGAAGCGGAGCGGGAGCAGGGGCTGTCGCCCGAGGAGGCCATCCATCAGGCGGCGCTGCTGCGGTTCCGGCCGATCATGATGACCACGCTGGCGGCGCTGCTCGGCGGGCTCCCGCTGGCACTCGGCTCGGGGATGGGCGCGGAGCTCCGGCGACCGCTCGGCATCACGATCGTCGGCGGGTTGCTGCTGTCGCAGGTCCTGACGCTGTACACGACGCCGGTCGTCTATCTGTTCACCGACAGGCTGCGGCGGCGCACCAAGCCAGCACTGTCGAATGTGGAGCCGGTGCCATGAACATCTCGGCGCCGTTTATCAGGAGGCCGATCGGCACCACGCTGCTCGCGATCGCGATGCTCCTCGTCGGTGCAGGCGCGTTCCTCGGGCTGCCGGTGGCGCCGCTGCCGAAAGTCGATCTGCCGACGATCAGCATCAGCGGCAGCTTGCCCGGTGCCTCGCCGACGACGATGGCCACCGCCGTGGCGATGCCCCTCGAGCGACGCGTCGGACGAATCGCAGGCGTCACCGAGATCACGTCGGAGAGCACGCTCGGGCGCACCGAGATCACCGTGCAGTTCGATCTCGACAAGTCGGTCGAGCAGGCGGCGCGTGAGGTTCAGGCCGCGATCCAGGCCGCCGGTGGTGACCTGCCGCCAAACATGCCGTCGCGCCCGTCGTACCGGAAGGTCAACCCGAGCGACGCGCCGATCCTGATCATCACGCTGCGCAGCAAGTCGCTGCAGCCATCCGCGGTCTACGCGGCCGCGAACACGATCCTCGCGCAGAAGATCGCGCAGGTTCCCGGCGTCGGGCAGGTTGGCGTCGGTGGCGGCGTGCCGCGGGCGGTGCGAGTCACCGTCGATCCGACGGTGCTCGGCGGCGTGCAGCTGTCGATGGAGGATGTCCGCGCGGCGCTCTCCAGCGCGACGGCGAACCTGCCTAAGGGCGGGGTGGGGGCCGATCGCTGGCAAGGGATCAGCGCCGACTCACAACCGCTCGACGCCGAGGCGTGGAAGCAGGTGATCGTGAAGTACTCGGTCGCCGACGGCGCCGGGATCCGGCTCGGCGAGATCGCGTCGGTCACCGACGACGTCGAGAACAAGAACGTCGCAGGCTGGTTCGACGGCGAGCGCTCGATCTCGGTGGTGATCCGTCGCCAGCCGGGCGCGAACATCCTCGAGGTCATCGATCGCGTGAAGGAGCTGCTCCCCGAGCTGGCGAAGACGATCCCCGCGGGCATCGACATCGACGTCGCGATCGATCGCGCCGGGACGATCCGCGCGTCGGTGCACGAGGTGGAGAAGACGCTGTTGCTCTCGATCGTCCTCGTCACACTCGTGGTGTTCCTGTTCCTGCGCTCGATTCGCGCCACCGCGATCCCTGCCACCGCGGTGCCGCTCTCGCTGGTCGGCACGTTCGGCGTGATGTACGTGCTCGGCTACTCGCTCGACAACCTGTCCCTGATGGCGCTGACCATCGCCACGGGCTTCGTGGTCGATGACGCGATCGTGGTGACCGAGAACGTGTCGCGCTTCGTCGAGCAAGGCGTCGAGCCCAAGGAGGCCGCGCTGCGTGGAGCCAAACAGATCGGGTTCACGATCATCTCGATCACCTGCTCGTTGCTCGCCGTGTTCGTGCCGATCCTGTTCATGGGCGGTGCGGTCGGCCGGCTGTTCCGCGAGTTCGCGGTGGTGCTCGCTGTCTCGATCCTCCTGTCGGCCGTGGTGTCGCTGACGCTGACACCGATGATGTGCAGCAAGCTGCTGCGCAAGGAGCACGAACCGAACTTCATCGCGCGAGGTCTCGAGAGGGGCCTCGATGCGATCGTCCGTGTCTACGGCGCCATGCTGCGCGTGGTGCTGCGCCACCGCTTCATCATGGGCATCGTCACGGTCGCGACGGTGGTCGCGACGGTGTGGCTGTACTTCAAGGTGCCATCTGGGCTGTTCCCCCAGCAGGACACCGGGATGATCACCGCGAGCGCGCAGGGGCCGCAGGACATGTCGTTCTCGGCGATGCGCGAGCGGATGGAGAAGCTGATCGAGGTCGTCCAGGACGATCCCGACGTGCTTCATGTCAACGCGAACGTCGGCGGGTTTGGTACCTCGACCACGAACACCGGTCGCATGTTCATCATGTTGAAGGAGCGCGACCAGCGAGGCTCCTCCGCTCAAGAGGTCATCGACCGGCTGCGTCCGAAGCTCGCAAAGGTTCACGGTCAGAACACCTTCTTGTCCTCGGTCCAGGACGTAAGGATCGGAGGAAGGCTCGCGAAGACGCAGTACCAGTACACGCTCGAGGCCGCCGACCCGCGCGACCTCGACGAGTGGGCGCCGAAGCTGACGAACGCGATCCGCAAGCTCCCCGAGGTCACCGACGTCACGACCGATCAGCAGTCCAACGGCCTCCAGCTCGATCTCGCGATCGATCGCGACACCGCGGCGCGCCACGGCATCACCGTCTCGCAGATCGACAACACGCTGTACGACGCCTTCGGCCAGCGCCAGGTCGCGACCTTCTACACGGAGCGCGAACAATTCCGCGTCATCCTCGAGGCGAAGCGCGATGGCGCCTACGGACCGGATGCGCTCGACAAGCTGTACGTGACCTCGCAGTCGGGGCTCGTCGTGCCGCTCTCGAACCTCGTTCGTGTCACGCCGACGAACGTCGCCCTCTCGGTCGCGCACCAGGGCCAGTTCCCTGCCACCACGATCTCGTTCAACACTGCACCGAACATCCCGCTGTCCGCCGCGATCGCTGCGATCGAGCGAACCTCGACGGAGATCGGCTTCCCGGCCAGTATCCACGGCTCGTTCGCCGGCACCGCGAAGGCGTTCGCGGACTCGCTCGACACCCAGCCCACGCTGATCGCGATCGCACTGATCTGCGTGTTCATCGTGCTCGGCGTGCTCTACGAGAGCTACGTCCACCCGCTGACGATCTTGTCGACGCTGCCCTCCGCCGGCCTCGGGGCGTTGCTCGCGCTCCTCGTCACCGGGAGCGAACTCGACCTGATCGCGCTGGTCGGCATCATCCTGCTGATCGGCATCGTCAAGAAGAACGCGATCCTGATGGTCGACTTCGCGGTCGAGCGCGAGAAGGAGGGCGTGCCGCCCGACAAGGCGATCTACGAGGCGTGTCTGCTACGGTTCCGACCGATCTTGATGACCACGCTCGCCGCGCTCCTCGGTGCGCTACCCCTCGCGCTCGGCGACGCGACAGGCAGCGAGCTCCGCAAGCCGCTCGGCATCGCGATCGTCGGTGGGCTCACGGTGTCGCAGCTGCTGACGCTGTTCACCACGCCGGTGACCTACCTCGCGTTGCATCGCTTCGTCCGCAAGCGCAAGCACCCCGAGATCGCCGAGCCGGTCT
>JBBQEX010000071.1:0-38775 GCA_038321315.1 Haliangiales bacterium | reverse complement strand
AGGTCGATAAATTCGGCGTGGGTGGATCGTTTTGGTCTGCTCATGGGGGTTCCTCCTCGGTCTCTCAACCCGGAGGTTCCCCCTTCTTTTCTTGCGGCCCAAGAAACCGGCTTCTACACAACTATAGAGACACGACCTTCGTGATCGCGGACAACGGAGGATGTTGGAGTCCGACCGCAAGCGCATCGGGATCCGCGATCACGTCACGATGCGCGAAGTAGCCCCGCATCTCCACCATCAACTTCTCCCCTGTTCGCGGACCGAGATGCGTCTCGATCAGGATGTCGGCACGCGCGAGCGTGCTCGATGCGAGCAGGAAGAGGGCGACTACTGGAGATAACAGCCTCATCAACAACCCCTTCAACCTTCACCTGACGCGTGCGAACGCTTGCAAGGACATGAGGCTCACGGGCGGTACTCGTCGGCGCCGAGGTCGCACGCTGTGCCACCCGGACGCGTGTCGCCATCGAAATCAACCCCCGTGCACGCCCCGGCCGCATCCCGGATCGTCGTCGGCGTCGCTGCCGTGAGGTGGTAGTCATACGGCTGCGTGTTCGGGCTGGCGAACATCGGGCTGTTGTCGGCCGCGCTCGCGCCCGGCATGTTGAACGAACTTCCGTAGGTGCAGTTCCCGAAGGTTTGCACGGTCCCCGACGTTCCACCGGTGTTACGGAAGATGACGTTGCTCGCGCCAACGAACCCGGCCGTGTCGCAGAACACGCCGCCCGCGCTCGCGGAGCCGAGGTCGGCTTGATTGTCCACGACCGTGTTGAACTCGAACTTGCTTTGTCCGGTTGGCTTCAACGAAGCGGCCCCGAATGAAGTCAAGCCGCTGCTGCCGTTGTGATGCAAAAAGGTGTTCGTGATCACGATGACCATCCCGCTACTGCTCGCAGAGATGCCGCCACCTTGATTTCCACTGATCGTGGATCGGTTCACGGTCAGCGTGCCGCCGCTCGCGACGATGCCACCGCCGGTGTTATTGGAGACCGTCGAGCGAGACAAGCTCAGTCTTGCCGTGTTGCCTGCCGGCATCGAAATCCCGATTCCCGAGGGCCCCAATCCGCCGTTGATGGTGAGGTCTGAGATCGAGACCTGCGAAGTCCCATCGACCTTCAGGAGGATGCCGATGCTGGTGCTGGTCAGCTTCGCACCCGGTTGGGCCAGGAGCGTGACGTTCTGGTTGTTGATCGAGACCTGCTCGTTCGTCGTACCCGTGAACTTCACGAACGGTCGCCCCGTCGCCAGTGCCTTTGCAGCCTTGGTACACGGCGTCGCACTCGTACAGGTGGTGTTATCGGTGCCGGACGGATCGACGTACGCGACGTTGGCGTCGGTGCCACACGAGCCATCGGGCAAGCATGCGGCTGACGGGCAGTCGGTGTGCGCGACACACGCGTGGCAGGCGTCATCCGTCCCACATGTTGGAGTCACGCCGCTACATGCAGCGTGCTCGGCGCTCGTGCAAGCGACGCATGTTCCGTGGTCGAGACCGAGATCGCAGACGGCGTTCGAGCCGCTGCACTGGGCGCTCGTCATGCACGCCGATGATCCCGTATCCCCCATCGCGTCGTAGGTGCAGTCGTTGAAAGGGTGGCCCGGGCAGTAGTCGGGTTGCGCCTTGTCACAGGCGGCGAACAGAAACACCCACAGGAGCCAGGTGCGAACGGACGTGAGGTGCTGCATCGTTTCTTCCTCTCAACCTTCCTAGAAATGACCGACCCAGCCGACGCCGCCGCCGCTACGATCGGCGAACACGATGGGGGTCGCGCGCGACGCGCCCATCGTTGCCGAGTCCGTCCCCCGGTGCGCGCGCAGAAGCAGAACCAAGCCGACACCGCCGGCGATGACGCCACCCGCGATCATCCCGGCCCCGAGCGGTCCCGTGTCGCTGTAGGTTGCGTGATGATCCGTGCCGCGTGGCGCTGGATCTTCGTCCATCGCGACGGCCACGATCCCGCCGATCAACGCTGTGGCTCCCACGCCGATCAGGCTGACGGGGAGGACGCGTGAGGGTGCTCGAGGCCCCGGCACGACCGAGGTATCGGGATGCGTGCGCGTCTTCAAGGTGATCGCGACCGGGGTGGCCTTGCCGTCCTCGGCGGTCACCGACTGCGTGACCGGCTCGAAGTCTGGATGTTCGAGCGTCACCGTGTGAGGACCGCTGGTGACCGCGACGACGAGGTCCGTCGTACCCACGAGCCGATGATCGACGCTCGCCCGTGCTCCCGACGGGATGGAGCTGAGCGCCAGCGCCGTGGCTCCTTTTGGTGGACTCACCGGAACGCCGGCCCTGGGGAGCTTGTCCTGCGCGGCCGTCATGATCTCACCCACGGTATCGACGATCGCGACATCGTTCTTGCACGCCTCACACCACCGCCTCACGACCACGGGCACGCCGTCTCCGATGAGAAACTGGGCGGTCAATTCGAGCCTGGTCGTGGTCTCGCGCCTCACGTTGACCGTCACGAGTTTGACGAATCCCTTGCGGTTCAAGATCGGCCCCACACACCCCCAGGGTTTGGGAAGTGCGAGGCAAGCCGTGATCTTGTCGGTCTCGTCCCCGGAGAACTCGACGTCACGTGGATCCCATGCTTGCCGCCTCACCCCGTCGGCAACGGCCGCCGCGACGACCTGGCGAATCTTCTTGTCGACCGAGCCGTAGACGAGCACGCCATCACCCTCGGCGCGCGCGCCTCGCGTGGTGCCGAAGACCAGCGCGAGCGACGAAATAATCAAACCAGAACGCTTCATGTTCACCAGGCTCTCTGAATCGTCGTGGGGTGCGCAGCGTCGAGTGTCACCGTGATCGCTTCGCGCTTGTCCCGGTCCTTGTTCACCAACACCAGGTGGTACGTGCCGGCCTTGAGACGAAACTTCCTCGGCGCTTGTCCGAGCAAGCGACCTTCCGTAAACACCTCCGCCCACGGCGAGATGCTCACGATCAGGTCGGCCATCGCAGGCGCGGGGACGGGTTTGGGAGGTGTTGGTCGGTCGGAGCTCGAGGATGGATTCGCAACCGTTCCAGCATCCCGCGCTACCGGCGCGTCGACGAGCGCATCCGCGACGGGATAGACGGTTGCGTCCGCGCCGACGTCGCTCGCGTCGAGACCAGCATCGCGGGGGACGGTCTTCGCGGTCGGTACGATCGCCGGCACCGGCGCAGCATCCATCGCCGCGCCGCCGAGGGCAACCGTCGTAGGCGTCTTGGGTCCGCGGTTCGCGAGGAGGATCACGACGACCACCACAGCGGCCAGCAGCGCCAGCAGGATGGGGGCCCACAGGCGTGACCGACGTTGCCCGGACGCAGGTGAGGTCGGGATCACTGCTGGCCGCGATGGCGTCGTCGCACGCTCGGCGCTCGACGTCGGCGAAGGGACCTCGAGTCGTGGCACCGGCTCCGGCGAACGCGGCCGAATGCCACGAACGGTGCTCTGGAGGTCACCCGGCGGGACCGCGTCGAACGTCCGCTCGGTGCGTCCGTCGAACTCCGGTGGCACCGTCGGCGACGCCGACACCGCCGGGGCTACGACACCGAACGAGCGCGGTGGCGTGGGAGGCGTATTGGGCGGCGGGGTCAAGCTCGTCTCGCGCGGTGGGGCGTAGCTGAGCCCGCGCTGCGAGTTGCCGCGAATCGTCTCCGTGTTCGAATCCGCGGCGAGGCGCAGCTCGGGAGCCGCGCGATCCAGGATCGAGACCCCGTCGCCGAGGCCGCGCTCGTGAATCGCCGGGATCGCCGACGCGAGCACGCTCGCGACCGCGCGCATCGACTGCGGTCGGTTCTCGGGCTGGACCTCGACGCACCAACGGATCAGCGCCGCGATCTCGGGGTTCATGTCCGGCGGGAACTCGGGAGGCTCCTTCATCTGGCGGAACAGGATCGCCCGCTGGTCGCCGAAGCCCCACAGCGGTTCGCCGGTCAGCAGCTCGTAGAGCAGGCAGCCGACCGCGTAGACGTCCGCGCTCGGTCGGACCGAGTACGCGGAATCGAATTGCTCCGGAGCCATGTACGAGGGCGTGCCGACGACGCTGCCGTGCTCGGTGAGTGGGTTGCGTTCCGCGGAGGTCACGTCGCGGGAGATCCCGAAGTCGATGACGACGATCCAGAACGGATCCTTGCCGCGCTTCTGCACGAGTAGGTTGGAGGGCTTGATATCGCGGTGAATCAGGCCAACGTCGTGCGCGTGGGAGAGGGCGCCCAGAAGCTGGCAGATCACGTAGCCCGCGTCGTGCAGTGAGAGCTTGCCGTGCTGGGCGAGGTGCTGGTCGAGCGGGATGCCCTCGACGAAAGGCATCGTCAGGATCCAGCGTCGATCCGGAAGCTGCGACAGGTTGTCGACGGGTACGATGTGGGGATAGTCGAGCTTGGCCAGCGCGCGCCCCTCGCGCTGGAACCGTTCCTGGGCTGCGGGGATGTGCTCGTACTCGAACACGAGCAGCTTGAAAATTTTCTTCTTCTTGAGCGTCGGGTGGATCGCCAGATAGACCACGCCCATCCCGCCGCGTGCCAGCTCCTTCTGGATCACGTAGTCGTTGATCGTCGTCCCGATCATCGGGTCCAGGAGCGAGGTCATTTTTTCGCCCGGTCTACGCTCGCACGACGGAGGGGAAGTTCGAGCCCGAGCTTGACGGTCCAGTCTTGCAACGTCGTTCGCGGGACGCCGGACAGGACCATCGCCTCCCGAAACGTGTTCGTCTCGTACAACGCGATCAACCGATCGGAGGCTACCCGCAGCTCGGCCAAGTTGTCACGCCACGCGAACGAACGGAGCCTCAACTGGTTCGACTCGCTGAGGTCCGACGTCGTGAACGACGCCTTTCGCTCGGCGAGCAGCTTGTCCAGGAGGTGGAGCACCTCGTCCGGGCGATCCTGCAACGCGCCGAGGCGGATGTGTTGCATCGCCTGCACGCGCGAGATGCCGGCCACGCGCAAGGCCTTGTCCTCGTCGGGTGCCAAGATTATCAAGCGAATCGAGAAGTCCCTCGAGACGACCATGTCAAGGAAGGTCCGGTCAATCACCGGGTCGTCCTTGTCGACGGCGATCACGAGCGTCGACTTGTCGGATCGCTTGATGATCTGCTTCAAGTCGGGCCACCCAGGGAGCCCACCGGCGCTCACCTCGACGAGCTTTTGGCCTCTCCTCAGAGACACAGCGTGAATGGTGCGTGCGAGGACATCTTGTCCAGAGTTTGGAGGTCCGAGCACGAGGATGTTTCCGCCGCCCGCCGCAGCGATGATCACGTCGCTCGGGGTGATCGAGGACAACTTGCCGCCACCGGCTCCGACGAGATCAGAGATCACACCGTAGGCCGCGCACATTTCGGCATCGAAGGCGACAAAGCGCACGGCTGCACATTCAAAGGTGTTGCCGGCTCGGACGTCGAAGCTGGTCTC
Source organism: Haliangiales bacterium (assembly GCA_038321315.1). Lineage (GTDB taxonomy): Bacteria > Myxococcota_A > Polyangia > Haliangiales > Haliangiaceae > JABFXX01. The sequence continues at coordinate 33,380 of JBBQEX010000071.1, read as the reverse complement.
CTGACGCCCGCCAAAACTGCAACCGTGGCGAGAAGACTGATCCGTGATTCGCAGCGCATTGCCCCGCCGGTCGGCGATCGCGTGGTGGCCGCTCAGGTAACCACCCGGCACGCACACATCACGGTCCTCCGCGGCCCCGATCGTGAAGCTGGTCTTATCGGGGTCGAGCAAATATTCGGGGTGCGCGTCGAGAACCGAGGCGCGGAGCGCCGTGATGACGTTGCTCCCCTTGAACCAAGCGGGCTTCTTCTCGTCGGGGATCGTGCGCGTGCGGAGATCCCGCGCAGGAGCGGGCTCGGCTTCCGGGGGCTTCGCCTTCGGCGGTCCCGGTGGCTTGCGCTTGTCCATCTCCATCGGTTGTCCCTCGTCCCCTACTACCCTCGCAAGCGTTGGCCGGCGTGGCCGGCGATTCGCCGAACCTCCGGCCAAGTTTCCCGCAAGTTTCCCGCGAACGCGGGTGGGATTTCAAGGAATTGCGGTAACGAGGCCTGGCCGGCACTTTGGGTTTGAGGGATGGGTCGACGGCTGAGCCTTTGATCTCGACTCGCGAAGCACGATGGTGCTTTCCGTGGTCGCCGGAATTCACATCGCGCAGGTCCTGGAGTTGCTCGCGGAGCTGGACCGCGAGCTCGCGCTCGCGAGCGGGTGTGTCGGCCAGCTCGTGCGCGCGTCGCGCGACGGAGCCGACACCGGCGCGGCCCTTCGAGACCTACGGGTCGCGCATACCCTGCTGAGGGCCAAGATCTCGCTCATCCGCGCTCGCACGCTCGATGACGCCGCGAGCGATGACGACGCGCGGGAAGCGAGCCTCCGCGGGCGGACGAACCTGATCTTGACCAACCTGGCCACCCTCGCTAGCGAACCGGTGTCCAGGAAAGCGTTCGTCGGGCGGTTCGCCAGCCTCGTCGACGTCCGCACGTATCTCCTCGATCGGATCGGCAGGATCAATGCTGGATGGCTCTGCGAGAAACGCGCGCGCGCGCGTGTCGCGAGGTCGGCGGTCGCTCACGAAGCCCTCGCTCGCGTCGCGCTCGCGAACGCCGAGTCCGCCTACGCCCTGATCGGGCGAGATCTCGACCTGGCCCACTTCCTTCGCGTCGGTACGGTGTCGCCGTCCGAGGCCGTTCGCACCGCCTGCCACGAGATCGCCGCGGTCGTCGACCCCACCGGTTCGATCGCCCCCACCCAGCCGACGCACGCCGCCCCTCCACCGAAGGCAACCACGTGATCACCAGCGCATCGAACAAGCCTACCCCTCCGGCCGACAAGACCGCGTTCGCTCACGGGACCGCGCGGCTCGTGATCGGAAGTCTCGACGACCCGAAGCTCACGATCAGCGCGCAGTACAACCCGCGCGAGATCCAGATCACCCAGGCGGGTGGCTGGACCGATCACAAGAAGAAGGACGGCTCGACCGCCGCGCTTCACGTCGAGTACACGTGCGGCCAACCGCGCACCCTGCAGGTCGAGTTGCTGTTCGATGGCTACGAGTCCGATGGCGTCATCGGCAACAGGGCGACGATGACCGTGAAGCAGGCGATCGCCACGCTGCAGTCGATGATCAGCCTTCGCGAAGTTCGTCGCTCGCACGAAGACTGGCGCCCGCACTTCTGCGTCGTCGCGTGGGGCACCGACGGCATGCCATCGATGAGGTGCGTCATCGATTCGCTTCAGACGAAGTACCAGGTGTTCTCGGCGACCGGGAAGGTGCTTCGCGCCACATGCACTTTGTCTCTCAAGGAAGCGCGCCGCGTCGACCTCGACATGGCCGCCCCGCACAACAAGAACGCCGACAAGGTCGACGCCGAGATCCTCGCGCGGCGCCGGACCCTGTAGTCGCACCTGACATTGACACCCGTCGCACGCCCTCACGAAGGATATCCAATGCTCAACTCACGATCGAGTCTCGCGCAGCGCACGTCGCTGATCTGGGAGCCGACATCGGCGACCACACCGCCACGGCAGGTCGCTGCCCAAAGCATCATCGCTCTCGAAGCCGAGATCCTCGCGATCCTGGAGAATCCATTGCAGCCCGGCGAAACGATCAGCGCGGGGTACCAGCGGCTCGAGAACGAGCTGGGCCGCGCGTTCGCACGGCTCACGATCGCCGACGCCCGCGAGCTGCAACGTCGCATCTCCAATCCCACCGCCGACGACGTGCTCGTCGCGCGCTTCGGGCGGATGGTGCTCGAACGCCGCCAGCGACTGATCCGGTTCCTCGCCGACGCTCCGCGCCGGGCGGCGATGCAGGGACGCGTTAGGTGAGCGCCGACCCTGGCCATGCGAGCTACGGGCAAGGCTCGATCGTCGTAGACATGATGGCGCGCGTCGCGCTCCCCTATGCCGACCAGGCCGAACTGGTCGAGGACCAGATCAACGCGATCCGGTGGCGGATCGAGGCCGTGCTGGAACAACCAGAGCGCGCGGTGGATGCGCGTCGGATCGACATGCTCGTCAACAGTCGGTGCGAACGTTCCGACCATGCGCAGGTCCCGATCATGCGTCTGGTGTCGAGCTTCGAGCTTTCGCCGAGCGAGGCGGCGATCGTCTGGCTGCTGGTGGCACACGAGGTGAGTCCCGAGATCCGGCGGCTCGTCCGGAGAGTGAACTCCGAGGCGGTGGCCGATCCGACGACCGACACGATCCGTCGCGTCGTCTACGGCGCCCGAGCGATCGGCGAGAGCGCATGGTGCGACCTCGCGGAAGACGGCAGCCTGCGGCGCCTCGGGCTGATCGAGCGAACCGACGACCAAGCGCGAACTCCGCTCCACCGCCAAACCTGGAAGGTATCCGCACGCGTGCTCGCGCTCGCCCATGGTGACCTCAGGTTCGCTCGCGAGCTCGCTAGCGTGGCTTCGATCCCGCCACTCTCTACGCCACTACACGAGCTGGAGTTGGGCGAGGGCGTCGCGGCCAAGCTCGCCGCGAGCTGCCTGCGCGAAGGAGTCGTGGTCGCCCACGGGTCTGCCGGGAGCGGTCGGCGCTCGGCACTGCTGGCGACGCTCGCCGCGAACGGGAGGCGAGCCCTGCAGATCGACGGGCGACGGATCTCGAAGGATCGCGACATGGCCGCACGAGAACTTCGTGGGCTCTCGCGCGAGTGCATCTTGCTCGGACTGGTGCCACTGATCCAGCACTTCGACGCGCTCGGCGCCGCCGGCGAGATCGTCGATCGGCTCGATCTCGTCGAGAGCGAGTTCCGCGGCTTGATCGTGGCGACCTCCAACGGTGTCGTTCCCCGCGCGTGGGGACGCGCGGCAACGATGGTCGAGGTCACCCCCCTCTCCGGCGCTCAGCTCCGATCGCTGTGGACGCGTGCGCTGGGAGTCGGTTCAACGATCGATCCCGACGTACTGGCAACGGCCTACCCGCTCGCGCCGTCGATCATTCACGCGGCGGGCGCCCAGTTGCGCGAGGTTGTCGGCGACGTCAGCGCGGATCATGTCAGCGAGATCGTTCGTGGCCTGCTCGACAACCGGCTCGGTGGGCTTGCGCGTCGGATCGTGACGTCCCAGACCTGGGAAGACGTCGTGTTGCCCGCAGACCAGATCGCGAGCCTCGTCGAGTTGATGTCTCGGATCCAGTCCCGGCGCCGGGTCTATGAGGAATGGGGCTTCGGGGCGAAGGTCGGACGCGGGCTCGGTGTGGCTGCGTTGTTCTCGGGTCCACCGGGCACCGGAAAGACGATGACCGCCGGGCTCGTGGCCCGCGATCTCGGGCTCGAGATGTACCAGGTCGATCTCAGCAAGATCGTCTCGAAGTGGATCGGCGAGACCGAGAAGAACCTCGCCACCCTGTTCGACGCCGCCGAGGCCGGTCACGCGATCCTGTTGTTCGATGAGGCTGACGCGCTGTTCGGCAAGCGCACAGACGTCAAGTCGAGCAACGATCGTCACGCGAATCAGGAGGTCAACTATCTCCTGCAACGCCTGGAGAGCTTCTCCGGGATCGTGATCCTTACGACCAACCACGCGAGCGCGATGGACGAGGCGTTCCGTCGCCGGCTGTCGGTTCACATCCGGTTTCCGGTTCCGGAGGTCGACGAGCGCCTCCAGCTCTGGCGCGCGCTGTTGCCGAAGGCCGCGCCCGTCGGCCAGGATCTCGGCCTCGACGTCCTCGCCGAGCGCTTCGAGATGAGCGGTGGCTACATCCGAAACGCCGTGGTTCGTGCTGCGTTCCTCGCTGCGGCCGACACGTCGATCATCGAGGCAAGTCACCTCCGACACGCGGCGCAGCTCGAATACGAAGCTCTCGGCAAGATCACTCCCCGCATCTAGTACAACCCGCACCCGGAGAACTCTATGGGCGACCCCAAACGCGAAACCAAGACCGAGCCACCGACACCCAAGCCGATGACGAGCGCCGACGACGTAGTTTTCGGGGCTCTCGAGTTCAAGGAGATCTCGGAATTCGCGCGGGACGCCGCGAAGCGTGGCGACCCGCAGGAGATGCGTGATGCGTCGAAGCTCGCGTACCAGCGGACGCAGGCCGCAACGTTGGAGGTGAAGCGCGGAGGTGCCATGTCTCCCGAGTTGACCCTCGCCGTCGATGGCGCCTACGAGGCGCTCTGGGAGCTTTGGCTCGCGGTCGAGAGCACGAACGACGGGCCGACCTACGGCTACTTGACCGAGCGATCGATCGCGCTGATCGATGCCACGTGCGTGCCGCTGAAGTGGGTCAAGCCGCAGGGACCCGCGGCGAGGAAGCAACGCGCCGACGCCGCCGCGTCCAAGAAGGGCGCAACGACCGTCTCCAGCAGCGACCGGGGCAAGCTCGGTCGTCTCCACATGGCGAACGCGCGGCGAACGATCACGACCGGCACGGCAAGTATCAAGGCGGGACGGTTCGACGCTGTCGTCAGCAGCGCTGCATCCGACCTGTACGATGCTCTATCCCTGCTGAACGATCCCGACGTGACGATCGCCGACCTTGAATCGGAGGTGACGGCCACGAACAAACTGCTCGACACGCTGACGATCGAGCTCGATCATCAGGGTCGCTCATTCTCGCTGCTCGCTGAGCTTGCGCGAAATCAAGACGGCTTGTTGACCCTGGCCAAGCAGGTTCCCAGGTGGGTTGCTGCCGTTGACGCAAACGTGAAGGCGCACACACCGGCACCGACACCGACCGTGAAGGGCGAGATCGAGGAGACGCTGCTCATCCCTCCGGTCCACTACGAGCGATACATCATCCTGACCAACGGCGGTCGAGGCCAACAAGACCTCGGGCGGATCGTCGTGATGTTGACGGCAAAGCTCTATACTGACGGGCAGGTCTCGGTGGTTCCGGACATGCGAGCCGAGATGTATGGGGAAGCGGCAGACTATCTGAGCGTGACGATGGCGGCGCCAGTGAAGATGCCGCCCTTCTCGCTTCCGTCGGGCGAGCATAGGAATCAAACCATTCTGCAGTTCAACATCTCTGGACCGCAGGTCACCGAGACTGGAACGACCAGTGCGAGTGTCGGCGGGAAGAGTCCGGCCGCAGGGGGAGAAGCCAGTGGGGGAGCTGGTGTCACGAACAGCACCGCTTCCAGTTGGCGAGGCGCCCTGACCGCGACTCGCGGATTCGAGTTCATCAGCAATGCCTCGACATCTCACATCGCGATGACCGACATGGCGGAGATGCACAAGGACATCCACGCGCTTCCGATATCCGGTGAAGCTCGTGGCGGAGGGTTCTGGACTCCCGCCCCGAAGAACGATTGGATCGTCAACAGTCGCTAGCTCGCCCATCCCGTGTATCTGGTCAAGGAGTCGAACGAATGAACGCACAGAAGTGGATCGCGGTTGCCCTACTCGGCGGGTGCAGCAACGACACCCCAACACCCGTCTTGACGCCACCCACTGCGGCGAGAAGCACCAGTCTCACTTCCGGGGGCCATCGCTCGGATCTCACCCCCAACGGATCCTTTCGATTCGGAGACTTCGACTGTCATCGCACCACCGATCGCGAACCCGTCGGGCCTGCCGGAGCGAACTTTTCGCGCGCGGATTGGCACACGACGCTCCGTGGGCGTGCTAGCGGCGAGGTTTACGCGATCGCATATGCATACTGGATCTTCATAGACGACGGCATCAATGTGCGTGAGTTGGAGCGCTGCTTTCGGGTCATTTCCATTTCGGAGAAGCACGCGAGCTACCGCTTCGAGGCGAAGGGGAGTGGGCCATCGATTCTGAAGAGCGTGATCGCAGAGGATGTCGTGCTCGATATCGACGTCTCGACGGGCGAGGCTGCCGAGAAAATCGCGATCGCGCGAACTGGATGGCACTTCACTTTTCATCACGGTCAAGCTGGTTACGTCGACAGTCTTGTCACTCCCCTCACTGGCGATGGAATCACGCCCCGGAATGGAGCGAATCCAGCGCTTGATGGAGCCTTCGTTCCCGCGATCCCCGAAGTCGGGATCGACTCGATCGAAGTTCCCGTGACGACGGAATAGGCCATCGCCATCAACGTGCGGTTCGTGCGCGAACGGCGTGAAAGTCCGCGTGACCATTACTGAACGCGTGAGCAGTCAGACCCATCGTGCATCGTGACTGCATGAACAACCCAGGCACCTGTATCCACTTCCGCGGAATCCAGCACGACGCATGCTGCGCTGGTGTCCAGCTCGTCAGCGTGCGCGATACGAGCGTGCGCCCGTATCGCTGGCCCTGCTCCGCGTTCGACGGAGAGCGCGCCTCGACGATGTGCTCAAAGTACACTGAGCCAACGGCAGCGCAGATCGCTGAGGGGAGAGCCGAGGTCGAGGCGATCATCGCTGAGATGCACGCGCGCACGTTACGCGGTGAGTGCATACTCTGCGCTGCGAAGGTCACCGAGGTGCATCAGATCGGGAGTTGCGTGTACGCATCGCCTTGTGGGCACCGCATCGGACAGGGCAGAGCTGACGAAGTCGGGCAGTCACTCGGGCTGTCGAAGGTCGCCGCCTAGACTGATCTCGTGGTTGATGTTCCGCGCGAGTGCGTCCGACACGATCACTCTCCTCAGGCCACTCTTACAATAGCTGCCCTTGCCGTCGGGTCCGTCTCGTCGTCCCGACGGCGGCGGTGAAAACGACGTCATTGGTCGAGGATGCAATCCTTCAACATCGGGCTGCCCATGATGACGTTGTCACCGCGACACCGCACAGCTATGTGGTCACCAGGGGAGACTCCCGCCAGTCCATTGCCGTCGCCCTTGAAGTTCGCGTGAACTCCTTCGAATTCGTTGGTTGTCCAGAGAACCACATAGACGTCGTCCATGAAGTCCTTCTTAACCGCCTGAACCGCACCGGTCACGCGCAACAGGTGACCTCGGTACAGGTTGTCCGCGTTCACCTCGTTCGCCGAGTAGTCCTTCTGCAAGCGGTCCGAGCTGACCGTGATGGCATCCTCGGCGACTTCGGCGGCTGCTCGAGTTGAGGATGCATTTGGTGACGAACCGCCACCATGCTTCTTCTTCTCGTCCATGGCGGACATCGCGTACCCCACGATGGCCAGCATGATGATCGAGAAGACGATCCAAGTGCCTGCGCTCGTCGATTGAGCCTGGGGCTTCCCACACTTCGGACAGGAACGTGCATCCGTACTGATCGGGTTCTCACATGCCCTACACGGAACCAACCTCGCCATTCGAAGACTGTACCACCAATCACTGGCCCTTTGAGAGGCGAGAAACGCTCGCTAACCTACAGGCACCCCATCCCCGCCTTGTCCTCGCGTTCTCACCCAAGCAGCCAATCACTTGCGCTTCGTCGTCTCCTCCCAGTAGAAGACCGAGAACGCGACACAATGGAACGAGGCGTCACTGGACTGCGATACGACAATCTCCACCACCATGAAGTGGGGATTTGCGGCAATCCACTCAGTGACCTTCTCCCCGAGTCGGTCGCGCTCCGCGAACATCGTTGCGGAGAAGATCTTGACCCCGTTGAACGGATGACCTGGGCGAAGCACGAGTCCTGATCCTGCCGCTCCGATTTCCATCACCCATGATAGCGCGTGCAACCACACGCGTGGGTGACCGGCCGCCGCAATCGACAGTGCGGCATCGCCTCACGTCTTTGTAACTACGAGGGAATTCGCGCGAGCGTGGGATCTGCCCTCCACTTCCCACCGTGGCCCCCACCCGTGCTGGTCGCACCGCCTCACGGCGCGCGCCTGCCCTCCTTGGCCACCCCACAAAAAGCCCACTCGTCCGGATTTCAGCGGGATCACTGAACAAGTAGCCAGGTGTCAGAGCGACCCCTTAGGTTGGATCCACAAGGGAGAGAAACGGAATGAAGATCATGAATGACTCGCCACAGAAACTGTGGAGCACGCAGTTCGACAAGCAGCTCACGGACAACCTGGTGGAGCGCGTCCTCAAGCAGACGACCTCGCTGATCAAGCAGGTGGAACGCGACACGCCGTGGCGCGATCAGCTCGGTCCGGACGACCGGCTCAACAACATCGTCATGAAGTTGCTCGATGGAAAGATCACGTGGGATCCCGACCGCGTGAACCTAGAGGGCCTGTTGTTCTGGGCGATGTCGCGAGAGATCACGCACGAGATCCGTCACGCAAAGACGTTCCCGCACGTCTCGGTTGATGACGAGAGCCGCAATCAGGACCGGCTCGAAGAAGAGACCAGCGCCGCGCTCACCGGGCAGCGCGAGAGCAAGCGCGAGGAGCCGATGGAGCCTTGCTGGTCGCTGTTCATCGGGCAGATGCGCGTGGGTGCCGCGGGTGATGTCGGCGTCCTCGCGATCATCGACGCGTACACCAAGCGCGTGACGACGCGGACCGAGGTAATGAAGCTCACCAGCATGTCGAAGGCCGCCTACCACGCTGCGTATCAGCGGATGGTGCGGATCGCGAAGAAGCTCGATCCCGACGTGATCGCAACCCTCAACCAGGCGATTGCCTGAACACACAACAAGGAGATAACTATGACCCAGAGTGAACAAGATCTAGATACGTACATGGCCATCGCGTGCGCGGTTGCTGTCGAAGAGGCGAAGTTGATGCCTACCACCCCGGACATCCAACGTCGTGCGCATGTGATCGCCGAAGCGGCGCGCGATCGGATAGCACTGCAGCGGCGCGAGGAGCGGGCGAAGAGGCCCTCCAACATCGTGAGTGGCGCGATCCGCGCCGCGATCATGGCGATGACCCCCGTGCACGTCCTGGCGCGGCTGGGCGAATTGCGCACCACGCATCCCGAGATGCAGCTCGCGTTTCGCAACTTCGAGCACATGTCCGAAGACGATCTGCGAAGCGCACTCGAGGACATCGAGTCGTTGATCGAGCGCGGAGCCTGACCGTGGTGCGCCGCCTATCCCGACCGCGCCAGATCGCGCATGAGTTGTTGGTTCGGGTGGGCGTGCGCACCCCCGACCAGATCGATCCGTTCGAGACGGCGAAGGAGCTGGATGTCGAGGTGACGTTCGGGCACTTGAAGGGCGCGACCGCGCGGATCTTCCGCGTGGGTTCAAACGCGCGCATTCGGGTGTCGGACGACATCGTCACCATGGGTCGGCGACGGGTGGCGGCTGCCCATGAGGTTGGCCACTTGGTGCTCGACCACGAGCTACCGACCGAGGCTGATCCGGCGACCTGGCTCGAAGCCTCGTGCAACGTGCGCGGCAAGGGTAAGGAGCGCGACGCGGACATCTTCGCGATCGAGCACCTCACCCCCGAGCCGATGGTCGCACCCTATTGCCGGGTAACGCCGGTCGATCTGCGCGCGGTGAACGTCATCGAGCGCGTGTTCACGACCTCGCCCGTGATGGGCGCGAGGCGATTTGTCGAGCTGTCACCAGAGGCGTGCGCCGTGGCGTACTCGGAACGCGGCGTGATCAAGTGGATGAGGCCAAGCCGCTCGTTTCCGAGTTATGTCGCGGAGGGCAAAGTGCTGGCGCCGAACTCGATCGCCTGTGGATACTTCGATCGCGGCACGTTGATCGATGTTCCGACCTGTCTTCCAGCTCGTACGTGGCTTGATTCGAGCCTTCAGATCCCACCCGGGCTCGAGATCATCGAGCATGCGATGGTGATTCCCCAACCGGGGTGGGGTGGTGTCCTGTCGCTTCTCTGGCTTCCACAACACAACATGGTGCGCCCCGTCCGAACTCAGGGCATCGGCACCAGAATCGATCCAAAATATGGGTAGCTCTACGATGAGCCGCCGATCGTTTGCGAGGGCAATGTCGGGATCGGAGTCCGCTTGCGATATGCGTGATCGAGCTTCCGAAGGAGTTGGAAGACTGCGGTTGCCTCCCCCGCGAACGTCTCGGTTTCGCCGTCGATGCTCGTCGTCAAGCTCCCTTTCCAGCGCACCGCTACTGCGTCGTACTCGACGTTGAACACCGAACCGTTGGGCAGCCTGCTCTTCCGTTCGCTCTTCTTCGCCTTCGCGCCTTCCTGCTCGTGCAAGATCCTCGCGGCGATGCACGCCTTGCAGTCCCGCGCGCGGTGCTTGGCGCGCCGCTCATCAGTATACAGGTCTTTCGCGAGGACCTCGAAGGCGGCGGCATGCCCGCATTTCGCCGCCAGTTGCTCCGTTCGCACAACGACGGGTTTCGGTCTCGGGGCGGTCGTCGGGCTGACTGCTGTTGGTTGGATGGCCCGCTGTTCACGAGTCGTAGACCCCGAATCTGCAAATTTCAGCCGAATCGTTTTCTTGTCCATGGTTGCCTCGATACCCAGAACGTTACGCCAGAGCTCCTGCGACGGCGCGACCCATTTAGTTGGCCGCAACTCTCGCATCCACTTCTGACACGCTGAAGCGCGCTACCAATTCATGGTCGCGTGTTCGTCGCTGTCGTCGTCGTCATCGAACGACGGACCACCTAGCATCGACGTCGTACGCCTTCCGCACGCGGCACAAGCCCGATCGTACGCGAGCATCACGTCCGCCATCGACGCTTGCTCGGCTTGGCTAGGCCAGCGCTCAGAGCCATCGACATAGACCATGGCCCCATTGCACGGCGTGCCGCACGGCACCGGCATGTTCATGAACATTCGCAACGGCTCGGCGACCTCGCCGATCTCCAGCCCGCTGAGCTTGTCGTTCAAGCGCGCGACCTCGCCTGCGTTGATCGCGACCTCGATCGCGGGGTCGCGGCGCCGTGCCCGCGCGACAATTTCCGGCTTGCTGATGCAGTCGTCGCAGGTCCGAACGGCGCAGCAGGGACACAGCAACCATTCGTGATTACAGTCGGACTCGTGTAGGACCCCATCCTGCTCGCAAGCAGCGGCGCACAAGACGCAGATGGAAAGGCGGCCCGGAACAGTTTGGTTGCGAGCTGGCTGCACCCGGCCAACCTGACGCGTCATAACGGCAACCCGCCGCTCGGTTCGGCGTGCGTTCTTGCGGGCGCGTTTCCGCGCGAGCGTCTTGTTCGTGCTCATGCCCCGACGTTCACTCGGGGGTCTGACATCGATGCAACCGCCGTTCTTGCTTCGACGCGTTGTCTTGGACAACGCCGAGTTCTCCGCGGAAAAGATCGTTGCGGCACTGAAACGGCCAAGTCTCGCGCCGGTTGAACCCCGGCTGGGACGGTGCCGATTTCTCCCACGCGAGAATCCTCGCGGGATAGTTCGCGGGCTCGATCGACCAATGATCGAGCCAGCTGCTGACTTCTTCCGCGAACGCTTCCGGCGAACTTGATCGAGGGTTCGCACGGTTACGTCCGCGAGCATGCGCTCGTGAAGAAAGCGCACCGAATGATCGGGCGCATGCGTACGCGTTGCGCGAGGACTTCGCGGACTTGGACGAGGGTTCTGACACTTCGAGATTGATCGCACGATGTCGATCGCGTGCGCTCGGCAAAGGCGGTGCCAAACGTGAGTAGGGGGTCCCTCGTGGGCATTACCTCATAGGAGGAATGATCAAGATGAGCGAGCTGGCCTACAACGCGAACGGCGACACGTTCGAGATCCCGGCCACGGTGACCGGGTGGCGGGTGCGGCGCATGAAGCCCCGCGGCGCACCCGAGCTGGTCTACGGCCGCGATGGCCGTCCGTTGACCGTGCCCGTCGAGTCCGAGATCGATGACCTGCGCGAAGCGGTCGTGACGCCGGGCCGGTACCGGCTCGATCCGATCAACGACGACGGTAAGTGCGTGGACGGCGTTCCGCCCGCCTACGTGCAGGTCGTCAAGCCCGAGCGCACCGCCGACACCAGCACGGCGCTCGTCGTGCCGTCGACTGGCGACGACGCGATCCGCGAGGCGATGCGGCTGAACACCGAACTGGCGAAGTCGGTGATCGATCGCTTCCCCGACATGATGACCGCGGCGGCCGAGTTGCTCCGCGCCGCGGATGGCGCCGGCCTCCCCGCGCGCAGGCCGCGCGAGCTCGATGCCGACGACCACGGCGACGAGGCCGACGTCGACGACGCTCGCAACGAGGTGGCGAGCGCCGCGCCCCCGAGCTTCGATCTGAACACGTTCGTGAACCTGCTCATCCCGAAGATTCCGGACATCATCACGGGGCTCATGAGCGGCACGCTCAAGATCCCGGCGTTCGCCGAGATGTTCGACTGGCGCAAGGCGAGCGCGAGCGGGAAGGCGCACGAGACGGCGCCGACGGCAGAGCGCGCGAGCGCCAAGACGAAGCCCGAGTCCGCCAAGCGCGAGTCGACCCGCGCCACGAGCGCGGGCCCCGCGGCGGCGAACGAGCCCACGCATGCCACGGAAGCCCACGCGTCGGGCGTCGAGCCGACGTTGCCTCCGATGGATCCGGCGACGCTGATGCACTTCGTGGCGATCCAGGGAGCGCTCAAGCCCGAAGAGGCCGCGCTCGCGCGCGCCGTCGCCGCCGACCTTGGTGCGGCCGAGCTGCGGGCCTGGTTCGATGACCTCAAGGCCATGGACGTGCCGGGGGCGGTCGCGACGATCCGGAGCATGATCGGCAAGAAGAAGGGAGGCGCGTCGTGATCGGCCTGCCGTTCAACGACCTCCGCTGTCTCGGATCGATCACCGAAGTCGTGGCCGAGCTGGTCGCAAATCGCGATCCGCTGATCGTCGAGATCGCGAACCAGCACGCCACGACCGAGGGGCTCGCGGACTGGATCCGGAGCCTGCCGCAACGCGATGACGATGGCGAGAAGGGAGACGGCCCAAAGGTCGAGGAGTGCAGTCCGGCGCAACGGCTCCGCATCCCCGCGGGGGATCCAAATTGCGTCGAGCGAGGAGCCCTATTCTTGGCGGCCGCCGAGGTGATCGATCCGCGTCCGGTCCGCCAGCTCGCGACCCTCGAGCTCGAGAGCGGGCTCCACACGTTCCCGCTCGAGAACGGCGCACCCGTGATCCTCGATCCGCAGCTGCCGCGGAACTGCGCGGACGCCGCGATGGCGGCGAGCGCGCGGCAACCAGTCGCCGTGGAGGCGCGCGACGCGATCGAGTGGACCACGCGCATGGCCGAGACCGGCGCGGCGAACCTCCGCAACGGGCCCAGCCGCGTGCGCAAGGCGCGCAATGCGATGATGCGGCTGGTCGACGAGGGCGTCGCGCCGGTCGACGCGACCGAGATCGACGCGATGGGCTGGTTGCTCGCGCTCGCCGAGCGCGTCGCGCGCCAGTACGGCTCTCGTGCCCTCGCCATCGTACGGACGACCGCTCAGGCAGTCGCCGATCTCACCGACGAGGCGATCACGCGCGCCCAGCGGAACCTGGCGCTCTCGATCGGAAACACGACGATCCGGCCCTCGCCCTGGCTGTCATCGTTCGGGCGCGCGGCGGCCCACGTCGGCGTCGACGTCGCCTCGGTCGCACTGCGCACCAAGCTCGCGCAGCTCGGCATGGGCGATGACGTGGTGACCGTCGTGGAAGAAGAGTTGAACCGCGAAGGGCTCACGCTCGGCAAGATCGCGCGCCCGCCGAAGTTGCCGACCCTGGCCGACTCCATGAAGAACCGCGCCGCGTAGCGCGCTTCCGACCAACCGATCGTTTTGTCGCGCGGTGCGCAATGCGCCTCGCGGCATCCCACACCTGCATCGATGGGCACGAACCTCCGTGGCCCGAAGGAGATCTCATGTCGAACCACAAGTCCGCGCAGAAGCACGATCCCATGTCGATCCTCGGAGCGATCCTGACCGAGGCCTGCGACGTCCTAACGGACCACTTCGCGAAGCGTTGCGAGGAAGAGCGAGCCCGCTTGCTCGAGAGCGTCCTCGAGCAGAGCCGCAACGACCTGCGCCTGAAGCGGAACGAAGCACGCGAAGCGTTCGACCGGGCGGCCGCTCGATTCGCACAGGTCGATGTGCGGTGGGATGAGGCGTACGAAGCGTGGACGCAGGCGGGCGCCCGGCTCGCACACTTCGAGCAGCTCGTCGACGACTGACAACTACACCCGACACGACCAAGCCCGACGAACAAACACGCATTTCGTCGCGCGGCGCGTGGTGCGTCGCGCGGCCAAAGAATTCGCCCGCGTTGCGGGCATGGCGGGGCATTGCCCCGAGACAGGACCGATCGTGAAGAAGCCGAAGACCCAGATCCGCAACCGGAAGCCCGATCCCGACGATCCGTCGAGCGCGGGCCCCGAGAACTGGATGCCGCTGTTCGCGGCGTTCCACGAGGCGTTCGAGTGGGCGCTCGACGTCGCGCGTCACCTCGCCCGCGACTTTCCCGAGGAGGTCGCCATGGTGGAGCGCGTGCGCAGCTACCTGCGTAAGCGGATCGCCGGCGAGGCCGCCCACCTGCGCATCGACGACGTGATGTTCACGTTCGGGCTCGTGATCGGCGCGGTCGAGCGCGACCTCGGACCGGTTCGCCACCTCGGGCCGTGGTTCGCGCCCGCGATGCGCTTGCCGAGCGCGGACGAGCTCGCGCACCGCACCACCCCACACCATCTCGTGTGGTCGCTCGAACTCTCGCCGCGGATCGCGGCCTAACCCGGAGGAACGTCATGAAGAAAAAGACCAAGCACACGAACAAGTACCGCCGCAACGCCGCACCGGCCCCGCGGCCGGCCGCTCCGCGCGCACCGCGCGCGACGACCAAACAACCCGACGAGACGCCGCTGCGCCGCCTGGGATACACGGCGGCCGGTGCGGCCGCGACCTCGCTCGTCGGATCGTTCCTCGCCCGCGAAGGCTGGGCGCCCAAGACCGTCGCGACCGCCCTCGGCGCGGTCGGTGCCGCCATCGCGTGGAAAGGCGACGGCTCGACGATCCGCAGCGTCGGCGCGGGCGCGATGTCCGCGGCCGGTAGCCAGCTCGCGTTGATGGTGATCGACGACCACGAGAAGAAGACCGAGACCGCGCCCGCGCCGGTCAAGAAGCGGGATGCCGGCGAAGTGCCACCCGGCGCGCTCGAAGGCGCGTTCGAGCGGGCGCGTCTGCGGCTCTCGTACGACGCGGAAGCCTAGCAGGCGACGAATCGACGAATCACGAGAGGGATCGGGGGTCGGGGTCGCGCGAGCGAAGCCAACGACGCGGCCACGAAAGGACACTGCACATGGAAGAGAACTACGCCGATATCTACTACGTCGATACCCGCAACGCGGGCGACCGCGATCACCGGGCCGGTGGCAACGGTGGTCACGGGGGCATCGTGACCAGCGGCCAGGCGCGTCGTCCGGGAGGCATCCCGGCCGGCTACTCGATGCCGGTGCGGCCGGTCTACGGGTCGGCCCAGCAGCCGATGGTCTATGCCCCGGCGCCGATGGCGCCGTCGTTCGCGTCGTCGTTCCTCGGCAAGCTGACCGCGGGCCAGGTCGTCGAGATGGTCGCCCAGCTGTTCGCGGTCCTCGCGCCGCTGCCAACCGCGCCGATCGCGACGAAGGATGCGGCCGTCGATGTGGGTAACTTGATCCTGTTCCAGAACGCGCTCGCCGGCTATGCGAAGCGTGACGAGCAGGTGCGCACCCTCGGCGGCCTCGTCGGGAAGCTGGTGGGCTAGCCATGCCGACGCCCACGTACCAGGGCCAGGGCCAGGGTCAGCCGGTCGCCGACAACGGCGGCGGCTGGCTCGCTCGGCTCAGCTCGTACTTCGGCGGCGCGTCCGCGCCGGTGTACGCCTCGGCGCCGATCGTGACGCCCACGGTGACGCCGGATCCCAAGTCCGGTGATGCCACGACCGCGATCGCGCGGCCGGTGACCACGTGCGCGATCGATCCCGCGGTGCTCGCAGCGGGGCAGATCGTGCTCATCGTGCCGCGCGAGATGGACGACGGTCGGATCGCGATCGATCCGGACGCCCTCGCGGGAGGGCAGATCGCGATCGTCGTGCCGCGCAATGCGCTGACTCCGTAGCGACTGACTCCGTAACGCACTCGAACGTCAACCCCTGAACTGAATCAACCCGGCCGCGTCGCGCTTCGCTCGCGCGACCTCGGCCCCCGATTCCTCTCGTCTCAACCCAAGGAGACTCATGTCGATCCAGATTACCCATTGGCTGCGCGCTTTCTTGGCGCTGCAAGAGAGCGCCTTCGACGGACGCGGCGCGAGCGCGCTCCTCGACCGTGACGAGGTCGTCGAGCGCTGGCCCAACACGACCGGCGACGATGCGATCGCGATCGCCGCCGTCATCGATCCGATCGTGCAGTCTCGCCCTGACGATCGCCCGGCACGGTTCTGGCGCCCACTCGCGGCCGACCTCGCGCGCTTCGCGATCACCGACGGCTCGGGCGCCTACCAGGAAAATCGCTCGTTCTGGCAGGCGTTACTCGTCACGTGCGCCGAGCTGCACGCGGCGAAACGCGAGCTGCCGTCCGCTGTCCAACTCGATGCACTGCGCGCGCAGCTCCTCGCCCCACCCGACACCCAGCATCGCAATGCTGGGTCGCCACCACCAACCGGGCCGTTCAGGGTGTTCGAGAGCGTCAAGACGTTCGCGGATCTCTACCTCGCCGAGTTCGTCTACCTGCGCGACCTCCGCGGTGCCGATGAGCGCGAGCCCGACGTCGGCACGGCCGAAGGCTCGCGCACGATTCCACGCACGACCCACGGCGACGTCGTCGCGCTCGCCGACTTCTGGGACAAGCAGTTCCGGGCGACGAGCGATCCGGCATCGATCGCGGGCTCGCGCGCACGCGTCGAAACCATGTGGAGCGCCGCGCTTGTCGACGTCGAGCGCGTGCGCGTGGCCGATCCTCTGACCGTCTACGCCAAGAACAACGCGTTTTGGCGCGCACTTCGCGAGGTCGCGCTCTACACGTCCAAGGTCGCGAGCGCGCCGAGCAACTGGGATCTCGCGAAGGAGGCGATCGTCGAGAGCATCACGCACCTTCCTCAGAACCTCGAGGCCGGTGCCGGCGCCGTCGCCAAGGCCCTCGGAGGCGTCGCGCACGAGGTCGGCAAGGTCGCCAACGAGGCGGGCAAAGGGCTGTTCTCCGGGTTCGGCGCGCCGGCCCTGATCGGCGCCGGACTGCTCGGCTTGTTTCTAGTCACCCGTAGTCGCGGCACTGGCGCCAAGGCCGCGGTGTAGTCGTGGCGCGGCTTCCCTGGGTGCTTGGCGCGGGCGCGGTCGCGGCCTACGCGTGGACCCGTCGCGACAAGCGCGCATCGAGCAGTGCCGCGCGCGACGTCACGAGTGGCGCCGCGCTCCCCGCAGCGACCGCGAGCTCGCGACCGTTGCCGCTGCTCGGGGCGACGCCGGATCGCTGGATCTGGCCGATCGCATCCTGGAACGGACGCGCGCCGACCATCAGTGACGGCTTCGAATCCAAGCGACCGGGGTTGTCGCGCCACAGCGGCGTCGATGTGATGTTCGCGCGGCGAGCCGGCGATCCGCAGAAGGCCGGCACGCCCAACGGATCGAAGGGCGGCGCGTTCGTGATGCCTGACGACACGCTCGCGCTCGCCACGAGCGATGGCGTCGTGTATCAGGCGCAGAAAATCTCGACCGGCTACTGCGTCGTGATCGATCACAAGCCGCGCAAGATCGCGACGTTCTACGCACACCTCGAGAAGCTCCTCGTCGAGCCGAAGCAGGTGGTGAAAGCCGGCGATCCGATCGGCATCGTCGGTGGCAGCCCGCTCGACGGCGAGCACCTGAAACACTTGCACTTCGAAGTGTGGCTCGGCGGCCCGCGCGACGCGATCGATCCAAAGCCGATGATGGCGTTCTGGGACGTGATCCCCGATCCGCGTCCGAACCTCGTCGCGCGGAATGGAGGCTTCGTCTATCGGGCGATCTGCGCGCGCGGCGAGCCGTACCCGCAATGGATCCGCGACTTGAAGGGTAAGGCCGGCGTGTACGTGATCCGCGAGGCCGGCGAGATCGTCTACGTCGGATCGTCGCGAACCCAGCTCTACGACACGGTCACTCGCCACTTTCAGTCGTGGCGCCGCTGGAAAGGGTATTGGCGCGGCCAGTACGGCGAGGGTCACGATCCTGGACTGACCTACGCGCGCGATCGCGTCGAGGTCGCCGTGCGCGTCACGCGCCCGAACGAAGCGCTCGACGAAGAATTGCGCCTGATTCGCCGTCTTCATCCTCGCGACAACGTGATCGGACAACCGATCGAGTTGGACGCGGTCCCGTTCTGAACCTGTTCCGATCCGAGGAGTCACTCGTGCCCGAATTCGTCCATCCCACCTACTTCGATGCGGACGTCCTGTCCGCGCAGCCGTCACCGCCGATCTGGCCGCTGCCGCAGCTCGGCCATCACGGGCCCGTGCTTGTCGGCGTCGGCACGCGCCAAGCGAACGTCGAGATCGGCTACGCGGCACACGTGAAGCGACCGACGTTCCTGCCGGTGCTCGCGGTCGGCAACGGCAACATCACGCACGCGACCGCGAACGGCCTGGCCGTCGATCACTGCAACGGTTTCATGACGTACTACACGAACCTCGATCACGTATTCGCGAAGCCGCGCACGATGCGCGCGCGGCGAAAGCCGGATCGCGTGAAGGTGGGCGACGTCCTCGGCTTCATCGCGAGCGCGACCGGCAAGCGGCTCGGCTTCGAGATCTGGCGTGTGATCGATGACGAGCACTACGGGCCGATCAGCCCGGGCGCGCACCTCCGGAGCTGGGGAGTGCTGCCGTGGCACGACCTCGCCGATGACGACAACACCACCGACGCGCCGCTCGCGGCGTAGGAGAACACCATGGAGACACTCATCGAATCGATCCGGATCGCGGTCGCGACCGACGCCACGGACGAACAGCGCGCAGCCGGCGCGCAAGCGTGCCGCACGATCGCGACCGCACTCGAGTCCAAGCCGGGTGAGGCCATCGTGGCCCCTGCCCTACCGACCACCGCTCCCCAGCTCGCGCAGATGATCTCGGCGCTGCGTGGCGTCCCGCCCGAGCAGTTGCTCGATCTCGCGATCGCGCGACTTCGCGCCGCGCTGCCGCCAGACGCGACCACGCCGGCTGTGGTGCCGCTTCGCTTCAACCTCGTTCCGTTGCTCAAGCCATGACCAGCAACACAAGCGCTCGTCGACGATCACCCACGCCTCAGGGCGACGTGAGTCACGCGCCGTCGAACAGCAACTCAGGGAAACCAATCGTGACCCTCGAGGCGACAGGCGACGGGACGTTGCTCTATCGCGCGCTCGCTCGCGTGCTCGTTCGCGGCGAGATCTTTGCCACCGCGATCCCGGCCGACGCCAGTTGCGAAGCTCCTCGCGCGGCATGATGATTCCGTCGGAGTTACGAGTGAGCAAGACAAGGGGGACGACATGACGATCCGAACGTACCGACGCCGATCGAAGAACGACGACGGCAAGCAGCAGTTCAGCCTCGACGTTCAGACGAAGGGCTGTGAGGAGATGATCCAGCGGATGGAACTCGCCGAGCAGACGCGCGTCGATTACTTCGACGACGGGCGTTCCGGCGATGACTTCCTCACGCGCAACGGACTGCGAGACCTGATCGCCGAAGCAAAACGCGGCGACATCATCGTCTGTCGCGATCAGTCCCGGCTCGGTCGTGACGCGATCGAGGTGACCCTGGTCATTCGTGACCTTGTTCGTGATCGCGGCTGCCAGCTCTACTACTACGCGACCGGCCATCAGGTGCAGTTCGCGAACGCGATCGATCAAGCCACGACGTTCATCCAGGGCACCGGGCACCAGATGGAGCTCGAGGCGATCCGATCGCGCACGCGTGAAGGTCTTCGCAGCCGAGTACGCCAGGGCCGAGTTGCCGGTGGTGCTTGCTACGGCTACAAGCTCGAACGAAAGTCCGACGGCTCGGGCCGGCGCTACACGGTCGCGGTCGTCGACGATCAGCAAGCACCGATCGTCGAGCGCATCTATATCGAGTACCTCGCCGGTCGCGGACAGAAGGCCATCGCTCACGCGCTGAACCGCGATGGAGTACCAGCGCCGTCGGCGGGTCGTCGCGGTAGTGGGTCGTGGGCACCGAGCGCCGTGCGGACGATCCTACTGAACGCGCGCTATCGCGGCGTCTACATCCACGGTCGCATCAAGAAGGTCCGCCAAGGTGGCGGCACGATCCGGGTGAAGGCCGAGCCCAGTGACATCATGATGTTCGACCTTCCCGAGTGGCGAATCGTCGATGATGCGACGTGGTTTGCGGTGAACGAGAGGTTCACGTCGCGCGGACCGAGCGAGCGCAATGGTCGCGCGTCGGCGAAGTACGCGCTTACCGGCATCGCCAAGTGCGGCTCGTGTGGTGGCGCGGTTGCAGCTTCACGCGTCATCGCCTACGGCGGGCCGAACGAGCGCGTGCGGTGCTACGGCTGCGCGAAGCATCACGAGCGCGGAAACTCCGTGTGTGCCGTCACCGTCCATCAGCCGATGGAGGAAGTCGAGAACGCACTGATCGAACATCTGCAACAGCACGTGCTCAGCGAAGGCGTGCTCGACCTCGTGCTCGCCGAGATCCGCACCGAGATCGCTGCCCAGCTGCCGCAGCACGACGCCGACCTCGCCGCGCTGGAATCCGAACAGGCCACGGCGCGCGCCGAACAGCGGAGGCTAGCGAAGGCTGTTGCGATGGCGGACGAAGTTCCCGAACTCCTGACCGAGCTGAAGAAGCGCACGCTCCGCATCGCCCATCTGGAAGCGCAGATCATCGCAGCGAAGCGCACGCCGGCTGACCTCGCCGCGCTCATCACGAAGATCGAGGCCGCCGCGCGCTCGCGCCTCGACCTCAGGACGGCGCTCGCGGACCGGCAGGATCTTCGCGAGGTCTTCCTGGCCCTCTTCCCCAACGGCCTCACTTTCACCCCAGCGCGCACAGAGGATGGCGGGCGTCAGGTCTGGCGGATCAATGGAGCCGCAAATTTCGCGACCGTTACAGATGGTGGGGAGGGTGGGACCCTCCCGATCGAATGGCGACCCCGACGGGATTCGAACCCGTGTTACCTGCGTGAAAGGCGGGTGTCCTAGGCCTCTGGACGACGGGGTCTTAGTTCTCTATGCGGTCGGGAGTGTGAGTGAGCCCAGAAGGGATCGAACCTTCGACCCTCGGCTTAAAAGGCCGGTGCTCTACCACTGAGCTATGGGCCCTCAAGTGGCGAGAGAATCTGCATGAGATGAGCGCAAAAGACAAGGTGGCCACGAAAGGTCGGACCAGAACTCGGTTCGACGCGCTGCAACATAGCGAAAGTATGAAGAGATCTCACGTTGCGCAAATTGATCTTTCACATGTGGGTGTGTAGCTTTCCATTCGCCACATGGACAAACGGGAAGCAGTACGGGTCCCGGTTCGCGTCCACGCACGTTGTCGCCTCGACACCGGGGTAGTTGTCGACGGGCTCGTCGAGGACGTATCGCGTAGTGGAATTTTCCTGGCGGTCGACGAGGATCACGGCCGGCTTGCGTGTGGGTCGCAGACGTTCCTCGCCCTCGAGATCCCCGGGAACGAGCCGATCCAGCTCGAGGCCCAGGTGGTTCGCGTCGACGGTAGCGGCTTCGGGCTGCGCTTCGTCGAGACCACCGAGGTCGCGCGACGACCGCTCGCGAACTTCATCATGAAGCAAGCGGCGCTTCGAGTTTCCTGAGACGATTCGTAGGCTTGCGGCCTTGAACCGCCGGGCACGGTGACTATGATGGTCCCCGTTCTGCTCGCCGTCATGGTCGATCCATCCGAGGTCCAGCGTCGCAAGAAGTCGGTGCGCCGCGATGTCCGCGCGCGTCGTGACGCGCTCGCGCCAACGTGGCGCGCCGAGGCGAGCGTGGCGATCGCGAGTCGGGCGGTCGATCGGCTTCCGGAGACCGGCACGATCGCCCTGTACGCGAGTATGGGCAGCGAAGCGGACACCGCGCCGCTCGACGCGCTGCTCCGAGCGCGGGGCAACACGGTCGTGTACCCGCGGGTCACCGAAGGCGCGCGCACGCTGACATTTCATCCAGCGACCACGCTCGCGCCGAGCGGGCGGCTCCAGATCCGCGAGCCACTGGCGGACGCGACGACGGTCGAGCTCGCCGCGATCGCGGCCTTCGTGATTCCCGGTATCGCGTTCGACGTGCACGGCGCGCGCGTCGGCTGGGGCCGCGGCCACTATGATGCGACCCTCGAAGGGCTCGATGCCATACGCATCGGGATCGCATTCGACTGCCAGATCGTCCCGCTCGGGTTCGACGAGGCGCACGACGTCCACATGCATGCGGTCGTCACCGAGCGCATGACCTACGTCCGGATCGTGACCTGATGGATGCTGTCTATCTCCTCATCGCCGTCGTCGTCGGCCTGATCGGCGGCGCCGTGCTCGGCCAGCGCTTGGGGCGCGCCAAGGGCGACAGCTCGGACGCGCAACGTGCCGCCACTGCGGAGGCCGAGAAGATCCGCGCCGCCGCGAAGTCCGAGATCGACGCGCTCAAGAAGTCGGCCGAGGTCGACGGCAAGGAAGCGGCGCGCAAGCACAAGACCGACCTCGACGAGGAGCTCCGGGGCCGTCGCGGCGAGCTCGCGAAGCGCGAGGAGGCGCTCCAGACCAAGGAGCGCGAGATCGAGAAGTCGCGACGCGACGCCGAACGGCGCGCGGGCGAGCTCGACAAGAAGGAGAAGTCGGTCGACGGCAAGATCAAGCAGGCCGATGCCGCGGTCGAGACCGCGACCCTGGCGCAGACCGAGGCGAAGAAGAAGCTCGAAGCGATCGCGGGTCTGTCCGAAGAAGCCGCGCGCAAGAAGCTCGAGGACGAGGTCCGCGGGCAGGCGCTGCAGCAGGCGGCGATCGAGATCAAGAAGATCGAAGAGGGCGCGCACGCCGAGGCGACGGCGCGGGCCAAGACGATCGTCGCGACGGCGATCCAGCGGTTCGCGAGCGAGTTCGTCCACGAGCGCACGGTCGCGGTCGTGCCGCTGCCGTCGGACGATCTCAAGGGGCGCCTGATCGGTCGCGAGGGTCGCAACATCCGCGCGCTCGAGGCGGCGACCGGCATCGACATGATCATCGACGACACGTCGGAGGCGATCACGATCTCGTGCTTCAACCCGGTGCGTCGCGAGATCGCGCGCCTGGCGATCTCGGCGCTCGTCGCGGACGGCCGGATCCATCCGACGCGCATCGAGGAGGTCGTTCGCAAGGCAGAGAAGGAAGTCGACAAGGTCTGCAAGGAGGCCGGCGAGCAGGCGGTGTTCGACCTCGGGTTGCATCGCGTGCACCCCGAGCTGGTCAAGCAGCTCGGCCGCCTGCGGTTCCGTCAGTCGTACGCGCAGAACGTGCTGCTGCACTCGATCGAGGTCGGCTACCTCGCGGGCCTGATCGCGGGTGAGCTCGGCCTCAACGTGAAGCTCGCGCGGCGTGCGGGCCTGTTGCACGACATCGGCAAGGCGGCGGATCACGATCAAGAGGGCCCGCACGGCATGATCGGCGCCGAGATCTGCAAGAAGCACGGCGAGTCGCCGAAGGTCTGCCAGGCGATCGCGTCGCATCACGGTGACGACGGCGCGGGCAACCAGCCGAGCGCGATCCTCGATCACATCGTCGCCGCGGCGAACTCGTTGTCGGCGGCACGCCCGGGCGCGCGCCGCGAGCAGCTCGCGAGCTACATCAAGCGGCTCGACGACCTCGAAGCGATCTGCAAGCGGTTCACCGGCGTCGAGCGCGCGTTCGCGCTGATGGCGGGCCGCGAGATCCGCGTGATGGTGATGAACGACCAGATCGACGACGCGGGCGCGATCGTGATGAGCAAGGAGATCGCGCGCGCGATCGAGACCGAGGCGACGTATCCCGGCCAGGTGCGCGTCGTCGTCGTGCGCGAGACACGCGCCTCGGACTACGCGCGGTGAACGCGATCGTCGCGCGCGCCCGCCACGGTCGGCGAGGGCTCGGTGACGACGACACCGTGGGCATGGTCGCGTTGCTCGCTGGCTGACCGACCCCAGCTCGGGAACTCGAGGCTCCACCTGGTAACACGGCTGTCTTCGGCACCACGCGAGTTGGCGCGGCACGCACTTCGCAGGACTCGGTGGTGTCGTCCATGGTGTCACTGTCCGCTACCCGAACCGTCGTCGAGCCCGCACCGCGCTTCGTTCCGAGCGACGTCACCGGCCTCGCGTTCGATCGCCGTCGCGGCATCCTGTGCGTCGCGGATTGCCAGACTGGCTCGCTCGTCCAGTTCGACTGGGTCGGCCGCCGCTGGGTGACCGAGATCGAGGTCGACGGGGTGATCTCGTCGACCCCGCTCGGCGCGATCGCGATCGCCCCCGACGACAGCGTCTACGTCACGCGCCAGAGCTACGGCGGCCGCGGCCAGATCGTGCGGATCCGGCCCGACGGCAAGGCCGAGGTGATCGCCGCGTTGCCACGCGACATGCTGCGGTTCGGGCTCGCCTACGACGACGAGACCCGCGGGCTCTACACGACGCAGTATCGCAAGACGATCGCCGGCCCGGTCGAGGGCGCGATCGTGCACGTCGACCTCGCGACCGGCGATGCGACCACGCTGGTCGTCGGCATGGCGCAGCCGGTCGGCATCGCCAAGCTGGGCTCGATGTTCGTGGTCAGCGACGCGCGCGCCCGCGCGGTCTACCGCATCGACCTGCGCGAGGGTCGTGCCGAGGCGTGCGTCGAGCTGCTCGAGCTCGATCGCCCGGGTGCCTTGTGCGCGCGCGGCCGCGAGTCGGTGCTGGTCGCGAGCTACGACGACGTCGTCGACGCCGGATCGATCCACGAGGTCTGGCTCGACGGCCGTCGGCGCATCGTCGCGCGCGGCACGTGGAATCCGCGTGCGCTCGCGACCGACGGCGTCCGCGCGTACGTCGCGGTGCGCGGCGCCGACCGGCTCCTCGAATTCCGGCTATAGCTCGGTCATGACCAAGACGCCCGGCGGGCTCGTTCTCCCCGATTCCGAAGACCGCCACGAGCTCGGCGAGCGCGGTCAGGCAAACCAGCCGCTTCCGGCCGATGCCGTTGGCGAGCGCTTCGCGGTTCACCTGGCGTCGGGCTACTTCGTCACCGATGCGAAGCTCGGGCTCGCCGAGCTCGTCGGCGCGCACGTGCTGGTCACCGACAAGCCGCTGACGACGCTCGAGCCGCTCGTCGCGATCCTCGAGGAGGTCGCCCGCTGGGGCGTGCCGCTCCTGATCTGCGCCCCGGCGATCACCGACGACGCGCGCCTGTTCCTCGTCGTCAACCAGCTGCGCGGCACGATCTACGTGGCCGCGGTCGACGCCGACGCGCCGACGCGCGCGCGGATCGCGGCGATCGCCGGCACGACCGCGACCGCCGATCTCGCGGTCGTCACGCGCGCCGAGCTCGGCAACGCGAAGTCCGTTCGCATCGCGCACGACGCGATGGCGATCAGCTGACGCGCACGATGCAGTAGTCGCGCTTGCCCTTGCGCAGCACGAGCATGGTCTCGCTCGTCAGGTTCGCGAGCGTGACGACCTGCTTGACGTCGGCGAGCTTGACGTTGCTGAGGTACGCGCCGCCCGACTCGACGAGCTTGCGCGCCTCGCCCTTGCTCTTGGCGAGTGGCGTGCGCGCGAGCAGATCGATGATCGGGATGCCGGCGACGAGCTCGTCGCGTGGCACGTCGGCCGAGGGCACGCTGCCGATCAGCTGCGCGAGCACTTGATCGGTCACGCCGGCGAGATCGCCACCGAACATGACGGCGCTCGCGGCCTCGGCGCGCGCGAGTCCGTCAGCGCCGTGCACCCAGCGCGTCATCAGGCTCGCGAGCTCGGTCTGCGCGAGGCGCTTGCCCGGCTCGGCGGCGTGCGTGGCGAGCAAGGCCTCGATCTCGGCGACCGGCTTCAACGAGAACATCAGGAGGAGCCGCGACATCTCGGCGTCCTCGCGATTGCGCCAGTACTGGTAGAACGCGTACGGCGAGGTCCGCTCGGCGTCGAGCCAGATCTTCTCGCCGGCCGCGCTCTTGCCCATCTTCTGGCCGCTCGCGTCGAGCAGGAGCGGCGCGGTCAGCCCGAACAGCTGCGGACCGCGCAGCTTGTGCGACAGCTCGCAGCCGGCCGTGATGTTGCCGTACTGATCGTTGCCGCCGACCTGGAGCCGACACGCGTGGGCGCGCGACAGATGCACGAAGTCGTACGCCTGTAACAGCATGTAGCTGAACTCGGTGTAGCTCATCCCGCTCTGCGCATCGACGCGGCTCTGGACCGAGTCCTTGCCGAGCATGTAGTTGATCGTCAGGTTCTTGCCGAGGTCGCGCAGGAACTCGAGGTACGAGATGCCCTTGGTCCAGTCGTAGTTGTTGACGACCAGCGCGCCGGTCGGCCCCTCGACGTCGAACAGCCGCTCGAGCTGCGCGCGGATCCCGGCGACGTTGACCGCGAGGGTGGCCTCGTCGAGCAGGTTGCGCTCGTCGCTCTTGCCCGACGGATCGCCGATCATCCCGGTGGCGCCACCGACCACGATGATCGGGCGGTGCCCGGCGACCTGGAAGCGCTTCAACATGATCGTCGGCACCAGGTTGCCGACGTGGAGGCTCGACGCCGTCGGATCGTAGCCGGCGTACACCGCGATCGACTGCTCGGTCAGCAGCGCGCCGAGCGCGGCTCGGTCG
This sequence comes from Haliangiales bacterium, assembly GCA_038321315.1. Lineage (GTDB taxonomy): Bacteria > Myxococcota_A > Polyangia > Haliangiales > Haliangiaceae > JABFXX01. The sequence continues at coordinate 6,516 of JBBQEX010000071.1, read as the reverse complement.
GTGATGTTGGCGATCAGACCGCGGGCTTCGAGATCCTCGAGCATGGGCTCGAACCTTACATGCCCTTCATCTTGAACGTCGACGCGGGGACCGCGTTCTTGATCGGCGGCAGCTGCTTGATGAACGCCGCGACCGCGGCGAGGTCGTCGTCGGTGAGCTTGCTCCACTGCGCCTGGTAGAACAGCATCGGCCCGAGGATCATCTTGCCGTTGGGCCGCATCATCGTCTTCACCGCGGCGGCGATCTGCGCCTCGGTCCACTTGCCGAGCCCGGTCTCGGGATCCGACGTCAGGTTCGACGTGTAGAGGATGCCGGTCCCCATCGCCGGGAACTCGATCGTCGAGCCACCGGCATAGGCGCGCGCCATGTCGGGCCCCTTGGGACCGAACGGCGTGTGGCACGCGTTGCAGTGCATCAGCGTCGCGAGGTACTCGCCGTGCTTGACCTTGTCGTCGGTGACGTCGGCTGCGTTCGCCGGCTTCGGCGCCTCGACGTCGTGCGCCGGCTTCGGGTTCGAGTCGACCACGTTGTCGATCGCGGGGAGCGTGCGCAGGTAGGTGACGAGCGCCCTGGCGTCGGCGTCGGTCATCCGGTTGTAGTTCATGAACGGCATCAGCGGATGCATGTGCGAGCCGTCGGGACGCAGGCCCTCGCGAACGCCGGCGACGATCTGATCGTCGGTCCACGCGCCGATGCCGGAGCTCTTGCTCATCGAGATGTTCGGCACGTGCAGGACCGTCTTACCCTCGGGAATGTCGAGCCCGCCGGCATAGGCCTTGGCGGTGTCCTGCCCACCGGTCGGCAACAGCGCCGTGTGGCACACCGCGCACGCCGACACCGACGCGACGTACGAGCCGCGCGCGATCACCGCAGGATCGGCGCCCGCCGGCTTCGGCGGATCGGCCTCGACCACCTTGGGCTCGACGACCTGCGCGCTGCCGCTGCCGGCAGCTGGTGGCGCGTCGGCCTTCTTGCCACATCCAGAGATCACCGCGACCGCGACCCACATCCAGGCATGTCGAGACATCTGGGAATCGTGCCATCGACACCGGGCTCGGGTGGGTCCTTGGCACGAAATCTCGAACAGATCCGAGCGACTGGTCGTGCGTGGAAGTTATTCAATGCGACTTCTAACCCGCTACACCCCCAAGCTCGTCGCCATCCTCCTCGCCTCGACTGCGTGCTCCGGGTCGGAAGCTCCCAAGACCAACCCGCAGCAGCCGACGGCGGCGATGCCGCTGACCTTCGGGCCGCCGTCGCAGAAGGTCACCAAGGTGCAGACGTTGTTCGTCGCGTCCGACGAAGCGCCGAAAGCACCCGCGGTCGAGCGCACCGCGCCGTGGTCGCTGACCGCGTCGGATGGCAGCGGCCTCATGCTGACCAAGGTCGATGCGCGCGCCGTCGTCGAGGGCCCGCTCGCGTTCACCGAGCTCCACCTCTACTTCCACAACCCCGAGGCGCGCACGCGCGAGGGCACGTTCGCGATCACCCTGCCGAGCGGCGCCGCGGTCTCGCGGTTCGCGATGGAGACCGACGGTCGGCTCGTCGAGGCCGAGGTCGTCGAGAAGCAGCTCGCGCGCCGGGTGTACGACGACTTCCTGCATCGCAAGCAGGACCCGGCGCTGCTCGAGAAGGCCGCCGGCAACCAGTTCAGCGCGCGCGTGTTCCCGATCCCCGCCAAGGGCGACAAGCACATCGTGCTGTCGTTCTCGCAGGAGGTCACGCCGGGCCGCTACACGCTGCCGCTGCGCGGGCTCGCGCGTAGCGAGGCAGTCGATGTCCGCGTCCAGGTCCGCGGCAAGGACGGCGACCTGCTCGAGCAGACGTTCGCGCAGCGCAACTGGGAGGCCGATCGCGACATCGTGGTCGACGCGACCAAGGTCGCCGCGTCGGTGCCGTCGTCGATCATCGCCGGCGAGTACGTCGCCGCGCGCGTGCCGATCGTGCTCCAGGACGGCGTCGCGGCACCGAGCGCGGTGACGATCCTGGTCGATACCAGCGCGTCGCGCGCCCTCGGGTTCGCCGCGTCCGCCAAGGAGATCGAGACGCTGGTCGCCGAGCTCGCGCGCGACTACGGCGGTGCCCTGGCCGTCCAGGTCGTCGCGTTCGATCAGTCGACCGCGTCGATCTACGACGGTCGCGCCGATGCGATGACCGGGGTCGCCGCGGCGCTCGAGAAGCGCGGGGCGCTCGGCGCCTCGGATCTCGGCCAGGCCCTCGCGTGGATCGGCGACCACGGCGCGAAGGCGCGCGTGCTGATCGTGACCGACGGCGTGATCACCGCCGGCGTCGAGGCCGACAAGTTGAAGGACGCCGCGAAGCTGCTCGCTGGCAAGGGCGTCGACCGGATCGACGTCGCGCTCGCCGGCGGGATCCGAGACGAGGCCGCCGCCACCACGCTCACGCAGGCCGGGCTCCCCCATACCGGCGCCGTGCTCGATCTCGAGCGCGGCACCACCGACGTCGCCCGCCGCGTCGGGCTCGCCGTCGGCACGCAGCTCGCCGTCGCCGTCAGCGGCGCGTCGTGGGTGTTCCCGCGCACGATCGCCGCGGCGCAGAACGGCGACGAGGTCACCGTGTTCGCCCGCCGCGATCCGCAGGGTCGCGGCGGCATGACGCTCGACATCGCCGGCAGCAAGACGGCGCTCGCGCCGGTCAGCGTGACGCCCGCGCTCCTCGACCGCGCGGTCGCGAACGCGCAGATCGCCGAGATGGAAGCGCGCCTCACCGGCCTCACCGGCGATCCGGCGAAGGCGCTGAAGGCCGAGATCGTCAAGCTGTCGATCGCATCGCGCGTGGTGTCGAGCGAGACCTCGATGCTCGTGCTCGAGAACGACTCCGACTATGCGCGCTACGGCATCGACCGCACGTCGCTCGCCGACATCCTGACCGTCGGCGAGCACGGCGCCGAGCTCGCGCATCGCGTGCCCGCGCAGATCGCGACGCCCGAGCCGGCGAAGCCGATGCCGCCGCGCAAGGCGCCGATGATGTACAAGCCGTCGGTCAAGGGCAAGGTCGCGCTCGGCCTCGACGACCTCGAGAAGAGCATCGACCGCGAGGAGAGCAAGGTCGTCAAGGGCGTCAAGGACTCGAACGAGGATGTGAGCGACAAGCTCGCCGAGACCAAGCCGGATCCGTCGCCGCGCGACCAGGATCCGAGCTCGGGTGCGAGTGCCGGCAGCGGCTCGAGCATGGCGCCCGGGATGGCGCCACCACCGCCACCGCCGTCGGTGAATTCACCGTCGCCGTCGCCTGACGCCGTCACGACGATGCGGCCGCCGAGCGCCGAGCCGCGGATCTCGCGCGCCCGGTACGACCGCAGCAACAGCGACGGTGACTACGCCGATCAGAACGAGAACGACGACGGCATGGCGGCGAATCGCAACAAGCCCTCATTGACTGGCCCGCTCGCCGAGATCGAGGGGTTGCTGCGCGCGCGCAATGTCGACGCCGCGCTCGCCCAGGCGCGGGCGTGGCACGCCAAGGAGCCGGGTGACGTGCTCGCGCTGATCGGGCTCGGTGACTCGCTCGAGGCCGCCAAGGATCTCGACACCGCCGCGCGCGTCTACGGCTCGATCATCGACCTGTTCCCGGCGCGCGCCGACTTCCGTCGGTTCGCCGGCGAGCGGCTCGCGAAGATCGGCGCGACCCAGCGCGCCCTCGCGATCGACACCTACAAGCGCGCCGTCGCGGAGCGCCCCGATCATCTGACCGGCCATCGGCTGCTCGCCTACGCGCTCGTGCGCGACGGCCAGTACTCCGAGGCGTTCGACGCGATCCTCGCGGCGATCGATCAGCCGTACCGCGGCGACAGCTACGCCGGTGGCGAGCGCGTCCTCGCCGAGGACGCCGGCATGATCGGCGCAGCCTTCCTCGCCCACGGCGGCAAGAAGGACGCGATCACCGCGGCGCTCGCCAAGCGCGACACCAAGCTGGCGACCTCGGCGTCGACGCGCTTCATCATGTACTGGGAGACCGACGCCAATGATGTCGACTTCCACATCCGCGACGCGCGCGGCGGCCACGCCTGGTACAGCCACAAGGATCTGCGCTCGGGTGGCTCGCTCTACGCCGACATCACGACCGGCTACGGCCCGGAATGTTTCGCGATCCCGGGTCAGCCGACCGCCGGACCGTACGAGCTGTCGATCAACTATTACTCGCAGGGCCCGATGGGCTACGGCATGGGGCTGCTCGAGATCCAGAAGTTCGACGGCAAGGGCGGCCTGACGTTCGAGGATCGGCCGTACGTCATCATGGTCGACCAGGCGTTCGTCGATCTCGGCACGTACAAGCCCTGATTTCAGCCCGTCGGCGCGGTCGGGCTCCATTTCGCGAGCTCGGCCTCGCCGGGCCACGGCAGCTGGCGCAGGTATTCGCGAAAATCGTCGCGATCCCAGGTCTCGAGCGCGACGAGCACCATCCGCGGCAACACGCCGACGTAGCGGCGGCCGACCTTCAGGCGCAGGTTGAGTCGCTGGCGGAATGGCTCCTCGAGCTCGTGCGCGGTCGCGAGCTCGGTTGTCGCGACATATGCTTTGATTTCGCGGGCTTTGGACGAGCAGATCTCGGGTGGCGTGTAGACGTAGAGCGCTCCGCACGAGGTCGGACGGACGCCATAGACCGTACAGCGCTCCTTGGCGTCGAGAAACAGGCAGGGGGATCTCCACTCGTATGGGCTCGACGCCTCCATCAGCTCGGCGCGCTCGCGCAGCTGCTCCCGAAGCTCGGCGGTATCTCGCTTCGATCGGCGCAGCTCGCTGGCGACGATCACACCTTCATAGAGCCGCGCGACCACGAACGACCAGCAGCAGATCTTGGTCGCTTTGCAATTCGTGCAAGATACTGCGAGCTTGAGCTGCTTCGAGACGTCGGCAGCGCCACGCCCGGACGCGTGATTGATCCGCGCGACGTTGTCGGAGATCCACGGAACGATCTCCTCGTCCTCGAGAAACTCACCGAACGTGCGGGTCACGACGCGGTCGGGATCATCAGATCCCGCATGTCGTCGTCCATCGTCGCGAGCACGTGGGCGATCGTCGCACCGCGCAGGCGCTGCTTGGTCGCCTTGAACGCGGCCTTCGAGTAGGCGCCGAGCCGCGCGGCTTCGGTCTTCGCACGTGCGATCACCTCGGCCGGTGGGACGAGGGCATCGAGATAGCCGGCCGACATCGCCTCATCGGGATTGTAGATCTGTGCGTTGAGTGTTGCGTGGGTCAGCGCGCGCTTGGATAACCGATCCCGGGCGAGCTCCATTGCGAGCACCGGCACCGGGAGACCGATCTGCACTTCGTTGAGCCCGATCCGGAACTCACCGGCCGCACCCACCCGGTAGTCGCCGGTCAGGACGACCAGCGCACCACCCGCGAGCGCGTGACCAGTACAGGCGATCACCAGCGGGATCGCCGCACCGTAGAGTTTCATCAACAGCTCCGATCCCCGCCTGAGCAACGCCTTCGCGTTGTCCGGCCCGCTCATCATGACGCGCAGATCGAAACCGGCGCAGAACCGGCCATCGCGGCCGGCCAGCGCAATCGCGCTCGCCTCGCCCTCGGCACGCACGAGCGCCTCGAGCAGCTGATCGATCATCGCGACCGACAGCGCGTTCGCCTTGCCGTCGTCCATCGTGACGACCGCGACCTTGTCCTGGAGCTCGTAGTTCAACATCGTGCCTGACCCTAGTTGATCGACCCGGTCTGCCGAAACGACAAAGGGACGGTTTCAACCCATGGGGCTGAAACCGTCCTCGCCGAAAAAGAGAAGAGCCCGCTCGTTAGAGCGGGCTCAAAACCCCGGCAGCGTCCTACTCTCCCACAGGCTTGCGCCTGCAGTACCATCGGCCCTGGAGAGCTTAACTTCCGTGTTCGGGATGGGAACGGGTGTGACCTCTCCGGTGTAGCCACCAGGAAAAAACATTCGAAGTGCGAAGCAAGGCCGGATTGGTATCCAGCTGGTCAGCAAACACACCCGGGTAGGGTGTCGTGATCGTCTCGTTGCTACTCTGTCCTCTGCGTTCCAAAACAAGCGCTCATTGGTACAACGAGCGTTTTTAGATGGATGGCCTAGACCTTCTCCCGGCGCGGATCGAATCAGCTGTGGGGCTGAGACGCCGCCAAGTCATCGGTGTGACCCGATGAGCTCGGAAAAAATAGGTGGTCAAGCCGCCCGACCGATTAGTACGCGTTAGCTCCGTGCATTACTGCACTTCCACACCGCGCCTATCAACCACGTAGTCTACGTGGGGTCTTCTGGTGCATTGACTGCATTTGGGACGCCTAATCTTGAGGGGGGCTTCCCGCTTAGATGCTTTCAGCGGTTATCCCTTCCGAACATAGCTACCCGGCGATACGACTGGCGTCATAACCGGAACACTAGCGGTTCGTCCAACTCGGTCCTCTCGTACTAAAGTCAGCTCCTCTCAAGCGTCCTGCGCCCACGACGGATAGGGACCGAACTGTCTCACGACGTTCTGAACCCAGCTCGCGTACCGCTTTAATTAGCGAACAGCTAAACCCT
>JBBQEX010000070.1:0-39000 GCA_038321315.1 Haliangiales bacterium | reverse complement strand
AGACGCTCGACACGTCGACGCCCCGCGCTCCCGGCACGGTGACGTCGAACAGCACGAAGCCGCTGCCCCCCGCGAGGGTGCCGGTCGCCGAGCGCAGCCGGCTCGCGGCGCGCGTCTCTCGCGGCGAGTTCGTGGTGTCCGTCGAGATCACGGCGCCTCCGGGCAGCGACCTCACGAAGACCAAGGGCCAGGTCGCCGACCTGCTCAAGGGCGGCGTCGACGCGATCATGCTCGAGACGTTCACCTCGATCCTCGAGGTCGAGACCGCGATCGAGGTCGCCAAGGAGCGCGGACCTCGCGTCCCCGTGATCGCGATGATGGTGTTCGACGCCGACGGCAAGTCCGACGGCGGGCTCGGCGCGGCCGAGGTCGCCGACCGGCTGATCGGCGCGGGCGCCGACGTGATCGGTGGCAACTGCGGCGTCGGCCCGGCCGAGCTCTACCAGGTCGCGATCGCGATGGTCGGGCGCGGCAAGCCGGTGATCGCGCAACCCAACGCCGGCATGCCGTCGAACTTCGAGGGCCGCACGCTGTACGTCGCGAACCCCGAGCACTTCGGCGTGTTCGCGCGCCGCATGTTGAAGAGCGGCGTGCGGATGATCGGCGGCTGCTGCGGCACGACGCCGGCACACATCCAGACCATGCTCGGCGCGGTCCGCATGATGCGCGGCGAGAAGCTCGCCGATCACTCGGCCGTCGCCGCGGCGCGCCCGATCGAGTTCAAGGCGGGCCCGGCCAAGACGCCGCTCGCCGAGCGGTCGCGGCTCGGGGACCGGATCGCGCGCGGCGAGTTCGTCGTCTCGGTCGAGCTCACCGCCCCACCCGGCTCGGATCTCACGAAGACCAAGGCGCAGGTCGATCAGCTGCTGGCGGGTGGCGTCGACATCGTCAACATCGCGGACGGGCCCCGCGCGTCGGCGCGGATGGCGAACATCGCGGTCTGCGCGCGCCTGGTGACCGAGACCAAGATCGAGCCGATCCTCCACGTCTGCGCCCGCGATCGAAACTTCCTCGGGCTGTTCACCCACATGCTCGGCGCGCAGGGGCTCGGGCTCCGCAACCTCGTCCTCATCACCGGCGATCCGCCGAAGATGGGCGACTACAAGTTCTCGTGGCCGGTCTACGACGTCGACTCGATCGGGCTGCTCAAGATGGCGGCCGGGTTGAACGCGGGCATCGATCCGGCGGGCAAGGCGTGCGAGCCGACCAGCTTCGTGCTCGCGACCGGCGCCGAGCCCGCGGCGAGCGATCGCGATCGCGAGCTGCGCCGGCTCGAGGAAAAGAAGGCCGCGGGCGCCGAGCTCGTGATGACGCAGCCGGTGTACGACCCGCGCACGCTCGAGCGCTTCCTCGACGACACCCGGTCGATCGGGCTGCCGGTGATGGTCGGCATCCTGCCGCTCGCCTCCCATCGCAACGCCGAGTTCCTCCACAACGAGGTGCCCGGCATGGCGATCCCCGCCGAGTATCGCGAGCGCATGGCGAAGGCCGGTCAGGGTCCGGCCGCGCGCGCCGAGGGCATCGCGATCGCGCAGGAGGCGCTCGCCGCGGTCAAGGATCGCGTCGCGGGCGCCTACGTGATGCCGCCGTTCAACAAGGTCGAGGCCGCGCTCGCGGTCCTCGAGGTGGCCGCCCCGCGATGGAAGCCCGTCCGCTCGTAGCGCTCGCGTGCGTACTGCTCGGCTGTGCGCACGCACCACCAATCCGCGATCGTGCACACGCGCAGCGCCCGGACTGCTTCGACGCGCTCGACGCGATCGCGAGCCGCACGCCGGCGCGGATCCGCGGACTGCCGGTCGGCTGCACGTGGTCCGACGCGACGCAGGTGTTTCGTCCGCGCGCCTACACGATCGGCGCTGGACGGCACGGCGATCGTGCTCGTCGAGTCGCGCGGATCGCAGGCCGCGGCGGCCGATTACGTCGCGGTGCTCGGCGAGCCCGAGGCGCGCCACGACTACCTCGCGAAGGGTGTTGCGCAGGTACATCGAGCAAGCGCGGCCTCCGGCTGGGCGCGCAGCAACGCCGAAGGGCGTTGCGCAGGTACAATCGTGCGACAGTGACCTCGCCGTGAGCCTCACGCCCGACGAAGCCCGCGCGTTGCACGCCGAGGTCCATGTCATGGATCTCCACGCGGACACCGCGAAGCTGATGGACAAGCTCGGCTACGACCTCGCGCTGCGCCACGAGCGCCCGATGCCGCGGTTCGCGAACGTGTTCGGTCACGTCGATCTGCCGCGGCTGCGCGAGGGTGGCGTCGCCGGGCAGTTCTTCAGCTTCTGGACGACGCCCAAGCCCGAGCGCGGCTGCGCGAAGGCCGTCACGACGCAGATCGACGCGCTCGATCGCGCGATGACCGATCACCCCGCGGACCTCGTGTGGACGCGCACAGGCGCCGACGTGCGCGCCGCCAAGGCGGCCGGCAAGATCGCCGCGCTCGGCGGCATCGAGGGCGGCCACGCACTCGAGGGTCAGCTCGACACCATCGAGGCGTTCGCGCGCCGCGGCGTGCGCTACCTCGGCCTCCTCCACTTCTCGGCGAACGCGATCGGCCGCCCGGCAAAGGGCCGCGGCGCCGACGCCAGCCAGGGTCTCACGGCGTTCGGGCGCGACGTCGTGCGCGAGTGCGAGCGCACCGGCGTGATCGTCGACCTCGCGCACATCAACCGCCGCGGGTTCTTCGACGCCCTCGACGTCGGCACGCTGCCGCCGATGGTCTCGCACACCGGCGTGCTCGGCGTGCACGACCACTGGCGCAACATCGACGACGACCAGATCCGCGCGGTCGCCGATCGCGGCGGCTGCGTCGGCATCATCTTCTCGCGGAAGTACCTCGGCTCGGCGTCGATCGAGGCGGTCGTCGATCACCTGCTCCACCTGATCGACGTCGCCGGCGACGACGTGCCTGCGCTCGGCTCGGACTTCGATGGCTTCGTCGTGCCACCCGAGGGTCTCGAGGACGTCGCGGCGCTGCCGAACCTGACGGTCGCGCTGTCGAAGCGCGGCGTGTCGACCCGGGTGCTCGAGAAGATCCTCGGAGATAACGTGATGCGCGTGCTCGACACCGTCCCGGCATGGGGAAAGCTGGCTGCATGAAGTACGTCGTCGCCATCGCGGTCGCACTCACCGGTTGCGGCGGCAACGGATCGAAGAATTCGGGCTCGGGCTCGGGCTCGGGCTCGGGCGACCACGAGATCGCATCGGCGCCGGCGCTACCGGAGCTGCCGCTCGGCTTGCCCCCGGTTCCGGAGCTCGCCAACGTCACGCCGGAGAACACGGCGCTCGGCGCGCTGCTGTTCGCCGACAAGCGGCTGTCGGCGAGCGGCAAGACGGCGTGCGCGACCTGCCACGATCCCGCGCACGGGTTCGCCGGCGCGACGCGGCAGCCGACCGACGCCGGCAAGCCGAACCTGCGACGCGCGCCCGCGCTGGTCAACCTCGCGTGGTCCAAGGAGTACGGCTGGGATGGTCGCTACACGTCGCTCACCGATCAGCTCGCGTCGCACGTGAAGGGTCAGCTCGGCGAGCTCGGCCCCGCGCTCGGCAAGCTCGACGGCGAGGTCGCCGTGGAGCTCGTCCGCGCCGGCGGCGCCACCGAGGCGGTCGCGATCGCCGGCCTCGCCGCGTACGTGCTGACGCGCTACGCCGGCGACTCGGCGTGGGACCGTGTCGAGCGTTCGCCGGACGCGCCCGCCGAGATCAAGGCGGGCTACGCGCTGTTCACCGGCAAGGCGCAGTGCGCGACCTGTCACGCGCCACCGCTCTACACCGATCAGGCGTACCACCGGCTCGGCCTGATCGCGTCGCCCGACGACGGTCGCGGCCGCACCGATCCAGCGCAGCAGGGCGCGTTCCGGACGCCGACGGTGCGCGGCGCCGCGGCCCGCGGTGGGTTCTTCCACGACGCCAGCGCGACCTCGCTCGACGCCGCGATCGACTGGCACCTCGCCGGCGGCATCGGTCAGGGCGCCGATCCGAGCATCGTCGATAAGGGCTTATCGAAGGTCGCGCTGACGCCCGCCGAGCGCGCCCAGCTCGGTGCGTTCGTGCGCGCGCTGTGAGTCGCTGGACCGATCTCGAGACCGCGCTCGGCGGCGTCCAGCTGCGCGCGATGGAGCACGCGATCGCGTTCGCCGCCGGGGTGACGACCGAGGATGCCGGCGGGGTCGCGTACCGGCTGCGCCGCGGTCGTCGCGGCCTGCCGCTCGTCGGCGTACACGGGTTCGGCGGCGACAAGGAGACCTGGCTGATGATGGCCGCGTTCGTGGCGCGCGCACGCGGCGTCGCGCTCGTCGATCTTCCGGGCCACGGCCGCTCGCACGATGTCGACGAGGCCCACGCGACGATCCGCCACCATGCCGAGGCCGTGATCCGCGTGCTCGATCACGCGGGCATCGCGCGCGCCGTGATCTGCGGCAACTCGCTCGGCGGTGGCGTCGCGCTGCGGCTCGCCGCGAGCTGGCCCGAGCGAGTCGCCGGCCTCGTGCTGGTCGCGTCGGTCGGCCGCGACGTCCACATCAGCGCGCGCGCGTGGACGACCGGGACGAACCCGCTGATCCCGCGGCCCGAGGACGTCGACAAGTTCATGGCGCTCGTGCTCGAGCGCCCGCCGCCGGTCGGCCGCGCGGTGATCCGTCACGTGATCGTGTCGCGCACCCGGCGCGCCGCGGCACTCGAGCGGCTGTTCCGCGGCTTCGTCCACGGCGATGCCGACGGCGACGGCGTGCCGCGCGCGCTCGCCGCGATCGACAAGCCGGTGCTCGTGATCCACGGCGATCAGGACCGCATCATCGATCGGGCGGTGGCCGACGACCTCGCGCAGGCCCTGCCCCGCGCCGAGCTGGTCGTCTTGCGCGGCATCGGCCACGCGCCGCAGCTCGAGGCGCCACGCACCGTCGCCCGGCTCGTCACGACGTTCGCCGAACGCTGCGAACGCGTGTAAGGTCCAGGCGCCGTGTGGTGGCGCCGTGTCCGATACGTCCTCGTCCTGATCGCGCTGTGCTCGATCGCGACGTGCCCGACCGCGAAGCGCGCGTGCACCGCCCGCAACCGTGCGCGCGAGGCCGACGAGCTGGTCGGCTACCTCGCGGATCGCGTCGCGGCGATCGCGCGCACGACCGGCAAGCTGCCGGCGACCGCGGCCGGCCCGTCGCCGTCGCCGAGCTGCTGCGATCGCGGCGGCACCTGCACGACCGCCGACGAGGCGTTCACCGGGCCTGGCTGGAAGGAGCTCGGCTTCACGATCGACGGCGAGTATCGCTACACGTTCGCGTACGTCCCCGATCCGAGCGGGACCTCCGCGATCGTCCGCGCGGTCGGGGACCTCGACTGCAACGGCGTCACGTCGCTCTACGAGGTCAAGCTCGTCCTCGAGCCCGGCGCGGGCGGCGCCGCGGTGACGCGCACGTGGACGCGCACGGACCCGTACGAGTGATAACTTCGGTCGGGATGGTCTCATTCTCCTACGCAACGCCCTTCGGCGTTGCTGCGCGCCGAGCCCGAGGCCGGGCTTGCTCATTTTTCGTGTTCGTCCTCCTCGCGACGGCCTGCGGCAAGAACCAGGATCCGCCCCCGGCGACGTCGGGTGTCCCGGGCGCGCAGCGCGAATCGGGCCCCGGCTGGCTGGCGACCGCACCCGATCACGGGACGATGAAGCCACCGACGCCGGCCGGCGCCAAGCCGCCCGCGCAGCAGGCGCAGGACACCTACGACACGGTGTGCGCGATGTGTCACGGCGCCGACGGCCGCGGCAAGGGCACCGCCGCGGTGCAGCTCGGCTTGAAGCCGCGCGACTACACCGACGCCGCGTGGCAGGCGACGATCAGCGACGACGAGATCAAAAAGACGATCCTGCTCGGCGGCGCCGGCGTCGGCAAGAACCCGCAGATGCCCGGTCAGCCGCAGCTCGAAAAGCAGCCCGAGGTGCTCGCCGAGCTCGTGAAGATCATCCGCGCGTTCAAGAAGTAGTCGTGCGCGAGCTCGTCACCAGTCACGACGGTCAGTGGGCCGCGATCCGGCGCGGTCGCGAGGTCGCGATCCTCGCGGCCGGCCAGCATCCCGAGCTCGCGCGGCTGACGCTCGAGAGCGACGCCGTCGATCTCGCGATGGTCGGGCCCCCGGCCACGCTGGTGTCGGTCGACGGAGCCGTGCTCCACGTCCACCAGCTGCCGCTGCTCGATGCCTCGGCGCGCCTCGAGCTCGACCAGCCGTTCCGGATCGCCGCGATCACCGGCGCCCGGGTCGCGCTGGTGTCGGCTGACGCCAAGGCGGTCCTGGTCGCGCGCACCGCCGGTCGCGCGGTCACCACGCAGGTGCTCGAGGTCGGCAGCGCGGTCGAGTTCGTCGTCGGGCTCGAGAAGAATCAGCTGCTGTTCGGGCTCCATCGCAAGCTCGAGGTGTGGGACGCGACGAGCGGGCGCCCGCTGCTCCGGCTCCAGCTCCAGCTGCCACCACCGCCGCGCACGGTCGGCTCGGCGCTCGGCCACCTGTGGGTCACCCGCCCCGGCAGCTCCGAGGTGTTCGTCTATCGCCTGTCGGATGGCCGGCCGTTCCGACACGACGCCGGTGCCAGCGTGCGACGCGTGATCAGCCACCCCGCGTCGCCGATGATCGTGCTGGTCACGCCCAGCGGCCTCGTGCGGCTGCACTGCTTCGCGCACTCGCTGCTCGCGATCGACGCGCCCGCCGAGGCGCACGACGACGGCGGTGCCGAGCTCGCGCTGCTCGTGACCGATCCGGAGACCGTCACGCTGCTCGGCCTGACCGACGCGCCCGAGCCGTGGCGCATCCCGCTCGGCGCGATGGCGCCCGCCGAGGCCGCCGCCGCGATCGCCGCGGCCCCCAACACCCCGCGCGCCGTCGAGGCCGCTGCGCCGAAAGCCGAGTGGCGCGACGCGATCGCGACCTACGGTGCCGAGCTCGCGCGCGCGACCGACGCGGTCCCCGAGCCACCCGCGGTCGCGATCGACACCGAGCTCGGCGCGCTCGCGCACCGACTCGCCCTCGGCACCGTCGCGCGCCGCGCGCTGACCGCGCTGTATGCGCTCCACCTGGTGGGCGAGCGCGTCTCGCTCGCGCGCGCTAGCCGCCTCGCCGGCGACTGGACCGAGGTGCTCGGTCGGGGCGAGCTCGGCGCGCTCGCGCTGCTCGCGAAGCGGCGCGGCACGGTGCGCCTGCGCCGCGCGGTGACCGAGCTCCTCGACGGCTGCGCGCCGTACGCCGTCCGCCTGGTTGGCGAGGCCACGCCCGTGTTGCGCGGTGGCTGCTTCCGGATCGCACGCGAGGGCCGCACCGATGTCGAGATCGAGGCCGCGCTCGCCGCGCAGCTCGGACGCATCGCGGTCGCCACCGGGCCGCTCGAGCCCGCGCTGCTCGAGGCCCGGATCCACGGCGCGACGCTGGTCGCGACCACGCCGCCCGACGGTCGCCCCGCCCGCTGGCCGCGCGATGCCGGCCTGGTGCTCGTGTTGTACGGCGCGCCGACCGCGTGGCTCGCCGATCTTCCGCCGCTATAGCTTCATGATCGACGCCGACTTCTTGGCGGACTTCTCGAAGTCCGTCTTGGCGTCGGTCGCGGCGTCGAACGAGCCGTACTTGCCCATCCGCACGCGATAGAACGTGCCCTTGCCTGCCACCTCGGCCTCCGTCACGTAGGCCTGGTAGCCCGACGCCTTGAGCGACGCCAGGTACGTGTCGGCCTCGCCCTTGTCCTGGAACGACGACAGCTGGAGCGTGTACCGCTTCGGCTTGGCCTCGGGCTTTGGCTCGGCCTGCGCGGCCTCGGGCTTTGGATTGACCGGCTTGGGCTCGGCCACGACGGGCTTGGGCTCTTCGACAACGGGCTTGGCGGCCGCCTCGGGCTTGGCCTTGTCGAGGTTCGCGATCAGGGCCTCGACCTTGCTCGGCGGATCGACCGCCGCGCCGGTCAGCGCGCCCTGGTATGTCGTGCCGTGACCATCGAGCCGATCGAGCGCCGCCAGCGGATCGGTCTTGGCCTCGGTCTGCGCGCGATCGACGTGGCCACGCGCCTCGACGCGCCGGCCGACCATCACGCCGAGCACGAACACCATGCCGACGATCACCGCGCCCCCGAAGAACAGGTAGAAGATCTGGCGTCCGTCGAGCGCGACCTCGATCTTGTCCTTGTACAGCTCGGGCTTCGACATCCCCCGAGGGTCAGGTCGGAGCCCCACCGGGGCAAATTTTTTCGCTACTGGAGCAGGTTGATCGCGTTGAGCGCCGACGCCTCGACCCGATAGACCTTGCCGCGGGTCGACGGCAACGTGACGGTGTTCGACAGGAAGTCGCCTTCGTCCATGATCCAGATGCTCTGGCCGGGGCCGCGCACGACCCGTCCCGGGTAGCTCGGCGCGATCGGGAGGGTCAGGCTCCTGAACCCACCGGTCTGGCGGAACGAGAGCTGGACGCCGGTGAACACGAGTGGAACGTTCTTGAGCGTGCCGCCGCGGTCCCCGTGACATTGCGCGTCGCCCGGGTAGGTCGGGTCGACCAGGGTGAAGGTCATGCCGCGGTTGCGGAACAGGATGCCGGAGGTCGGGCGCTCGACCAGCGTGGCCGTCGGGCTCGCCGCCGCGCAGCTGTTCGCGACGTAGCTCGGCTCGAACTCCGACTGGACGACCGCGACCTTGCACGGGTTGGCGTCGAACACGCCACCCGCCGTTTTGCCGGTGCGCGGGTCGGTGGTCGGATCGCACATCGGCGCGTCGAGCGGGATGCGCCCGACGAGCAGCGGGCTCGCGGTCGGATCGACGACGCAGTTGCCACCAGCGTCGGCGATCTCGCGATGCAGATAGCCGCTGCGCGATCCGATCACGGTGAACGCCTCGTGGCTGCGCAGCTCGAAGCGCTGCGGCGAGTTCACGCAGGCCTGCGGTGGCTCGACGCCCTCCATGCAGTAGCCACCCTCACATACGGTGCCGCCGTTGCAGTCGGCGGTCGTCGTGCAGGTCGAGATGCAGCGACGGAGCGCGCCGCCGTCGTACCCGACCTCGGGCTCGCGCAACGTGTCGACCGCACAGCTGTATTTGTGCGTGTCGGCCGCGGTGGTGTCGTCCTTGGGCTCGGACGACGACGCGTTGGTCAACGCGTAGTCCGCGAGCGCCTTGCACTGGTTGTCATCGACACAGCCGTCGATCGGCGTCGTGCGCAGCACGCGCTTGCGCGGCAGCAGCACGATCTCGCCGCTCCGGGCGCGACCGACCGTGTAGCGGCGCAGCGAGGTCAGGAAGTTCTTGCATGCGTCGGCGAGCCGGTCGGCCTCGCTGGTCAGCATGCACGAGCCGAGGCCGGCGACCTGGCTCTCGGGGTGCGTGTAGCAGCTGTAGCCGATCGGGCAATCGAGGTTGCCGTTGACCGGATCGCATCCGCGCATCTGCACGACATCGTATTGCTCGACGCCGGCGTCGCAGAACGGCCGCGTCGGATCGACGAGGTGCATGCCGGTGCCGTCGACCACCAGCTGACCGTCGCGGACCGCGGGGCCGTCGATCGCGACGTTGGAGGTGTCGGCCGACAGCGAGCCCTCGTAGGTCAGTGTCCAGGTCTCGTCGGCCATGAGGCTTCGCAGATCGGGGTACGCGAGGTCGCGCTGGGCGAGCGGCGCCGCAAAGCCGAGCTCGGAGATCGGCTTCTTGTCGTCGCTGCCGTTGCAGGTGAGCTGGTGGATGAACGGCAGGTTGCTGATCTTCTCGGCGGCGATGTTGCCGCTTGGCATCGTGCGTGTCGGGGCGGTCACGATGCGCGGGCCGCCGCTGTTTCCGGCGGTCGCGTCGGGATCGGGACCGACGGTGTTGCAGATTGGCATCCCGTCGGTGTCGCCGGTCGTCGACGCCGTCAGCGTCCGCGACGGCAGCCCGTCGCGCAGCTGGTGTGCGATCGCGAGTGGCAGCGGCGTCTTGATCGGGTTCGTCGCGTCGACCACGTCGCCGAAGTCGTCGTCATCGATGTTGACGACGAACGTCGCGCCGCTGGACGAGGTGACGATCGCGAAGTAGCCGATCAGCTTGGTCGGATACGGGCTCGGACGCGCATCACCGTCGAGCGGATCGGCGCGCACGATCGCGACCGACACCGGCACGCCGTCACCGACTAGCTTGATGCCGGGCGACGTCATGCCCGCGCGCCGCGCCGGGGTCCCCGGATCGCCGACGACGAAGCACGACATCTGCTTGACGTTTCGCAGGTCGTGGATCAGGCGCGGATCGACCTGGGTATCGCACTCCTTGCCGATGTCGAGGATGTCGACGACGCGCACGGTGTGATCGGTGGCGACCGCGTAGACGTACTGCGCCTGACCACCGGGACCGGTGCCGTCGTTGATCACGCCACCGCTGCCTCCCATGCCGATCTGGGGCGAGATCGCGAGCGCCGTGACGCCGAGCTTGCCATCGGGATTCTCGAGCGCGTAGGTCTGCGGCGAGCCCAGCGGCAGCCAGTCGGGGCCGAGATCCACGACCGTGACGCTGCCGAGGTTGTCGCTGCCGATCGCGAGCGCGCGGCGCAGCGACCGCGGATCCTCCTCGAGCGCCATCGCGACCGGACGCGGCCCGGCGGTGACCAGCGCGTCGCCGCCACACTCGTCGGGGCACACGAGGTTGCCGTCGGCGTGGACCGTCGTGTTGCCGAGCGCGTCGTACGTGATGCTCGCCCGGATCATGCCGGTCGCGACGTCGACCGCCGCCACCGCGTGGCAGCTCGGGTACGCGATGTACGTGATGCCGGTCGCGGTCGCCGGGCACGCGAAGCCGACGTCGGTGATCGAGCGCTGCGCGACCATCGCGGACGGACGCGACCGGATCGGCTGGCCCGCGGCGTTCTTGACGTCCTGGCGCTCGACCTTCACGTTGGTCAGATCGGTGTCGACCACCGAGGTGACGTCGAGGATCGAGAGGTCGCACGAGCCGGCGTTCGCCGTGATCTCCTTGCATCCCGACGCGTCGGTCGCGATCGCGATCGGATCCTCGCCGACGCTGATGCTGTTCTTGCCCGGCGTCAACGGATCGGCGTCGAGCACGGTGACGTCGCCACCCATGAACGACGACGACGGCTTGGGCTGCCAGTGGGAGATCGCGACGGTGCCGCGCGACGACTGCAGGATGAAGCCGTAGTACTCGGCGGTCGGGACCAGGGTCGCGCCGGTGATCTCCTCCTGGCCGGGCGCCACCGGCTGTTGATCGTTGGCATCGCGCGGCCGGCTGCGAATGTCGCAAGCGTTGAGCGGCTGCGCGGTCAAGAGGATCTGCTGATCGGCCGTCGCAGCCGCCCCGTTCGTGATGCGGAGCCCGCCGTAGCAGGCGAACGCGATGTCGACCGGGCGATCGAGGTTGAGCGAGCTCGGTGAGGTCTCGGTGGTGCCACCGCAGGACATCGCGACCAGCGCGATGCCGATCCAGATCAGCTTGTTCACAGCGGCCTCACTTCACCGATGCGGAGCACGACACGATCGTGCGTCGGCGAACCGGGTGCGGCATCGACGACCGCGATCGTGTCTTCGAGGAAGTTCGTGACATACAACTTCTTGCGCGACGGTGCCGCGACGACCGCGAACGGCCCACGGCCGACCTCGATGATGTCGTCGACCTGCGCCGAGCCGCGCGGATCGACGACGTAGAGCTGGCCGTCCTGGAAACACGTCACGTACGCGCGCTGGCCCGCACCGGCATCCATCAGCGCGAGCTGCGCACCCTGACGGCAGATGTCGGTGGCCGCGATCGTCTGGTTCTTCGGGAAGCCCGCCGCGTTGGTCGAGGTGTCGATGATCTGGAGCGACGGCGGGTTGCGATTGACCAGGAACAGCTCGTCGCCGCTCGGCGAGAACTCCATGCCGCGCGTGTCGATCGAGCCACCCGAGTTGTTGCCGTAGCCGTCGAGGAAGAAGTAGTTGCCGGTCAGGAGGAACGGCCGCGCGTCGTTGACCGGGCGGCCCACGCTGAACATCTGGATCCGGTCCTCGCTGCGACTCCCGACATAGATCGTCGAGCCGCTCGCGCCGTTCGGTCGGCCGGCCACGCCGGTCGCCCCGATCACGCCGGTCGTCGGATCCGGGTTGAACACGCCCGCGAGCACGTCGGACACGATCGCGTCGCCGCCCCTGGGCGTGTCGATCAGCGTGACCGCGCCGGTCGTCAGGTGGGTGACCACGGCGTACTGGCCGACGCTGTCGGCGAACACCGAGAACGGCTCGTCGGGCAAGGACGCGAGGTCCGGGTTGTTATCGACGTACGACAGCCGGTGGGCGTCGTCGCACAGCGCGTTCGCCTCGCTCGTGCTCGAGTTGCACGCCAGCGTCTCGCCACCGTAGTCGGCCCACGCGATCGATGGATCGCCGCGCGTCGGGACGATCAGTCGCAGCGTGTTGTTGCCGGTGTCCTGGACCGCGATGTCGGTCGCGAAGTTGCCGATCCGGACGCCGGCGCCGATCTTGATGAACATCGCCTCGTCGCAGATCAGCGTCTCGGTGTGATCGCTGTCGCGCTCGCAGCCGTCCGGGATCGTCTTGCTCGCGGTCCACGCGTTGACCACCGAGTCGACGATCCCGAGGTCGACGACCTCGAGGGCGCCGGAGTCCCAGCGCAGCTCGGCGTTCGCGTTGGCGACGAACAGCACCGAGTCGTCGGGCGCGACCGCGAGTCCGGTCGGGAAGAAGAACTGGTCGTTCGGGGGTGACACCTCGCTACCGGACGCGGTGCAGGCAGCGGTCATCAACAGCAAGAGCGTTCGCCACATGGGATAGGCCAGGCGCTTGGACCGCCCGGGGTTCTCGATGGTTGCCTGCATGATCTGGGTCACTTTCGAGGGCTCGTCAGGGCGGCACGCGCGGCCGCGACGCGGGCGATCGGCACGCGAAACGGCGAGCACGATACGTAGTCGAGGCCGGCGCGATGGCAGAACTCGACCGAGCTCGGCTCGCCGCCGTGCTCGCCGCAGATCCCGACCTTCAGGCCCGGCTTGGTCGCCCGGCCACCGCGGACGCCGAGCTCGATCAGCGCGCCGACCCCGTCGGGGTCGAGCACGACGAACGGGTCGTTCGCGAGCACCCCGCCATCGACGTACGCGGGGAGAAACGACCCGGCATCGTCGCGCGACAGCCCGAACGTGGTCTGCGTGAGGTCGTTGGTGCCGAACGAGAAGAAGTCCGCGTGCTCGGCGATCCGGTCGGCGACCACGCACGCGCGCGGCAACTCGATCATCGTGCCGACCGTGAACGGGATCGCCGGCGCCGCCTTCTTGAAGGCGCCCGACACCAGCGCGCGCAGCCGGCGCAGCTCCTCGGGGACCATGACCAGCGGGATCATGATCTCGGGGTGCACCGCGATGCCCTCGGCGGCGACCAGCGCGGCCGCCTCGCCGATCGCCTGCGCCTGGATCTCGTAGATCTCGGGGAACGTGATCGCGAGCCGGCAGCCGCGGTGGCCGAGCATCGGGTTCGACTCGGACAGCAGCGCGACCTTCTGCGCGATCGTCGCGACCGGCACGCCGAGCGACGTCGCGACCTCCGCGATCTCGCTCTCGCTGTGGGGCAGGAACTCGTGGAGCGGCGGATCGAGCAGCCGGATCGTGACCGGCAGATCGTGCATCACGCGGAACAGCTCGGCGAAGTCGCCGCGCTGCATCGGCAGGATCTTCGCGAGCGCGGCGCGGCGGCCGGCCTCGTCGGGCGCGACGATCATTTCGCGCACCGCGATCAGGCGCTCGGGATCGAAGAACATGTGCTCGGTGCGGCACAGGCCGATGCCCTCGGCGCCGAAGCTGCGCGCGGTGCGTGCGTCGGTCGGAGTATCCGCGTTGGTGCGGACCTTCATCTGGCGGATCTCGTCGACCCAGCCGAGCATCGTGCCGAGCTCCTTGCCGAGCTGCGCCGGGACCAGCGACAGCGAGCCGACGAACACCTCGCCGGTCGAACCGTCGAGCGTCAGGGTGTCGCCCTCCTTGATCACGCGCTCGTGGCCCGCGCCCGGGATCGGGCCGACCAGGCGCGCGATCTTCTTCGCGGCATCGACGCGCAGCGACGTGCACGCGGTCACGCAGCACTTGCCCATGCCGCGCGCGACGACGGCGGCGTGACTGGTCAACCCACCGCGCGCGGTCAACACGCCGGCGGCGGCCTGCATGCCATGGATGTCCTCGGGCGACGTCTCGGTGCGAACGAGCAGGACGCGCTCGCCGCGCTGGTGCCACTCCTGCGCCGCGTTCGCGGTGAACACGACGCGCCCGATCGCGGCCCCGGGCGACGCCGGCAGCCCCTTCGCGATCGCGGCGGGCCGGTTCTTCGGATCGATCGTCGGGTGCAAGACCTCGTCGAGCTTGCCCGGATCGATCCGCATGACGGCCTCGCGCGGCGTCAGCTTGCCCTCGGCGACCAGGTCGACCGCGACCTTCACCATCGCGATCCCGGTGCGCTTGCCCGAGCGCGTCTGCAGCATGAACAGCTGGCCGCGCTGGATCGTGTACTCGAGATCCTGCATGTCGCGGAAGTGATCCTCGAGGACCTTCGCGAGCCTCACGAGCTCGGCGTGCGCGGCCGGCAGCTTCTTGGCGAGCTGCGAGATCGGCTCGGGCGTGCGGATGCCGGCGACGACATCTTCGCCCTGAGCGTCGAGCAGGAACTCGCCGTAGAGCTCGGCGGTGCCGGTCGCCGGGTTGCGCGTGAACGCGACGCCGGTGCCGCAGTCGTCGCCGAGGTTGCCGAACACCATGGCCTGGACGTTGACCGCGGTGCCCATCGACGCCGGGATGTTCGTCATCTTGCGATAGACGTCCGCGCGCGGATTGTTCCACGACCGGAACACGGCGCCGATCGCGCCCCACAGCTGCGCGCGCACGTCGTCGGGGAACGGCGTGCCGGTGACGCGCAGGATCTCGGCCTTGAACGCGGCGACCGCTTCCTTGAGCGCGTCCTCCCGGAGATCTTGATCGCGATTCGCGGCGTGCTTGCGCTTGATGCCGTCGAGGATCGTGTCGAACGGCGGCTCGTCGTGCTCGTTGGCGGCGACCACGAGCAGCACGACCTCGCCGTACATCGCGACGAAGCGGCGGTAGCAGTCCCACGCGAACCGCGGGTTCTTCGACGTCTTCGCGAGCGCCTCGACGGTCTGGTCGTTGAGTCCGAGGTTCAGGATCGTGTCCATCATGCCGGGCATCGACGCCGGCGCGCCCGAGCGCACCGACACGAGCAGCGGGTTCGCGGGATCGCCGAACTTGGTCTGCGTCAGCGCCTCGACGTTCGCGAGCGCCGCGTCGACCTCGGTCGTCAGCCCGTCGGGATAGCCGCCCTGGTTCGCCATCGCGAACCGGCAGACCTCGGTCGTGATCGTGAAGCCGGGCGGCACCGGCAAGCCGAGCGACGCCATCTCGGCGAGGTTCGCGCCCTTGCCGCCGAGCAGGGCCTTGTCCTTGGCGCTGCCCTCGGCCTTGCCACCGCCGAACTGCTTGACGTGGATCATTGTGGGGCCCTCCCTTCGGTCGGCGCTCTCCGCTCGAACCTGGTTCGAGCGCGCGTCAGGGCCCTCCCTTCGGTCGGCGCTCTGCGCGTCAAGCGGCACCGCCGAGCACGCGGAAGTCGGCGATCGCGAGGTACGGCGAGATGAACCAGTGGAGCAGCGCGAGCCGGTTGTCGCGCAACTTCGGATCGGGGTCCATGACCATGACGCCACCCTTGTCGAAGAACATCGCGACCGTCGGGCGCAGCTGCTCGAGCGACTCGAACACCGCGGTGTAGTTGCGATCGGCGCGCGGCTGGCGCTCGCGCTCCTGCGCGGCGAACACCGCGTCGTACAGCGCCTGCTCGACGGTCGGCTGGGCGACGAACAACCGCGGATCGCACGCGTTGGCGATCTCGAGCTTCTTGCCGCGCGCGTCGTCGAGGATGTTGGCGACGCGCTTGAACACCTCGCGCGCCTCCTTGCTGATCTTCGCGCACGCCAGCGCGCGGGCGCGGGCGTCGATCGGATCGCGGAAGTCCTGCGCGAGCGCGGCGTCGGCGTCCTGCGCCGGGATGCCGGCGTCGCCGAAGATGCCGCGCAGGCGCTGGCGGAAGAACTCGTCGAGCCTGGTGGCGTCGGCCAGGATCACGCCCTGCGCGGCGAGCGCGTCGCGGGTCGCGCCGAACAACGTGGCGAACTTGACGATCGGGTTTGCGAGCAAGATCTGCCAGATGCCGATCGCGGCGCGGCGCAGCGCGAGCGGATCCGCGGAGCCGCTCGGCTCGAGGCCGACCGCGAAACAGCCGACGATCGTGTCCATCTTGTCGGCGAGCGAGACCAGCGCGCCGGCGGGCGTCGTCGGCAGCGCGCCGCCCTGCCCCTTGGGCCACCAGTGCTCGTCGATCGCGACGGCGACCGCGGGCGACGCGCCGAAGTGCTTGGCGTAGTGGCGGCCCATGACGCCCTGGAGCTCGGGGAACTCGCCGACCGCCTTGGAAGCGAGGTCGGCCTTGCAGACGCGCGCGGCCTCGATCGCCGCGGTGTCGTCCGGCGCGAGCGCGGTGACGATCGCCTCGATGCGACGCACCTTGGCGCCGATCGTGTTGGCGCGATCGCCGAGCTTCTTCTGGAACACCGTGCCGTCGAGCTTCTGGTTCCACGCCGCGAAGCTGCTCTTGCGATCCTCGGCGAAGAAGAACTTGCCGTCCGACAGCCGCGACACGATCACCTTCTCGTTGCCGGCGCGCACCAGCGTGGTGTCGTCGACCGCGGTCGCCATCATCGTCGCGAACTTGTTCGCGAGCTTGCCCGACGCATCTTCGAACGCGAAGTAGCGCTGGTGGTTGCGCATCGCGGTGACCGTGATCTCCTCGGGGACCTCGAGGAAGCTCGGGTCGAAGCTGCCGACCAGGCCGACCGGCCACTCGCCGAGGTGCATGACCTCGCCGACCAGCGTGTCGTCGGGCCGCACGCGCAGCCCGGTCTCGGTCGCGAGCCGTGCGAGCTCGGCGACGACGCGCGCGCGCCGCTCCGCCGGATCGACGAGCACGTGCGCCGCGCGCAGCGCCTCGACGTAGTTCGTGCCGTCGGCCAGCTCGAGCCAGCCGGTCGAGTGGAACCGGTGGCCGCGCGTCTTCCGACCCGAGATCGTGCCAGCCCAGGTGAACGGGACGACCTCGCCGCCGAACAGCGCGACCAGCCACTGCACCGGACGCACGAACGTGGTCTCGCTCCAGCCCCAGCGCTGCGACTTGGGCCACGCCATCGCGCCGCACAGCTCCGCGAGCAGGCCCGGCAGGAGCGCGCGGGTCTCGCCGCCGACGACGTGGCGACGGGCGACCGCGTAGAGGCCCTTCTTGCCGGCGACCTCTTGCTTGGCGATCGCGTCGACCGCGACGCCGTTCTTCGCGGCGAAGCCCTGGCCCGCCTTGGTCAGCGTCCCATCGGCCGCGAACGCGGCGGACACCGGCGGGCCGACGACCTCCTCGTCGAGATCGGGCTGGCGATCGGCGACGCTGGCGACCAGCACGGCGAGCCGGCGCGGCGTGCCAAGGACGCGGACCCCGGCGTGCGCGATCCGCGCGGCGGCAAGCTTGCCTTCGACGAGCGCCGGCAGATCGGCGAGCTGCTTGGCGAGCATCTTCGCCGGAATCTCCTCGCAGCCGAGCTCGAACAGGAGATCAGACATGCGTCACCTCGTTCGCGTGCGGTGCGATCGCGCGGGCGGCGGCGAGCGCGCCGGCGTTGACGCCCTTGTCCGACGCGGCGTCGTAGGCGGCCTTCGCCGTCGCGCCGAACTGGTTCAGCAACGGAAACCCGAGCAGCGCGCGCGACGCGACGTAGGTCTCGGCGCACGCCTTGGCCATGTTGCGCACGCGCTGGATGTAGACCTGGCGCTCGGTCACGCTGATCGCGCCACGCGCGTCGAGCTGGTTGAACTCGTGCGACGACTTCATCGCGAACTCGTACGCCGGCAACACGAGCGCGCCGGCCGGCCGCGCGAGCAGGCGCTTGCACTCGGCCTCGTAGGTATCGAACGCGGCGAACGCGTTCTTCGCGACCATCTCCTCGAACTGGTACGTCGAGTACTCGACTTCCCATGGCTTCCGGATCTGGCCGTACGTCACGTTCTTGTCCCACTTGAGATCGAACATGTTGTCGACGTTCTGCAGGTACATCGCGAGCCGCTCGACGCCGTAGGTCAGCTCCGCGGTGACCGGCATGAGATCGATGCCGCCGGCCTGCTGGAAGTAGGTGAACTGCGTGACCTCCATGCCGTCGCACCAGACCTCCCAGCCGAGCCCCCACGCGCCGAGCGTCGGCGACTCCCAGTCGTCCTCGACGAACCGGATGTCGTGCTTCATCGGATCGAGGCCGATCGCGCGCAGCGAGTCGAGATAGAGCTCCTGGACGTGGAGCGGCGATGGCTTCAGGCCGACCTGGAACTGGTAGTACGCGCCGGCGCGATTCGGGTTCTCGCCGTAACGCCCGTCGGACGGCCGACGACAGAACTGCGCGAACGCGGCGTTCCACGGCTCGGGCCCGAGGACGCGGAGGAACGTGGCGGGATGGAACGTGCCGGCGCCGACCGAGACATCGACCGGCTGCTCGACGACACAACCCTGGTCCGCCCAGAACTTCTGGAGCGTGAAGATCAAGTCCTGGAGGTGCATCGGAAGTGACGCGCACCCTACCGGGCAGGGTCGCGACGGTCAAGCGAGCTTGGGGAGCTAAGTGCCCAGGAACGCTTGACGATCTTCGCCTGCGGACGCTACGTTGCGGGGGATGGGGCTGCCCGTTCGGGTTGTGTTCACGGCGCTGGCGTTCGGCGGTTCGGCGGGCTGCTCGCTGATCCTCAACTTCGACAACAGCCAGATCCCGATCGACGCGATGATCGACGCGCCGTTCAACGCCGCCGAGTGCGCGTACATGGAGCCCAACGACTCGATCGCGA
The DNA here is from genome assembly GCA_038321315.1 of Haliangiales bacterium. GTDB lineage: Bacteria > Myxococcota_A > Polyangia > Haliangiales > Haliangiaceae > JABFXX01. Next base: position 20,109 of record JBBQEX010000070.1, on the reverse strand, counting down.
CCGCGTCGACGTTCGCGCCGACCGACATGGGTCCCGCCGCGATCTGCCCGACCACCACCGAAGATCACGACTTCTACAAGTTCACCGTGCCCGACGCCTCGACGGTGACGATCAAGCTGTCGTTCATGAACCGGCCCGGCGGTGACCTCGATCTCCGGCTGTTCGACGCCGCGACGTCGACGCTTCAGGGCCAGTCGCGCGGGTTCGGCGACACCGAGCAGATCGTGTGCCCGGGCGCGTCGCCGCAGTGCGCGCAGCTCGCCGCCGGCGACTACGTGTTCGAGGTGTTTCCCGCGAGCTCCGGCGCGGTGAACAACTACACGCCGTCGCTGATAATCACCACGCCCTAGTCCGCGTAGCGGATCGTGAACCACGCGCGGTCGGCGTCGCCGGCCTCGACGCGACGCTTGACCCGCACCGCCGTGGTGCCGACCACGGTGACGAGCGCCTCGGCGTCCTCGATCTTCCGGACCTTGTGCGGACGCAGCGGCTCCTCGAACCACACGTCGCGCGCGACCGGGCCGACGTTGGTCAGCGACATCGTGATGTGATCGACCATGGTCGACCTCGCGGTCCGCGTGCGGCCGCCGCGCAGATCGCGATCGATCCACAGCGGCAACCGGAGCACGCGGGCGCCGTCGTGCCGGCCCTCGGACGTCACGTCGATCTCGTGGACCTCGCCGTCCTCGATCACCCGCGCGAACACCGGGCCGTGCGACAGCGTGGTCTCGAGCTCGAGCCACACCCAGACCGCGTCCTGCGATTCCGCGGCCCAGCCCTCGACGACCGACGGTGGCGTGGTCGCGTCGTGGATCGCGCCCTCGTAGACCCGCACGAGCCGCGCGGTGACCGCGCGCGCCGGGGCGCCGAGGATCGCGACCGAGCCATCGAGCGAGGCCTCGCCGCGCGCGACCTCGCGGGCCGGCGTCGCGAGGCCGGGCGCACCGTCGTAGACCACGATGCTCGCGCGGCGCTGCCAGATCGGCGTCGCGATCGCGTACTGGCTGCGGAGCGTCGTCGCGATCGCCGTGGCGTCGGCGGTGACCGCGACCTCGTGCAGCGTGCGGACCGCGAACTGCGCGCTGGTGTACAGCAGCCGCACGAGGTGGCGGCCGGGACTCGCCGGCGTGGTGCAGGTGACGATCGGTGCGATGTCGTGGCCGAGCCCGTCGCGCGTGCACGCGCCGATCGGCAGGCCCTCGAACGCGAGCGACGCGAGCGACACGTCGGGCGCGAGGCCGACCACGGTGACGCGATGGTCGCGATCGACGACGAGCTCGCGGCGATCGTCGACGACCGCGTAGCCCGTGCCGATCGCCGGCTGGAAGCACGCGATCGCGAGCCCGGGCACGAGCGGGAACGTCTCGGTCCCGTCGCGGTGGCGATGACAGCCGACCAGCGCGACCACCGCGATCGCGAGCGCGATCCGCATCACTCCTCGGTCGCGACCTGGTCGCCGATCAACTTGACGGCCTCGCGCGCGGCGAGCCGGCCGGACAGGATCGCGGCGACGCCCTGCAGCACCGGCATGCGCACGCGCAGCGACGCGGCGAGCTGCACCATCGCCGCGGCGGCGCGACTGCCCTCGGTCACGGTCTGCTTGCCGCCCGCGGCGAGCGTGCGCCCGAGGACGTAATCGGGCGACCGATCGCCGTGCGCGCGCACGAGCAGGTTGCCCAGCCCGGCGAGCCCGGCGAACGTGCGCGCCTCGGCGCCGGCGGCGATCCCGAGCCGCGAGGCCTCGGCGACCGCGCGGGTCACGAGCACCGCGCGCGGCCCGTCGCCGACCGCGAGCTCGTCGCACAGCCCGAGCGCGACGGTGTAGGCGCCCGACAGCGCCGACGCGAGCTCGACCCCGACGAGATCCTTGCTGCCGTAGACGCGAAGCGCGGGCGGCACGTTGAGCAGCCGGCGGCCCTCGGCGACGACCTCGTCGAACGCCGAGGCGACGACCATCGACGCGAAGTTCCCGTCGACCAGATCGTTGGGCAGCGCGGGGCCGGCGAGCGCGCCGATCTTGAGCGTCGGGATGCCGAGCGCGACGACCTCGGACACCCGCTCGACGCCCTCCGGTGCCCCGCTCATCGGGGCCGCGAGCGCACCGATCGCGTGGACGACGATGTGGCTGCCGTCGAGCACGTTGCCGAGCTCCCGGGCGCGCTCGCGCACGTCGGTCGACACCACGGCGAGCACGAGGAACCGCGCCTCGGCGGCGAGCCGCTTGGGATCGGCGGTCGCGATCAGCGGCTCGGGCAGCGGCGCCTCGGGCAGCCGCGGACACCGGCGCGTCCGCTCGATCTCGTCGACCACCGCGGGATCGCGGCACCAGAGGACGACGCGCTTGCCGGCGCGCGCGAGCGCCGACGCCAGCGCGGTGCCGAACGTGCCGGCCCCGACGACGCCGATCGTGTCCGCGCGGCTCACGCGCGCTCCGGCGCGATGTGGGCCATGCGGTTCGCGTAGTAGTAGAGCAGCTTGACGTCGTCGACGCTGAGCGTGTCGCCGCGCCGCACGATCACCGGGCGCGTGTGATAGCCCGACAGGCCGGCGACCGCGTCGTCGACCAGCTCGAGCGCCGTCTTGCCGGCGAGCTGCGGGTGCTCCTGGCCCCACTCCGGGTGCTGCGTCAGGCGCGTGCGCAGCCCGACGAGGTGGCCGATCGCGGTGTCGAGCGGGACCTCGAGGGTCGGCTGCGGCGCACGGATCAGGCGATAGACATCGCGGGTCCCGTGGCGCTCGGCGATCGCGTCGTACAGGGCGCGCGCGACGAGGTGCGTCGGGTGGAACACGGTCAACTTGGGGTAGACCGCGGCGAGCCGGCGCCCGAGCGTGCGGGTGTACTCGGCGTCGCGCTGGTCGTCGTCGGACACCTCGCCGGTCGCGCCGCGCACGAAGCTCGCCGGATCGACGATGCGGCCGGCGCGATCGATCGACTCGCCGTCATCGGTGATGTCGTTGCCGAACACGTCGAGCGGGCGCCCGAACCGCACGATCACCGAGCCCTCGTGCACCAGGATCTTGCGGAAGAACTCGACGAGCCGGCCGAGGCGCGAGAACTCGTCGTCGGTGATGATGTAGCGGTTCTTGCCGGTCTCGGCGAGGTAGTCGTCGATCAGCGTCTCGGCCTCGAGCACGAGGCGATAGTTGATCGTCGCCGGCACGATGTAGATCCGCTTCTGCGGCGCGCCCTCGCGGACGCTGTTCTTGTACGCCGTGACGGTCGTGCCGAGCAGGCCGAGCTTGAGCTGCTTCTCGATGATGTTCGACCGGCAGCGCGTCCCGCCGGGGAAGAACAGCGAGTGGTAGCCGCGCTCGAGGAGCACCGTCGAGTACTCCTTCAGGACATCGTTGTAGAGCTTGAACCGCAGGCGGCGATCGACGCGGTACGCGCCGAGGTTGCGCATGAAGAACGAGATGAACGGATTCGAGAACAGGTTCTTGCCGGCGCCGTAGGTCACCGGCGGCAACCCGGCGCGCATCAGCGCGAGGCCGATCGCCGGCGAGTCCATGTTCGAGCTGTGGGTCGGCGTGACGACGATCGTGCCGCGCTCGGCGCATGCGCGGACGAGGTCGAGCTCGCCGTCGGCGTGGATCCGCGCGTCGACGTGGCGCAGCGCCGAGACGCCCTCGCGCACGCTGCGCACCGGCGAGAACAGGAAGTCGAGCGCCGACGGCATGAGCCCGGTCGCGAACTTGTAGACCCGCGGATCGAAGTTGCCGACCACATCGTGGCCGTAGTGGCGGACGAGCGCGCGGAGCTCGGCCTGCTTGTCGTCGTCGGACATCGCGAGCAGGCGCCGCGACAGGTCGCGCCACCGATCGAGCCCCTTGCCCTTGGCCGCCTCGAGCCGCTTGATCTCGCAGAACGCGACGTCGTTGAGCACGTACTCCAGCGAGGCATCGCCGCCGGCCTTGCTGTCGTTGACCCGTCGCGCGACCACGCGCCGCTCGACCTCGCCGAGGAGGTGCTCGCGGTCGGCGTTGAACCGCTCGAGCCGGTTCTCGGCTTCCCGTACCGGCCGGTCACTCGCCATCGCAAGCGTCATATCACTGTATCGCGTTCCGCTGGTTTTCCAGGGATCGCACTTGCAGGTGCCCGATGGGTATGGTGATAGTTGGGAGACGCGAAGCGGTCTGCGAAAGACGCTTCGTGTCCGGCCGGACGCCTCAAGTCCGGAGGTCTATGTCAACGACGAAGCGGTCCACGGCGCGATCGAGCGCCAAGCCTAAGAAGAAAGTGCCGTCGGCAGCGCCGAAGGCCAAGCCACGCGCCCGACCGGTGGAGCCCGAGCCCGAGCCCGAGCCGCCACCGAAGAAGGCAGCGTCACGCGCGAAAAAGCCGGCTCTGGTCGCCGCGCCGCCACCACCTCCAACACCGCCACCGCCGCCACCGCCGCCCAAGCCGGTCTACGATCTGAACGGGCCGATCCCGATCGAGGGCGCCAAGTTCCCCAAGAAGGTCGGCGCGCTGCTCGGCGTCGGTCAGAAGGTCCTCGGCATCAAGACGTTCCGCCCCGGCCAGGCCGAGGCGTTCGAGCACCTGCTCGACGGCGAGGACCTGCTCGCCGTGATGCCGACCGGCAGCGGCAAGTCGCTGCTCTACCAGCTGCCGTCGGTTGTCCTCCCCGGCGTGACCGTCGTGGTCAGCCCGCTGATCGCCCTGATCAAGGATCAGATCGACAAGATGGTCGCCAAGGGCGTCAGCGCCGTGCGCATCGACTCGACGCTCACGGTCAAGCAACGCCGCGAGGTCAACGCGATGATCCTCGCGCCGGGCGGCAAGCTCCTGCTCACCACACCCGAGCGCATGGCGGACCCGGAGTTCCGCGTGTTCCTGCGCGAGGCGTGTGGCGGCGTCGGCGTGTCGCGCTTCGTGGTCGACGAGGCCCACTGCGTGTCGCAGTGGGGCCACGACTTCCGGCCGGCGTACCTGTCGCTGCGCATGGCGCTCGACGATCTCGGCAACCCGCCGGTGCTCGCGACCACCGCGACCGCCCCACCGTACGTCCGCGACGACATCCTGTTCCAGCTCGGGATCGAGAAGGCGACGACCGTCACGACGACGTTCGATCGCCCGAACCTGCACTACGAGGTGATCGTCTTCTCCGACGAGGACGAGAAGATGCGCACGCTGGTCACGCTGCTGAAGAAGCTGCCGCGCCCCGGCATCGTCTACGCGGCGACGGTCAAGAAGGTCGAGGAGCTCTACGAGTCCCTCACCCGCCACGGCATCCCGGTCGCCAAGTACCACGGCAAGATGAACAAGAACGAACGCACGGCGTCGCAGGAAGCGTTCATGGCCTCGCACGAGCAGATCATGATCGCGACGAACGCGTTCGGCCTCGGCGTCGACAAGCCCGACATCCGCAACGTCCTGCACTATCACGTGCCGGGATCGCTCGAGTCGTACGCGCAGGAGGCCGGTCGTGGCGGTCGCGATGGCAGGCCGTCGCGCTGCGTGCTGCTGTTCTCGCCCGACGACGTCGCGATTCAGGAGTACTTCCTGTCGGGCACGTACCCGACCAAGCGCCAGGTCAAGATGGTCTACGACGCGCTCGACGCGTTCGGCCAGGCGACCGGACGGCTCGCGGAGGATGCCGTCCCGAACGTGGTCAACGTCGCGCTGTCGTCGAGTGTCGGCCAGCAGCGCACGCGCACCGTGCTCGGGCTGCTCAAGGACGAGGGCTTCATCGTCGAGACCGAGCCCGGGCTGTTCGCGATCTCCGAGCCACCGCCGACGCTGCAGGCGCTGATGGATCGCGCGCGCCAGTACGAGGCGCGCCGGATCGCCGATCGCCAGCGCCTCGATGCGCTGCTCGGCTACGTCAAGGCACCGGGGTGCCGGAACCAGGTCGTCCTCGAGTACCTCGGCGAGCCCGAGCCGCCGCGCTGCGGGCGCTGCGACAACTGCCTGCGATCGCGCGAGGCCGCCCTCGCCGCCTCGACCGAGGCGACGCGGTTCGGAGCGCTGTTGACCCGCCAGCTCGACGAGGAAGGCACCAGCCAGCTCGAGCGCCCGCGACGCGAGATCAAGGCGCGCATCGTGCGGATCGATCAGCCGCAGGTCGCCGCCGCCGCGATCGCGCCGGGCGAGGCGGTCACCGCGCCGATCGCGCCGGCCAAGCCATCGACGGTTTTACGCCGCGCCGGGCACAACGCGGCCGTCGCGGCCGCACCACCGCCGGGCCGCGCCGCCGAACCACCGGTCGTCCAGGCCAAGGCCGTGGCCCCGGCGGATCCGGCCAAGCCCGACGACGACGACGACGATCTCGACGACGACGACGAGGATGATGACGAGATCGACGGCGAAGGCGGCGACGACGATCTCGACGACGATGACGACGACGACGACGATGACGATGACGATGACGACGACGATGACGATGACGACATCGAGGTCATCGACAAGACCGCCGCCGAGCTCGCCGAGGAAGGCATCGAGGGGACCGGCGAGATCACGGTGCTCGCGCGCAAGCGGGTTCCCAAGGTCGCCAAGCCGAGGCCCGGCGAGCTCGCCGACGACGCGCGCTCCGCGAGCGCGGCCGAGGCACGCCGGCGTCGGCGTCGCCGTCGCCGCAAGCGGCGCTCGATGCTGCCGCCGAAGAGCGCCTTCACGACGCCGGTGATGTCGACCGCGTCGCCGATCCCCGAGGCCCAGCCGCGGATGCGCGGCGGCGGTGCCGGTGGCCCGGTGATCGAGTACGTCCGCGGGCCGATGCGGATCGCGAGCAACCCGGTCGCGTCGGCGAACCCCAACGATGCCGGCACCGCGCGCCGCAGCGGCGGTGGTGGTGGACGCAAGAACGGCGGTCGCACGCGGTTCGATCGTCCGGGCGGTGGCGGTGGGCGCTACCCGAATCGCGAGCGGAACGGTAGCGGTGGCGGTGGCGAGCGCCGGTTCGATGGGCCGCCGCGCCCGATCGATCCGCCGGGTGCCGCGGTCGGTCCCGACGGTGAGGCCAAGCGGCGTCGCCGCCGTCGCCGGCGTCGGCGCGAGGGTCAGCCGATGGGCGCCAACGGTCAGCCGCAGCACCAGCTTCCGGCTGGCGACGCGCCAGTCCAGTTCTTCGAGCCGACCAACGGCGCGACGACGAATGGCCAGTCCAACGGCGCGCCGAATGGCCAGTCCAACGGCAACGGCGCGCCGAGCGGCCCGGTGCAGCTCGGCCCCGACGGCCAGCCGCTGCGCAAGCGTCGGCGGCGGCGCCGGCGTGGTCGCGGTGGTCGTGCGCGCGAGTGGAAGCCGGGTGGCCCGAATCCGCCCGAGCTCGCCGCGGGCGAAGCGGGTGGCGATGCCGCTGGCGACGACGGCGGCGACGGTCCCGACGGCGGCGCGTTCGAGGACTGAGGGCCCGACTGAGTGCTGGCCGAAGCCGGTAGCCGGTAGCCAGAAGCCCGGTAGACTTCCTACCAGTGCTCGACTGGCTCGGCTCCGTCCGGATCCGCAAGCGGACGCCGAAGCGCGTCGAGCTCGAGCTCACGCGCGGCACGTCGCTGACCGGCTGGGCCATCGTCGCGATCGGCGTGCGGCTCGCGATGATCGGCGCGACCTGGACGTGGATCGGCGGCGGCCTCCTCACCGCGGGCGGCCTCTTGCTCGCGACGCTCGAGCGCACGTTGATCTTCGATCGCGACGACGGCCTGTTGCGGATCGAGCAGCGCGCGTTCGGGATCCAGAAACGGCTCAGCGTGCCGCTGTTCCATCTGCGCTCGGTCGTCGTGGTGATGCGGCGTGGCGGGCTCTACGTCGCGTACGTCGAGCGGCGCGCGGGCGGCACGATCCACCTCGACGAGGCGCGCAAGCCGAGCCCGCTCCTCGCGCTCGCCGAGGCGATCTCCGAGGTCGCCGAGCTGCGCATGATCTACGACGCGACGACGACGATGACCGGGCGCGACACCGATGCGACCGCCGATACGGATTAGCGGACCCGAGGTTGAGCTGATGCGAGGGTCGCGCTACCGTCGGCGCGCCGTGCGTCGCACCATCTTGCTGTTCGCCCTGGTCGCCTGCGACAAGCCCGGTGGCGCCGAGGCAACGCAGCCGACCGACAAGACGGCCGAGAAGCCGATGAAGCTCGCCGGGGTGTTCCCGTCAGACTTCAAGTGCGAGTCGATCGCCACGCTCGCCGCGGTCGGCACGGCGCTCGGCGGGACCGCCGAAGCGATGCCGTCGTCGTCGGTGACCAAGGGCATCGCTCCGCCGTGCAGCTACCAGGTCACGACCCCGACCGCCCAGGAGTACTGGACGTTCGACTTCGACTGCCGCGCGAACTACAAGAAGACCGCCGACGCGCTGTTCCAGCAGTACGCCGAGACCAGCGCCGAGCTGGTCAACGCCTACAACGCGGCCGCCGACGCCGGCATCAAGCCGACCGATGCCGGCATCGAGATCCGTCCGCCCGAGCCGGCCGCCGCGGTCGACGTCGGCGCCAAGGGCCTCGATCACCACGGCCGCGGCCTGATCTTCATCGACGACGACGCGCCGTGCTACGTGCGCGTGGTCGGCACCGACACCGCGCGCCGGCTCGAGCTCGCCAAGCTCGTCGCGAAGAACCTGACGTTCGCGAACGCGCCGATGACCCCGCGCCCGTTTCCCTGATGCGGACCCTCGCCGGCTGCGCGATCCTCGCGGTCGCGCTGACCGCGCACGCCGAGCCGACGCTGCCGACCGAGCGCTTCGTGCTCGCGAACGGCCTCACCGTCGTGCTCGCGCCCGATCCGGACGTCGCGACCGTCGCGATGCACGCGTGGTACGCGAGCGGCAGCGACGACGACACACGCGGTCGCCCCGCCCTCGCCACGCACCTCGCGTTCCGCGGCTCGCACCACCTCGGCGATGGCGAGTACGAGCGGCGGATCGAGGCCGCCGGGGGCTGGACCGACGTCACGCTCGCCGCCGATCACACGAGCCTCGTCGCGGTCGTGCCGGCCGGCGCCCTCGGGCTCGTGCTCCAGCTCGAGGCCGAGCGGATGTACGGCCTGCCCGAGGGGCTCCGCGCGAACCGCTTCGTCGAGGCCCGCGACGCGATCGCGGCCGACCGCCACGCGCGCGCGACCGAGCTCGCGGTCGCGCACGCGCTCGACCCGGCGCGTCCCGCCGCGCTCGGCGACGGCTCGGCGATCGATCCGGAGGACTTCACCGCGTTCTGGCGCACGCACGACGATCCGGGACACGCGACACTCGTGATCGCCGGGCGGTTCGAGCCGGTTGCCACCCGCAAGCTGATCGAGCGCGACTTCGGCTGGATCCCGCGCGCGCCGGCGAGCTCGCGCCCGGTCGCGACGCCGGCGCCGCTCGCGCATCCGGTGATGATCGAGCTCGCCGACGACATCCCCGCGCGCAAGCTGGTGATCGCGTTCCGCACCGATCGGCCGTACGCGCCGGCCACCGCGGCGATCGGCGTCGCGGCGCAGCTGCTCGGCGGAAAGCACGGGCTGATCCAGCAGCGCTTGCGGTCCGCGACCGACATCCGCACCACGCTCGTCCCCGCGGCCGACGGCGGCCGGCTCACGATCGAGGTCGTCGTCGGGCAGACCGACGCCACGGTCATGCGCGCCGCGGTGTTCGCCGCGATCGGCGACCTCGGCCAGGCCGACCTCGCGCCCGCGCGCGCCGTGCTCGACGCCCGGTTCGTCGAGTCGCTCGAGAACCTCGCGTTCCGCGCCGAGGCGTTCGCGCGGTTCGAGGCCTGGCACGGCTCGATCGCCGCGGTGCGCGCGAGCTTCGGCGTCGATCGCGCCGCGCTCGCCGCGATCGCGGCGACCTGGCTCGCCGACACCGCCGCGGTCACCGCGATCGTGAGTCCGCGATGAGGTGCGTCGTGCTCGTGGTCGCGCTCGCGCTCGCGGCCTGCCACCACCCACCGCCCGACTCGCCGAGCCACCTGCCGCCGTCGATCTGGCCGACCGCGATCGACTGGGCGCACCCGCCGGCTCCCGAGGCCGATCCGCCGGCGCGCGATCGGACGATCGTCGATCACAGCCTGCCGAACGGCCTGCGGCTCGTGATCGTCGAGGAGCCGCGGCTCCCGCTGATCTCGGTCGCCACGATCCATCGCGCCGCCGGTAGTCGCGAGGACGGCGCGCAGCCCGGGCTCGCGGCGCTCACCGCCGACCTGCTCGACGAGGGCGCCGGCGCGCTCGACGCCGACACGTTCGCACGCCAGGTCGAGGCCGCCGGCGCGCACCTCGACGTCGACATCGCGACCGATTACGCGAGCCTCCACGCGACGACGCTCGCCGATCACCTCGACGCCACGCTCGCGCTGGTCGCCGCCGCGATCCGCCAGCCGCACCTCTACGATCGCGACCTCCAGCGGATCCGCGCGATCCGGATCGCCGAGCTCGCCGCCGAGGACGATCGCCCGCGCACGGTCGCCGCCCTCGCGTTCGACCGCGTGGTGTTCGGCGCGCATCCGTACGGGCACCCCGCCGAGGGCGTCGCCGCGTCGGTGGCCACGATCGGCGCCGCCGACTGCCGCGCGTTCTGGGAGCGCGCGTACGGCCCGGCGACCACGACCGTGATCGTCGTCGGCGGCGCGCCAGCCGCCGAGCTCGAGCGCGCGGTCGTCACCGCGTTCGGCGACTGGGCCGTGCTCGTGCCACCGCTGGCGCCGCCGCCGCACGTCGGGCCCGCGCGCGCGCCGGTGCTCGCGTTCCTCGATCGGCCGGGCGCGACCGAGGCCGCGATCGTGATCGGCAAGCAGGTCGAGCTCGCCGGCGGCGATCGGCTCGCGGCCGACGTCGCGAACCAGGTGTTCGGCGGCGGACCGGGATCGCGCCTCGATCGCCGGCTGCGCGAGGAGCTCGGCGTCACGTCGGGCGCCGCCTCGAGCTTCTGGCGCGGCCAGCTCGGCTCGACGTGGTCGATCGTGACGTCGACCTCGACCTCGAATGCCGCGCGCACGATCGGCGAGCTGCGCGCGTTGATCGAAACCGCGCGCCGGATCGAGCCGACGCCGGCCGAGCTCGCGCGCGCCCGGTCGCTCATGTTGCGCGGCGTCTCGGGCGTGTTCGAGACCACCGCGGGAACGACGCGCGCGCTCGAGCGCCTCGTGGTCCAGAATCGCGAGCTGACGTTCGACGGGTACCGCGAGCGGATCGAGCAGATCACCGCGACCGCCGCGCGCGCCGCGATCGACGACGCGTGGAGCCAGCCGTCGATCGTCGTGGTCGGCGACTGGCAGAAGCTCGGGCCCGCGCTCGCCGCGCTCGGCCTCCCGATCCAGAAGCTCTGATGTCGGAGCTGCGCGAACAGGTGAAGCTCGCGATCCCGCTCGCGCTGCAGCAGCTCGGCTTCCAGCTGATGAACACGGTCGACGCGCTGCTGCTCGGGCGCTACGACGACACCGCGCTCGCCGCGGCCGGGACCGGCGGCAACCTCCTGTTCGTCGTCGTCGCGATCGGGCTCGGCATCCTCATGGGGATGGACACCGTCGTGCCGCAGGCGCTCGGCGGCAACCGCCCCGACGACGCCCGCCGCTACCTCGGCGCCGGGTTGCGCCTCGCGATCCTCGTCGGGCTGGCCGGCACGCTCGTCGTGCTCGCCACGCCGCTCGCGCTCGATCTCGCGCACGTCGACCAGGCGGTCGGGTTCGACGCGCGCGTCTACATCGATCTCCGCGCGGTCGGCATCGTGCCGTTCCTGCTCTCGGTCGCCGCGCGCAGCTACCTCGCGGCGCACTCGGTGACGCGCCCGCTGATCTTCGCGGTCGTCGCCGGGAACATCGCGAACTTCGGCCTCGACCTCCTCCTGATCTACGGCGTGCCCGCGTTGCACGTCCCACCGATGGGGATCGCCGGCGCGGCGATCGCGACGTCGGGCGTGCAGGTGATCACGCTCGCGATCTACTTCCGCGCGCTGCACCGGATCGAGGGCGCGACGCCGCGCCCGGCGTCGACCGGCAAGGACCTCCGCGCGATCCTGCGCTACGGCCTGCCGGTCGGCGGCCAGCTGTTCTCCGAGGTCGCGATCTTCGGTGTCGCGACCGTGCTCGCCGCGCGGCTCGGCAAGGTGCCCGCCGCGGCGCACGCGATCGCGCTCAACCTGTCCAGCTTCACGTTCGCCGTCGCGGTCGGCGTCGGCAGCGCGACCAGCGTGCGCGTCGGGCTCGCGATCGGCGCCGGCGATGTCGCGCTCGCGCGGCGCCGCGGCCTGATCGGGCTCGTGGTCGGCGCATCGGCGATGGCGTGCTTCGGCGTGACGTTCGTGTCGCTCGGCGGTCCGCTCGCCGCGCTGTTCACCCACGACGCGATGGTGGTCGCCGCGGCGATCCCGCTGTTCCAGATCGCGGCGCTGTTCCAGCTCTCCGACGGTCTCCAGGCGGTCGGCGCCGGCGCGCTGCGCGGCCTCGGTGACACGCGCGCGACCCTATGGGCAAACCTCGTCGGCCACTACCTGATCGGGTTTCCGATCTCGCTCGGTGTCGGCTTCGGCATGGCGCTCGGCATCACCGGCATCTGGTGGGGCCTGTCCGCCGGGCTCACGGTGACGGCGATCGGGCTCGTCCTGCGGTTCGTGCACCAGACGTCAAAACGCCGACTCGAAGCCGGCGAGGAAGCGCAGCGCGCCGGCCTGCTTGCCGTCGAGCGGGAACGCGAAGTCGAACCGAAATAGCTCGCGCGACGTCTGCGGGATCAGCGCGCGAAAGCCGACGCCGACGTCCTGGTGGAGCGGCAGGTGATCGAGCGCGTTCGCCGCGCCCCCGAGCTCGTAGAACGCGACGCCGCCGACCCGCAACACCCAGATCGGGATCGGGATCGAGCGCGCCTCGATCTGGGTCGAGAAGAACCGGCGACCGCGGAACTCGTCGATCACGAAGCCGCGCAGGCCGCTGTCGGATCCGATCGTGTAGAACCGGTTCTGCGTCTCGTTCCATCGGGTCGAGAGCTGGCTCTGGAACACGATGCGGCCGTGCCAGCGGATCGGCGTCGCCACCCGCAGCGTCGTCGAGCTGCTGTTGTCGATGTACTTGTGGCCGAGGTCGAGCCCCGGTTGCCGGCGCATCGACACCGTGCCCGACAGGCGCACGAAGCCGTCGCGACACCACGGCAACGTCCAGCCGGCCGAGGCGGTGCCGCGCACGTAGTCGGCATCGCCGCCGAGGAGCTTCAGGCCGGTCGACAGCGACAGGCTGTAGTCGGGTCCGAACCGCGCGTCCTCCCCGAGGTCGTAGGTGCTGAGGTTGCGCAGCGTCCGGTAGCGCGCGCGAAACCCGCCGTAGCTGATGTACGGGCCCGACGTGACCTCGGTGCGCGGCAGCACGTCGCGGATGAACGCCGCGCGGGCCGCGGCGTCGCCGTCGAACTTGAACGGCAGCTCGCGCTGGCTCGTGGCCTCGTAGCCGAGGGCGAGCGTCTGCTTGAGGCTGTTGTCGCCCCACTGGCGCGTCACGCTCGCGGAGCCGACGATCACCTTGCTCTGGTAGACATACGGGTTCGCCTCGACGACGTCGGGCGTGTCGGGGTTGTCGTACGTGCGCACGTTGGTGCCGATGAACGAGCGCGACACCGCGTAGGTGTGCCCGAACGTCGCGCCCCAGCCCCACTTGCTGGCGAGCGACCACAACGGCCGCGACAGCGAGATCGAGCTGTCGCTGCCCTCGCGATCGAGCGTGCCGCGCTGGATCAGCGCGTCGCGGTTGTAGAGCGCGTTGGCGCGCACGCGTAGATCGAGGTGCTCGCCGGCCACGTTCTTGTCGATGAAGATCGGCCCGGTCGAGACCTCGCTCTGATCCATCGCGAACCCGGCAGCGAGCACGGCGCGGCGGCCAAGGAAGTTGTTCTCCGACAGGGAGATCGTGAGGTTCGTCAGCTTCTTGATCTTGTTGTCGGCGTAGAACGCGTACTTCGTGTTGAGCCGCAGGCTCCAGACGTCGCGGGTGACGACGAGGAGATCGACCTGCGCCGGATCCTTGGCCACCACCGGGATCACGGCGACCACCGAGGTCCACAGCGGGTCGCGCAACCGGCGCGCGGTCTCCTCGACGCGCTGCTGGTCCCACACCTCGCCCTTCCCGATCACCAGCTCCTTGGCGATCGCCGCCTCGGTCGTCGTGTGGTGGAAGTGATTGAAGAACTGCAGGTAGCGGTTCTTCTCGGCGAACACGTTCTCGTTGTAGATGTGAACTTCGCCGATCACCTTGCCGGTCGGATCGGGCTCGACGACGTACCCGCGCGCGGCGAGCACGCGGCCGACGCTCTGGCGCTCGAGCGTGCCGAGCGTCGCCATCCAGTCGGTCGTCGCCCCGGCGGTGCTGGCGGTGCTCGGGGCGCTGCTCGGATGTGCGGGAGCGACGATGGCAGCTGGTGGCGGGACGGGCGAGGCCGCGACCGGCGGCGGCTGGAGCGCCGGGATCAGCGGGACCGGCCCCTCGGCGTGCGCGGGTGCCACGGCGAACAGGCCCATGCCGAGGCCGAATACGAGCGCTCGCACCGCCTAATCTTAGGCTCGGGTGTCGATCGGTGTCTCCACGCCCGGTCGCGCAATTTGCCACGCGCCATGCCGTAAGATGGCTCCGTGTTCTGCCCGGCATGTCGCTCGGAGTACCCCTCCGACTGGAAGGCGTGCCCCACCGATACGACGTTGCTGCTCAAGAGCAACCAGATCGGCAAGTACACGATCGAGGCGCTGCTCGGCACCGGCGGGATGGGCGCGGTCTACAAGGCGTCGAACCCCGACACGCGCGGTCGCGTCGCGATCAAGGTGATGAATCCCGCGGTCGCGTCGAGCGAGTCGGCGCGCGCGCGGTTCCAGCGCGAGGCCGCGGCGGTCGCGGCGCTCAACACGACCCACGTCGTGAAGGTCTATGACTTCGGCACCGAAGCCGACGGCACGCTCTACCTCGTGATGGAGCTGCTCGACGGTCACCCGCTGCGCTCCGAGATCCAGGTCGCACCGAACCTGATGGATCTCGCGCGCGTCCACATGATCACCGATGGCGCGCTGCGCGGGCTCGCGGCCGCGCACAAGGCCGGCATCGTCCATCGCGATCTCAAGCCCGACAACATCTTCGTGGCGCACACCGACGACGGCGAGGCGCCCAAGCTGGTCGACTTCGGCATCGCACGCGTGCGCTCGGCCGACTCGGATCTCACGCGCACCGGCACGCTGGTCGGCACCGCGTCGTACATGGCACCCGAGCAGATCGCGGCGGGCGTCGGCGAGATCGGGCCGTGGAGCGATGTCTACGCGATGGGCCTCATCCTCTACGAGATGCTGAGCGGCAACGCGGCGTTCGGCGGCGACACGATCACGAGCGTGCTGCAGAAGGTGCTGCGCGCGGAGCTCGACTCGCTGCGCGACGTCCGCCCCGGCTTGCCGCCCGAGATCTACCAGCTGATCGAGCGATGTATCTCGTCGGATCCCGCAGCGCGGCCGCAGGATGCCGAGGCGATGCGGCGCGAGCTGGCGGCCGTGCGCCTGGTCGCGACCGGAACGCCAGTCCCGAGCGCGCGGCTGGCGGTCGAGCAGTCGGTCGAGCTCGCGCGCACCGCGACGCCGGATCCCGCGCCGGTGAAGCCGCCACCACCGACGGCCAGCGTGGCGCCGCCATCGACGATCCCGCCTCCGCTGTCCGAGGGCAGGCCGCCGTCGAAGCTGCCGATCGTGCTCGGCGTCGGTGCCGTGATCATCGGTGGCGCCGTCGCGTTCGGCCTCCTGCATCGCGGCGCCGACAAGGTCGTGCCCGACGCGGCGATCGCCATCGCGCGACCGATCGACGCGGCACCACCGCCGCCGATCGACGCCGCCGTGATGGTCGCGATCGATGCCCCGGCCGGCGACCCACGCGCGGCGACGATGGTGCGATTCGACGGCAAGACCTACGAGCTCGGGGTCAAGAACGCCCGGGGAGACGACCGCCACTACGCCAAGGTCGAGCTCGGCGCGTTCTGGATCGATCGCCGCGAGATGACCAAGGGCGAGCTCGCCAAGGCGCTCGGCGCCGCCCTGCCCGCCGCGATCGCGGCCAAGCAGAAGGCCGATCCCGACGCGACGCCGGCGCGGTTCGTCGATTGGGCGACCGCGGCTGCCGCGTGCAAGGCGGTCGGCAAGCGGCTGCCGACCGAAGACGAGTGGGAGGCCGCGGCGCGCTCGACGCCGAACGATCGCGCGCGCGCGCGCCTCAGGCGCAGCGACACGCTCGCGGACCTGACGACCGATCGCGATGACTGCTCGCCGGCGGGGCTGTGCGACATGCTCGGCAGCCTGCTCGAGTGGACCGCGTCGCCGTACTCGATCAAGCATCCGGAGATGGTCGTGCGCGGTTCGTCGTACCGGATCGCGGCCGACGACAAGGAGATCGTGATCTCGATCGACAACCGCCAGGCGATCGACCCGTCGTCGACCGACAACGAGCTCGGCTTCCGCTGTGCGAAAGGTGACTGATGCGCGCTCTCGTGATCGCTCTCGCCATGGTCGCGACCGTCGGGGTCGCGCACGCCGACATCTCGAAGCCCAAGTGCAAAGATCCGGCGCACTTCATCTACACGCAGACCAACGGCTGCATCAAGCGACCGCAGGCGCGCCAGAAGACGCCGGCCGAGAGCTACGTCAATGGCCTCGACGCCGTCGGCACCGATCCGAAACGCGCGTTCACGCTGTTCGAGTCGGCATGCACCGCGAGGTACGCACCGGCATGCCTCCAGCTCGGCGTGATGTACCAGAGCGGCCGCGGCCGCGCGGTCGCCAAGGACCGTGACAAGGCGAACGCGCTGTTCGAGAAGGGCTGCGAGCTCGGCGATGGCGCCGGTTGCCAGAAGCGCGGCTCGGTCGCGCTCGACGCCGACGAGGCCAAAGAGGCGCGCGGCTGGTTCGACAAGGGTTGCACGAAGGACGACGGCGTCGCGTGCGGCTACCTCGCGCTGATGATCGATCACGGCTACGGCGGCGCCAAGGACGCCGCCGATGCCAAGGCGAAGTACGAGAAGGCCCACAAGCTGCTCGCCTGCCCGGGCAGCGGGATGGCGTGCTACATGCGCGCCTACTTCCTCGAGGCCGGGCTCGGCGTCAAGGCGGATCCGGCGGCCGCGCTCGCGTCGTATCGCCAGTCGTGTGCCGAGAGCTTCGGCGACGGCTGCCACCGCGTCGGCAAGATCCTCGACCGCGACAAGGGTGACACGAAGGACGCGGTCGACAGCTACGTGAAGGCGTGCGAGCTCGAGAACGCCGAGAGCTGCGGGATCGCGGCGCGCCGGCTGTCGGACGCCGATCCCAAGGCGACCTACCCGCTCGAGCTCGCCGAGCGCGCATGCGAGCTCAACACGCGCGAGTGCGGCACGCTCGCGCAGATGTACCGGCTCGGGCGCGGGATGGGCAAGCCGGACCAGGTGCGCGCGACCGAGATCATGAAGTCGGCGTGCGACGCCGGCGATCACTATGTCTGCGTGACCTACGCCGAGCGGATCAAGGACGGCGTCGGTGTCGCCGGCGGCAAGTCGAACCTGGCGGCGGCGATCAAGATCCTCGAGGGCGCGTGCACCGCGAGCGAGGCGACGGCGTGCACCCAGCTCGGCCAGTGGACGATGGATGGCAAGACCGACGACGCGGCCGCGTTTCGTTACGCCGATCGCGGTTGTACGCTGAAGTCCGCGCGCGGCTGTTTCCTCGCCGGGTGGATGACGCGCCACGCGCGGCGTGGCGCCGGCGGCCTCGGCGGCGACCCGAAGAAGGCCGCGCTCGCGCTCGACGAGACCGGCTGCGAGCTCGGCTCGGGCAACGCGTGCGACGAGGCCGGCGAGCTGTACGACGAGGCCAACGATCCGCAGAAGGCGCTCGCGCGGTGGAAGACCGGCTGCGCGGCGACGATCGACCAGGGTGGCGCGCCGTGCGTCTCGCTCGTGCGCGCGCTCGCGCTCGGAAAGTCCGCGCCCAAGGATCTCAAGGGCGCGCTCGCCGCGGCGGTGCGGCTGTGCACGCTCGACGACACGCGCTGCCCGTGGATCGGCGGGCTCACCAACGACGCGGCCGACATCGAGCTCGTCAAGTCGGAGCTCGGTCCGGCGTGCGCGAAGGGCGATCACCAGATCTGCTACGCGGTCGGGCTCGCGCTGGCCAAGGGCACCGGCGATGACAAGAAGCGCGCGCGGGAGATGTTCGCGAGCGCGTGCCGCGCGAAGCACATGACGTCGTGCGTGGCCGAGGCCGACGCGGTCCGCAACGGCATCGGCGGCGACCCCGAGCCGGCCAAGGCGACCGCGATGTTCCGGAAGTACTGCGACGACCAGCGCGACGCCGAGTCGTGTTACCAGGCCGCGTTCGACACCCGCGACACCGACGGCAAGGCCACGCTCGACTACGCCGACAAGGGCTGCACGCTCGGGCACGCCGAGGCGTGCAACATCGCCGGGTTCACGAACTACACGGCGCGAAAGCCGATCGCGTGGGACATCACCGCTGCGGTCCGCTACTACACCAAGGCGTGCGACCTCGGCAGCTCGAGCGCGTGCGGCAACCTCGGCGAGGTCTATCGCTTCGGGCTCGGCGCGTCGCCCGACGCCAAGAAGTCCAGGGAGCTGTATCAGAAGTCGTGCGAGGCCGGCTCGGCGTACGGCTGCGCGGGCTATGGCCACTACGTCGCCACCGGCGAAGGCGGCGCGAAGCAAGATCTCAAGGAGGCGGAGCGCATGTGGCGCGAGTCGTGCGAGGCCGAGTACATCGAGGCGTGCAGCGAGCTCGCGCTGTTGCTCCAGCGCCAGCACGGCGCGGCCTCCGAGGTCTCGCGGTTTCAGCTGCGCGCGTTCTCGCTCGCCGAGAAGCAGGCCCCGACGAACCCCGAGTACATGTACTGGCTCGGCACGTTCTACCGCGACGGCGTCGCGACGATGAAGGATCAGGCGAAGGCGGCCTCGCTGTTCGGCAAGGCGTGCGACAGCTTCGATCCGTTCGGCTGCATCGCCGCCGGCAAGCTGCTGCTCGCGAAGCACACGGTCTCCGATCGGGAGCAGGCACACGTGTACTTCCAGCGCGCGTGCGCCGCCGGCGTCGAGGACGGTTGCGCCGGGTTGAAGGCGGCCGAGGCGCCGGTCGACGGCGCGGTCGGCCCGGCACCCCAGCAGGTCCACGCGAAGAGCGGCTGCGCGTGCCACGGCGAGGTCGCGCCGGGCGGCCAGGTCGGGATGGCGTTCCTCGTCGGCGTCGTGGCGTTCGGGCTACGCCGTCGCCGGCGCTAGGCCCCACGTCACCCGCGGGTTCTTCGCGAGATCGTGGACCAGCGTGACGTGCGTGAAGCCGGCGGCGACCAGGCGATCGCGCACCTGATCGGCCTGATCGAAGCCGTGCTCGAGGACGAGCGCGCCGCCATCGACCAGGTGCGCGCGGGCCTCGCGCGCGATCCGATCGTAGAACGCGAGGCCGTCGCGGCCGCCGTCGAGCGCGAGCTTCGGCTCGCCGCGCACCTCGGCCGCGAGCGTCGCGATCACCGCGCTCGCGATGTACGGCGGGTTCGACGCGATGAGGTCGAAGCGCTCGCCGGCGACCGGGGCGAACAGGTCGCCGACGCGGATCTCGACGCGCTCCGCGAAGCCGTTGCGCTCGACGTTGCGGCGGGCGATCGCCGCGGCCGACTCGGACACGTCGGTCGCGATCACGCGCGCGGCCGGCAGCTCCTTCGCCAGGGAGACCGCGATCGCGCCCGAGCCGGTGCACAGGTCGAGGACGCGACAGGCGGCCGCGCGATCGACGCGCCGCTCGCGCGCCACCTCGATCACGGTCTCGGTGTCGGGCCGAGGTACGAGGACATTCGGGTCGACGTAGAACGGCAGGCCCCAGAACTCCTGCTCGCCGAGCAGGTACGCGACCGATTCGCCGCCGAGCCGGCGCTTGATGAGGCCGCGATAGCTCGCGAGCTCTTCATCGGCGAGCGGCTTGTCGAACGCCATGTAGAGCTGGGTGCGCGAGCAGTGCAGCGCGTGGGCGAGCAACAGCTGGGCCTCGAGTCGCGCCGACGAGATCCCCGCGTCGCCGAAGCGCTGCGTCGTCCAGTCCAGCACCGACAGCGTGGTCCACGTCGTCACGAGCCCTTGTAGCACCGGTTTGGTGTCCGCCCGGCGGCCTGTGGATTGGGGACGCGTTTTGGATTTGGGGGGGGGTGGGGGGGGCGGGGCAGAGCG
>JBBQEX010000069.1:0-39757 GCA_038321315.1 Haliangiales bacterium | reverse complement strand
AGGCCGTGTCCGGATCGGGCAAGGCCGAGAAGGCGCAGATCGCGCGGATGGTGCAGGTGCTGATCGGCCTGAAGACATTGCCGCGCGCGGACGCCACGGATGCGCTGGCGGTGGCGATCACCCACGGCCGGCTGGTGCGGCCCACCGCGGTGCGACTGGTTCCCGCCGTGGTAAGAGCGAGAGCGACATGATCGCGCGGCTCGAAGGAACGCTGATCCGCGAAGGCGATCGCGTGATCGTGGATTGCCAGGGCGTCGGTTACGAGGTGACCTGCTCGGCGTACACGGTGGCGGCGCTGCCCGCGCACGGCGAGAAGGTCACGCTGCGCGTGTTCACGCAGATGCGCGAGACGGCGATCGCGCTGTTCGGGTTCTGGGACGCGCACGAGCGCGACCTGTTCGATCTGCTGATCACGGTGAAGAACGTCGGGCCCTCGACGGCGATCGCGATGCTGTCAGGCGCGGGTCCGCGCGATATCGCCGCGCTGATCGCCCGCGAGGATGTTCCCGGGCTGACCAAGATCAAGGGCATCGACAAGAAGACCTCGGAGCTCCTGGTCGTCGAGCTGCGCGAGAAGTGCGAGATGCTGGTGCTGTCGTGGAACGCTGATGGAACGCGACCGGGCGCTGCGCCATCGGGCACCGTGCGCACCGCCAAGTCGCAACGGCACCCGCTGCTCGGCGATGTGATGAACGCGCTGATCAACATGGGCTGGCGATCGATCGAGGCGGAGACCGTGGTCGCCGAGCTTCCGATCGACGAGGGCTCCACCCTCGAGACCCTGTTGCGCCAGGCGCTGCGCAGCATGCCGAGGTAATCCAGATGGCGCGCAAGAAGCACGACAACGAAGAAGGCACCGAGACCCGCGAGGTCGCGCCCGCCGCGCAAGGCACCGAGAAGGCGTGGCAAGCCGCGCTGCGTCCGCGCACGTTCGACGAGTACATCGGCCAGCGCGAGCTGATCGATAACCTCAAGATCAGCGTCCGCGCCGCGAAGGAGAATGGCTGGCCGCTCGATCACTTCCTGTTCGCAGGCCCGCCCGGCCTCGGCAAGACCACGCTCGCCCACGTGATCGCCAACGAGCTCGGCGTCAACCTGCACGTCTCGAGCGGCCCGGCGATCGATCACAAGGGCATGCTCGCGTCGCTGCTGACCTCGCTCGGCGAGGGCGACGCGCTGTTCATCGACGAGATCCATCGGCTCGCGCCGGTCGTCGAGGAGAACCTCTATCCGGCGATGGAGGACTTCCGGTTCGATCTGTTCATCGGCGAGGGCGCGCACGCCAAGGCCGTCACGATGCAGCTGCCGCGCTTCACGCTGCTCGGCGCGACGACGCGCATGGGCCTCCTGTCGGCGCCGCTGCTCGATCGCTTCGGGTTCCACTGGCAGCTGCGGTACTACGATCAGGCCGACATGCACGCGATCGTGCGGCGGTCGAGCGCGCTGATCGGCGTCGAGGTCGACGAGGACGGCGCGACCGAGATCGCCCGCCGCGCGCGCGGCACGCCGCGCATCGCGAACCGGCTGCTGCGCCGCGTGCGCGACTTCGCGGTCGTCGAGGGCGACGGCACGATCGACGGCAATATCGCGTCGTCGGCGCTCGATCGCCTCGCGGTCGATCACGCCGGGCTCGACGCACTCGATCGCGCGTACCTCTCGGTGATCTGCGAGCGGTTCGACGGCGGCCCGGTCGGCATCGAGGCGGTCGCCGCGTCGCTGTCGGAGGAGCGCGGCACGCTCGAGGAGGTCGTCGAGCCGTTCCTGCTCCAGGTCGGCTTCCTCGCGCGCACGCCGCGCGGCCGCGTCGCGACCGCTGCCGGGTTCCAGCACATGGGCCTCGTCGCGCCGATGAAGGCACCGTCGGGCGGGCAGGGCGGCGCGCAGGGCCGCCTGTTCTAGGCGATGCGCGCGCTCGCGATCGTCGTCGTGCTCCTCGGATGCGGCGACCCCGAGCCGGCCCCGGTGACCACCGCGATCGCGCCGCTCGGCGAGAGCACGATCGCGGCCCGCGACTACATCGGACCCAAGGCGTGTGGCGACTGCCACCCGAACGAGTACGCGCGGTGGTCGAACAGCCTGCACCGCAGGATGAACCAGCTGGCGTCGGCCGACGCGGTGATCGGCGACTTCGCGACCCGCGTGACGTACGCCGGCGGCGAGGCGCGGTTCACCCACGACGCGACCGGCTACGCGATGACGCTCGCGAAGGCTGGCCACACCACGCGCTATCGCATCACGCGCACGATCGGCGTCCGCGGCCTGCAGGAGTACGTCGGGATCGCCGACGGTCGCACCGAGGAGGTCCGCCTGCCGTTCGCGTGGTGGCCGCGTCGCGCCGGCTGGTTCCCGCAGCCGTACTTCGACCCGTGGCTCGACGAGGCGACGTTCGATCCGTACGCCGAGGTCACCGATCCGTGGGCGACGCGCTGTCCGTGGTGTCACTCGACGTATCCGTTCGCCCAGCGGATCGCGCGCGCGACGACCCGGCCGGTCGGCCACGGCCTCGAGCAATTCTACGCGATGGCGGGCGGCAGCGATCGGCTGCGGGTCGCCGAGCAGATCACGCCGGGCATCAGCTGCGAGAGCTGCCACCTCGGCGGTCGCGCGCACGCCGCGGGCGGCGCGATCCACCTCGTCCCCGGCGGCGCGATCGAGCTCGCGGGCGCGCCGCGGCCGAGCAAGTTCACCACCGAGGCGCGCGACGCGACGATCGTCAACCAGACCTGCGCGCAGTGCCACTCGGGGCCGTCGCCGCAGCTCCCGGATCACAGCGCGCTGCGCAACTCGGCCGAGGCGCTCGACCTCGCGGCGTCGTCGTGCCGCGGGATCCGCTGTATCGACTGCCACGATCCGCATCGCGCCGACGCGCGCGCCGACACCGCGCGGTCGCTCGCCGCGTGCATCGGATGTCACACGGCGTTCGCCGATCCGCGGGCCGCGGCGCTGCATGGCGGCCACCCGGATCGCGCGACGCCGCCGAACTGCCTCGACTGCCACATGCCGCGCTACGTGCTCGGGATCGACGGCTTCGTGCGCACGCACCGGATCAACCGCCCGAGCGACCGCAAGTTGCTCGCGGCCGGCGCGCCGAACGCGTGCAACCTGTGTCACCTCGATCGCCCGATCGAGTGGACGCTCGCCGAGCTCGAGCGTGGCTGGAGCGCACGGTCGAGCGGGATCGACCGTGCGGCCTATCACGGTGCCTCCAGCGTCGGCGACGCGTGGCTCGCGAGCGAGTCGCCCGCGATCCGCCTGATCGCCATCGGGGCGTACGGCCGCTCCCACGACGGCGCGAACCTCCTTCGTTTGCTCGTGCACCTGTTCGACCGCGCGGCCTACGTGCGGTCGTGGACGACGTTCGCGATCGACGACCTGCTCCGCTGATATACAGTCAGCGAGATGCTCGTCAGCGCCGTGATCCCGACGTTCAACCGCGCGAAGGACGTCGTCCTCGCGATCGAGAGCGTCCTCGCGCAGACGTACAAGCCGATCGAGATCCTGGTCTGCGACGACGGCTCGAAGGACGACACCGCCGAGGTGATCACCCGGACCTACGGCGATCGCGTGCGCTACCTGCCGAAGCCGAACGGCGGTGTGTCGTCGGCGCGCAACTGGGGCATCGAGCGCGCCACCGGCGAGGTGATCGCGTTCCTCGACTCCGACGACGAGTGGCTGCCGACGAAGATCGAGAAGCAGATGGCGATCCTCGCCGCCAGGCCGAAGGTCGGCCTCGTGCTCGCCGGCATCGTCGAGATCGACGGCACCCGCACGCCGACCGGCCGCACGACGACCCGCCGTGACGACTACCCGCGCGACGGCGCGATCCTGCCGGACGTCGTGCGCTGCCCCAAGATGTGCCCGTCGACCGCGATCGTGCGCACCGCGATCGCGCGGCAGGTCGGCGGCTTCGACATCACCCTGCGCACCGCCGAGGATCTCGACTTCTTCCTGCGCGCCGCGCGGCTGTGCGAGATCGCGGTCGTCGCCGAGCCGCTGATCCTGTACTCGCGCGCCGACGGCTCGCTCGGCAGCGAGATGCGGACGTATCGCGACCACGTGTTCGTCATGGAGCGGTTCCTCGGCGAGTTCGCGCACGAGCTGTCGCCCGAGGACGTTCGCGACGGCCTGCTGTCGACGTACCTCGCGAACGCGCGGGGCCTCGCGTACTACGGCGACGTCAAGACCGCCGCCCAGCTCAGCATGAAGAGCCTGCGCCTGTTGCGCCGCCGCACCGAGGTGACCGCGCTCGCGAAGATCTCGGCGATGATGGCGCGCGAGCTCTACCGCGGCGCCCAGCGATCCTTGAGCCGCATCAGCGGGCGCTCCAAGATCGCGTAGCTCAGCACCGCGAGCCCGAACGACACCGCGATGTTCGCGCCGACGAACACCATGTCGAGCGTCGCGTGCTCGTGGGTCCCGTGCGCGGTCATCCACGGGTTGAGGAAGTGCATCGCGGCGACCTTGATCGGCAGGTGAAACACGTACGCCGCGTAGCTGTACTTGCCCATGGCGCGCAGCGGCGCGAGCGTCGCGAACCGTGGCCACGCCCGCGCCGGATCGAGCGCGATGCCGGCGACGATCGCCGAGAACAGGACGGCGATCGCGGTGTAGCCGACGAGCTCGACCCAGGTGTCGAACCGCGACAGCCCGTGCGCGTGGATCATCACGACCCCGAGCAGGACGATCGCGCCGAGCGCGATCCGCTGGAAGTTGCGCGCGAGCCAGGGGTGCCAGGCCTCCGCGCGGATCGCGAGCGCGACGAGCGCGCCGAACGCGAGGGCATCGGCGCGCGTCAGCGTCGACATGTAGAGCCAGTGCGGATCGAAGTCGGCCGCGTAGACCACGCCACGCGCGACCGCCGAGACCGCGATGATCGCGACGCAGCACCACGCGAGACCGCGGGCACCGAGCCGGCGAACCGCGAGCGGCCACACCAGGTAGAACTGCTCCTCGACGGCGAGCGACCAGAAGTGCTCGCAGCCGCGCACGCCGGTGTCCCAGCCGACCGACCAGTTCTGCAGGTAGAGCACGAACCACATCGCGATGCCGACCTCGACCGCCGCGTTCGGGAAGAACCACGGCACGACGAGGAAGCGCGCGGCGAGCGTGAGGTAGTAGAGCGGGAAGATCCGCACGGCGCGCCGGATGTAGAAGTTCTTGTAGTAGCGAGGGCTCGCGCGATCGTCGAGCAGGATCCCGGTGATCAGGAAGCCGGACAGGACGAAGAACAGCTGGACGCCGATCCAGCCGGAGTCGGTCCACATGATCCACAGCTTCTCGACGAGCGAGACGTCGACGTCGATGATCGACAGGTTGTGGACCATGACGAGCAGGACGGCGATGCCGCGCAACCCGTCGAGCGCGGGGTACGTGAGTCGCGAGAGCGGCGCGTCCTGCGACACGGTGAGGCGCGCAGCTTGGCACACCGATGCCGAACCGCGTAGGATGCGCGCGACCCGCGGTGGCGAACTCCGAGCAAATCTTCTTCGGTGAGAAGCGTCTGCGGATGGGGTGGATTCACCGGCCGAGCGAGCCCTCGTCGACCGGCCTCGTGATCGTCCCGCCGTTCGGCTTCGAGGAGGTCTGCGCGCATCGCTCGCTGCGCGCGTTCGCCGACCGCGCGGCGACCGCGGGCCTGCTCGCGGTGCGGTTCGATCTCGACGGCACCGGCGACAGCGCGGGCGACGACGTCGATCCCGATCGGCTCGCCGCCTGGCTCGCGAGCATCGACGATGCCTGCGAGGTCGCGCGGGGTGCCGGGGCCACTCACCTCGTGCTCGTCGGCGTCCGGCTCGGCGCCACGCTCGCCGCGCTCGCCGCCGCACAGCGCACCGATGTCGCCGGGCTCGTCGCGATCGCGCTGCCGGCCAAGCCCAAGGCCCTGCTCCGCGAGCTGTTCGCGCTCCAGGGCCAGCTCGGACTCGCGCCGGCGCCCGCGGGCGTGCCCGACGACGGCGTGCGCGCCGCCGACGAGGTCGTCGGGTTCGCGATCACGAGCGAGACCCGCGCGCAGCTGTCGGCGATCGATCTGACCGCGCAGCCCGCACCGCCGGCGCCCCACGTGCTCGTGATCGACCGCGACGATCAGAAGACCGGCAACGACGCGTGGGTCGCGGCGCTGCGTGCGCGGGGCGTCGCGGTCGAGCAGACCCGGCTGCCCGGCTATCTCGAGATGATGTTCGATCCGCACGTCGCCAAGGTGCCCGACGCGATCATCGCCGCGGCGATCGCGTTCGCCGCGCGCGCACCGGCCCCGCTCGCCCCGCAGCCGGCCCGGGCGATGCGGACGAGCGCGAAGGGCCGATTCGTCGGCGACGGCTACGACGTCGACGAGGAGCTCGTGCAGCTCGACGACGCGATGGTCGGCGTCGTCACCCGGCCGCGCATCATCGATGCCCGCGTCGGCCGCACGCTCCTCCTGATCAGCTCCGGCGCGACGCACCGGATCGGGCCGAACCGGATGTACGTGCGCCTCGCGCGCCGGCTCGCAGCCCGCGGCGTCGTCGTCGCGCGCATCGATCAGTCGGGGATCGGCGACAGCGCGACCCGGCGTGGTCAGCTCGACAACACGGTGTACTCCGACGTCGCCCTGGTCGACACGCGCGTCGCGATCGCGTGGGCCAAGCGCGTGCTGGGTGGCGAGGTCGCGGTGTCGGGCCTGTGCTCCGGCGGGTTCCACGCGCTGCGCGCGGGGCTCGACGGCGAACCGGTCGCGATCGCGGTCCCGATCAACACGCCGGTGTTCCACTACGAGCCCGGCAAGGCGCTCGACTTCGCGACGACGCGCGCGACCTCCGAGGCGCAACGCTACCGGCGCGCGCTCACCGAGGGCGACTCGTGGAAGAAGCTGCTGCGCGGCGACGTCGACGTGCGCGCCGCGGTCAACGTGGCGCGCCGGCGGGTGCGCGACACGGCGCAGGCGTTCGCGCTGGAGCTCGCGCGCAAGGCGCGGTTGCCGCTCAAGCACGACTTCCCGTCGCAGCTCCGCGACTTCGCCGGGCGTGGCACCGCCCGGTTCATCTTCGCCGAAGACGATCCGGGCCACGCGATGCTGGCGGAGCAGGGCGGCTCGACGCTGACCGAGCTCGAGGCGCGCGACCGCGTGTCGATCGTCTCGATCTCCGGCGCCGATCACACGTTCACCGCGCGCTGGGCTCAGACCCTCGTGCTCGACGCGATCGAGCGCGCCGTCCTCAGATAGTCGCGAGGAACTTGCGGAGCGCGCGCCACACGACGAGCGGTAGCTCGTGGCCGCCGTCGAACGGCAGCCACGTCACCCGCGCGCCGCCCGCGATCGCGTAGTCGCGCACGCCCTCGCCCGCGGACAGCGCGAGCTCGGCATCGTCGCGGCCGTGGGCGACGAGGATCGGCAGCCCGGCGAGCTTCGCGCCCCGGGTCGCCCAGTCGGTGCGCGCGATCCGCGACGTCGACAGCAGGGCGAGCCCGGCGACGCCGCCGGCGTGGAGCGCGTGATCCATCGCGAGCATGCCGCCCTGCGAGAACCCGACGATCACGACCTCGCGATCGAGCGCCCTGCACAGCGCCGCGATCCGGTCGCGCGCCGCATCGCGCCCATCGGGCACGAAGTCCACGAGATCGAGCGGCCCGCGCAGCAGCTCGCGCGCGCGCAGCTCGGGATCGATCGGCCACCACGTGCGGCCGCGGTCCGGCGCGGCGAACGGCGCGTCCGGCACGACGAAGTAGGCCGAGGTCCCGAGCGAGCTCGCGAACGGCGCGAGGTCGGCGGCGCACATGTTGCGGCCGTGCAGCATGACGATCGCGCGCGGCGAGGCCGGATCGCCGTGGGTGAGGACGTCGAGGCCGGCGAGCGCGGTCATCCGAAGCGCGCGCGGGTCTCGGAGTTGAGCGCGGTGACCGTGCCCTTCGGTGGGTTCGTCGCGGCGCGGTCGCGGCGCGCGAGCGCGATCCGGCGCGTGTCGCCAGGCAGGAGATGGAACCCGCGGTCCGCGGCCTCGAAGCCCGGGGCCTCGATCGACACGCCGAACGCGAAGCGCCGAGCGGTGATCGCGACGATGTGGTCCTCGATCGTCACGCCGAGACCGACGTCGAGCTCGCGCGCCGGGAACCCGACCGGGAACGCGAACGCCTCGGCGATCGTTTGGTCGTGCTCGGTCGCGCGGACGTGCACGACGTCGGCCTGCGGCGGTCCGAACCGGAACGCGTACGACAGGTCGTACCAGCCCTCGAACAGCGCGGCGAGCGGGAGCTCGGCCGTCCCATGCGCGTCGACCGCGAGCGACCCGGCCGCGGTCTCGATCTTGATCTCGCCGGCGCGATACAGCGTCGCGGTCAGCGCGAGCTCGAGCCGGTCGGGCCGATCGTTCGCCGCGTGGAGCACGAGCCCGTTGGTGCCCTCGTCGGTGATCGCGATCGCCCGGGGCGCGCACGCGCGGGCGACGGCGGCCCAGCAGTCCTTCGGCTCGCCACGCGCGTCGACCAGCCCCCAGCCGGCCCCGGGCCACAGATCGCGCAGGAACCAGATCAGCGCGCCGCGCGTCGGCGACCTGCCGCGCCGCCACTCGGCGAACGCCTGGGCCATGACCTCGCCGGTCGCGAACCGACCGAGCTGCAGATAGCGCTCGTGATCGGTCGTGCGCAGGAGCGTCGGATCGACGCCGAACAGCAGCTTCACGTAGTGGTCGCGGACGTCGTCGAAGTCCCAGCCGGCACCGAGGTCGCGCGGCGCGCGGGCCTTCCAGCGCGCGTGGTGGACGCGGAGGTTGGGTTCCGCCAGGCCCGCATCGTCGGGGATGTTGGCGAACGCGAGCGCCTCGGACGCGAAGCGCAGGCCCGAGCGACGCGCGTCGTCGAGCGGCCGGAGGTACGCGCCGACGCCGTAGTACGACGTCACCCCGCTGTCGACCTGGTGCGGGTACGCGCCACCGTCGGTCGACGACGCGACGTACGGCACGTCGGGCAGCGCGCTCGCGACGCGATCGCGGAGATGCACGTGGAACAGCGGCGGCGCCCATCGATCGCGGGTCGCGCCGGCCATCGCCGCCTGCTGGCCGCCCTCGCTGTTGCCGCACACGATCGCGAGGCACGGGTGCGACGCGAGGCGTGCGAGCTGCTGGTCGACCTCGGCGTCGATCGACGCGCGGAGCGCGTCGTCGTCGGGGTAGTCCATGTTCGCGAACATCAGGTCCTGCCACAAGAGGATGCCGGCCTCGTCGAGCGCGTCGTAGAACGCGGCATCCTCGTAGACCATCGTGCCGCCGACGCGGATCATGTTGAGGTTCGCACGCGCGACCTGCGCGATCGCGTCGGTGGGCGATCCCGCGAGCGAGACGACGTCGAGCGGGGTCCAGCACGCGCCGCGGCAGAACACGCGGACGCCGTTCACGCGCACCGCGAAGTCGCCGCCGTCGCGCTCGACCGCGACGGTGCGAAATCCGGTCGCGCCGAGCGAGATCGGGGCGCCGCCGTCGACGACCATCGCGATCGCGTAGCGCACCGGCTCGCCGTGCGTGTGCGGCCACCATCGCGCCGGCTTCTCGATGCGGACCTCGGCCCGCCACGCGCCGTCGCCCTTCTCGAACGGCGCCGTCGCGTCTCTCGACGCGCGCACCGGGCCGCTGGCGGGCGCGATCGAGATGATGCGCGCGGTATCGACGACGATCGCGTCTTCGATCACGCGGCCGTCGGCGATCCGGCTGACCACGAGCTCGGCGGTCGTCGCGCCGTCGAGCGCGGCGATCACGGTGACGACGCCGGTGTCGCCGTCGAGCCGCGCGCGCACGATCGGAGGCGCGGACGCCTCGAGCGAGATCGGTCGCCACGGGCCGACCGCCGGGCAGCTCGGCGACCAGCCGGGCGTGCGCCCGAGCAGCGTCGTGCGGAACCAGCGGAGCTGTTGCTGCTCGAGCATCGGCACGCGCCAGCGGGGGCGCGGGCGCTTCTTCGCGAGCTCGGGCGCGAGCGCGCGACAGCGGATCACGATCGTGTCGTCGCCGCGGACCTCGACGCGATCGCGCGTCGCGACGAACATGTTCGTGCCGCTGCGCACGAGCGCGCCGTTCCACCACACGTCGGACAACGTCGCGATGCCCTCGCACACCAGCGCGAGCGTGCCGCGGGCCTCGCCGACGACCGTGCAGCGCCACCACCAGTCGTCGGCGTCGAACGCGCGGGGCGTGTCGAAGCTCCACGCGCCGGCCGCTCGCAACGCGCCGGCCGCCGTGCCGGGCACCTGCGCCGCGAACCACGTCAGGTTCGCCGCGTCGAGCCCCGCTGGGTCCGCGATGGCGCCCGCGGGAGCCGCGGCGACCTGCCAGCCGGCGTCGAGCTTCACTTGGCCGCGACGAGCTCGGCGATCGCCGTCGCGATCGCGGCGATCGATTCGAACGAGCTGCGCTTGAGCATCGTGTCAGGGAACTCGACGTCGAACTCGCCCTCGAGCGCGAGCATCACGTTGACGCTGGCGTGCGACGTCATGCCGGCCTGATAGAGGTCGGCCGACTCGGGGAGCTCGCCGGCGTCCTTGGTCAGGCGGCCGTGCTCCTTCAAGATGCTGCGGATCTTCGTGACGTTCTCGCTCATATGACTCCCGCGATCGCGACCGCCGTCGCGTGATCGCCTTCGTGACTCAGTGACACCGCGACCGCGCCGTGGTGTGTCAGCGCGCCGTGTAACACGATCGCCGGCGCGCCGTCGGGCTCGCGGACCACCTCGATCGCCCGCCAGTCGACTCCGTCGAGCCGGAGCGCCTTCTTGACGGCCTCCTTGGCGGCGAACCGGGCGGCGAACCGGGCCGGCGCGAGCTCGGGGCTCGACTCGGCATACGCGCGCTCGCCCGCGGTGAACACGCGGGCGACGAAGCGGTCGCCGAACGTCGCGATCGACTCGGCGATGCGACTCACGAGGACGAGATCGATACCGACGCGCACCACGATCCCAGCTTAGACGATCGCACCCAGGGTCGTCATCGCCTGGTCCCACGCGTTCGCCCACTCGGTGAACGACGGGTCGAACGGCTTCTTGCTGTTGACCGCCCGGGCTGCCTTCAGGATGAACGTCTTGGCGCCGGTCGAGATCGTCGCGTAGGCCGCCGCGGCGGGCTCGAGGTCCGCGCCGAGCCAGCGCAGGTAGAGCGCCGCGAGCTCGCTGGCCGCGCCGAGCTGGCGGACGGTCGCGAACGCCCACGCGTGGTAGTGACCGAGGCCGCGCTCCTGGAGCATCGGCAGATCGCGCGCGAACCGCGTCGCGAACCGGACGATCGGGTTGTCGGCCGGACGCCGCCGGTAGTGCTTGCCGAGCATCGCGCGCGACAGCTGTCGGAGCTCGGCGGGCGCGCGCCGCACCAGCCGGTCGACGCGCGCGAATTCGGCGAAGAACGGCATGAACGTCGGATCCGGCGCCGCGCCGATCCGGAACGTGCGATCGAAGTCCTCTCCCGAGAGCTCCCAGTAGCCGGCGTTGTGGAAGTAGCCGAGCCGTCTGGCGTCGAGGTCGAGCTCGTTGATCACGATCGTCGACTTGGTGTGCGTGGTCCGGTAGTCGGTGCCCGACACGTCGGGCAACCACCACGCGTCGGCCTCGGTCGCGACCAGCTTGCCGGCGGCGACGTGCTCGAGCGCGTGCTCGACGAGCGGGCGCCAGCAGTTGAGCTCCTGGATGTCGAGCCCGTAGAGCTCGCGCAGCTCGTCGTGCGGCGGCTTGAAGAACGTCCACTGGTCACCCTCGAAGTCGAGCGCGACGACGCACGCCGACATCGCGGTGGGATCGCAGCCGAGCGCGTGGACCGTCTCGATCCAGACGTCCCAGTAGCAGTTCTTCTCGATCCACTGCCGATCATCGGCGTGCAACGCGTGCCGCGTGTAGCTCGCGGCGTCGAGCTCGAGCACCCGCATGCTAGCCCCAGAGCTTGGTGCGCACCGACGACGGCCACGAGCCCGGGTCGAACCCGTGGGTCTGGAACAGCGCCATCACGCAGCGCTCGAGTCCGAAGCCGAGACACGCGGTCTGCGCGGTGTTGCCATCCGTGGTCTTGATCTTGAACACGTCGCCGAAGTGGCCCTCGTGATAGTTGAACGAGCACACCGCGGTCGGCTTCTCGGTCGAGATCACCGGCACGAGCACCTCGAACTTGAGCTTCTGCTCGCGCTGCGAGCTCGCCAGCATCTTGCCGCCCTTGCCGAAGAACGGATCGGACGCGACGTCGGGCTTCGCCGGTAGCTCGAGCGACTCGAGCAGCGCGACGCCGCGCTTCAACCACATGTCGCGCCACGCGACGACCTGCTCGGCGGTGCCGACCCGGACGAACTCGCGGACGCGGAACGCCTGCATGCGCGTCGGCTCGGGCGACGGCTCGTGCCGGAACACCCAGTTGAGCATCGTGACGAGCTTGCCGTCCTCGGGGACCGTGCCGGTGAACGTCGGATACACCGGGTAGCAGGCGGCCGGGTTGAGCGACACGCCGGTCATGCTCATGTACTCGCCCCACGGCTTGCCACCGTGGATCGCCTCGGACAGCTGGCGCGCGGTCAGCTCCTTGCCCTGGAAGCTGTAGACGATGCCCGACAGGTTCGGGAAGTTGTCGAGGTAGTCGACCTTCTCGAGGATGTCGCGATCGATCGTCGGCGGGTAGACGAAGTACTCGGCGCGATCGTCCTTGGCGAGCGCGCTGACCGCGTCGTTGAAGCGATGCAGCACGTCCTCGAAGACGTGGTTGCGACCGAAGATGCCGGGGACCCCGGCGGGGACGATCAGGCCGGCCTTGACCAGCCCGTCGTGAAACTTCTGCGCGTCGTAGTCGGTTGCCGTCATGTCCCTTGCCTAGTCGTCTTTGAACACGAGAAGCATCGACGCGCTCTTGCCCGCGATGCGCTCGTTGGAGACCATCAGCGCCGCCGACAGCACGTCGCGATAGTGCCGCCCGACGCTGAACTTCGTGTCGTTCTTGTAGGCCATGATCCCGATGATCTGCAGCGCCTCGTGAACCATGCGCGGCGCCATCTCCGACGCGCTCATCTTCAGCTGGTTCATCCGCAGCGCCCAGCCCATCTGGTTGAGCGAGTCGCGCGCCGCGACGTCGTCCTCCGCGGTCATCTCGTCGAACTCGATCGCGCAGCTCTCCCAGTTGTGCCGCATCGACTGGAGCTCGACGTGCGCGCGCGCGAGGCGCGTCGCGTTCGCCGGCACCGTGCCCGGCTTCTTGCGCGCCTCGCCGCGCACGAACTGCGCCGCGCGGCCGAGGGCGTCCGAGGCGATGCCCCACCACAGCGCGGCCCACAGGATGTGCGAGTACGGGACCATCGTCTGCGCCGATGAATCGGCGTACGCGCCGGGGACGATCTGAGCGGCGGCGCCCGCGCCGGCGAACTTCGCGCCCGGACTGCACGTGCCACGCATGCCCAGCGTGTCCCAGACGCCCACGTCCGACAGCGTGTACTGGCCCTTCTCGAACAGCACGAGCACCTGATCGCTGCCCGGCGCATCGGCCGCGCGCCGACACGTCACGAGCTGTGCGTCGGCGTGCTCGCCGTACGACATCGTGGTCGCGTCCTTTGCGAGCTTCATCCGATCGCCGTCGACCTCGACCGCGCACACGCTCGTGCGGGTGTCGCCGAACGTGCCGTTCTCCGACGTGATCGACGCGACGACGTCCTGGCGCTCGACCAGGTTCTCGCGCATGAACTTCTCGAAGTAGGGCGAGCCGAGGCCGTGGCGCGCGAGGCAGGCGACCTGGATGTGGTGCATCGCGAGCACCATCCCCGACGAGCCGCACCCGGCCGAGAGCGCCGCGCACTGGTGGCCGAGCTCGAGCATGCCGGCACCGGCACCGCCGAACTGCTTGGGCACCGCGGCCGACATCAGCTTGCCCTGCTGGAGGGCGGTGATCGACTCGCGCGGGAACCGGGATCGGGTGTCGACGTCGTGGGCGTGCTTGGAAGCGACCTCGGCGGCGATCGCGGCGGTTCGCTGTACGACGTCGCTGGCCTTCACGTTAGAGCGCTGCGTCACGTCGCGCATCATAGCCAACAACGCTTCGGGCGGGGGACCTACACACTGGTTCATACCAGCTTCGCGAGCGGATCGTGCCGTGCATGATACGTGGAAGGAGATGGACGAGCCGCCGCCGCCGCCGGGCAACCGCACGCGCAGCAACGTCGCGCGCGTCATCGTCGCGCTCGCCGTGATCAGCGCGGCGGCGTGGTTCATCAAGTCGCGCACGACCTCGCGACCCGATCGAATGGCCGCCGGATCGAGCGCGCCATCGCCGAACCTCGCGGCGGCGGCGAACGGCCCGGAGCGCGTCGTGCCGGTAGACGTCGCGACCGCGACGCGCGAGGATCTCCCGATCTGGCTCGAGGGGCTCGGCACGGTCGGTGCGTTCCAGCAGGTCACCGTGCGCGCGCAGGTCGACGGCCGGCTCGACACCGTCGCGTTCATCGAGGGTCAGCCGGTCAAGAAGGGCGACCTGCTCGCGCAGATCGATCCGCGCCCGTTCGCGGTGCAGCTCCACACCGCCGAGGGCGCGCTCGCGCGGGACCGGGCGACGCTCGCGACCAACCAGGCGACCTACGATCGCGACAAGTCGCTCCACGATCAGAACCTGATCGCGCAGCAACAGGTCGACGAGGCCAAGGGCGCGCTCGGCCAGACCCAGGGCTCGATCCAGATCGATCAGGCCGCGATCGAGAACGCCCGGCTGCAGCTCGACTACGCGAGCGTGCGCTCGCCGATCGACGGCGTGACCGGCGTCCGCCTGATCGACGCCGGCAACCTGATCCACGCGAGCGACGCGACCGGGCTCGTCGTCGTGACCCAGGTCGAGCCGGCCGCGGTCGTGTTCACCGTGCCTCAGGACAAGCTGCCGCCGATCGCGGCGGCGATGGCGCGCGGCAAGGTCGTCGTCGAGGTCTACAACCGCGACAACACGCAGCTGCTCGACACCGGCACGCTCGCGGTGCTCGACAACCAGATCAACCCGGCGACCGCGACGTTGCGCCTGAAGGCGATCGTGCCGAACCAGGGGCGCACGCTGTGGCCGAACGCGTTCGTCAAGGCACGCATGCTGATCGAGACGCGCGTCGGCGCGCTGGTCGTGCCGGCGGTCGCGGTGCAGCGCGGGCCACAGGGCGCGTTCGTCTACGTCGTCGACAAGGACGGGCTCGCGCAGATGACGCCGGTGACGGTCGCGCTGCAGACCGGCGATCGCGCGGTGATCGGCAAGGGGCTCGAGGGCGGCGAGCGCGTCGTCACCGAAGGCACGAACCAGCTGCGGCCCGGCGGCAAGGTGTCGATCGCGCCCCCCAAGAAGAAGCCGTGAGCGAGGAGTCGGGCGGCATCTCGGGGCCGTTCATCCGGCGCCCGGTCGCGACGACGCTGCTCGTGTTCGGGCTGCTGCTCGCCGGCCTCGCGGGCTATCGCGCGCTGCCGGTCGCCGCGCTGCCGCAGGTCGAGTATCCGACGATCGTGGTGTCGACCGGGTTGCCCGGGGCGTCGGCGGACACGATGGCGTCGTCGGTGACCACGCCGCTCGAGCGCGCGTTCGGCCAGATGCCGGCGCTGGCGCAGATGACGTCGGTGTCGAGCTACGGCAGCTCGCAGATCACGCTGCAGTTCGATCTCGATCGCTCGATCGATGCCGCGCAGCAGGACGTCCAGGCGCAGATCAACGCGGCCTCGAACCTCCTACCGCGCACGCTGCCGGCGCCACCGACCTACTCGAAGTCGAACCCGGCCGATCAGCCGGTGCTCACGCTCTCGGTCAGCTCGGCGACGCTCGCGCTGTCCGACGTCGACGACTTCGCCGACTCGGTGCTCGCGCAGAAGATCTCCCAGGTCTCCGGCGTCGGCCTCGTCACCAAGGGCGGCGGCCAGAAGCCCGCGGTGCGCGTGCAGGTCGATCCGGTCGCGCTCGCCGGCACCGGGCTGACGCTCGAGGATGTCCGCACCGCGATCGCGGCGAGCAACGTCAATCAACCCAAGGGCAACATCGACGGCGCGCGCCAGGACTGGTCGCTCGCGACCAACGATCAGCTCGAGAGCGCCGACAAGTTCAAGCCCCTCGTGATCGCGTACAAGAACGGCGCCCCGATCCGGCTGGTCGACGTCGCCAACGTGATCGACGGCGTCGAGAACGCGCAGCTCGCGGGCTGGGCCGGCCGGCGGGTCGGCGACACCACGCGGCTCGGGCGGGCCGTGATCCTCAACGTCCAGCGCCAGCCGGGCGCGAACATCATCGAGGTCACCGACGACATCATGAAGCTCCTGCCGCAGCTGCGGCAGTCGATGCCGCAGGCGATCGACGTCGAGGTCCTCGCCGATCGCACCGAGACCGTGCGGGCGTCGGTCGAGGACGTGCAGTTCACGCTGCTCCTCACGATCGGCCTCGTCGTCCTCGTGATCTTCTTCTTCCTCGGCAACGTGCGCGCGACGATCATCCCCGGCGTCGCGGTGCCGCTGTCGCTGATCGGCACGTTCGGCCTCATGCACGTGTGGGGGTTCTCGCTCAACAACCTGTCGCTGATGGCGCTCACGATCTCGACCGGCTTCGTGGTCGACGACGCGATCGTGATGGTCGAGAACGTGTCGCGCCTGATCGAGCAGGGAGACCTCCCGTTCACCGCGGCGCTGAAGGGCGCCAAGCAGATCGGCTTCACGATCGTGTCGCTCACGGTGTCGCTGGTCGCCGTGTTGATCCCGCTCCTGTTCATGGGCGGCCTGGTCGGCCGCTTGTTCCGCGAGTTCGCGGTCACGCTCGCGATGGCGATCTGTCTATCGGCGGTGCTGTCGCTCACGCTGACCGCGATGATGAGCGCGTGGATCCTGAAGAAGCACGCGCACCACCACGGCGTGTTCGAACGCACGTTCGACGCGGTCACCCGGTTCTACGACCGCACGCTGAAGGTCGTGCTTCGCCACCAGACGCTCACGCTGCTGGTCACGGTCGGCACGCTCGCGGTCACCGTCGTGCTCGCGATCCACGTCCCCAAGGGGTTCTTTCCCGTCGAGGACACCGGGATGATCATCGGGGTCTCCGAGGGCGGGCCCGACGTCTCGTTCGGCCGCATGATGGAGCTCCAGGAGACCGCGGCGCAGGTGCTGCTGTCGGATCCCGACGTCTCGACGGTGTCCGCGTTCATCGGCGCCGATGGCACCAACGCGACGACCAATGCCGGCCGGTTCTCGATCGCGCTCGTGCCCCGCGAGCGCCGGTCGGCCGACGTCACCGCGATCATCGCGCGGCTCCAGCCCAAGCTGGCGGCGATGCGCGGCATGGCGGTCTACCTGCAGCCGGTGCAGGACCTCACGGTCGACTCGCGGCTCGCCAAGACGCAGTACCAGTTCACGATCGAGGATCCCGAGCCGGACGAGCTCGCGATCTGGGCGCCGAAGCTGTCAGCGGCGATGACCGCGTTGCCCGAGCTACGTGGCGTGACCTCCGATCAACAGAACGCCGGCCTCGAGATGAACCTCGTGGTCGATCGCGACACCGCGTCGCGCCTCGGCATCACGACGCAGGCGCTCGACGACACGCTGTACGACGCGTTCGGCCAGCGCATCGTGTCGACGACGTTCACCCAGCTCAACCAGTATCGCGTGATCCTCGAGCTGCGACCCGAGGATCGCACGTCGGTCGACCAGCTCGATCGGCTCTACGTCAAGACGACCGGCGGCACCGTGCCGCTCTCGACGTTCGCGCGGTTCGAGCGGCGCGACAGCCAGCTCGTGATCGGCCACCAGAGCCAGTTCCCGGCGGCGACGCTGTCGTTCGATACCGCGCCCGGCGTGTCGCTCGGCGACGCGGTCGCCGCGATCGAGGTCCGGGTCAGCGATCTCGAGCCGCCGCCGCAGATGCGCACGCACTTCGTCGGCTCGGCCGCGGTGTTCCGCGACTCGCTGTCGAGCGAGCCGCTGCTGATCCTCGCCGCGCTGATCACGGTCTACATCGTGCTCGGCGTGCTCTACGAGAGCTACATCCACCCGGTCACGATCCTGTCGACGCTGCCATCGGCCGGCGTCGGCGCGATCCTCGCGCTCTACGTGACCGGCAAGCCGTTCGACGTGATCTCGCTGATCGGCATCGTGCTCCTGATCGGCATCGTCAAGAAGAACGCGATCATGATGATCGACTTCGCGCTCGAGGCCGAGCGCGAGCAGGGCCTGACACCCGAGCAATCGATCTACAAGGCGTGCCTCCTGCGATTTCGCCCGATCATGATGACGACGATGGCCGCGCTGCTCGGCGGCCTGCCGCTCGCGCTCGGCTCGGGCACCGGCGCCGAGCTGCGCCGGCCGCTCGGCATCACGATCGTCGGCGGGCTGATCGTGTCGCAGATCCTGACGCTGTACACGACGCCGGTGATCTACCTGTTCATGGACAAGCTCGCGCGCCGGTTCAAGCGCACGACGCCTGCGCCGGTGCCGTGAACATCTCGGCGCCGTTCATCCGGCGGCCGATCGCGACGTCGCTGCTCGCCGTCGCGCTCCTGCTCGCCGGCGCGGTCGCGTTCGTCAACCTCGCGGTCGCACCGCTGCCGCGCGTCGACACGCCGACGATCAGCGTGAACGCCTCGCTGCCCGGCGGGAGCCCGACGACGATGGCGACCTCGGTCGCGATGCCACTCGAGCGCCGGTTCGGCCGGATCGCCGGCGTCACCGAGATCACGTCGACCAGCTCGCTCGGCACGACCGGCATCACGGTGCAGTTCGACATGGACCGCGATGTCGAGTCGTGCGCGCGCGACATCCAGGCCGCGATCAATGCCGCCGGCGGCGACCTGCCGGCGAACCTGCCGACGCGGCCGAACTACCGCAAGGTCAACCCGTCCGACGCGCCGATCCTGATCCTGTCGCTGCGCAGCAAGTCGCTGCCGCTGCCGAAGGTGTTCGAGGCCGCGAACACCGTGCTGGCGCAGAAGATCGCGCAGGTCGAGGGCGTCGGGCAGGTCGGCGTCGGCGGTGGCGTGCAGCCCGCGGTGCGCGTGCAGACCGATCCGGCGACGCTCGCCGGCATGGGGCTGTCGCTCGAGGACGTCCGCACCGCGATCGCCAGCTCGACGGCCAACTTGCCCAAAGGTGGCATCGGCGAGGATCAGTGGCACTCGATCGACACCGACGATCAGCTGCTCGATGCCGAGGCCTGGAAGCACGTCGTGGTGCACTGGAGTGGCGACAGCGCGGTGCGGCTCGGTGACGTCGCGAGCGTGACCGACGACGTCGAGAATCAGCGCGTCGCCGGATGGTTCGACGGCGAGCGCACGGTCGTCGTGATCGTGCGCCGCCAGCCCGGCGCGAACATCCTCGAGACGATCGAGCGCGTGAAGGCCAGGCTCCCCGAGATGACGCGCTCGATCCACCCGGCGATCGAGGTGTCGATCGCGCTCGATCGCGCCATCACGATCCGCGCGTCGGTGCACGACGTCGAGCGCTCGC
This sequence comes from Haliangiales bacterium, assembly GCA_038321315.1. Lineage (GTDB taxonomy): Bacteria > Myxococcota_A > Polyangia > Haliangiales > Haliangiaceae > JABFXX01. The sequence goes on along the minus strand of JBBQEX010000069.1, from coordinate 20,353 downwards.
TGGTGATCAGCATCGGCCTCGTCGTGCTCGTCGTCTTCGTGTTCCTGCGCTCGGTGCGCGCGACGTCGATCCCGAGCGTGGTCGTGCCGCTCTCGCTGATCGGCACGTTCGCCGTGATGTACCTGCTCGACTACAGCATCGACAACCTGTCGCTGATGGCGATGACGATCGCGACCGGGTTCGTGGTCGATGACGCGATCGTGGTGACCGAGAACGTCGTGCGTCATCTCGACGCCGGCGCGACGCCGCTCGAGGCCGCCTTGAAGGGCGCCAAGCAGATCGGGTTCACGATCGTGTCGATCACCGCGTCCTTGCTCGCGGTGTTCATCCCGCTCCTGTTCATGGGCGGCCAGGTCGGTCGGCTGTTTCGCGAGTTCGCCGTCGTGCTCGCGATCGCGATCACGATGTCGGCCGTGATCTCGCTGACGCTGACGCCGATGATGTGCGCCAAGGTGTTGCGGCCGCGGCCGTCGCGCGAGGGGCTCGGCTGGCTCGTTCACGGTTACAGCGCCGCGCTGCGCTGGGTGCTGCGCCATCGCCTGATCGTCGGCGGCCTCACGCTCGCGACGATCGCGGCCACCGTGCTCCTGTTCGCACATATCCCGATCGGCCTGTTTCCCGATCAGGACACCGGGATGATCACCGGCAGCTCGCTCGGGCCCCAGGACATCTCGTTCCCGGCGATGCGCGCCGCGCAGGAGGAGCTCAACAAGATCGTGCAGGCCGATCCGGACGTCGCGCACGTCGTCTCGAACATCGGCGGGTTCGGCTCGACGACCGGCAACACCGGCACGATGTTCATCGCGCTCAAGGACAGGCCCGCGCGCACGACGAGCGCGAACGACGTGATCTCCCGGATCCGCGCGAAGGCCGCCAAGCTCGACAACGTGCAGTTCTTCATGCGCGCGGTGCAGGACGTCTCGGTGGGCGGGCGGTTCTCGCGCACGCAGTACCAGTACACGCTCGAGACCAGCAACCTCGCGACGCTCGACGACTGGGTCCCGAAGATCACGGCGACGCTGCGCAAGCTCCCCCAGCTCAAGGACGTCAACTCGGATCTGCAGACCTCGGGACTCCAGCTCGAGATCGAGATCGATCGCGACACCGCGGCGCGCTTCGGCATCACGCCGCAGGCGATCGACAACACGCTGTACGACGCGTTCGGCCAGCGCCAGGTCGCGACGTTCTACACGCAGGTCAACCAGTACCGCGTGATCCTCGAGGCCTCCCCGAGCATCGGCACCGGCCCCGAGGCGCTCGATCACCTCTACGTGTCCGCGGCCGACAACTCGCAGGTCCCGCTGTCACAGCTGGTCAAGACCCGGCCCTCGATGGTCGCGCTCGGCATCAGCCACCAGGGCCAGTTCCCGTCGAACACGGTGTCGTTCAACCTCGCGCCCGGCGTCTCGCTCGGCGACGCGGTCCAGGCAGTCGGCGCGGCGACGTTGCAGATCGGCATGCCGGCCTCGATCCATGGCTCGTTCTCGGGCACCGCGCAGGCGTTCCAGGACTCGATGTCGAACCAGAAGTTCCTGATCACGCTCGCGATCCTCGCGGTCTACATCGTGCTCGGCGTGCTCTACGAGAGCTACGTCCACCCGCTCACGATCCTGTCGACGATCCCGTCCGCCGGCCTCGGCGCGCTGCTCGCGCTCCTGATGTTCGGCTCCGAGCTCAACCTGATCGCGATGGTCGGCATCATCCTGCTCGTCGGCATCGTCAAGAAGAACGCGATCCTGATGCTCGACTTCGCGATCGAGCTCGAGCGCGACGGCAAGTCACCCGAGGACGCGATCTACGAGGCCGCGCGGCTGCGGTTCCGCCCGATCGTGATGACGACGATGGCCGCGCTGCTCGGCGCGCTACCGCTCGCGCTCGGCAGCGGCACCGGCAGCGAGCTGCGCCGGCCGCTCGGGCTCGCGATCGTCGGCGGGCTGATCGTGTCGCAGCTGCTGACGCTGTTCACGACGCCGGTCGTGTACCTCGCGCTGCACCGGTTCACGCGCCGGAAGGCGACGGGGCGACCGCCTTTAGCGCTCGCGCCGCGTGCGGAACCTCCCGCCACCACGGCGTAGGCCCGGCGAGCTGCGACGGCTCGAACACCTCGCCGAGCTTCGGCGTGATGATCCGCGTGCCCTTGCCGGCCGCGAGCTCGAGCAGCTCCTCGCCGGGCTCGTGCCACGCGTGAAACCCGAGGGAGAACGTGCCCCAGTGCACCGGAAACAGCGTGCCACCGCCGAGCATCTCGAACGCCGCGATCGCGTTCTCGGGACCGAGGTGGATCGTGCCCCAGCTCGGGTGGTACGCGCCGATCTCGAGCATCGTCAGATCGAACGGCCCGTGCGTCTTGCCGGTCGCGATGAACTCGTCGGTGAGCCCGGTGTCGCCGGAGAAGAACACCTTCTTGGTCTCCGACTCGATCACCCACGACGACCACAGCGTCTTGTTGCGGCCGCCGAGCGCGCGGCCCGAGAAATGCTGCGCGGGCGTCGCCGTGAAGCGCACGCCACCGACGACGGCCGACTCGTGCCAGTCGAGCTCGGTGATCCGCGCGGCGGCGATGCCGTAGCGCTCGAGCACGGCGCCGACGCCGAGCGACGTCACGATCGGGACGTCGAGCGCGGCGAGCCGGCGGATCGTCGGCGCGCACAGGTGATCGAAGTGATCGTGCGACACCAGCACCGCGTGGAGCGCGGGCAGCTCGCCGAGCTCGGCCGGCACCGGATGAAACCGGCGCGGTCCGATCAGCCGGTTGGGCCCGACGTTGCCGCCGAACACCGGATCGGTGAGCACGCGGCGGCCGTCGAGCTCGAGCAGCGTCGTCGAGTGGCCGAGCCAGGTCGCCCGCAGGCTGGTGGTGGAGCGCTTGCTCCACCGCTCGTGTGGTCGCTCGACGGGCAGCGGCGCGTGCGGCTTGCGCTCCTGGCCGCCGAACATCCACTCGCGCAACATGCCGGAGCCGGTCGGGCGCGAGAACGACGCGTGCGTGTTGTGGAACACGCCGTCGCGATACTGCTTCGAGGATCGCGCGCGTTCGCCGCGCAGACCGGAGAGCTCCATGCCCATGATCTAGCCGGTCGCGGCCATCTCGGCGAGCCCGATCGGTCGCCACCATAGTACGTTCGCGCGGTGAGCGACGACTCCGAGATCCGGCACGCCGACGGCCGCGTCGAGCTGACCCACCCCGAGGCGATCACCGGCACGACCCTGCACAACGAGGACCTCGCGCCGGTCCCGGTCGCGAGGCGCACGTGGTCGACCTGGGACTACGCCGCGCTGTGGATCTCGATGGCCCACTGCATCCCGACCTACAAGATGGCGTCGGACCTGATCGCCAAGGGCCTCAACTGGTGGCAGGCCCTGGTCACCATCCTGCTCGGCAACCTGATCGTGCTCGTGCCGATCCTCTTGAACTCGCACCCGGGCACCAAGTACGGCATCCCGTTCCCGGTGTTCGCGCGCGCGGCGTACGGTACGCGCGGCTCGAACCTCCCGGCGCTGATGCGCGCGATCGTCGCGTGCGGCTGGTTCGGCATCAACACCTGGATCGGTGGCCAGGCGCTGCACACGTTCTTCACGTCGCTGTGGCCCGAGTGGCGGACGCTGCTCGGCGAGTTCGATGGCTACGCGGTCACCCAGTGGATCTCGTTCGGCCTGTTCTGGCTGATCAACATCGTCATCATCTTCCGCGGCATGGAGCTGCTGCGAAAGGTCGAGCGCTGGGCCGCGCCGTTCGTGCTCGTGATGACCGCGATCCTGGTCGGCTGGGCGATCCACGCGGCGAACGGGCTCGGCCCGATCATGGCGGGCGAGGGTGCCAAGGAGGGCGCGTTCGGCGCGCTGTTCATCCCGTCGCTGACGGCGACGATCGGCTTCTGGGCGACGCTGTCGCTCAACATGCCCGACTTCACGCGGTTCGGGCGCAGCCAGAAGGAGCAGGTCATCGGTCAGGCGGTCGCGCTGCCGACCACGATGACGGTGTTCGCCGCGATGGGCATCATCATCACGTCGGCGACGATGATCATCTTCAAGAGGACGATCGACGACCCGATCAAGCTCGGCGGCATGTTCGACAACCGGCTGATCGTCGGCATCATGATGTTCACGATCGTGATCGCGACGCTCGCGGTCAACATCGCGGCCAACGTGGTGTCGCCGGAGAACGACTTCGCGAACGCGTTCCCCAAGAAGATCAACTTCAAGCTCGGCGGCCTGATCACCGGCGTGATCGGCATCGCGATGATGCCGTGGGAGCTCCTGAAGGACGCCAACAGCTACATCATCGGCTGGCTGCTCGGCTACGCCGGCTCGCTCGGCTCGATCGCCGGCGTGCTGATCGTCGACTACTGGATCCTGCGCAAGACCGAGCTCGATCTCGCCGGCCTGTATCGCCCCGACGGCGCGTATCGCTACTCCAACGGCTGGAACATCCCCGCGGTCGTCGCGACCATCCTGGGGACCGTCACGGCCCTCGCCGGCGTGTTCTGGCCGCCGCTGCGGTTCCTCTACAACTGGTCGTGGTTCGTCGGCTTCGGGCTCGCTAGTCTCGCGTACTACGCGATGATGAAGCCGCGGATGCGCTGATCGGCGGGACCGCCTCGGCGCCGAACGCGGGGGTCCAACGCGGCTTCCGGATCCGCGGGATCGCGAGCGTTGCCGCGCTCGCGATCAGGTCGCTGATCCGGGCATGGACCTCGGCGGCGCTCGGGCGGTCGTAGCGATCGGCGGCGAGCATCTGATCGAACAGCGTGCCGAGCCCGTCGTGGCGATCGCGCACGAGCTGGCACGCGATCACGCCGAGCGCGTAGACGTCGGCGCGATCGTCGGCCTCGCCACGGAGCTGCTCGGGCGCGAGGTAGGCGCGCGCGCCGGGGGCGGGCAGGCTCGGGATCCGCGCGCCCGCGTCGTGCGTGCGCGCGTCGCTCCAGTCGACCACGCAGACGCGCGGCGCGACCGCGATCCGATCGGGTCGCAGCCCGCGCAGGATCACGCCGCGGCGATGGGCGTGCTCGAGGATCGCGGCGAGGTCGCGCACGACGGCGAGCGCCTCGGCAAACGGCATCGGCGGATGATCGGCGAGCGGCACCGCGCCGGCGAGTTGCTCGATCGCGAACCACGGGCGGCGGTCGGGGAGGAGCCCCGAGTCGTAGACCTTGGGTACGCCAGGATCCGACAGCGCCTCGAGGATGCAGGCCTCGCGCATCAGGAGGACCGCGAGGGCCTGGTTGGTCGCGTGCATCACCTTCACGATCGCGCGGCGCGGCAGCACGAGGTGGACGGCCGCGTAGGTCGCGCCGGTCGCGCTGGAGGCGAGCTCGCTCTCGATGCGGTAGTTGCCGACCCGATCTCCCGGCGCGAAGCGATGCATGGCCGGAACTCGAGTGCACGCGGCGTTCCCGGGATCTCCCTGGATCGCGAGGTGACGCCGCGTCGCAACTGCGTGAGACCTCGACGACGCTGCATGTAGGTTCACCGGCGCCGGGGACAAGCGTTCCAGGACTCCGGTCGACAGGGGTCGGGAGGCCCGAGCACGCGCGGGGTCGGGAGCCGGTTTTCGAGGGCACACCCGATGCACCTGTCCGTCGAAGATGTACGGAGGTTTGCGATGACTCCTCACGGAACCAGCTTCGGTAACGGCGAGATCGTGGCCGACTACCGGATCCTCGGCGCCAACTCGGACCGGCAGTACCGGGCGGCACACGTCGCGACCGGTGCGCGCGTCATGCTCGACGTCCGCCCCGCCGAGGACTGGCGGCTGACCTCGGTGCAGTTCGTCCGCGCCCAGTCGCGGCTCGAGACCGTGGTGCATCCCGGCATCGCGCCGATCGTCGGGCAGGGCGTGCTGCCGGATCACCGACCCTGGGTCGCCTCCGACCTGATCGACGGCAGCTCGCTCGGCGACGTGCTCGCGAGGCGGAAGCTGCCGATCTCCGATGCCGCGCAGTTCGTCCGCGACGCCGCGCAGGTCCTCGCGTTCGCCCACCACCACGACGTCGTGCACGGCAACCTGCGGCCGTCGCAGATCGTGTTCGCGACCGGCGCCGGCCGCCAGTTCCCGATCTGCATCGGCGCGTGGGCTTCGCTGCGCGCGCCCGGCATCCCGGCGTTCGGCGATCCGCCGGCGACCAACGTCTACGTCGCGCCCGAGCACCTGCACGGCGCGATCGACGGCCGCGCCGATGTCTACGCCCTCGGCGCGATCGCGTACCGCGCGGTGACCGGCGTGTTCCACGATGTCGATCGCACGCTGCTCGTCGGCGGGTTCGGCGACCTCGTCACCGCGATGCTCGATCGCGATCCGGGCTGCCGGCCGACCGCCCTCGAAGTCAGCGACGCGTGCGACGGGTTCGTCGCCCAGATCGCGCGCGACACCGCACCGGGCGGCGCGCGCCCGCGCTGGACCCCGGCACCCGGCGAGCTGGTGTCGCCGCCGCGCCTGCTGCCCGAGCCGCGCAAGCGCCGCTAGTTCGACGGACAGGAGGCGTCGTTACCGATGACGAGATCGTCGAGGTACGCCGACTCGGCCGGGAAGCTCGCCGTGCAAGTGCCGCTCGTGTAGAGCTGGAACGCCACGGCGAACGGGCGGCCGACGAACGCCGGATCGAGGCACATCGTCGCAGCCGTCCAGCCGCCGCCCTCGGTGAGCGTGAACGCCGAGGCGATCGTGCGGGCCTCGATGAACGAGTTCGGATTGTTCGGCACGTTGTAGAAGAACGTCAGCGCGGGGCCGCCGGTGGCGTTCGATGCGGGCACGATCGGGCGTGCCTCGAACGTGGCGCCGCCGCATCCGTGGTTGCCCTGCAGCCGCAACACGCCCTGGCCGGTGTGCGCGAGCGTGGCGTCGACCAGCTCGTCGACCGAGCTGAACGGCGGGGTGAACACGCCGCCGGCGGGAGCGTGTCCGCTCTCGAATCCGGTATCGGCCGCCGCGCACGCCGGGTCGTCGACGACGCGGACGTTGTCGAACACGACCTGGTGATCGACGACGGTCTGACAGCTGACCCCGTTCACGCTCGGCGTCAGCGCGCGCAGCGTGACGACGCGACCGCGCATCGCGTCGGACAGGCACCAGCGCGTCGTCGTGCCGGTGCCGGTGCCGGCGAGGGTGGTCAGGTAGTGGTGGATGCCCGGGTCCGGCGACAGATCGAGCTCGACCGGCACGTACGATCCGGCGGTCGCGCTCCAGTACATCTCGAGCGCCGGCGTGCCGGTCGCGGGGATCGAGATGTCGTTCGCCATCACCGTGCCGCCGCAGTTGGTGACCTCGCGGGCGAGCGCGCCGCGCGTGCCGGCCTGACCGACCCCGGCGGTCAGCCCGCCGATGCTGTCGCCGTAGGTCTTGAACGTCCAGCCGCCGGTGGACTCGGCGTCGCCGTTGATCATGAGTCCGGGCGCCGGACACTCCCCGGCGTTCGCCGGCACGATGTCGAGCCGATCGACGTCGAACGCGTAGCCAAAGCCCGGGCAGCCCGACGACTTCTCGAGTGGCTGCACCGCGACCTGCACCGGCGAGCCGGGTCGCGCGTCTCCGGCCGCGTAGGCCGCGCCGCCGAGGCAGATCCGGTTGGTCTGGTAAAAGCCGGGCTGGCCGTCGAGCTCGTGCCACGCGTCGCCGATGCCGATCGCGGCATAGCCCGCGTGGGAGACCACGAGCACGAGCGGCTGCGCGCGATCGTACGGCGGCACGATCACTGTCTGCGACAGCGCTGGCATCGCGCACGCCTGCGCCCCGGTGCACGAGCCGTTGCCCGGATCGAGCTCGCCCTCGATGCCCGTCGTCGCCGGGGTGACGACCGCGCCGCGCGCCGCGGTCCACGCGGTCGGATCGACGAAGCCCGGATCGGCGACGACGCCGGTCCACGCGCAGCCCGCGCCGGCGTCGGTGTAGCCGGCGACACACGCGCACGCCGAGCCGGGATGCGTGAAGTTGCAGTACGCGTGGACGCCGCATGCGTTGTCGGTCGCGCACGCGCAGGTCCCGCCGGCGCACGGATCGGCATCGATCGTCGCGTCGACGGCCGCGTCCGATCCGTCGACCGGTGGAGCATCGACGATCGCGGAGTGCGGCGAGCCACACGCGACCATCAGGATCAACCAGCGATACATCGGGCGATCGTCGGCGACCCGCGCGGCGCGCGACACTCCCCGGTTCAGGTGAGCTCAAGCCGAGCGGGTCGAATTCACCGTTGCAGGTGGCGACATGGTGAGCCCGGGTGGATTTGCTAGTTTACGAGGGTCAGTGATGCTCGACGCGCAGCACGATGGGACGCTCCCCCAGGGTCGGTTCGCGTCCCGGTTTCGCGCCGGTGACATCATCGACCACCGCTACCGGCTGGTGCGGATGCTCGGATGTGGCGGGATGGGCGAGGTGTGGGAGTCCCAGCACGCGACCCTCGATCGGCCGGTCGCGCTCAAGCTCGTGCGGATCGCGGGGGACATGCGCGCCCGGCTCCTTCACGAGGCCCGCCTGCTCGCGAGCCTGCGTCATCCGGCGATCGTGGCGGTTCACGACGCTGGCGTGACCGACGATGGGATCGGCTATCTCGCGATGGATGTCCTGGTCGGCGAGAGCCTCGCGACGCGGCTCGAGCGCGGGCGGCTGGACGCCCGCGAGGCGGTCGTGCTGTTCATCGAGCTGCTCGGTGGGCTCGAGGCTGCCCACGCCGCCGGCATCATCCATCGCGATCTCAAGCCGGACAACGTGCTGCTCGTCGAACGGGACGGAGCGTCCGTTCCGGTGTTGATCGACTTCGGGATCGCGGTGCCGATCACCGCCGATGGGATCGCGCCCGACCGCGCCGGCACTCCGATCTACATGGCCCCCGAGCAGCTGTCCGGGATGGCGAGCAACGAGCGCACCGATGTCTGGGCATCCTGCGTGAGTCTTTACGAGACGCTGACCGGGCGGGCCCCGTTCATCGGTCCCGATCTTTCGAGCACCGCGCAGCACGTGATCCAGTCGCCGCTGTCGTTCCCGACCGATGTCCCGGGGCTCGATGGCAAGCTCTGGGCGATCCTGACGCGCGGGCTCCGGAAGGACCCGGTCGATCGGACGCCGAACATCCACGAGCTCCGTGCCGCGCTCGCGGGTTGGCTCGCCCACAAGACGATGCCTCCCGCGCCAGCCGCACCCAAGCCTCGGCCCCCAGCGCCATCGGCGTTCGAGGCCTTGATCCGCAGGAAGCTCACCGAGGGATGACCTAGATGCTCGAGTTCACCCAGCCACCGGTCGGGCGCGTCACCTTCGACGTGCTCCAGATCGACGACCGCACCGATCAAGAGCTCGACACGTTGCCGTTCGGCGTGATCGGCCTCGACGAGGAGGGCACGATCCTTCGCTACAATCTCTACGAGGCGCAGTTCGCGCGGCTCGATCGCAACCAGGTGCTCGGACGCGACTTCTTCAAGGAGGTCGCACGCTGCACGCGCGGCGAAGCGTTCGAGGGTCAGTTCCGCCGCGGTGTCGCCGCCGGTGCGTCGGGGAGCTTCGCGCGATTTTCGTTCGTGTTTGATTTCAAGTTCGGTGCGCAGGAGGTTCAGGTCGAGATGGTGCGCCCCGCCGGCGTGCCCCGCTACTACCTGTTGATCAACCGGACTCGCGTTGGCCCGGCGCGACCCGATCGGCCGCCCGCCACGCTCGCCGTTGCCCAGCGCGAGCTCGCCCCCGACGAGGGGACCAAGGGGGTGCGGCGCGATCCGATCGAGCGGCGCGTCGTCGAGGTCCCGTGGGCCTTCTTCGCGGCGCTGCGCGCGACCTGCGATCAGCTCGCGCCCGGGACGTGGCAGATGTTCTGTGCCGAGTGGGGCGTCCAGTTCGGCCGCCGCCTCGCGATCGATCTCGAGAACCTCGCCATCGAGACCAGCGGGCGCAGCCTCGGCGAGATCCCGATGACGGAGTTCGCGACGCTCGTGTCTCGCCGGCTCGCGCAGCAGGGGATGGGACGCGCGAGCTTCGACTTCGCGGCGATCCGCGAGGGCGTGCTCGTCATCGAGGTCGCGCGCAGCGTGCTCGCCGAAGCCGCACCTCGCGGGCGCCGCGGCGAACACGATCCGCTGTCCGACCTGGCATGCCCGCTCCTCGCGGGCACCCTCGGCGCGGTGGCCGGTCATGTTGCCGGGCGCCGTCTCGCGGCGCGCGAGGTCGCGTGCGCCTCGGCGGGCGAGCCAGTCTGCCGGTTCGTGGTGACGTCGCACGCGCGCCGCACCGCGATCGACGAGGCGCTCGCGCGCGGCACCCGCGGCGTCGAGGCGATCCGCGAGCTGTTGCGCAGCGCGCCGTCGGAGCCGCGCGATGACTGAGCCCACCCAGCCGAACATCCCGGTGTTGCCGCCACCACCCGCGGTGGGGCTCGCGGTGATCCGCAACCTGGAAGCCAAGCTCGCCGCCGCACCGAGCGCGCAGCTGCTCGCGAAAGTTCCGTGGGATGGCCCGCGCCTCGATCCGGATATTCTGGGGACGCGGGCGATGCTCGCCTGGCTGCGCTGAGCTCGCATATACTCGGGCCCATGGCGGTCGACACCCAGTTTCGCCAGCTCTCGTGCCGGGATTGTCTCTCGGGTGCAGGCCTCGATTTCGAGTTCACGATGGCCTTCCAGCCGTTCGTGCGGACCGGCAGTCGCGAGGTGTTCGGCTACGAGGCGCTCGTGCGCGGGCCGAACCAGGAAGGCGCGGCGGCGATCCTCGCCAAGGTCGATGATTCGAACCGCTATCGCTTCGATCAGGCGTGTCGCGTCAAGGCGATCCAGCTCGCGACCGAGCTCGGCCTCCACGGCACGCTCAGCATCAACTTCTTGCCCAACGCGATCTACCGACCGGAGACCTGCATTCGCGCGACCCTCGAGGCTGCGACCGAGCTCGGTTTCGCCAAGGAGCGGCTGATGTTCGAGGTGACCGAGGGCGAGAAGATCACCGATCACGCTCACCTGCGGAACATCTTTGCCGAGTACAAGCGGCAGGGGTTCAAGACCGCGATCGACGACTTCGGTGCGGGCTACGCCGGCCTCAACCTGCTCGCCGAGTTTCAACCCGACTACATCAAGCTCGACATGGAGCTGACGCGCAACATCGGCAAGGATCCGGTGCGCCGTGCGATCGTCTCGGGGATCGTCGCGACGTGCAGGATGCTGCAGATCGGGATCATCGCCGAGGGCGTCGAGACCGAGGACGAGTACGCGTTCTTGCGCGCGCAGGGTATCGAGCTGTTCCAGGGCTACCTGTTCGCGCGCCCGGGCTTTGCGTCGCTGCCCGAAGTTTCGACCGCGGGGCTCGCGCTACTGTTGGCGTGATGAAGGTGATCTGGACGGCCAAGGCGCGCGCGAACCTGGTGCCGCTCTACGGCGAGCCCTGGACCGTCGTGGCCAACGCGAAGAAGTCCGCGACTGCGATCGGCAAGGCCGGCGGCGGCGTGGTGCCCGACGCACCCACCGTCGCGGCCGAGGTCGCGCGGGGCACGAAGCTCCGCGTCGGCGAGCCCTACACCGCGGCCGGCGGCGAGCCCAAGGATCGGCTCGGCTGCGATCTTGTCGATCGCTGGTGCGCGACCGCTGGCGTCGCGTTCGCCACCGAGGTCCTCGTCGGCATCGCGCGCAAGCGCCACAGAGGCAACGCGGCGGGCAAGCGCTACCAGCTGCGCTACGACGCCCAGCCGTGGCTGCGGCTGCGCGAGCACCTCGTGGTCGCCTCGCCCGAAGACCTCGCGGCGGCGCGCGCGAACGCCGCGCCGCACCGCAAAGGCCCGCTCGGCGACCTGCCGATCGCGCTCGCGTTCACGTTCTGCGATCCGAAGTGGGTCGCCGCCGATCTCGCGAAGGCGCTCGAGACCGGCTACGGCAACCTCGCGATCCTGACCTGCCTGACCGACGCGGCCGCGGTGCGCCGCGCGATCAAGGGCCTGCTGGCGCGGACGGATCTCTACCAGCTCATCGAGCACGGCTATCGGTTCATGCCGAACGCCATGCGCGTCCTGACCGACGCCGACGCCGCGCTGATCCTCGACGCCGCGCGCCGCGCGTGGACCAAGCAGGTCAGAAAGCCGTGGCTCGAGCTGGTCGGCAGCATCCCGACGACGGCGGCGCACGCCTGCCTGCGGGAGATCTCCGCCTGAGCGAGCCCGACGCCAAGATGCCGTCGCAGATCCCGTTCATCATCGCGAACGAGGGCTGCGAGCGCTTCAGCTTCTACGGGATGCGCAACATCCTCGTGCCGTTCCTCACGGCGAGCGCGATGTTCCGCTACCTGCCCGAGGCATCACGCGAAGGCAGCGCGAAGGACGTGTTTCACACGTTCGTGATCGGCGTGTACTTCTTTCCGCTGCTCGGCGGCTGGCTCGCGGACCGGTTCTTCGGCAAGTACAACACGATCCTGTGGTTCAGCCTGATCTACTCGATCGGCCAGGGCTGCCTCGCGCTGTTCGTCGACCAGCGGGTCGGCTTCTACACCGGGCTCGGCCTCATCGCGCTCGGCTCCGGTGGGATCAAGCCGCTCGTCGCGTCGTTCATGGGCGACCAGTTCGACGCGCGCACCAAGCACCTCGCGAAGCTCGTGTTCGACGGCTTCTACTGGATCATCAACTTCGGATCGTTCTTCGCGTCGCTCCTCATGCCGCTGTTCTTGAAGAAGCTCTACCCGCAGTACGTGTTCGGGATCCCGGGCGTCCTCATGTTGATCGCGACCCTGGTGTTCTGGCTCGCGCGTGGCCGCTACGTCATGGTGCCGGTCGCGCCGCGCGATCCGGACTCGTTCTCGCGCGTCGCGGCGACCGCGCTACGCAGTGGTGGCCCTGGCCTCGCGCTCGCGGTGACCGGCGCGATCCTCGGGCTCGCGACGTTGGCGCTGTTCGCACTCGACTACCTCGAGATCGTGCCGACGCTCTGCCTCGCGCTCGCGATCGTCCTCGGGTTCGGCGGCGTCGGGACCTACCTGCAACTCGAGCGCGCGCGCGGCAAGCACCCGGACGTCGCGGTCGACGGCGTGCGCGCGGTGCTGCGCGTGCTCGTCGTGTTCGCGCTGATCACGCCGTTCTGGTCGCTGTTCGATCAGAAGGCGTCGACCTGGGTGATCCAGGCCAAGGACATGGCCAAGCCGACGTGGTTCGAGCCCGCGATGATGCAGGCGCTCAACCCGGCGCTCGTCATGCTGCTCCTGCCGTTCAACAACTTCGTCTTGTATCCGTGGATGCGTCGGCGCGGACGCGAGCCGTCGGCGCTCGGACGCATGACGCTCGGGCTCGCGCTCGCCGGCGTCGCGTGGATCATCGTCACGATCATGCAGCTCCTGATCGACGGCGGCTCGCCGTTCTCGATCGTCTGGCAGATCATCCCCTACGCGTTCCTCACGATGGCCGAGGTGCTGGTGTCGGCGACCGGGCTCGAGTTCGCCTACAGCCAGGCGCCGGCTTCGATGAAGGGCGCGATCATGAGCTTCTTCAACCTGTCGGTCACGATGGGCAACCTGTGGGTGTTGCTGTCCGACGCCGCGATCCGCAACTCGACCGTGACCGGCGCGATCGCGCGCACCGGCTTTGGCACGACCGCGTTCCTGATGGCGTTCTTCGCTGCGTTCGCGCTGGTCGCCGCTGCCGTGTTCCGGCTCTACGCCCGCGGCTATCGCGAGGTCGATCACTACCGCCGGACGACCTAGGCGGCGACGGCCGCCCGCGCCTTCACGTGGCGCGCGATGCGGCGGCGCGCGGCATCCTGCTCGTGCTTGGCGGTGCCGAGGTACGGCACCCGGGTGCCGAGCACGAGGTCGGCCCACGGGCGTGTCACGCACCAGTTGGCGTCCTGGTCGGGACCCATGTGGTGATCGTAGTGCCATGGCACGTTCGCCTGCGCCCACGCCGGATCGAGGTGCGCGCGCTTGTGCTTCCGGTAGTAGTTCAGCGTCGAGTACCACATGGTCCCCACGAAGAACGGCGCGATCGGGAACAGCGGCGCGATCGCGACCGCCCCGACGGCCAGCGCGAGCGCCTCCTTGGTCTGGCCGTTCCACTGCAGGAGGCCGCCGCGATACGCGTCGTCGACGTGCTCGTTCTTGCGCACCGTCTTGTGGTGCTCGTGCCAGTGAAAGCTCCAGAAGCTCTTCGGGTTCTTGCCGAGCCCGTGCGTGATGTGCTTGTGGAAGAACCACTCCGAGAAGTTCGCGACGACGAGGCCGACCGGGATGCCAAGCATTTGTGCGCTCCGTAATAGTGACTACTTGGTCATATTACGAAGCCGGCCGGATGTCTCCTAGTTATTCTGCGGAAACCCGAGGTTGACGCCGCGGTGCCGTGGATCGGGCCACCGCGAGGTGACCGCCTTGGTGCGCGTGTAGAAGTGCACGCCGTCGCGACCGTAGATGTGGTGGTCGCCGAACAGCGATGCCTTCCAGCCGCCGAAAGAGTAGTACGCCATCGGCACCGGGATCGGCACGTTGATGCCGACCATGCCGACCTCGACCTCGTGCTGGAACTTCCGGGCCGCGCCGCCGTCGTTGGTGAACAGCGCGACGCCGTTGGCGTACGGGTTCGAGTTCACCATCTTGATCGCCTCGTCGTAGCTCGCGACGCGCGTCATGCCGAGCACCGGGCCGAAGATCTCGTCCTTGTAGATCGACATCGACGGCTTGACGTTGTCGAACAGGCACGGCCCGAGGAAGAAGCCGTTCGGGCGATTCGCGACCGTCAGCGTGCGCCCGTCGGTGACCAGCGTCGCGCCCTCGGAGACGCCGGCGTCGACGTAGCCGCGGACCTTGTCGTAGTGCGCCTTGTTGATCAGCGGGCCCATCTCGGACGCCGGCTCGAGGCCGTCGCCGACGCGGAGCTTGGCGATGCGCGCCTCGAGGAGCGGGCGCAGCTTGTCGCCGGCCGCGCCGACCGCGACGAGCATCGAGATCGCCATGCAGCGCTCGCCGGCCGAGCCGTAGCCGGCCGAGACCGCCGCGTCCGCCGCCCACTCCATGTCGGCATCGGGGAGCACGATCATGTGGTTCTTGGCGCCGCCCAGCGCCTGCACGCGCTTGCCGTGCTTGGTGCCGGTCTCGTAGATGTACTGCGCGATCGGCGTCGAGCCGACGAACGAGATCGCCGCGACCTTGGGGTGCGTCAGCAGGCGATCGACCGCGACCTTGTCGCCGTGGACGACCGAGAACACGCCGGGCGGCAGGCCGGCATCGGCGAGCAGCTGCGCGCAGAAGTTCGAGGCCGATGGGTCGCGCTCGCTCGGCTTCAAGATGAACGTGTTGCCGCACGCGAGCGCGAGCGGGAACATCCACATCGGCACCATCGCCGGGAAGTTGAACGGCGTGATGCCGACGACGACGCCGAGCGGCTGGCGGATCGAGTAGGTGTCGACCTCGGTCGAGACGTTCTCGCTGAACTCGCCCTTCTGGAGGTCCGCGATGCCGCACGCGAACTCGATCACCTCGAGGCCGCGCTGGACTTCACCCATCGCGTCGCCGGTGACCTTGCCGTGCTCGAGCGTGAGCAGCTTGGCGATCTCGCCGGTGTGCCTGGCGACCAGCTCGCGGAACGCGAACAGGATCTTGGTGCGCTTGGCGAGCGACGAGCTGCGCCAGGTGAGCGACGCCTTGTGCGCCGACTCGACGGCCTCGTCGACCAGCGCCGGCGTCGCGAACTGCACGCGCGACTGCACCTCGCCGGTCGCCGGGTTGAACACGTCGCCGTGCCGCTCGGCCGTCTTGTCGTATGCCTTGCCGTCGATCCAGTGGGTGATCGTGTTCATCGCCGCGTGGCGTATCACGGATCCGGTTTGGGTTGAACGACGCTCGGATCCCGTGTTAGCCCCATTGTCGTGACCACCGACCTCACCATCACCGTCAACGGCATGAAGTTCGAGAACCCCTTCCTTCTCGGATCGGGCCCTCCCGGCACCAACGGCAAGGTGATCGCGCGGTCCTACGATCTCGGCTGGGGCGGCATGGTCGCCAAGACGTTCTCGCTCGACGCCAGCAAGGTGATCAACACCGCGCCGCGCTACGCGAAGGTCCGCGGCCGGACGTCGGAAGAGGTCATCGGGTTCCAGAACATCGAGCTGATCTCGGATCGGCCGTACAGCGACTGGCTCGACGACCTCAAGCAGCTCAAGAAGAACTACCCGACGAAGATCCTGATCGCCTCGATCATGGAGGAGTACAGCAAGGACGCCTGGCAGCAGATCGTCAAGGAGGTCCAGGAGACCGGCGTCGACGGCTTCGAGCTCAACCTGTCGTGCCCGCACGGTCTGCCCGAGCGCAAGATGGGCATGGCGATGGGCGAGAACCCCGACATCGTCGAGGAGGTCTGCGGCTGGGTGAAGCAGGTCTCGAAGATCCCGGTGTGGGCGAAGATGACGCCCAACGTCGGCAACCCGACGGTGCCGGCCGCCGCCGCGCTGCGCTCGGGCGTCGACGGTATCGCGATGATCAACACGATCCTCTCGGTGTCCGGCATCGACCTGAAGACGCTGCGGCCGATGCCGACCGTCGAGGGTCACTCGGTGCCGGGTGGCTACAGCGGCCAGGCGGTACGCCCGATCGCGCTCCGCCAGGTCATGGAGGTCGCGCGCGCGAACCCCGGCGTCGAGATCAGCGGCATCGGCGGGATCGAGACCGGCTTCGACGCCGCGCAGTTCTTCCTGCTCGGCGCGTCGACCGTCCAGGTCTGCACCGGCGCGATGCTTCGCGGGTACGAGATCATCAGCGAGCTGAAGGACGAGCTCGGCAAGTTCATGGTCGATCACAAGTTCGCGAACCTCCGCGAGTTCATCGGCAAGAGCCTCCCGTACTTCACGACGCACCACGACCTCGTCGATCGCCAGAAGGCGTCGCGCGATGCCAAGGAAGCGGCGCGTGGCGCGTCGCGCGGCAACAAGGACACCGAGACGTGGAAGGGCGACATCGCCAAGGAATCCTCCACGCTGGCGTCGAACTGATGGCCTCGCGGAAGGTCATCTCGGGGCTCATCCAGGCGAGCAACCCGATCAACGACGAGGCGCGCCCGGTCGCCGAGATCCAGGCGGCGATGCTCGAGAAGCACCTGCCGATGATCCACGACGCCGGCAAGCAGGGCGTCCAGATCCTCTGCCTCCAGGAGATCTTCAACGGCCCTTACTTCTGTCCGGGTCAGGACAAGCGCTGGTACGACGCCGCCGAGCCGGTGCCGGGCCCGACGGTCGAGCGCCTCGCGCCGATCGCCAAGCAATACGGCATGGTGATCGTCGTCCCGATCTACGAGCGCGAGCAGGCCGGCGTCTACTACAACACCGCCGCGATCATCGACGCCGACGGCTCGTACCTCGGCAAGTACAGGAAGACCCACATCCCACAGACCAGCGGGTTCTGGGAGAAGTACTTCTTCCGCCCGGGGAACCTCGGCTATCCGGTCTTCAAGACTCGGTACGCGACGATCGGCGCGTACATCTGTTACGACCGCCACTTCCCGGAGGGTGCGCGCGCGCTCGGGCTCGCCGGCGCCGAGATCGTCTACAACCCGTCGGCCACGGTCGCCGGGCTGTCGCAGCACCTGTGGAAGATCGAGCAGCCCGCACACGCGATCGCGAACGGCTACTTCGTCGGCGCGATCAACCGGGTCGGCACCGAGGCGCCGTGGAACATCGGCAAGTTCTACGGCAACTCGTACTTCGTGAACCCGCGCGGCGAGATCATCGCGTGCGGCAGCGAGGACAAGGACGAGCTGGTCGTCGCCGAGCTCGACCTGTCGATGATCGAGGAGGTCCGCCGCACCTGGCAGTTCTTCCGCGATCGGCGGCCCGACGCCTACGGCCCGCTGGTCGAGGACTGACGAGCCGATGAGCGAGAAGAAGATGCGGCGCGCGACGTGGCCCGAGGCGATCGCGCTCGCGAGCGTCGGCATCGCGATCATGCTGCTCGCGCGCTGGGCGTTCGGCTCGCACTAGCAGGCGCGCACGAACGTGGCGAGCGCGTCCCAGTACGCGGTCGCGAGCGACAGGTCGTTGTGGCCGCGGTCGGCGATGTAGACGAGTTGCTTGGTGGTCGTGCCGGCGGCTTCGTACGCGGCCCGGGCCTCGGCCGGATCGATCAGCGTGTCGCGCGCGCCGTGCATCACGAGCAGGGGCAGGTGGCCGCGGGCGAGCTTGCCGAGCGCGCCGAACGTGGCGACGTCGTCCGCCGGCAACGCGGTCGGGACCGCGAGGCCGCGCCGCGCGAGCAACGCCTCGAGATCGACGAGCCCGCTCTCGAGCACGAACCCGGCGACGCCGGCGGGCGACGCGGCGTACAGCTCGGCCGCGCACGTGCTGCCGAGCGAGCGTCCCATCACGATCCGCGGACGCACGGCGGCGACCACGGCGTGGGCGTCGGCCAGGATCGCGCGTAGCGTCGGCGATCCGGCGCTGCGCCCGTAGCCGCGGAAGTCCATCACCGCGAGGTTCGCGCCGGCGTCGCCGAACGCGTCGGCCATGCCGTCGTAGTCAGCGACCACCTCGCCGTTGCCATGGAACAGGAGCAGCACTGGCGCGCCCGGTCGGACCTCGTGCAGCCGCACGTGGAGCCCGCCGACGTCGAGGTCGCGCGCGGTCGCCGGGCAGGCGCTGGTGTCCTCGCGCGGGAAGAACAGCCGCGCGTTGAACTCGGGTGAATCGAAGATCGACGTCATGCGGCGAGGAACCGCTCGACGAGCGCCGCGGTCAGCGGCGGCAGCTCCTGCATCGGGTAGTGCCCGCTGTCGGCGAGCGCGTCGATCGCGAGTGCGTCGCACAGCGGCGCGAGGTTCGCCTCGACCGCGGCACGGCGCATGGGCGGCAGGTCCTGCTCGCCGGTGATCGCGAGCACCGGCACGGTGATCCGCGCGGTCGGATCGGGCAGGCCGTCGCGCGCGAACATCGCGACGTAGGCGGCCGCGGCCTCGGGATCCGCGGTCGCGTGGAACCGCGCCGCCTTCCACGCCGCCCACGCCGCGGGCAGCCGCGCCCCGAACCGCTGCGCGAGGATCGCGTGCTTGACCGCGGCGTCGGCGCGGGCGAGCGCGCGAGACGGCTCCATCGCGGCGTCGTCGGCGCCGAACCCGCGCGGCGGCGGCGGTGTGAGGACGACGGCACGCTCGATCCGATCGACGTGGTGCTGCGCGAGGTGCAGCGCGACGAGCGTGCTCATCGAGTGCCCGACGATCGCGAACCGCGGGAGGTCGAGCGCGAGCACGTCGGCCGCGGCCTCGGCGACGGTGTACGCGCCGCGCTGGTCGCGCGAGCGGCCGTAGCCACGCAGATCGGCGAACGTGTAGGTGAACGCGTCGCCGTCGAGGAACGGCCGGGCCGCGTCCCAGGTCGACGTGTCGCACAGCCAGTCGTTGAGCACGACGACCTGGCGCGGGCCGCGACCGAAACGCTCGAATCCCAGGGTCGTCATCGCGGCTATGATAGCGGTGGATGAAGCACCTGATCGCGGTCGTCGCCATCGTAGGTTGTGGTGGCGGTAGCCACGCGATGCCAACGATCGACGGCGCGCCGTCGGTCGACGCTCGGGGCGTGGCGATCGACGCGGCGTCGTCGGTGCCGGCCGATCCGCTCGCGTTCACCGCCGACGAGCCGTTCACGATGTCCGGCAGCTTCGTCGACGTGCCCGCGTCATACGACGCGAGCCACCAGACGCCGACCACGCTGCTGGTGTGGCTGCACGGCTGCCAGGGCTTCGCGTCGGGCGACATCTACACCGTGTCGCCGAGCGGCCGCAGCTGGATCAGCCTGGCGGTCGGTGGCGAGGAGGGTGGCTGCTGGGATCCGAACACCGAGGTCCCGCTCGTGCTCGCCGCGATGACGGAGCTCGCGACCCACTTCAACCTCAAGCCGCGCGGCATCGTCCTCGGTGGCTACTCGTCAGGCGGCGATCTGGCGTACCGCACGATGTTCGACAACGCCGCGCGGTTCGCCGGCCTCGTCGTCGAGAACACCTCGCCGTATCGCGACACCGGCTCGTCGCAGACCGCGTCGCTCGCGGCGGCTGCGTGGAAGTTCAACGTCGTCCACCTCGCGCACCTTCAGGACGACACGTACACGATCGCCGGCGTGCGCGCCGAGACCGACACGATGATCGCCGCCGGGTTCCCACTCACCCGCATCGAGGTCGACGGCGGGCACTACGATGCGCCCGACGCGATCGAGAACAACCACGCCGTCCCGGGCACGACCGCCGATCTCGCGACCTATCTGTTCCCGCCGCTCGACGCCGGCTGGACCGCGCCGTAAGGGCTTCGCCCTTGTTCATGCCGCGAGCTGCTCGCGGCGTTCGGGCTTCGCCCTCACTGTTCATTCCGCCAGCAACTCGCGGTGAAAGGGCTTCCCCCTCACAGTGCATTCCGCGAGCTGCTCGCGGCGTTCGGGCTTCGCCCGGAGTGTTCTT
>JBBQEX010000068.1:0-40909 GCA_038321315.1 Haliangiales bacterium | reverse complement strand
CTGATCGAGCAGCCCGCGCGCGATCAACGCCCACGCGTGGGCCTCGTCGCCGCGGGCACCGCGGAGCGCCAGCTCGGGTTGGACTCGCATCGCGGTCGCGACGGCGCGCGCGGGCTCGTGCTCGTCGAGATCGAGCATCGCTCGGGCGAGCTCGATCGTCGCGATGCGCTGCGCGTTGTAGTGCGTCTGCGCGAGCGCGAGCCCGACTTCGTACGTCTTGCGTGCGCCGGTGGCGTCGCCGAGGCTGACCTGGATCTCGCCGAGGCCCTGATGGACGAGGGGATCGCGCGCCGGCGCGGGGAGTCCGGTCACGCGCGCATACGCGGTGGCGAGGTCACCACGCGCATGCGCGGTGAGCGCCGAAAAGGCCACGGCCTGGAAGCGCTGGGGGAGGGCGTCGGGACCGAGCGGCGCGAGGGCCTCGCGGAACTTGGCATCGGCCTCGTCGAGTCGACCGCGCAGCGTCAGGGCGAACCCGGCCGCCGACGTCGCGTACGACGCCCACACCGGCTGCTTCATCTCGATCCGCAGCGCGGCGACCGCATCGAAATCGGCGAACGCGCCGTCGGCATCACCGCTCTCGAGCTTGATCGCGGCGAGACTGTTGAGCACGCGCACCATGCGCAGGTCGTCGCCCGCGCGCTCGAAGATCTGGCGAGCCTCCTCGAACTCCGCCTTTGCTAGTGAGAACTCGCCACGGGCCCCGAGGACCTCGCCGTCGAGCGCCAGGCCCTGCGCGAGCACGAGGCGGGCGCCGCTCGCCCGGGCCTTGGCGATCGCGCGGCGCGCCGCCAGCGTGGTGCCGGCGAGGTCCTGGTGCTGGAAGGCGAGGTCTGCTTCGACGACATCGATGCGCGGATCGTCGCCGCGCGGCAATGGGAGCTTGCGCAGCGTGCCGATCACGTTGGTCGGATCGGCGACCGAATTCGCCGGCGTTCCGGGGATCTGCCGGACGACCTCGACGAGCATCAGGCCGTACTCGAGGTTGTCGGGGTGGAGCGCGAACAGCCGGCGCAGCTCGTCGTGGGCCGCCTCGGTCTCGTAGAGGTGGGCGTGCGCCTGCGCCTTGAACAGCATCTGCTGCTCGATCGGTAGCGTGCCGGCGAGGGCGAGCGCCGCGGCGTCTTCGACCGCAGCCGCCGCGTGGTCGTAGCGACCCTCGTGGGCGTTCGCGAGCGCGCTGTGGGCGGGCGCGAACGCCGGTTCGGCTGCGACCGCGGCGGCCAGGCGCTCCTTCGCGGTCCGGAAGTCGAACACGCGCAACGCGGAGGTGCCCTCGACGTACGCGCGGATCGCGGTCGGATCGTGCGGCAGCGCGCCACGGATCGCGGTGGCGGCCGAGGGATCGACCGCGATCCCGAGCGCCCGGCGGATCTGCGGATCGGCCGCGTTCGCGATCGCGGGGAGGTCACCCGTGGTCCCGGACAGCTCGAAGTGCTGGCTGCGGCCGCCGATCACGTCGTCGACCGCCGCGTCGAGCGAGATCGCGCCGTTCGCGTCGCGATAGGAGCCGACGACGACGGCGTCGACGTCGAGACGCGCGCGGATCTTCGCGAGGATGTCGGGGGTCGGGGTCGCGGTGTTCGGCAGGCCGAGATCGAGGCGTGCGCGCTCGGCATCGGCCGCCGAGATCACGCGGAGCACGTCGCCGGTGGCGAGCTCGGTCGCGAGCAGCTCGCCGAGCGCCGCCGAGATCCAGTCGGCGCTCGGATCGCCGCTGCGGTTCTCGAACCCGAGCACGGCGATCGTGTGCTTGCCGGTCGCGGCGACGACGACCGGCGCGACCTCGGGCGTCGCGCGCATCGCGTAGCCGCCGACGACGGCCGCGGTCACCACGCCGACCGCGCCGACCGCGATCGCGCCGCGCCGGATCGCGCGCGCCGGATCGTGCGCGAGCGCGAAGAGCAACGCGTCCATCGACGGATAGCGATCGGCGGGCGCGGTCGCGAGGCCGCGGCACACGATCCGCCGCAGCCGCGCGGACACCTTGGCGCGCTTCGGTGCCGGTTCGATCCGACCGTGCAGCACCGCGTCCGACAGCGCGATGTAGGTCTTGCCGACGAACGGCGCCGAGCCGTAGAGCGCGAGGTAGAGCGCGACGCAGAAGCTGAACTGATCGGAGCGCGCGTCGGTCGGATCGCCGAGGTGCTGCTCGGGCGCCATGAAGCGCGGCGTGCCGAGCACGGTGCCGGTGCGCGTCAGCGAGCCCATCGGGCTGCGCGCGAGATCCATCGTGCGGCCGAGCTCGTCGATCGGGGTCGCCGGATCGGGCACGTCGTCGCCGACGAACGTGACCGGGCGCGCGAGCCCGAAATCGGAGACCCGGACGCGGCCGTCGAGCCCGAGCAGCACGTTGTCGGGCTTGAAGTCGCGGTGCACGAGGCCGGCCGCGTGCGCGGCGGCGAGCCCGCGGCCGGCGGCGACGAACTTCTCGATGATCTCGCGCTCGCCGTGCGGGTCCTTCATCCACGCGCCGAGCGTGCCGCCATCGACCAGCTCCTGCGCGAGGAAGACCTGGCCGCGATCGACACCTACCTCGTGCACGATGATCACGTTGGGATGGCTGACCTTCGCCATCGCCTGACCCTCGCGCAGCAGCCGCAGGCGCTGGGCCTCGTCGGTCGCCGCGGTCGCGCGCAGGACCTTCAGCGCGATCCGTCGATCGAGCTCGGGATCGAGCGCGGCGTAGACCACCGCCATCCCGCCCGCGCCGAGCTCGTCCTCGACGACGAACTTGCCGATCTTGGTGCCGCGCACGGTCAGTCGAGCTCGATCAGGTCCGCGAGCGTCGGCTCGGGGACCGGCTCGGGCTCGGCGGGTGGCTCGGGACGGCGCGCGTCGACGGCCGCGTGCGCCGCGGCGCGGAGCTCGAGCGTGGCGCGCGCGGCGTCGACCACGGCCCGCGCGGCCGACGCCGGATCGCGCGCACCGCCGTAGGTGGCGGCCTCGCGTGCGCGGGCCTCGAGCACGTCGAGCTGGTCGGCGTAGCTCGCGATCGTCGTCGCGAACACCTTCTGCGTCGGCGTCGGGATCTGGGTGTCGGCGTGGTCGAGCCGGATCCGCATGATGCGCTCGGCGAGCGCATCGATCCGCGCGTGTGCGTCGCGCAGCTCGGCCTCGTCGGGTTCGGGAGCGAGCGCGTCGGCGACCCCGCGCAGCTCGACCTCGAGCGGCTCGAACCTCACTAGCCGACCGTGCGGTTGCGGCCGGAGCGCTTGGCTTCGTAGAGGTTCGCGTCGGCGCGCCCGATCAGCGCGGTGCCGATGCCGGGGTTCTCGATGTCGACCTGCGCGACGCCGAGGCTGATCGTGCAGGGGATCGGCTTCTGGTCGTAGACGAACGGCTCGCTCTCGACGAGCCCGCGCAGGATCTCGGCGACCTGGATCGCGCCCTCGAGCGCCGTCGCCGGCAGGACCACCGCGAACTCCTCGCCGCCGTAGCGTGCGAGCAGATCGGTCGTGCGGATCCGCGGCTTCAACCTGCGGCAGAGATCCTTGAGCGCGGCGTCGCCGGCGAGGTGACCGTGCGTGTCGTTGATCTTCTTGAAGTGATCGATGTCGACCATGATCAGCGACAGCGGCGTGCGCTGGCGCGTCGTGATCGCGAGCTCGCGATCGAGGAACTCGAGGAAGTGGCGCTTGTTGTGGACCCCGGTGAGACCGTCGATGATCGACATCCGGTAGATCTCTTCGTGGTAGGCGGCCTCGATGTTGTCGCCCGACAGGAACTTGCAGATCGCGACGCCGCAGCGAATCAGATCGCCGTCGTTGAGCTGGTGACGGGTGACGCGCACGTCGTTGACGTGGGTCCCGTTCGTCGATCCGAGATCCTCGACGAACCAGCCGGCGTCGTCGCGGAAGATCCGCGCGTGGCGGCGCGACAGGCCTTCGCCCTCGAGCGGAATGTCGAGCTCGTCGAGCCGACCGAGGAACGCTTCGGGCTTGTCGAGCGGGAACCGGCGCCCCATGCCGGTGCCCGTCGGATAGATCGACACGAGCACCGCCGTCGTGCTGCCCCCGGCCGGTTTCCTGACGAGGACCGGAGCCTGCATGAACGCCGTCTTGTCCTTCTCGTTGGTCATCTCGCCTGACTCCAGGATACGCCACCGTCGGGGGCCCGCCGTGCAACCGACACCCCAAGCGAGGCCCAAGTGTCACCCCCCTTTCGAGTCGAATTCAACGGTGATACAACGGTGTAACATGCGCCAACTAGTTGTTCTTCTAGCCATCCTGGCTGCCTGCGGCAGTGATTCCGCTCCCAACGGGGTGTCCTGCGCCAAGGACACCGACTGCAAGCTCCTCGCGGTCACCGGGACCTGCGAGAGCACCGGGTTCTGCAGCTATCCCGATCCGGACTGCACCGGTGGTCGTTATTCGGCGGGAGCCGGCGACGATCTCGGCAACACCTGCGTCGGCGGCGCGAGCTGCGGCGCCAAGGATCAGGGATGCTGCAACGACACCGTCTGCGGTCCCGACCTCGCGTGCGTCGGCGGGACGTGCACCTGCGGCGGCGACGGTGCGCCGTGCTGCGGCGGTGACACGTGCAGCGCGAACTTCACGTGCGCGGCGGACGGCACCTGCGCGTGCGGCGGAAGCGGCGAGGCGTGTTGCGGTGGCTCGACCTGCGCGTCCGGCCTGATGTGCGACGGCGCGACGACGTGCAAGGCCGCGGCGGTCCAGGTCGGGCTCGGCATGGGGACGGTCTGCGTGTTGCTCACCGACAAGACCGTCCAGTGCTGGGGCGCCGACTGGAAGCCGTACGCGTCCGGCACGCCCGGGCTCCTGTCGACGACGATCAACAGCAACACGCCGCAGGCCGTGCCGAACCTCAGCGATGTCGTCGAGCTCCGGTCCGGCGAGTTCCACAGCTGCGCGCGGCACACCGACAACACGCTGTCGTGCTGGGGCCACAACGACAGCGGCGAGCTCGGCGACGGCACGAAGACCTCGCGCTTCGCCGCCGCCAAGGTCACCGGTTTGACCGACGTCACCCAGTTCGACACCGGCATGTTCCACAGCTGCGCGGTCGGCAAGTACAACGGCACCGCCGGGCTGTGGTGCTGGGGTCACAACGGCCGCGGCGGCCGTCGCACCGGCTCGACGCTCGACGCCAACATGGGTCGGCTCGGGAACAGCGATAACGCCGACACCACGGCGCCGGTCGCGGTCGATCTCTCGGCGGCCGCGGCGGCGGGCCAGACCGTCAAGTCGCTGTCGACCGGTGGCTATTACACCTGCGCGGTGATGAGCGACGACACGGTGTGGTGCTGGGGTGACAACCAGGCGGGCCAGCTCGGCGACAACACGACGACGAGCTCGAAGGCACCGGTCAAGGTGGACTTCTCGCAGGTCACGATCCCGTCGGGCGTGACGATCGATCGGGTCTCCACCTCGTCGGGCCGGCGCTACTACTCGAGCACGTGCGCGTCGCTGTCCGACGGCACGATCTACTGCTGGGGCAGCAACCAGTACGGCCAGCTCGGCACCGGCGCGTCCGGCAGTAACGTGTCGCGCCCGGGCACCGCGGTGATCTCGACCCCGCTCGCCACCGCGAAGTTCACGTCGATGATCGCCGGCGGCAACGACACCCGCTGCGCGCGCGACACCACGAACGCGGTGTGGTGCTGGGGCCGTGGCAACAACGGCACCGCCGGTGACAACCTCGGCACCACGAACAACCCGACGCCGGTCCAGGCGATGGGGCTCGCGAACGTCACCGCGCTCGCGGTGACCCATCACACCGCGTGCGCGGTCGACACCACCGGGAACCTCTACTGCTGGGGCAACAACCGCAAGGCGCAGGTCACCCCGCGGATGTCGCCGGCCGTGCAGGTCGACGCGAAGAAGCTGATGCCGACCCGGGTCGCGTTCTGAGCTACAGGTAGCGGGTCTCGGCCGGCGGGTTGGCGAAGTCGTCGTTGCGACCGTCGACGTAGCGGATCGGGATGCTCGCGCGGGTCGCGTCGTCGATGTCGAGCGTCGCCAGGTTGATCGCGTAGAACTCGCCGCCGAGCGCGGGCAGGTGCCCACCCTTGGTGAACGGGCGAACGCCACAGGTCCGGCAGAACTGGAGATGAAGGAATGGCGCCGGCATCTTCGCGGGGGTGTGCTGGTAGTCGACCAGCGCATCGGCGCCGCGCACCAGCTCGAACGCCTCGGCCTTGGCGATCGCGAGCCAGAACCGCGACTTCGTGCAGAACGAGCAGTTGCAGCGCGACGAGCCCGCCGCGAGGTCGAGCGCGACACGGTAGGTGATGGCGCCGCAGTGACAGCTTCCGGCGTAGCTCTGCTTCATGCTGGATGAGAGCGCGCGGGCGGCGCGAACTCATCGGTCGGCGAGCCGAAATCGGCGATGCACGACCGGATCGAGGAAGCCGGTGATCTCGGCGATCACACCGTCGCGGACCGCGACGAGCTGCAGCGCCCCGAGGCCAAACCCGGGACCCTGGTAACACGCGAACGCGAGCTGGCCGCTGGCCGACATCGGCACGAGGCGCCACGCCGTCGCGAACACGCGCTCGGCGAAGAACCGGCCGACCGCCGCGCGGCCATCGAACCAGGTCGGGATCGGCGGCATCGTGAACCGGACGTCGTGCGCGAGCAGCGCGAGCAGGCCGGCGAGATCGCCGCGCGTCCACGCGTCGACGTACGCCGCGACCAGCGCGCGCGTCGCCGGTTCGCCGAGCTCGCGGAGCGTCGCCTGCTGCGATCGCGCCGGCACGCGGTCGGCGAGCGAGGCGCGGCCGCGCTGCAGCGCGCTGGTGACCGACGCGACGCTGGTGTCGAGCGCCGCGGCGACCTCCTCGGCCGACAGCTCGAGCACGTCGCGCAACAACACGACCGCGCGCTGCGATGGCGGCAGGTGCTGGAGCGCGGCGACGAACGCGAGCTCGACGGCCTCGCGCTCCTCGTAACGCAGCGCCGGATCGTCGGGGTAGGGCTCGAGCCACATCGCCTCGCGCTGCATCGAGGCGACGTCGGTGCCGGTTGCCGCGGGGCCGCGATCCTCGGAGCGCAGCCGCGGCGGCCGCTTCGCGAGGATCCCGAGGGACGCGTTCGTCGCGATCTTGTAGAGCCACGCGCGCAGCGAGCTGCGTCCCTCGAAGCCCGCGATCCCGCGCCACGCGGAGAGCAAGGCGTCCTGGAGCGCGTCGTCGGCATCGTGCACCGAGCCGAGCATGCGGTAGCAGTGCGCGTGCAGCTCCCGCCGCAGCGGCGCGATCCGCGCGTCGAACTCCGCGTTCGTCATGCGCGGCGAGCGTACCAGCGAGGTACGGTCCCCGCATCATGCGACACCTCGCCGCCATCCTCGTCGTCGCGAGCGCGACCACGGTCTCCGCGCAGCCCGCCGCGATCCTCGGCAAGCCGTTGCCCTCGGCCGATCTGCCGACCGGCACGATCAGCGTTCGGGTGGTCGATGGCACGATCACCGTGCCGCTCGTCGGGACCGCGGTGTGGCTCTCGGTCGACGGTGCGCCGCGCAGCGCGACGACCGATGCGATGGGGCGGGCGGTATTCGCCGGCTTGAGGGTCGGCGCGAGCGTGACCGCCGCGATCGCCGTGCCGGGCAAGCCGTCGGTGATGTCCGACAAGTTCGTCGTGCCGGCGAGCGGCGGCGTGCGCGTCATGCTGTCGCCCAAGCCGCTCCAGGCCGGGCCGAAGCCACGCGAATTCAGCGGGCGTTCGCTGCCGATCGATGGCAGCGCGCCGGGCTCGCTCGACCTCCGGTTGACGTACAACAACCTCGACGATCCGAATCCGCCGGTGCGCGTTCGTGTCGCGCTCGTCGGCTATCGCGCCGACAGCACCGTGACGGTGACCACGGCCGCGACCGACGCCCGCGGCATCGCGCACTTCACCGGACTCGATCACTCGGGCGCGGTGGCGTACCTCCCGCTCGCCACCCTGCCGCGCAACGGCGCCGCCGATCGGCTCGCGGCGTTCCCGATCGTGCTCGATGCCGAGAGCGTGAACGTCGCGCTGTCGGCCGACGATCGCGCCGCGAAGACGCCGCCGGTCGACGAGCTGGTCGACGGCAGGGTCAAGCCGATCGCCCGCAACAAGGTGCACGTCACGCTGCAAGGCGCGACGCAGCCCGACACCGAGGTCCGGCTGATCGACGCGGCCACCGGCAAGCAGGTCGCGACCGGCAAGGGCGAGCACGACGTGACCCTCGACCTCGCGACCCACGGTGACCCGGTGTTCTACGTCGAGGCGATCGCGCGCAACGAGCACTACCGCTCGCAGCCGTTCCAGGCCGTCGCCGATCGCGGTGTCGAGATCGCGGTCGCGATCTATCCACGCGTCCTGCTCGAGCTGTCGATGATCGCCGAAGCGAACGGCGCGTCGGTGTCGACCTGGGGGCGCTTCGTGCTCCGCAACAACTCGTGGATCCCGTACGCGCTGGCGAGCGAGGTCGCGCTGCCGAAGGGGTTCTCGAACCCGACGTTCGCCGAGGACGATCGCGCGAGCGCCCGGTTCACCAAGATCGGCTTCCAGCTCGCGCGCCCGATCCCACCGGGTGAGATCGCGGTCCGCGCGCGGTTCGACCTCGCCGCCGGGACCGACGGCAAGGTGAACTGGTCGCTCGACCTGCCGTTCGGGATGTTCCAGAGCAGCTTCCGGATCGCGAAGGACCCCGGGGTCGCGCTGATCGCGCCGGCCGCCCACGTCGAGACCGCGACGTTCGAGGGCGAGGACTACCTGACGATCCCGTCGATCACGATCCTGCCGAAGCAGTCGATGGCGATGACGATCGAGCTCCCGAAGCTGACGCCGGGCCAGGTCGCGGTCGCGCGCGCGTGTCAGCCGCTGATGCCGGATCGCAAGACCGCGCTGCGTGGCAAGCCGATGCCCGAGCTCACCGCGCCGCAGCTCGACGGCAAGGCGCTGCGGCTGGCGTCGCTGAAGGGCAAGGTGATCGTCGTCAACTTCATGGCGACGTGGGACATGCTGTCGGGGACCGAGCGCCCGACGTTCGCGCCGCTCGCCAAGGCGCTCGGCACCGAGCTCGCGATCGTGCTGGTCGCGTCGGACGCCGATCGCGCCGAGGTCGCGGCCAAGGTCGGCGCGAACCCGCCGTTTCGCGTGGTGCTCGATCCGCCGGCGAACCACCAGCCCGACGACAACATTGGCCCGATCACGCGATCGTGGGGCGTGCACCTGTTGCCCGAGAGCTTCGTGATCGACAAGCACGGCATCGTGCGCGCGTACTTCGCGAACTCGCGCGACTGGAGCACGCCGGCCGCGCTCGCGTGCTTGAAGGCGATCGCGCGCGACTAGACGCTGGACAACGAGCATATGCACGTGTATGCATATGCATGATGATGCACGCCGACGTGTTCCAGACGCTCGCCGACCCATCGCGGTTGCGGATCGTCGAGACGCTCCGGAGCGGCGAGCACCAGGTCAACGACCTGGTCGACGCCGTCGAGATCCACCAGTCGGGCGTGTCGCGCCACCTGAGGATCTTGCAGGAGGCCGGGTTCGTGCGGGTTCGCCCCGATGGACCGCGGCGGCTGTACTCGCTGCGGCCGGAGCCGTTTCGCGAGCTCGACGCGTGGATCGCGCGCTACCGCGGCATGTGGGAGGCGCGCCTCGACCGGTTCGCCGAGGCCCTCGCAAAGAAAACCAAGGAGACGAAATGACGATCGCGATCGAACGAACGTTCCACGCCCCGATCGAGG
This sequence comes from Haliangiales bacterium, assembly GCA_038321315.1. GTDB lineage: Bacteria > Myxococcota_A > Polyangia > Haliangiales > Haliangiaceae > JABFXX01. Next base: position 31,224 of record JBBQEX010000068.1, on the reverse strand, counting down.
ACGTGTGGGAGCTGTGGACGACCAAGGCCGGCATCGAGGCGTGGTGGGGCCCGCCGGGCTTCACCGTCGAGGTCCTCGACCTAGATCTGCGGCCCGGTGGCACGATGCGCTACGCGATGAGCGCCGCCGGCCCCGAGCAGATCGCCTACATGAAGCGCGCCGGGATGCCGACGACGACCGTGACGTCGGTCGAGTTCCTCGAGATCGTGCCGCACCGCCGGCTCGCCTACGACAACGTGGTCGATTTCATCCCGGGCGTCGCGCCGTATCGCGCGTCGATGATGGTCGAGTTGCGTCCGATCGACGGCGGCGTGCACATGGTCGTGACGGTCGGCGAGATGCACGACGCGACGTGGACGCAGCGCGCGGTGATGGGCTGGGAAGGCGAGCTCGGCAAGCTCGCCGCGCTGCTCGCGAACCGGGCGGTGGCGTGATGATGAAGAAGGTGGCGTTCACGATGTATCCGGTGATCGACGCGGCGCGCGCACGGGCGTTCTACCAGGACACGCTCGGGCTCGCGGTCGGCAAGCACTCGGCGAGTGGCGTCTGGACCGAGTACGACCTGCCCGGCGGCGGGTGCCTCGCGCTGTTCGCGACCAAGGACATGACGCCGAGCGCGGCGGCCGGCGGCAGCATCGCGCTCGAGGTCGACGATCTCGACGCGACCTGTGCGCGGCTCGAGGCGGCGGGCGTGAAGTTCCAGGCCAAGGGGATCCACTCGCCGGTGTGTCGGATGGCGGTGATCCTCGACTCCGAGGGCAACTCGCTGATCCTGCACCAGCTCAAGTCAGCGTAGCGCGCGCTCGATCGCCGGGAGGATCAGCTTCCACGCCGGCGAGGTCACCGCGACCTCGTCGAAGTGACTGGCGTCGGGCAGCACGAACGTGTCGACCCGATCGCCGGCGGCCCGCGCGACGGCGGCGTACGCGGTGGCGACCTCGGGCGGCGCGATGTCGTCGAGGGCGCCGTGGATCAGCGTCGTGTGGCTGCCGTTCGGCACGAGCGCCGCGGCGCTGGTGTCGGCGAACGGATCCGCGCGGGTCGCATCGGTGAGCCGGCCGATCTCGACGTGACAGACGTCGTGGATGCGCGCCTGTTGCGCGCGCAGATCGCCGAGCGAGCCGAGCCCGATGATCTCGTGGATCGGCAGCGGTGCGTCCTCGTGGAGCGGGCTGGAGGCCGGGATGCGTGCGCGGCCCGCGATCCACTGCGCGAGGTGCCCCCCCGCCGAGTGGCCGACCGCGACGATGTGCTGGAGATCGAGGTGATGTTCGGGTGCCTGGGCCGCGAGCGTCGCGAGCGCGTGCTCGATGTCGAGGTACGTTCCGGGATAACCACCGCCCAGCTCGTCGATGCGGCGGTACTCGACGTTCCACACCGCGATGTGGTCGCGGACCAGCGCCCCGGCGATCCCGTGCATCTGGGTGATGCCCTCGAGCTCCGCCGACCAGCAGCCGCCATGGATCAACACGACGATCGGGAACGGTCCGGCGCCGGCGGGGACGAACAGCTCGGCGAACTGCGACGGCGCGGCGCCGTACGCGAACCGCGCGCTCGGCGCCGGACCGTCGAGCGCGAAGTAGTCCGCGGCGGTCAGGGGCGCGGGGTGTGGCGGCGTCGGCATGGGCGCCGGCGTCGGCGTCGAGCACGCGGCCAGCACGACGAGCCAGCGAAGCTGCATCGCGACAGCGTACGTGACACGAGCGCTCGGTGTGCGCGCGATGTGCTCGGTTGTAGCGATGGGCCCGACGGCGTAGACCAGATCATGAGCAACTTCTTCGCGCGCGTCGCCCTCGTGGTCGTCGGGATCTCCGGTGTGGCCTCGGCCGAGACCACGGTGACGGTGTCTCCGACCTCGGTCCATCCCGGTGACGCCGTTGTCGTCACGGTGACCGGCGCGACGGAGGTGCCCAAGGGCAAGGCTGGCGGTCAGCCGATCACGTTCTTCGCCGCCAAGGCCGGCTACCAGGCGGTGTTCGCGACCGCGCTCGACATCAACGAGGATCACCTGCTCGTCGAGGTCACCGGCGGCAAGCCGGTCTCGCTGCCGGTCACGCCGACCAAGTTCCCGGAGACCAAGCTCGTCGTCGAGGACGAGCTCGCGAACCCGCCCAAGGCCGATCGCGATCGGATCGATGCCGACAACCACGCGATCGCGGAGACCTATGCCAAGGCGAACGGCGCGCCCACGTTCACCGGCGCGTTCCATCGCCCGCCCGGCGCGACGACGTCGACGTTCGGCGAGTGGCGCACGTTCAACGACGGCCATCGCTCGCAACACCTCGGGCTCGATCTCGCCGCGCGCGAGGGCGCCACGGTCGTCGCGGTCAACGACGGCACCGTCGTGCTCGTTCGCGACACGTTCCTCGCCGGCAACGTCGTGGTGATCGCCCACGGCGCCGGCATCTCGACCATGTACTTCCACCTGTCGAAGACCACGGTCGCCGAGGGCGATGTCGTGAAGCGGGATCACGCGATCGGGCGCGCTGGCCACACCGGTCGCACGACGGGGCCGCACGTCCACATCAGCGTGCATGTCGTCAACGGCATGGTCGATCCGGCGACGTTCTTGAAGCTCCCGATCCAGCCGAAGACCATCTGACGGCGGTATCCTCGATGCGTTGATCATCGCGGGCCAGATCGTCGGCGGCCGCTTCGAGGTCCGTCGTCGACTCGGATCGGGCGGCATGGGCGAGGTGTTCGAGGCGTTCGATCGCGATCGCGGTGCGGTGATCGCGATCAAGACGCTCGCGCGCGCGGACGGCGACACGCTGGCGCGCTTCAAGCGCGAGTTCCGCGTGCTGCAGTCGACCTCGCATCCGAACCTGGTGTCGATCGGCGAGCTGATCTGCGTCGACGAGCTGTGGTTCTTCACGATGGAGCTCGTCGACGGCCGCCACTTCCTCGAGCACGTGCGCAACGATGTCGACAAGCTGCGCGCGGCGCTGCCGCAGCTGGTCGTCGGGTTGTGCGCGTTGCACGAAGCCGGGTTCGTCCATCGCGACGTCAAGCCATCGAACGTGATGGTCGCGCGCGACGGGCGCGTCCTCGTGCTCGACTTCGGGCTCGTGACGAACCTCGATCCGTCGCGGCAATCGCAGGCCGAGGGACCGATCGGCACCGTCGAGTACATGGCCCCCGAGCAGGCGACCGGTCGCCAGGTCGGCGAGGCGGCCGACTGGTACGCGGTCGGCGTGATGCTGTACGAGGCGCTCACGGGCAAGATGCCCCACAGCGGTCACGTACTGCAGATCCTGATGCAGAAGCAGCAGGTCGCTCCGATCCCGCCACGCGAGCTCGCCCCCGAGGCGCCGGCCGATCTCTGCGACCTGTGCACCGATCTGCTCGCGATCGAGCCGGACGCGCGTCCGACCGGCCACGCGATCGCGCGCCGGCTCGGCATCGAGCTCGACGATCGGCGGCGGACGTCGACGCCGGTGGCCCGCCCGGTGTTCGTCGGTCGCGAGGCGGAGCATGCCGCGATCGCGGCGTCGGCCGCGCGCGCGCGCACGCAGCTCGTCGTGCACCTCGTGATCGGCGAGTCGGGGATCGGCAAATCCGAGCTGGTCTCGCGGTTCACGCGCACGATCGCGACCGCCGAGCCCGACGCGGTGATTCTCGCGAGCCGGTGCTACGAGCGCGAGTCGGTGCCGTACAAGGCGTTCGACGGCGTCGCCGACGGGCTCGTGCAGCTGCTCGTGCACATGACCGACGCCGACGTACGCGCGGTCTTGCCGGCCCGCCCGACGCTGCTCGCGCGGCTGTTTCCGGTGTTCCAGCGCGTCGCGATGATCGCCGCGGCGCCGGCGAGCGATCGCGAGATCGGCGAGCCGCACGCCCAGCGTCGCCAGATGTTCGTCGCGCTGCGCGAGCTGCTCTGGGCCCTCGCGCGCGAGCGGCGCGTGATCGTCGCGATCGACGACCTTCAGTGGGCCGATGCCGATAGCTTCGTCTTGCTGCGCGAGCTGTTCCGAGGCGCGCGCGCGCTGCCGATCCTGGTGCTCGCGACGGTCCGCGGCGAACACGCGACGCTCGACGCCGCGCTCACCGGGATCGCGGTCGAGCGCACCCGGCTCGGCCCGCTGACCGAGACGGAGTGTCGGGTGCTCGCCGATGGCCTCGTGCCCGGCGCGACCGGTCGGTTCGACGTCGATCGGATCTCGCGCGAGGCCGGCGGGCACCCGATGTTCATCCACGAGATCCTTCGCCACCTCGAGGGCGCCGGCGCCGGCGAGGCCGGAGCGACGCTCGACGACGCGCTGGCGGCGCGCATCGCGCTGTTGCGACCCGAAGCGCGCGCGCTGCTCGAGACCGTGTGTCTGGCCGGTGCCCCGGTCTCGCTCGAGGCCGCGGGCCAGGCGTGCCGGCTCGACGCGACGATGGTCGCGCGCGCGGTCGGATCCCTGCGTGCCGCGACGCTCGTGCGCGAGACCAAGCGAGGTCGCATCCCGGCGATCGAGCCGTATCACGACCGCGTGCGCGAGGCGGTCGGCGGCGGGCTCGACGCGGCCTGGCGCCGCGAGCTTCACGCACGGATCGCGTACGCGCTCGAGGCGTCGAACGAGCCGCGCGATCCGCAGCTGCTCCAGCGCAACTTCTTGCTCGGCGGGTTGCCCGACCGCGCCGCGCGCTACGCCGAGGACGCCGCCCAGCGCAGCGAGGACGCACACGCGTTTGATCAGGCAGCCGAGCTGTGGCGCGCCGCCCTGGACGCGATCCCGCGCGATGCCGATGACCGCCGCCGGATCCTGCTCCGGCTCGGCGAGGCGCTGATCAACGCCGGGCGCGGCGCCGACGCCGCCGAGCACTACCTCGCCGCCGCCGAGGGTGCCGATCGCGCGACCCGCCTCGAGTGTCATCGCCACGCCGCCGAGCAGCTCCTGATCAGCGGCCACATCGCGCCCGGCATCGCGGCGCTCGAGGCGCTGCTCGCCGAGATCGGCGTGTCGTCCCCGAAGACGCCGCGTCGCACCGTGGTCTCGCTCCTGTGGAACCGCGCGCAGGTGCGGGTGCGCGGCCTCGGATTTCGCGAGCGGCATCGCCGCGAGATCGCGGATGCCACGATGCTCGAGCTCGAGGTGCTCAAGGTCGCCGCCCACAGCCTCGCGATGATCGACGCGATCCGCGGCATGGACTTCCAGACCCGCCATCTGCGAATGGCACTGCGCACCGGGCACCGCCACCACATCGCGCGCGCGCTGCTGATCGAGTCGATGTTCTACGCGACCGCGTCGAACCCGCGTCGCGCCGGGCAGCTGCTCGACCGCGCGATCGAGATCGCCGACCCGGCCGACCCGTACGTCCGGGCGATGGTCGCGGCGGCGCGCGGGGCCGGCGCGTACTTCGGCGGCGCGGTCGCCTCCGCGGTCACCCAGTTCGAGGACTGCGTCGTGACGCTCCGGATCGCGCCGGGCAACAACTGGGAGAGCGCGACCGCGCGCCTGTTCCAGCTGTTCGCGCTGCGCTTCATCGGTGACTACGTCGCGATGCGCGCGAAGTACGACGAGTACATCCACGACGCCGCCGATCGAGGCGATCGGTACCTCGACTCGACGATGCGGCGCGCGAGCGTCTCGATGTGGCTCGCCGAGGACGATGTCGAAGGCGCGATCGGCGAGCTCGTCCGCGCGACCTGGGTGCCGCCCGCGGATCGGTTTCACGTCCAGCACTTCCACGAGCTGATCAGCTGGGCCGAGATCGCGCTCTACCGCGGCACCGTGGACTCGCGGGCGCAGCTCGACGATCGGTTCGCGCGGCTCCACGCCTCGATGCTCCTGCGCGTCGAGAGCACGCGCGTCAGCGCGGCCTACGCACGCGGTCGGCTCGCGCTCGCCGGTCACGTGCCGGCGCGCGAAGCCAGGCAGATGGCGCGCGCCCTCGGCCGCGAGGCGAATCCGCTCGCGGCCGTCTGGGCGATCATCCTCGAGGCCGGCGAAGCGCCTGGATCTGCGGCGGCGGCCCTCTACGAGCGTGCCGCGATCGCGGCCGACGGCGCCGACATGCGCTCGACCGCGGCCGTGGCGCGCTACCGGATCGCCGAGCTGCGGCTCGACGCTCGCCTGCGGGATCGCGCGGTCGCCGAGCTCGCGACCCTCGGCGTGCGCGACGCGGCGAAGATGGTCGCGCTGCTCGCGCCGCGACGTTAGCGCGACACGATCGACCAGGCATCTTGCAGGCGCTGCGGCGAGACCGAGATCGCGGTCTTCAGCTCGGGCGCGAACGTCTGCACGCGCAGCTCCTCGACGAGCCAGCCGAACTCGTCGATCTCGCCGAGCGCGCGGCCCTTCGTACGCAGCTCCTCGCGGCGCTTCTGGAACCCATCCCAGAACGGCGCGACCTGGGCGGCCTTCTGCTGGTCCTTCTGCGGATCGTGGGACAGCCGCTGCAGCCGCACGTGGATCGCCCGCAGGTAGCGCACGATGTGGGCGAGGCGGGCCGGCGACGTCGCGCGCATCAGGTCGGGCGGCGCGAGGTGCGCGAGCTGCGTCTGGATGTCATCGAGCGCGACGCGCGTGACCCCCGGGCGCCCGACGAGCGGCTTCATCGCCGCGCGCACCTTGTCGAGCTCGGTGGCGACCTCGGTCGCGATCCGGCCGAGCGTCGCGAGCACCTCGGGGAGCTTCACGCGACCCGCGGCCACCCGTGCGGCGAACGCGGCCTTGTCGCGCGGCGGATCGGCCAGGTCGAACGCGTCGGCGAGCGCGCGCATCACGATGTCCTTGCGGGATCCCGAGCTCGGCAGCTGCTGCTCGAGCTTGACCAGCGTCGTGCCGAGCTGGAACAGGATCAGCCGGCGCAGGCCGTCGCGCGTGGCCGTCGAGGCGGCTTCGGGCGACTCGAGCAAGCGCACGTCGACCGCGGTCTCGGTCTCGACGAGCGCGGGGTAGGCGAGGACCTTTCGGCCGCCGACGTCGAGCGTGATCGAGGCCGGTAGCGCGTCGAAGTCCCAGGTCTTCAGGCCGGTGCGCTCGTGGCGCTCGCGCGGCACGCGGGACCACATCTCCTTGACGCGATGCCCGAGCGAACGCTGGAGCTCGGCGAGCTCCTTGCCGTGCGCGATCATCTTGTCGTGCTCGTCGACGACGCGGAACGTCAGCGACAGGTAGGCCGGGACCGCGCGCAGGTCCCACGCGTCGCGCGAGATCCGCTCCCCGGTGCGCTCGTAGACTGCGCGCTCCACCGCGGGCAGCATCGGTCCGTCGAACGGCCGCAGCGCGGTCGCGAGGTCGCGCGCGAGATCTCCGATCGGCGCGAGCGGCCGGCGCTGCGCCTTGGGCAACGACTCGAGGAGCGCGACCAGCTTGGCCTCGTGCCAGCCGGGGATCGTCCACGCCAGCACGTCGGGATCGAGCTGCGGCAGGAGCGCGAGCGGCACGCTGGCGGTGATGCCATCGTCGTCCTCGCCGGGCTCGAACTTGTAGGCCAGCGCCAGGCTGCCGCCGCGGACCGCGAGCTGATCGGGATAACGCTCGGCCGTGAGCTCGTGGGCCTCGTCGAGCAGGATGTCGGCGAGCGTGAGCTCGAGCAGGTGTGGATCGCCGGCGTCGCGGCGCCAGTCCTCGAACGTCTTGCCGCTGTAGACCGTGGCGGGCAGCCGCTTCTCGAAGAACTCGCACAGCGCGTACTCGTCGGCGAGCATGTCGCTGCGGCGCGCCTTGTCGCGCAGGCGCTGCACGTCGTCGAGCAACCGGCGGTTGTGCTCCATGAACGCGCCCTTGGTCGTGTACTCGTGGCGCACGAGCGCGTGCGTGATGAACAGATCGCGGCACAGCGGCGGATCGATCGGGCCGTAGTGCGCCTTGCGATTCGCGACCGGCAGCCCGTAGAGCGTGACCTGCTCCTTGGCCATGACCTGCGCCGGCTTCTGCTCCCAGTGCGGATCGCCGAAGTTGCGCCGGCACAGCGGGCCCGCGGCCTGCTCGAGCCAGAGCGGATCGATCTTCGCGATCGAGCGCGCGAACAGCTGCGACGTCTCGACCAGCTCGGCCGCCATCACCCAGGCCGGCGGCTTCTTCGCGAGGCTCGACGACGGATGCAGCTTGAAGTGCATCTGCCGCGCGCCGGTGTACATCCGCGTCTCGGGGTTCCACATCCCGATCTTGCTGAGCAGCCCGGGCAGGAGGGCGCGATGGATCTGGTCCGCCGACGCGGGCTGCTCGTTCGGCGCGAAGCCCATCTCGCGCATCACGCGGACGAGCTGCTCGTGGATGTCCTCCCACTCGCGCATCCGGTTGAACGACAGGAAGTTGTCGCGGCAGAGCTTGTAGCGCTGGCTCTTCGAGCGCGTCCGGGCCTCCTGCCAGAACGCCCAGATCTTGCCGTAGCTCGCGAAGTCGCTGCCCTCGTCGCGAAACTTCCGGTGCGCCTCGTCGGCGCGCTGCTGCGCGGCCTGCGGGCGATCGCGCGGATCCTGGAGGCCGAGCGCGGCGGCGATCACGAGCACCTCGCGCAGCGCGCCCTCGTCGCGGCCGCCGAGGATCATGCGGCCGAGGCGCGGATCGACCGGCAGCTTGCCGAGCTGGTCGCCGATCGGCGTCAGCTCGCCGCGCTCGTCGAGGGCGCCGAGCTCCTCGAGCACGCGGTAGCCCTCGTCGATCGAGCGCTTCTGCGGCGGATCGAGGAACGGGAAGCTCTCGATGTCGCCGAGTCGCAGCGCCTTCATCCGCAGGATCACGCCGGCGAGCCCGACGCGCTTGATCTCCGGATCGGTGTGCGCGGGCCGCGTGACGTAGTCCTGCTCCTCGAACAGCCGGAAACACACGCCACTCTCGGTACGGCCGCAGCGCCCCTTGCGTTGATCGGCGCTCGCGCGCGACACCGGCTCGACCAGCAGCTGGGTCACGCCGGTGCGGACGTTGTAGCGATTGACGCGGGCGACGCCGGCGTCGACGACGTAGACGATGCCGGGGATCGTCAGCGAGGTTTCGGCGACGTTGGTCGCGAGCACGACGCGGCGCTGCGGCAACGTGTGAAACACGCGCTGCTGCTCGGCCGCCGACAGCCGCGCGTAGAGCGGGAGGATCACGGTGTGGGGCAGGGCGCGCTGCTCGAGCTCCGTCATCGCCTCGCGGATCTCGCGCTCGCCGGGGAGGAACACGAGGATATCGTTGCGTGGATCGAGCTCGGCGATCTCGTTGACCGCGTTGGCCACGGCGTCGGCGAGATCCGGCTCGTCCTCGCGCGGCGGTCGGTAGAGCACGTCGACCGGATAGGTCCGCCCGGACACCTCGATGATCGGCGCGCCGCCGAAGAACTCGGAGAACCGCGCGGTCTCGAGCGTCGCCGAGCTGACGATGATCCGGAGATCGGGCCGGCGCGGCAGCAGCCGCTTCAGGAACCCGAGCAGGAAGTCGATGTTGAGGCTGCGCTCGTGCGCCTCGTCGATGATGATCGTGTCGTACCGGCGCAGCAGCGGGTCGCCCTGGAGCTCGGCCAGGAGGATGCCGTCGGTCATGAACTTGATCGCCGACGTCTGCTTGACGCGGTCGTTGAAGCGCACCTTGTAGCCGACCAGCTCGCCGACCTCGGACTCGAGCTCCTGTGCCACGCGGGCCGCGACGCTGGTCGCCGCGATCCGTCGCGGCTGCGTGCACCCGATCTGCGCGCGCTCGCCACGACCCATCGCGAGGCAGATCTTCGGCAGCTGGGTCGTCTTGCCCGAGCCGGTCTCGCCCGCCACGATGATGACCTGATGCGAGTCGATCGCGTTCGCGATGTCGCCGATCCGCGCCGTGATCGGCAGCTCGACCGGGAACTTCACCCGCTCGCTCATCGGCTCGGGCATGGCGAGGGCAGGGAGTAGCACCTCGGGACGCCGAGCACTAGCCTGGCGCGAGCATCGCGGTCATCCGCGCGGGGTTCCGGATCTTCTGGCCGGTCATCCACGCGTCCGCGGATTCGACGAGCACCTTTCCCTTGTCACCCCCGAGGATCGCGCCGAGACGGCGGCGGGCTGCGGCGGCGTGGAGCAAGAGGTCGACCGCGTCGAACTCGCGCCCGGCCTGTGCGAACAGCGCGGCGTTGTCGCGAGCGATGCACGCGTGGATCATGGTCGCGAGCGGGGTCGACCACGGCATCTTCTCGCCCGCGATCCGGCGGGCGTCCTTGGTGGCGCTCGCGAGCAAGCGGCGGCGGTGTTCGGGGCGCGCCTCGGCCGCGGCGATCGCGGCACGCGCGCGCAGGTCCCACATATAGGTGCGCGCGAACGAGACGTGCAACAGGAGCGCACCCGCCAACTCGGGCCACTCGCGTTCGATCCGGTCGTGCGCGTCGACGCCGGCGCCGGCGTAGAGGTCGATCGCCGCGTTCGCGCGGAGCGCGTAGAAATGCTGGACGTGGAACCGCTGGGGCGACCAGCGCTCGAGCGCGTCGATGATCTCGGCGCGTGCCGCGTTCACGTCATCCGACGCGAGCCGGACGAACGGCAGCGCGGCGGTGCGCAGCGTGGTCGACAGGTAGAGGTTGCCGCGCTCCTCGCCATCGCGGATCGAGTGATCGAGGAACGCGTCGAGCTCGACGAGGCGGCCGAGCCAGGTGAGCGACTCGGCGATCCACTGGTACATCAAGTTGAACTCGGCAAACTCGCTGACGCCGTGCTGGCGCGCGAGGGCCTGTGCCGCCTGGCAGCGCTCGAGCGACGTGACGTACGCGCCCTTCAAGAACGCGGCGGTCGCGCGGCCGGCGACGAGCAGCGAGAGCAGGTGCGGGTTCTCGACGCGCGTGCCGAGCGAGTCGGCGGTGTCGAGCAGCTTGTCTCCCTTGGCGATCGCGGAGCCACCTGCGAGTGCGCGGTACCCGGCCTCGGTGACCAGCGTGCGCGCGACGCGATAGCGTTCGCCGGCACGCAGCGCGAGGCGCAGGCCGCGCACCTGAAACGAGTGGCCGCGGACGTTGTCGATCGGCGCGAGCGTGGTCGCGGCGTAGTACTGGAGATCGATCTTCGCGAGCACGTCGTGGGCGACCTGGCTCGCGTCGCACTCGCGAAACTGCAGCCCGCGGATCGCGAGGAGGATCCGCTGACCGATCACCGAGAGCAGCGCGCGCTTCGACGTGCTGGGATAGGTCACGCCCTGCGTCGCGAGCACGCCGCGCAGCTCGGTGATGCCCTGATCGAAGCGCCCGGCATTGAGCAGCGCCTGGATCGCGCGCGCGCGCAGGTCGAGCGCCTCGGCGACCGGGGCACCGACGGCGGCGGCGAGCAGCGCGCGTCCGGCCTCGGCGCCGCGTCCGGCCTTGGCGAGGGCGGCCCCGAGCGCGATCTGGAGCGTGCGCACGCCGGGTCCAGCGGGTGCGAGCTCGAGCGCCATCTGGTACAGCCGCGCGGCGCGATCGAACGCGACGGCGCGGGTCGCGGCCGCGGCGGCGTCGGCCGCATAGGCCGCGGCCTTTCCGTGATCGCCGGCGCCGGCGTGGTGGACGGCGAGGGCTTCGTGATCTGCACGCCCCGACGCCTCCAGCGCGCGGGCGAGATCGCGATGCAGCGTCCGGCGGCGGTCGGCGTCGAGCTGGTTGAGCACGGTGTCGCGGACGCGATCGTGATACGGCTCGATCCGGTCGACCTTGCGAGCGCCGCCGGTGCGCGCGAAGTTGGCGGTGCGGAGCTGCGCGGCGACCTGCGCGAAGTCGCCGACCGCGATTCCGGCGGCATGCGCGCAGGTCTCCTGCTCGAGCGGTGCGCCGGCAAGCGCGAGGAGCTCGAGTACGCGAAGTGGCGCTGGATCGAGTCGCGCGAGCCGGTTGCCGAGCGCCTCCTCGAGCGAGAAGTGCTCGAGCGGGGCCGCGGCATCGCGTCCGCGCAACGCCGTGAAGCGCACGAGCTCGTCGACGAACAGGGGATGACCGTTGGCCTCGCGGGCGATCTCGTCGGCACGCGCGAGCGTGACGCCGCTGCGCGCGAGCAACATCTCGACCAGCTGCGTGGTCGCCGCGACCGGGAGCTTCTCGATCGCGAGGTGACGGATCTCACCGGGCAGGTTGTCGAGTCGCTCGCGGATGCCGCCGGGATCCTCGCCGGCCTCGCGCCAGCTCGCGAGGAACAGGAGCGCGGGCGCGTCGGGTGGGCGCAGCACCTCGGACAGCATCGCGAGGCTGTCGGCGTCGGCCCACTGGAGGTCGTCGATCGCCATGATCAGCGTCCGGCGATCGCACAGCCGGGTGAGCAACTCGCGCAGCGCCGCGAACAGGCGCGTGCGCTGTTCCTTGGCGTCGCGGAGCGCGTGGCGCGGGGTCGACGCGAACACGTCGATCCGCGACAGCACCGGGAACACCTGGAGCAACAGGTCGGCCCATTGCGGCGTGAGCGCGGCGGCCTCGACCGACGACAGCCGCTGCACGTAGCTCGCGAGCTCGTCGATGATCCCGTCGATGGCCTTGTACGGCACGGCCTCGCGCTCGTAGCAGCGGCCCGCGAGCACGACGACGCGATCGTCGGCGACCGCGCGCTTGCAGAACGCCCGCACGAGCGCGCTCTTGCCGATGCCGGACGGACCGTGCAGGTACACGGTGACCTGGCGACGCGTGCGCACGTCGGCGAGCGCGGTCGCGAGGATGTCGAGCTCGGCCTCGCGCCCGACGAACGCCGACGCCTGGCTGCGCGTCGACACCGCCTCGACGTGCGCGTCGGCCGAGACGCCGAGCCGCCGCTGGATCGCGCGCCCCGACGGTCGCGTCGTCGGATCGAACCGCAGGAGCTCGACGGTGAGCGCGTCGAGATCCTCGGGCACGCCGGACCAGGTCGCCGACGGCGGCGGGGGCGCGAGGCGCTGCTTGTCCATCAACACCTGGAGGTTCGAGCCGAGGAACGGCGGCGTCCCGACCAGCGCCTCGTAGAGCACGACGCCGACGCTGTACCAGTCGGCCTCGGGCCCGACGCGCCCGCCGAGCGCCTGCTCGGGCGCCATGTAGAGTGCGGTCCCGACGACGCTCGAGTCACTCTCGCTGTCGCTGCCGCCGTGCTCGACGCTGGTCGCGAGCCCGAAGTCGAGGATGACGACGCGTTCGTCCTCGGTGACCATGATGTTCGACGGTTTGACGTCGCGGTGGATCTTGCCGGCGGCGTGAAGCACGAGGAGGCCGCGCGTCAGCTGCGCCATCGCCGAGCGGAGGCGCGGCTCGTCGAAGATCAGCGCCGCGTCGACCGGCTTCCGGATCGGCCGCGGCGTGCTGTCGTGGATCGCCGCGGCGCCCAGGTCGGACGGGATCGGCGCCGTCACGTCCATGAACTGCCCGGTGTCGCCACCGCCGGTCACCGCGTCGGGATCGATCCAGCGCGGCCGCACGTACTTGAGGAAGCTGACGCCGCGGACCAGCTCCATCGTGAAGAACCAGATGCCGCCCTCCTCGATCAGCTCGCCGAGCGCGACCAGGTTCGGGTGCTGGACGTCCTGGAGCGTGCGGAACTCCTGCTTGAGGCGAAGGACGCTCTCGCCGTCGCGCGTCTTCAACGTCTTCAACGCGACGTGGATGCTCTTCTCGCGATCGAGCACCTCGTAGACGACGCCCATGCCGCCGGCGCCGATCCGGCGGATCACCTCGAAGCGATCGGTCCCGTGGAACTCGTCGGGGTTCCGCGACGGCCGTCTTCGCATCGGCTACTTGCCGATCATCATCGCGGCGACGCGCCGGCTGAGGCGCTGGAAGGTCTTCGGTGCGAGTCGCTTGAGCCGCCACGCCCACCGCAGATCGAGCTGCGGTGTGATGTGCAGGTCGCCGGCAAGCACGCCCGCGAGCGCGGCACGCGCGACCATCTCGGCAGTCCAGCCACCCTGGTCGACCAGGCGCATCGCGGCGGCGTGCAACTTGGTGTCGACCGCGGTGCGCGGCGAGCGGGTCAGGTTGGTCGGGAAGAAGCTCGGGCACAGCACGCTGACACCGACGCCATCGCCGGCGAGGTCGGCATACAGCGTCTCGGACAGCGCGACGACCGCGGCCTTGGTGACGTTGTACGGCATCATCTGCGGCATCGCGATCAGCCCCGCGGCCGACGCGACGTTGAGCACGTGGCCGCGCCGCTGCGCGCGCAACTTCGGCACGAACACGTGGCAGCCGTGGATGACGCCCCACAGGTTCACGTCGATCACCCAGCGCCAGTCGGCGATCGGGACCTCGCCGACCTGGCCGACCACCGCGACGCCGGCGTTGTTGATCACGAGGTCGACGCCACCGATCAGCGCGTCGGTCTGGACGGCGAGGCGCTCGACCTCTTCCAGCTTCGTGACATCGCACGCGACGGCATGGACGTTCGGGCCGTTGCGCTTCGCGGTCGCGGTCGCCGCGTCGAGATCGAGGTCCGCGGCGATCACGTGCGCGCCCTCCGCCGCGAGCAGCTCGCACAGCGCGGCGCCGAGTCCACTCCCCGCACCAGTCACGACGACGCGCCGTGCCGCCCTCTCGCGCTCCATCGTCCGGGACGATACCGCCGATCACCACGCGACGCTCGCGATGTGGATCGCCATCCACGCCATGCCGATGAACTGCGGCGGCGGAGCTTCACGTGACGCCCGCCGCCGTCGGGCAGCTCGTGCGCACCCTCGAGGACACGCTCGGCATCGCGCTGTTCCACCGCGGCACGAGCGGCCGTACGAGGCTCGTACCCACCGAGGCCGCGCGGCGCGCGCTCGCGGACATCCGCGCCGGCTTCGATCGCCTGAGCGTCGGCGTGGCTCGCCTTCAGGAGGGCACGCCTGCCGGCGTGCTGACCGTGACGATCAGCCCGGCGTTCGCCGCGAAGTGGCTGCTGCCGCGCATCGACCGGTTCCAGGCCGCGTTCCCCGACACCGACGTCAGGCTCGACGTCGCGATCGAGATGCTCGACTTCGCCACGCGCGGCATCGACCTCGGCGTGCGCTACGGCGGTGGCTCGTGGCCCGGGCTCTCGGCGGAGAAGCTGATGGACGAGGAGATCTTTCCGGTCTGCGCGCCGGCGCTCCAGCAACACGCGCGGCTGCGCAAGCCGGCCGACCTCGCCGGGGTCGCGCTGATCCACGATCTGTCAGTCGATCACCGCGCCGGCTTCGCGACCTGGCGTGCGTGGTTGACCGCGGCCGACAGCGACGTGGAGGCGAAGCGCGGGCTGCGCATCAACAACTCCGCCGCCGTGCTGCAGGCCGCGATCGATGGCCGAGGCGTCGCGCTGGCGCGCAGCCGGTTCGTCCATGACGATCTCGCCGCCGGAACCCTGGTGCGGCTGTTTCCGGAGATCTCGTTCGCCTCGGCGCTCGCGTACTACATCGTGTACCTGCCGGAGCGAGCCACGCTGTCCCGGATCATCGCGTTCCGCGACTGGCTGATGAGCGAAGCGGCCGGGAAGACCCCGCCTGTCAGACATGTTTAGAAAGTAGAACTTACTACTGTCTAGTTTGCGGGCGCGTCCTCCGGTAGGGTCCCTCCACCTTGGAGGGGCCTCGCATGACTCGTTTCGGATCGCTCGTGGTGTTGGTCGTCGCTGCATGCTCGTCGAGCTCGGGATCCCCGAGTCAGCCCGATGCCGCCCCGACCGCTGGCATCGATAGCAGCAGTGGTAGCGGCAGCGGCAGCGGCAGTGGTAGCGGGAGCGGGAGCGGGAGCGGCAGCGGCAGCGCCGGCAACGCGCGGCTCACCGGCTCGATCACGCGGACCGCGCAGCCGATGGGTGACGCGACCGGCGACATCTACGTCGCGCTGTTCGACAAGGACCCGGTCGCGAACCAGAGCACGGCGATGGTCGTCGCGCGCGCGCTGGTCGCCAACGCGAACCTCGCCGCCACGGGCGCGAGCGTCGCGTACGAGCTCGCCGAGATCCCGCCGCGCACGGCGCCGTACTTCATCGTCGCGTTCCTCGACGATAACGGCAACGTCGACACCTCACACCCCGAGACCGCGAAGCCCGACAAGGGCGATCTCGTGAGCCTCGACGGGCTCGCGGCACCCTCGTTCGCGGTCACCGCCGCCGGCGACGTCCACCATGACCTCATCCTCAACTCCGTCCTCCCGTTCTGAGGGATGTCATGCATCCGGCCACGCTGTCTCGCGCGTTCGTGTTCGCCGCGGTCTTGCTCGTGGGCTGTGGCGACAACCACGTCCCCCAAGGCGATGCCACGAGCTGTGCGTCGAACCTCGCCCCGGACGGGACCTACCCCGGCTACGACTACTGCTCGACCGCGCACTTCCCTGACTTCACCGATCCCCGCCAGCGATGGGATGGCTTCTATCCCGCGAACTGCGACGGCGTCACCGGGCAGGATCTGTTCGCGTGCAGCGAGCAGTTGTTCTGGCAGGTGTTTCAGTTCGACCACGATCGTCGTCACGATGCCTACGTCACGTTCCAGGCACTGGTCGCGCGCGAGGACCAGTCGCGCACGCTCACCGATCTATGGATGTCGCGGCTGAACTTCCGCACCGGCCAGCTCGGCGTCGCGCTGTTCGCCGAGAACGCGGATACCAGCCCGGGCCCGGCCGTGCAGCGCTACCTCGAGACCGCCGTCGCGCTCGATCCGACTGACGACGTGATCCTCGAGGCGTGGCTTTACACCGTCAAGATCAACGGCGCGGTCGTCCTTGGTCAGGATCCGAACCAGTACCTCGACGACCTCTGGAAGCTGTATCAGCGGTCGCCGCCCGCGGTCGCCGGCACCGTGATGGTGCTCGCCGCCGGCATGTCGGTCGCGTCGGGTTGGCCAAAGATCGCGGTCGACCTCGTCGAGCACGTCGATCCGAACGACTGCGGGTCGTGGTGCGGTTGGGCGGTGTATCGCGCCCCGTTCGCGTTGCCAGGGCAGTACTTCTCGTACGCCGAGGTCGAAGCGCGCTCGGGTCGGCGCGAGCAAGCGCTCGCGTTTCTCGTGCAGACGCGCGCGACGCCGCGGTACGACGCGTGGCCGCTAAAGCCCGTCGCCGAGGCGGCCTACGCCGATGTCGACGCGTTCATCGGGCGCTTTGCGGCGCGGCGCGACGATCAGGCGGTCACGGATCTGATGGTCAGCGGATCGCGGGCCGCGTGCACGGTGTGTCACGCGCCGTCGACCACGCCGTAGCTCACGGCGCGCACGTCTCGACCCGCGGCTCGGCGAGCGGAAACGTCCTGCCCGCGAGGTAGGCGGCCAGATGCGCGGCGAAGTACGTCCACGACGTGACGCTGGGCCCGACGACCACACACGCGGGTGCGTGGTGGTACTGCGGAGCGCGCTCGTCGATCACGTGGGCGAGCGCGGCGGGCAATGGTTCGCGGGCGGCGAGCTTGCGCCCACGCGCGCTGTACACGAGGTAGCCGTCACCGGTCGCGTGCATCCACGGCAACCACGGACCCACCCGCGTCCACACGAGGCTCATCGTCGGTACCGTGGCGCGCGCCGGATCCAGCGCGGCCGTCGCGTCGGCGGACAGGGTGAACAGCTCCGCGGCGCGATAGGTCGGCGCCGGATCGAACGCGCGCAGCGCTGCGTCGCTGGCGAGCGGATTCGGATACGCCATCACGACGTCGATCGCGAGATTCGCGACGCCATCTGCGACCACGAGCCGAGCCGTGCCGAGCTCGCGCTGGACCACGCGGTTCGCGACGTGGACCACCGGGACGACCTCGCCGGACCATGGATTCGTCCAGCGATCGAGCAGGGTGCCGCTGACCGGGTCGCGGTAGATCATCAGCTCGCGCGAGGTCAGCCACCAGGTTCCCGCGTGCCGCACGCACCGCGCGACGTTCGTGCCGGTGATCGCGAACAGCGCGCGCGGCTCCTCGCCGCTCGCGAACGCGTAGACCGTGCCATCCCACGTGGTGACGACCTCGCGACCGTCGCGATCGCATCGGATCCGCACGACCTCGTCGACCGTCGCGGCGCGCGTCGTTGGACCGAGCACCGGTGGCGCCGTTCGGCACGCCATCCCGGCGATCGCGACCGCACACGCGATCCGCACCGCGCCATCCTCGGTGGCGCTCGACATCGTGTCAAGGCACCATGCGGCGATGGCCCGTTCACGCGTCCTCGTGCGCCCGAGCACCGAAGAGGCGATCGTGCTCACCCTGTTCGATCTGGTGAACCACCTCCAGCGCGGAGGCGAGACGTTGGCGGCGGTCGCGCAGCTCACGACGCAGCAGTGGTTGGCGCTCCTTCAGATCGCCGGCGATCCGAACTTTCCATCGCGGGGTCGCGCGATGCTGGCATCCGAGATCGCCCACGCCCGCGGCGTGTCGCGGGCAACGCTGAGTGTGCAGATCGCCGCGCTGCGACGCCGCGGGCTGATCGAGGAGCGGCCGGATCCCGACGATGCGCGGCGCCGGTTTCTCGCGATCACCGAACGCGGACGCGAGGTCGTCACCTCGATCGAACCCTCGCGGCGCGCGGCAAACCAGCGGTTGCTCGCGCACCTCGGCACGCCCGAGCGCGAGCGATTCCTCGGCTATCTGCGCGGCTGTCTCGAGGTGCTGTGGACCGCGCGCGACGTCGGAGCCGTCAGTGCAGGATCGTCCAGTCGACGACGAACCCAGACGAGTCTGCGCCGCCGACCTGATCGATGACGACCCAGAACGTCTTCGTGGTGGTTGGCGATCCGTCGAGCGCCGTCGGGTACAGGACGCTCAGGTCGGCGCCATCGCAGCCGACCGGCCCGCAGAACCCGACCGCATACTCGTTCGAGCCGCACGCGGTGCTGGCATCGAAGTCGGGCCACGTCGCCGCCGGGCAGCTGTCGAGTAAGTAGATCGCCGCCTGCTTGCCGTCGGCGAGCTCGGCGTGCGCCTTGAAGCGCTCGCCGGGTGCGAGCACGAGCTGATAGACGACGTCCTTGCCCTTCGCGTCGTAGACGACCGAGCAGTGCGGCGGCAGGTTGCTCGGCTTGTACGGGTTGTAGTCGTCGGTCGTGCCAAACCCACCGCTGATCCGGCCAGTGAATCCGCCGACTGGCGAGGCCGTGGACGCCGCGGTCAGATCGCGCGCGGTCGCGCAGCGCTCGCCGTCGCCCAGCATCGGGCCATCGGGTGGCGCGTCCGGGGTCGTCGTCGGTGCATCGACGCCGGCATCGACGCCGCCCGTCTTCGGCGTACCGCTACACACGGTGTTCGGGACGCAGGTGGTCGAGCAACGCCCGGACTCGCACTCCTCGCCGCCACCACAGGTGGTGCCGTCGGCCTGGCGCGCCTTGCAGGTGCCGTCGCCGAGCACGTCGCACCAGCCCGCGGTGCAGTCGCCGAGGATCGTGAAGCTCGCGTCGACGCACGTCGCGCCATTCGCGAGCGGCGTCGACGATGGGGCGACGCACTTGCCGGTGGCGTCATCGCAGTCCTGTCCGGTCGCGCAGAGCTGGAGCGGCAACGCGGTCGAGCACGTCGCGCCGAGCGCCGACACCGCTCGACAGGTGCCCGCGCGCGGAGTGCCACCATGGTCGAAGCCACCCTGACAGCCCGTGGCGCCCGTCGCGCTGTAGCAGCAGAACGCCTGCGTCGGATCGCACGTGCCGTAGAACGCGGCACCGACGCCGTCCCGGATCGGGCCGCAGCTCGCGCCAGTGGTCTCGATCCGGTGGAACGCCTTGCGTTGCTCGGTGCCGCCGGTCGGAGGCGCGAAGCCAAGGCAGGTCGAGTCCCACAGCGCGTCGCGGGCCGGCGCGCCGCACGTGGCGTGGTCGAGCGCGCTCACGCAGGCCTCGAACGCCGACGGATCGAAGGTCACGGCGCCGTGCTCGGCGGCCTGGACCCAGTCGCCCAAGGGGACGATGTCGAGCATCTCGCCGACGAGCTGCCGGCACCCGGGCTCGTCGAGCGGGGCGGCCGGTGGCAGGCGGTCCTTGAATGCCGCGAGCAGGTCGTTGCCGCGATACGGCGCGAAGTAGTCGGCGAGGTCGGCATCGCAACAGCGATACAGCGCGCCGCAGATCGCGGCACTCGCCCGCGCGGTCACCGTCGAGAGCTCGATGGCCGGTGGCGCGTCGGTCGAGCTCGGCGCACCACCGCCATCGGGTCGCGCGCGATGGGCGGACGAGCACGCAGCGAGCGCGAGGACCGAGAGAAGTCGAAATCGAGTTGGGACCGGCATGGCGGGAGAAAGCCCGAACTCGAACGCGCGGTCAAGCAATTAGTTAGTATCTCGAACTATCTATCAGCCCGTGGCCGGAGGCACACGGCCACCAACCTTCGGTGCCGACGCCGAGCGCCCTGCGTCCCAGATCGGGCACACTCGATCGCGTGGGAGAAGACCGGGACCTACCCGAGACCGTCATGCTCCCCAAGACGCGGAAGCTCGCGACCGCGCGCAAGCCTCGCCCGACGTCGGACCTGGCGACCGAGACCGCCGCCCTCGATAGCGGCCCGGGCGCGACCTCGTCACACGCCCCGGCGGTGGTCGCCGCGCTCCACCTCGAGGAGACCGCGCGCATGCGCGGCTGGGCCACGACGGTCGTGATGTTGACGACCGCCGCGGCCGCCTTCACCCCGTCACTCCCCGGCCCGATGGCGCGCAAGCTCCCCTGGCTCGTCGCGCTCGCGCTCGCGTTCGGTGCCGCCGTGATCACCCGAGTCCTGTGCGCCGACCCGCGTCGCTACACGCGTCGCGTGTTCCGTGCGTTCGGGTTCGTCGTCGCGACGATCTCGTTCGAGCTCGTGTACTTCCTCGGCGTCAACTCGCCGGTGTCGGTGATCATCACGCTGGGCATCAGCAGCATCGGCCTCGGCCTCGATCGCCGCGGCGCGCTCGCGATCACGCTGTATGCGATCGTCGGGTACGCCATCCTCGCCGCGCTCGTGGTCGGAGGGCTGGTCGAGGACGTCGGCGTCATCCACGCGAGCGGGCTGCCGATGATCGCGCAACTGTTCGGCGCCGTCATGGTTCCGGCGGTGCTGTTGCTGTCGCTGCGGCTCGCCCGGCTGTCGCGCCAGACCATGGAGACCGCCGCCCAGCAGTGCCACGCAGCCCTCCTGCTCGCGAGCCAGCGCGAGGCGGCGCTCGCCGAGGCGAACCAGAACCTCGACGAGGCGCTGCGTGCCGGCCTGCGCGCGCTCGGCCCATGGTCCGGGCAGCAAGCCGGCGGATGGAAGCTCGCGGAGGTCGTCGGCCGTGGTGCGATGGGAGACGTCTACGCTGCGAGTCACGTCGACACCGGGGCCGTTGCCGCGGTGAAGATCCTCCACGACGACGCCACTCGCAACGACAAGCTGCTCGAGCGCTTCGAGCGCGAGGGGGCGATCACGGCGGACCTCGACGTCCCGAACGTCGTGCGCACGCGCGGAACCGGGCGGATCGCCGGCACGGTGCCGTACATCGTGATGGATCTCCTCGACGGCGAGGACCTCTCGCGCATCCTGCGTCGCGGGGTGCTCTCGCGACCCGCGGTGATCGATCTCGTCACGCAGGTGGCGCGGGGGCTCGATGCCGCCCACGCCGCGCGGATCATCCACCGCGATCTCAAGCCGCAGAACCTGATGCTCGTGGGTGGGACGTGGAAGATCCTCGATTTCGGCGTGTCGACGCTGATGGGGTCGAGCAGCACGCTCACGCAGGCCGTCGTCGTCGGAACCCCCGGATACATGGCGCCCGAGCAAGCGCGCTCGGAGCAGGTCGACCAGCGGTGTGATGTGTTCGCGCTCGGCGCGGTGATCTACCGCGCCCTTCTCGGACGTCGGCCGTTCCCGGGGACCGACACGCCGCAGATCCTGTTCAACGTCGTCTACCGGATGCCGCCGCGTCCCGGCGAGCTCGCCGCGAATATCTCGGCGGATGTCGAGGTCGTGCTGGCGATCGCGCTCGCCAAGCGCGCCGAGGATCGGTTCGCGACGGCGGGCGAGCTGGCGTCGTCGTTGACCGCCGCGTTCACCAGCAATCTCGCGCCCGCGATGCGCGCGCGAGGCGCCGCGCTGTTGCGAGAACACCCGTGGGGACAGGCACTCACCGCGCGTCCGTGAGGGACTGCCATCCCGAAGCCCACCGGCTACGGTCGTCGAGCTCCGCGAGCGGAACCTGTCGATCCGGCCCTCCGAGAACCGGGCGCAACGCGACGACGTCCTCGGCGCACGCGACGACCTCGAAGTGCCGCGCGCGATCGGCGTCGCGCGGCACCAGCGCGGTCCAGCGCGAGCCGATCAAGAACTTGCGCTGGAGCGGCACCCGAGGAGGATAGCCTCTCAACTGGCGTCGAGCATGCCGGTCGCGATCGCGTCCATCAGGGTCGCGAACTCGGTGGCGCCGAAGCCCGATCCGCTCGTCAGCCAGTCGACGTGGCGCAGCTCGGGGGCGACGTCGTCCTTGTCGCGATGGTCGCAGTAGTGGCCGAGCACGTCGAGGTGGTCTCCGAGACCCGCCCAGATCAGCGTGCCCCACAGCTGGGATCGGAGCGGGACGACCCCGTCGTTATCGTCGAGCGACGGCGCCGCGGCGAGCATCCGCGCGAGCGTCGCCTCGTTCGCGTCCCCGGCCCACGGCGCCTTGTCGCGCATCGCCGCGCACGGATAGGGCTCGTCGCGATCCGCGGTGATCCGGTGGAGCCCGAAGAACAGCGCGAGCGACACCGCGCGCCACGGGTGACCGAACGTCTCCAGCCACCGGCGTGGCTTGGGGGTCGGGGCGAGCGAGGCCGTCGCTTGATAGACGACCCCGGGACGATCCTCGAAGCCAGCGCCGACGAGGTGCATCGCCTCGGGGCTGAGCTGGACCATCGAGCCCTGGTCGTCCTCGATCGCGGATAGAAACGAGCGGACCTCGGGACAGCGCGCATCGTCGATCAACCCGACCATCGACTCGACCGATCGATCGAGCAGCTGGAGCTTCCACGGGAACATGCTGTCCGAGCCGCGAAGCACGCCGAGCACCACGCTCGCCGCCGCGAGCGGCTGCGCCCCGAGCGACAGCCCCGCGACCGTGAGCACGGAGAGGGCCGCGAGCACGCGCTGGCCGTTCGACGTCGCGAAGAAGCTGGCGAGCGGCGTCCCGAAATGCGGCGTGTTCATCGTGGTCACGCTCGCGAGCCGCGGCAGCCAGTCGACGCTCGTCGGCGGGATCGATCGCGTCGCGGGAGACGCGACCAGCCGCGCGTCGAGTCCGCCCGTCGAGTGGCCGAGCAAGTGGATGCGTCCGTCGTGGCTCGTCCGCGTGACCACCTCCGCAAGCCGGGTCGCTCGCCGCCGGATCGATGCGGTCGGAAGATCCTCGATCACGTGCACCGTCAGCGGATGGCCCGCTGCCGCGAATCGCGCGCAGAGCTCGCGCTCGACGTGCGCGAAGTAGTTGTACGACCCGAGGCGGCCGAACCCGAACATCCCCGGCGACAGGTAGAGATCGTGGTGCACGGCTCGCTATTTCGTCGGGGTGGGTGCCGGCGCGGGGACCTTGGAGTCGGTCGTCTCGCTGCGATGGACCGTCTGGCTCCCGTCGTTCTCGTTGACGTGGGTCTCCTTCGTCTTCGTGCTCTTGGAGTCCCCGGTGTCGGTGGTGGTGGTGGTCTGCGTGCTCGTCGTCGTGGTCGACTTCGGCGGCTGCTTGCCCCCGCACGCGATGAGGCCGACCGCGAGGGCGAAGGCCGAGAGCGTCCGATGAATGGTCATCCCCCGACCTGGTGCAAGGTTGGGCCCGCGGCCAAGTACGTAGGAAACGCCGTTTCCGGATGGGTCACCTGAGCGAATGCGCCCGGCAGGTCGGATCTGTCAAACCGGTTCACGATCCAGAGAATATGTCGCACGTGATATCGTGGGCCGTGTGCGTGTCTCCCATGCCTTCCTGACACTCATCACGTTGGGTGCGTGCAGCGAGCACCTGGTCCCGGACGCGTCGTCGGCGAGCGCGACCGGCGCGTTCGCCGGGTTCGACACGTGCAACTGCACGATCATTGCGGGGGACCTCTCGTTCGATTGCAACGGTGGTCGTGACCTCGTGAGCGTGACCGTGCCGGCTACAGACGCCCCGTTTCGCCAGGACGTGATCTTCATCGACGACGATCCTGACGCCGTGCTGACCGCGTCGCGCGCGGGTAACGGCACCGGCGTGTTCCTGCTCGAGAGCACGCTGTATCCGGATCCGCGCGGCGGGGCGTTCAACAGCATGTTCCAGCACTTCTATATCGAGAAGCTCGTGCTCCCGGATCAGCAGGTGTGTGACGTGTTCCACTCCAGCGATCCGACGGCGTGCAAGCACTTCGAGCGTTCCACGATCGTCGACGGCCGGATCTACTGCGAGGTGACGCGGTGACGAGGTCCGCGTGCGCGATCGTGGCGGTGTTCGTGGGGGCGTGCGATCCGTGGAGCGAGATCGGCGCGGCGCCGACCACCCACGAGGATCCTGCGCTCGGCACCGAGATCGCGATGGGGCAGGCGCTACGCAACGAGCACTTCTCGATCGCGTATCAGCCCGACGCGCTCTACCTCGCGATCGCCGACGCCGCCGGCTCCGACAACCAGCTGGTCGACCGACCCGCCGAGATTCACGTGTACGCGATCGATCCCACCACGCTGGTCGCGCGCGAGCTCCCGCGGCTCGCGGTCACCGGCGATGCGACCGTCATCGCCACCGCGATGCCCGGGTGCGCCGTGGTCTCGGTCGATGGCACGGCGATCTGGGACGGCACGGCGTGGACTCAGCTGCCGCCACTCGACGTCGGAGCGAGCCAGACGGTCGTGTATGACGCGACCCACGTCGTCAAGGTCAGCGAGGATCGCGCCCACGTGTACACCTGGAGCGGCGGCGCGTGGACCGAAGGTCCTGCGATGGCCGGACCGGTGTTCGCGGGGCCGGTCGATGCGACACGGGTCAGGCTGGCGACGTGGGATGGCCAGAGCACGGTCGTGACCAACACCTACGCATGGCCGTCGTTGGCACCGCTCGGGACCGACGTGACGCTGACGGCGCCGACGCCGATCAACGCGGTCGTGGTGACGCCGAACGGCACACCCGATGCGTTCACCGCTGGCTACGGCCACGGCGATCACGCGATGCAGGTGCTCGTGTTCGGTGGCGGTACGTGGCAACTCGGCGACGACGCCTACCTCGCCGACATCGGCCCGCCGTTCGCGGGCGACCAGCTCGCGCTGATCTCGACGCCCGACCCGCTGACGCCGGGCGGCCTGATCACCAGCGCATCGTTCTTGGCGGGCGGCCACGCGGGTGACCTCGCCCTCGCCGGCGGCTTCGCACGCGTCGCCTGCACGGATCCGGCGGCCGCCGACTGCATCGCGCACGATCTGCGCGTGCTGGTCGTGCCGGATCGGAGCGTGACGCACGCGGCGTACGTGAGTCTCAGCGCGCTGTCGGGCGACTATCGCTACTACGTGCGTGCCGTGGACCTGCCGGTCGTGACGGTGTTTCCGTGATCGCCCTGCGGCGCGCGGTCCTCGGGGCACTCGCAGTCGCGGTGCCGGCGTGTGGCGCCTGCCACGGCGACGGGGCGGCGACCGCCGACGTGTCGGGGCCGATCGATCCGAACCTCGCGCGACTACCTGCGGCGATCCTGCCCGTCGGCCCGCGCCTCGCTGTCGATGACGGCGGCTATGGGTTCACGATCGGCGCGTCGCTGTATTTTCGCACCGGCCCGAGCTCCGGCGATCGCTCGCGCGAGCTACCGGAGACGCTTGTCACGGTCGCCGCGCTGCCCGATCGGGTCGTCATCGTCTACCCGTCCGCGACGCACGACGGCCTCGATCTGACGCAGGGTGGGATCGATCTGCCGTGGACGACCGAGCCGTTTCTCGACGTCAAGCGCCAGACCATCGCGGCGATCGATGCGATCGCCGACCGTGACGGCAACGTGCGCGTCGCGGTGCGTGACTTCACGACGCGTGCGATCACGCTCGCGACCTGGCGTCCGGGCACCCCGGTGACCACCGAGACCGTGCCCGCGCCGACCACCGGATCGCCGCGCACGTTGTTCTGGGACGAGCGCTGCCCCGATCTCGCGCTCGGCGTCACCGGCACCGGCGATCTCGATCTCGTGTTCTCGCAGTCCGACAGCGCCTCGCGCCTGTTCATCGCCCATCGGACGCGCGCGAGCGGCGCTTGGTCGCTCGCGCAGATCGATGCGACCGACGAGCTCGGGCGAGCGGCGAGCACGAATGGGCAACCGGTGCTCGGTTGCCGCAGTCAGATCGCGTACGACGAGCGCGATCTGCCGACGGTGCTGTCGCTGACGCGCACCATCCCGTTCGGCACGCCCGATACCGCGCCGTCGTTCTCGCCGGACAAGAACTACCCGCCGTACAGCCAGTTCGACGTCGTGCCGCGCATGGTCGCGCAGGGCTACTACGTCGGCGGCGACGGTCGCTGGCGGCGTGGTGGTCCGGTGGTGTCGCGCGACTACGGCGCGCCCGACTGGTGGATGGGCATGTTCGCTCTCGACACGCATCCCGAGGGCTTCGTGCTTGCCGGCACGACGGTGAGCGATCGCGAGCCGCAGGTCAGCGTCATCGGCTCGACGTTTGCGTCGCCGCTCGACGCGCTGCCGCGGTTCACGCAAAATCACAACCCGACCGCCCACCCTGCTCCGGACGGCTACGGTTTCGCGCAGTGGGGTGACACGACGGCGATCACGCGCGATCCATGCGGCGGGATCACCGCGTACGGGCTGGTGTCGGAACCCTACCCGGCGCTGGGCTTCACGCTCGCACACGCGGAGGACTGCACGTTCGCGCCGCGCGCACCGGTGATGCGGAACACCGCGGTCGACATGTTGCCGGTGTTCGCGCACGGTCCGCGCCCGTACGACGTCGCCATCTGCATCTACGATCCGGTGGCGCCGCGCTTCGCGGTGTGTGCCGGGGGATGGCCACTCGCGCTCGATCCGCCGTCGCCATCGCAGGTGTTCGACGACCCTGCGCGCGAGATCCACGTCGGCGCGAGCGTGCCGGCCGACGGCGCGCAGCTGGCGGTGCCGCCGACCGAGCTCGTCATCACGCTCGATCGCCCGCTCGACGCCGGCGAGAACGCGACGATCGAGGTCCGCTCGCTCGCGAGCGGCACGCGCGTGCAGATCACTGGCATTGCCGGCCCGCATCCGGCGGAACTCCACGTCCCGTATGCGCCGACGGCGCCACCGATCGCGGGCTCGCACTACCGCGTCAGTGTCGACGCGCGTGGGGGCAACGCGCCTGCACACATCACGCTCGATCAGCCGGCATTCACGTTCCAGCTCGCACCAGATCGAGTCGCGGTCGACCGCCGCTTCACCGCCGAGACGCTCGGGTGTCCCACCGGCAGCGGCACGCTCGGCACCGATCACGCGGGTCCGGTGTGCGTCGGGGTGCAGCAGCCGAACGCGCTCGTCGGCGGCACGCTCGCGCTGTGGCTCCCGGACGATCCGAAGTATCCGATGCCGGTGCCACACCTCGAAGATCCCAGCGGCGCGGTGATCTCTCAGGTCCACGTCATCGATCCGAACCCGCTCACCGAGGATCCGGACACGCTCGTGTGGGACGTCGCGCTCGCGGCTGGTACGCAGTATACGGTCGTCTATCCGGTGGGGACACTGACACCGGCAGGTGCGCTCGTCCCCGACACCGACCTGCGGCGCGCGTTCGTCACGCAGTAGCGATGGAACAGGCCCCGAGTTGGCCTTTCGGTCTGGCCGGAGCGGCCGATTCGATCAGGGTCATGACTCGTGTCATCCCCGCGCTGAAGGCCTCGAGCCCGGGCGGGAGAAGCGCGGACCAGATCGCCAACGCGGTGCGCGAGATCGGCCGCGGCACGTCGCTCGGGACGGTGTTTCACCTGGCAGGGCTGGCCTTCGTCGAGCTCTACATGCCGAACGCGGATCAGCTGCCGCGCGCGGCGGTGATCCCGGTCTTTCTGTGTTTCCTGCTCCTGCGTTTCCTTGGCTTCTACATGACCCTGCGCGAGCGCGGATCGGTCGAACTGCGCCTGCGTGTGCTTGCCGCTGGTGCGCTCGGCGCGAACCTGGTGTGGGGCCTCCGCGTGGTCGGGGTGCAATTGCACACGGGCGGCAGTCAAGAAGCCAACGTGATGGCGGTCATCATCCTCGGCCTCGCGACCGGAGCGCTGACCGCGTTTGCACCGAGCCTGTGGCTCCAGCGCGCCGCCCTGGCCGTGCTGTTTGTCCCGCTCGTCGTCGTCGGCTGCGCCGGGATCGGACCCGGGGCACTCGCGGTGCTCTACGCGCTGTTCTTCCTCTACATGCTCGCGCAAGGCACGGCCGCGCATCGCAAGTACTGGGTGTCGGTGCACGCGGCGAAGGCGCTGAGCGACCACGCCGAGGCCGCCGAGCTCGCCGCGATCGCGGCGGCCGAATCCAATCTCCAGCTCCGCACCGAGATCGCGCACAGCGCGAAGATGGAGATCGAGCTTCGCCAGGCCCAGAAGCTCGAGGCGATCGGACGGCTCGCCGCGGGGATCGCTCACGAGATCAACACGCCCCTCCAGTTCATCGGGGACAGCTGCTCGTTCCTCATCGAGGGCATCGAACAGCTGACCGGCGCGATGGAAGACTACCGGCACACCTTCGACCACCTCGCGGATGGCAAGCTCGCGACCGCCGCCGCGCTCGTCCAGATCGCCGGCATCGACGAGCGCCGCGACGTCACCTACCTCCGCGAGCAGCTCGCGAGCTCGGCGCTGCTTGCCCAGGACGGGCTGCACCGGATCTCCAAGATCGTCGTCGCGACGAAGGAGTTCGCCTATCCGCACCGCAAGGAGAAGGTGCTCGCCGACATCAACAAGGCGATCGCGAGCACCTTGATCATCTCGAACAGCGAGACACGCTACGTCGCCGACGTCGCCGCCGAGCTCGGTGAGCTACCCCCGCTGCTGTGTCACCCGGGCGAGCTCAACCAGGTAATCCTCAACCTCATCGTCAACGCTGCGCACGCGATCGGCGATGTCGTCAAGACGACCGGCGGTCGCGGCGTCATCCGCATCAAGACCTGGGCGGCCGCCGACCGCGTCCGGATCTCGGTCGCCGACACCGGCACCGGCATGCCCGCCGAGATCCTCGACAAGATCTTCGAGCCGTTCTTCACCACCAAGCCGGTTGGCTCGGGGACCGGGCAGGGCCTCGCGATCTGCCGCTCCGCGATCGTCGACAAGCACGGCGGCACGATCGGCGTGAGCTCCGAGCTCGGGGTCGGGACGACCTTCACGATCAGTCTCCCGATCGCGCAACCACCCGAGGCGCTGCACCCTCGACGTGGGCTTCTAGCCGATTCGCGCGCGTGACAGCGGGCGATACAACATCGAGCCGACGGCACGCACGAAGCGCGTGTGGCGAAAGTATGTCGTCGCGCCCGGGACGGATTGGTTGGAGAGCCTGCATCCCGCCGACAACTTCAAGCCGCCGACCGGGCCGCTGTGCGACGGCTGCCACTCCGTCGGCTATGACGTGAAGGGGTGCGAGCGGTGCCACGGCGGCGGCGCCGATCACGTCGCGCATCCGACGAAGGCGAACATCCTCAATCCGTCGCGCATGGACGACCGCCATGCCAACGACGTCTGCATTCAATGCCACTCGCAAGGACGGCCGAACCAATCCGATCGAGGGCGCGAACTTCGATTGGCCCGTCGGGTTTCGCGTCGACCTCGACCTCGCGAGCTTCTGGCGGCTCGAAGATCACAAGCTCGGCGAGACCACGTTCACGCACTTCGCGGATGGCACCGCACACGGGCAACGACTTCGTTCGCAAACTCGCGCGCGCACACTCGCCATGGCGCTCGCGATGACCGCGCAGGCATCCGCGATGGCGCAATGGCGTTACCAGCGCGATCGTGACGCCTACTTCTTGGCGCCCGAGCCCGTCGTCGTGGTCGTCGTGGTCGTGCTGTGACCCGAGCCGGTTGCGCCGGTCGCGCCGGTCGCGCCGGTTGCGCCTGCTGAGCCCGTTGCGCCCACCGAGCCCGTGTCGCCAGTCGCGCCAGTCGCGCCAGTCGCGCCGACCGAACCCGCCGAACCCGCCGAACCCGCCGAACCCATGTCGCCAGTTGCGCCAGTCGCGCCAGCCGAACCGGCCGAGCCTGCCGCCCCCATGTTGCCGGTGTTGCCGGTGTTGCCAGTCGCGCCGGTCGCGCCGGTTGCGCCGGTTGCGCCCGCCGGACCCGGGGTGCCCATGGCGGCCATATCCATGGCCTTCTGCCTGCACTCACCCGTCTGAGTGCTGATCTCCGTCGCCTTCTTCTGGTCGGCTTCGGACATCGGCTCCTTGGACTTGCCAGCCTCGTCCAGGGTCGACTTGTTCATGTCGTCGGAGACCCTCTTGGCGCAGTCGGCGTCCTTGCAGGCGCACATCTTGTCCTTGAACTCGACCACCTTCACCATCGCCTCACCGCCGCCATCCTTCTTCTTGCAGCCGGTGAACGAAACGAGGGCCATGGAGGCCGCAACTGCGAAAGCGATCTTGTTCATCATGTGTGGCCGCGAGAATCAACGACGCACGGTATTCACGCTATGAATTAATCGTCTTTCGATCATGTGTTGTCGGCGCACACCGTGGCGCTGGCGCACTCTGGTGACTACGTATCATTACGTACGCGTCACCTCCCGAAGCGGTCGCACGCTGCCACTCAGCGAGCCGCTCGGGGCTCACGGGAACAGCGGTCGCGGTTGCGGTCGATCTTCAATCGATCAACCCTCGGACTTGGTAACCGGTGGTTGCATCAGGTCAGAGAAACGTACGGTCCCGTCGACTGCGTACTCGAGTTGCCACAGGTGGTCGAACTCGCTGGCGTCCCAGACCGTGGGAGCGCCTTGCGCGCCGAGTAGACGTGCCAATTCGGGGAGCTTTCCGTGATGCCAGCACACGAGGACGGTTTGTCCGGCGTACCCACCGTCCAGGAGCGCACGCGCGACATCCGCATACTGTTCATCAGCGATTGTGTGGCTCACCGAGAACCCTGTCGCGATGCCCAACGGCGTGACCGTCTCGATGCACCTCACGCTGTGCTTGGACGGTGCCGTGGCGAAGATACTCGAGAGCGCGGGGTACAGACAGGGAACCTGGATCGCCAGCATCGCTGCGCGTGCCAGTCCATCCCTGCTGAGATGCGGATCGGTGCTGTCCAGAGGCTTCTCGGCATGACGGATCAAGAGCACCATTGTAGGAACAGTCATTTCCTCACCTCGGGTTTCGCGGTCTGACTCTCGCCGGCCGTGGCAACACGGTGGCAAAAACGGCGTCGAACCGAGCTAAGTCGTTGGAGTAAGGGTGGAGGCGGCGGGAGTCGAACCCGCGTCCGGAAACGCTGCCGATCGAGAATCTACGTGAGTAGGCACGCTATTTCGGGTCTCGCGCTCGTCGGCAACGGCCGGCCTACGAGCGCAACAAGCCAACTTTGTCTCGACCTT
>JBBQEX010000067.1:0-41562 GCA_038321315.1 Haliangiales bacterium | reverse complement strand
GCCAGAGCTGAAACCGTCCCCCATTCACAGGTAGAATTTCGCCGTTGCCTTTGGTTACGCGCGCCGCGCGGTGGATCGCCCCGAGCCTGATTGCCGCGTGCGGCGGCGCGATCGCCGAGGGTGTGTTCGAGGCGTTGTTCGACGGCAAGGATCTCGGCGGCTACGCGATCGCGGCCTCGATCGGGTTCATCGCGCTGGTCGTGGTGCCGGCGCTGTTCCTCGCCGGGCTCGTCGTGCGCGGGCTGTGGGCGGCGTGGGCGCTGCGGGCGTTGGTGCGCGGCCTCGTCGAGCCGTCCGGCGGCGCGCCGCGGCTGGCCGGCTGGATCGCCGTGGTGTGGCTGGCCTTCGCGGGCGTGGCGTGGACCGGCTTCCAGAGCACGTGGATGCTCGAGTCGTGGACAAGCTTCAAGCCCGTTGTGGTGTCGTTCGGCATCCCGGTGTTCGCCCTCGCGGCCGCGCTCGCGACGCTGCTGCTGTCGCGTCCCGCGGTGGCGGCGATCGCGTTCGTCGCCCGCAAGCTCGATGTGCGCTGGCGACGCACGCCTGGGCGCGCGTCGCTCGTGACGCCGACCAAGATCCTCATCGGCACCGCGGTCGCGACCGTCGCGCTCGCCGTGTTGACGTTCCTGTTCGCGCGGATCCGACTCGGCCCGCTCGACGTGTCGCTCGCGTACGGTCCGCTCGTCGCGATCGCCGCGGCGTTTGGCGTCCAGGCGCTGTGGCGCGGGCTCGATCGCGCGCGCTGGGTCGCCGGTGCCGGGCTCGCGATCGCGAGCGGCGTGGCGATCGCGATCGCGATCTCGGCGACGCGCAGCCAGCCCGGCGTCACGCTCGGCATCTGGGGCGACGAGCCGATCGCCGGCATCGCGATCGATCGGCTGTTCGATCTCGATCGGATCCGCGCCAGCATCTCGCTCGCGCAGTTCAAGCCGAACGGCACGCCAGGCGCGCTGCACCCCGACATCGTGCTCGTCACGATCGACACCGTGCGCGCCGATCACACGCCGCCGTACAGCGGCCACGCCGAGATGCCGGGCCTGCGCGCGCTCGGCACGCGCGGCATGGTGTTCGAGTGGGCGTTCTCGCCGGGCAACGTGACGCGGCGCTCGATCCCGTCGATCGCGATCGGCCTGCAGCCCAACCGGATCCGCGGCCGCGTCGTCGGTTGGGCGCTGCGCGTCGATCCGCGCCACGTCATGCTCGCGGAGCGGCTCGCCGCCGCCGGCTACGACACCGCCGGCTTCATGTGCTGCGACGGATTCTACGGCGCCGATGCGCGCACCGGCCTGCAGCGTGGGTTGCAGCACCTCGAGATCGAGAAGAGCGGCCTCGCGCTCGCGAAGAGCGCGCACGTCTGGCTCGAGGAGCGCGAGCGCGGCGACCGCACGAAGCCGCTGTTCCTGTGGATGCACATCCTCGAGCCGCACGGCTGGATCCAGGTCAACGGCGAGCCGCGCACCGACGAGGAACGCACGCGCTACTACGATCGCTCGCTCGCCGCCGCCGACGCCGCGCTCGTCGAGTTGCTCGCCGGCTTCGCGAACCGGGCGCCCGGCCGCGCGCCGATCGTGATCGTGACCGCCGATCACGGCGAGGGCCTCGGCGAGCACGGCCAGCCGTATCACTCGACCGATCTGTACGACTCGCAGATCCACGTGCCGCTCGTGTTCGCCGGCCCCGGCATCACGCCCGGTCGCGCCACGGAGACCGTCAGCCTGGTCGATCTCGTGCCGACGATCATCGAGCTCGCCGGGTTCCAGCCGCCGAGCGGCCCGTCGATCGACGGACGCTCGATCGCGGATCTCGCGACCGGCAAGCGCGTCGGCGATCCCGCGGCCGGGGTCGCGTTCGCCGCGATGATCAAGGATCGCTCGAACCCCGGTGGCCTCGCCACGATCGTGCGCGGTCCCTACAAGGTGATCAACAATGGACCCGGCTACGAGCTCTACAACGTGCACGCCGATCCCGACGAGAAGTTCAACCTGATCACCCACCTGCCCGGGATCGTGACCGAGCTGAAGAAGCTGCTCGCCGAGCGCAGCGGCCGCGCCGAGCTCTCGCCGTTCTAGTTTCGTTCTAGCTGAGGCGCGCGTAGTCGGTGTGCACGAGCAGGTACGCGAGGCGCATCAGGTTCAAGCGCGCCTCGGTCGAGCGCACGCGCGCCGCGAGCTCGCCGAGCCGCGTGCGACCGTCGAGCAACGCGTGGACGCGCAGCAGCGCCTCGCCGAGCCCGAACGCCATCAGATCGGCGTGCTCCGCGGGCTCGTTGACCACGAACGTCGCGTGATGCTGCTGCATCCAGTCCTCGACCATGGGCTCCGCGAGCTGCGCGGCGCCGGCGCCGATCACGCGGAACGCGTCGAGGTGCAGCGAGCGCGTCTTCCACGGGTTCGGGTGCCCCGCGGTCCACGTGTAGCGCCCCTTCTGCCACGAGAACGCCTCCATCAGCTTGGCAGCGACCTGCTTCGCGAGCATGCGGTAGGCCTCGAGCGGATCGAGGATATCGAGCCCGACGAGCGTGTCGGCGAGCCGGCCACCGAAGTGATGCATCACGCTGAGCGCGCGCTGCAGCGCGGCCGGCGTGAGCGCCCCCTGCGCGATCAGAAAGCTGCCGAGCCGCTCGGCCTCGACGTTGGAGTTGACGAACTGCGGTTGGCCGTCGAGGAGGTAGGCCTCCTTGAGCACGCCGGCGCGGCCCTCCATCGTGAGGAGACCGGTGCCCCGGGTCTTCGACAGGCGATAGACCAGCCGCATGATCGGCATGTCGCGCACCTCGCCGATCTCGGTCGGGCTCTCGCCGACGACCTCGGCGCTCTCGACGGTGTCCTCGCCGACCGTGATGATGCCCTGCGAGATGTCGCTCGTGACGCCGCTCGGGATCGCGCCGTCGCTCGCGATGAACTCGGCGCGCGCCTTGGCGGCCTCGGCCTCCGCGCGCGCGATGCTCATGCGCGTCATCGGGCCCGACAGCGAGACCGCCTCCTGTGCCTCCTCGGCAACCACGCCCTCGAGATCCGCGGTCGGCGCGTTGACCACGCGACCGACGAGGTTCGCGAGCCCCTTCGGCGACGCCGTGGTCGCGCGGCGGATCCACTCGTCGAGCGCGTCGCGGAACTGCGCCGCCGACTGCCAGCGATCGTCGGGCTGGCGCTGCAGCGCGCGCGTCGTCAACACGCGCAGCTCGACCGGGAACTCGCTGGCGTACTTGTGCAGGCGATCGAGGCGCGCGTCGCGCACCATGAGCAGGATGTCGAGATCGTTGGTCGACGTGAACAGCCGGCGCGCCATCACCATCTCGGCGAGCAGGATCCCGACCGAGAACAGGTCGCTGCGCGCGTCGAGCTCGCCACCCGAGACCTGCTCGGGCGACATGTAGCCGTACTTGCCCTTCAGCGTGCCGGCCTCGGTCTTGTGGCGACGCTCGGCGGCGCGCGCGATGCCGAAGTCGGTCAGCTTCACCTCGCCGCGCCAGCTGACCAGGATGTTTCCCGGCGAGATGTCGCGATGGATGATACCGAGGGCCTTGCCGTTGCTGTCGGTCGCGTTGTGCGCGTAGTCGAGCGCGTCCAGCACGTCGCGCGCGATCACCGCGGCGAGCTCGGGCGACAGCCGGATCTGCGACCGCGCGCACTCGCGGAGCAGCGCGAGCACGTCGATGCCATCGACGTACTGCATGGCGATGTACGGTGTGTCGGCGTCGGTACCGAGCTCGTAGACCTGGACGATGTGAGCGTGATCGAGCTGCCCGGTGATCCGGGCCTCGTCGATGAACATCTCGACGAACTGCCGGTCGGTCGCCAGGTGCGGCAGGATCTTCTTGATCGCGATGATCTTCTGAAACCCGTGATCACCCGACAGGGTCGCCTTGAACAGCTCGGCCATGCCGCCGACCGCGAGACGATCGAGGATCTTGTACCTCCCGATCGTCTTGGGCATTGGGACATCCACGCCGTCGGAGTCTATCAGGCTACGGGCTTCCGGCTTCGGGCTTCGGCCAGACGACAAGACGACGAGGCGACGAAACGGATGTCAGTTTGGCAGGTCTGATGGGTCGAGGCGGGGCGCGATGTCATTCCGGGCCGGTTTGACGCCATGCCGTCGCGTAGTTACCCGCTGGCACATCCCGTGAACTGCTCCGCATCGAGACCACCGATGCTCCAAGCGCTTCACACCGTCGTCGGTGGCCTCGTCCGTCGGACCTGGCTCGTTGCCCTCGCCACCATCACCGTCTGTGCCGTGTTCGCGGCACATGCGGTGGCGGCGCTGGCCGAGCCCGGCGAATCGTCGTCGACCCGGCTGCGCGAGGTTCCCCCACCCTCGCACGTCGCGCCGACCCGGGTGCCGGTCACCGGAGACGCGCTCGTCGCGCGGAACATGTTCTGCTCGGCGTGCACGCCCTCGGTCGAGCCCGGTCCGGCGGGCATCATGGTTTCCTTCGTCCCCGGCGCGACGCTGATCGCCACCAGCGTCGGCGGAGACGCGATGTCGTCGCGCGCCACCGTGCGCGTCACCGCGAGCGAGGCCGAAGGCAGCTGGGCGCTCGGCGAGGAGATCCCGTCGCTCGGCGTGGTCTCGCGCATCGGCTACGCCTCGATCGACCTCCGCGACGCCGACGGTCGCATCGGCCGGCTCTCACTCCTCGAGACCGCGAAGGTCACGGAGGTCGCGGGCGCGGCAACGCCCGCGGCCTCCCCGGCCTCCCCGGCCAACCCGTACGACGAGCGCGTTCGCAAGATCGACGACCACCAGTACGATGTCGATCGCGCCCTCGTGAAGGAGCTGGTCAACGGCGCGTCGACCGGCAAGGGCGGCATCCGCGCGACGCCGAACATGAAGAATGGCGAGATGCTCGGCATCCGCATGCTCGGCGTGAAGCCCGATTCGGTGCCCGCGGCGATCGGCATCAAGTCCGGCGACACGATCGAGAGCGTCGACGGCGAGCCGATCAAGAGCGCGCAGCAGATGATCGACCTCTACACCAAGCTCGACAAGTACGACACGGTCTCGCTCGGCGGCACGCGCGGCGGCAAGCCGCTGACGCTGCGCCTGAACCTGAAATAGCCGAATAGCGCGAACGCTCCGCGCGTTTCTTGCCGGCGTGCCCGCGGTTCTCCAGAATCGCCCGATGGCCAAACGGTCCGGCGCGCTCGCGGTCGGTGCCGGCATCTTCTTGTCGCGCATCGCCGGCCTCGTGCGCGAGCGCGCGATCGCGCACTACCTCGGCAACGCGCCCGCCGCCGGGGCGTTTCGCGCCGCGCTGCGGATCCCGAACCTGTTACAGAACCTGCTCGGTGAGGGCGTGCTGTCGGCGTCGTTCATCCCGGTCTACGCGCGGCTGCGCGCGGAGGGCAAGCACGACGAGGCGTCGCGTGTCGCGCGCACGATCGGCACGCTGCTCGCGCTGGTCGCCAGCCTGATCGCGGTCGCCGGCATCACGCTCGCGCACCCGCTCGTCGACATCCTGGCACCCGGGTTCTCGGGCGAGACCCGCGAGCTGACCGTGCAGCTCGTCCAGATCCTGTTCCCCGGCGTCGCGCTGCTCGTGATGAGCGCGTGGTGCCTCGGCGTGCTCAACAGTCACCGCAAGTTCTTCCTGTCGTACGTCTCGCCGGTCTTGTGGAGCACCGCGCTGATCGCGGTCGCGATCGTCGCCGGGCGCCGGCTCGCGGGTCACGACGACGCGATCGCGACCTGGCTCGCGTACGGCGCGGTCATCGGGTCCGGCGCGCAGTTCCTCGTCCAGCTGCCCGCGGTGATCGGCCTCTTGAAGACCGTGCGTCCCGCGCTCGCGACCGACGATCCCGGCGTGCGCTCGACGCTGCGCGCGTTCATCCCGATCGTGTTCGGCCGCGGCTCGGCGCAGATCTCGGGCTACATCGATCAGGTCCTCGCGAGCTACCTCGGCGAGAACATGGTCGCCGCGATGTTCAACGCGCAGACCTTGTACCTCCTGCCGGTCAGCCTGTTCGGCATGGCGGTCTCGGCCGCCGAGCTGCCCGAGATGTCGAGCGTGACCGGCGAGGCGAGCGAGCGCTACGCGCACCTCCAGGCCCGCCTCGCGCCCGCGCTCCGGCGCGTCGTGTTCCTCGTCGTGCCGTCGGCGGTCGCGTTCGTCGCGATCGGCGGCCCGATCGTCGCGCTCCTGTTCCAGAGCGGCCGGTTCGGCGCGGACGACACGACCCAGGTCTGGATCATCCTCGCCGGCTCGGCGCTTGGCCTCTCGGCGGGCACGCAGGGCCGCCTGCTCGCCTCGGCGTTCTTCGCGCTCGGCGATCCGCGCCCGCCGCTGTACGCCGCGCTCGTGCGCATGGGCATCACCGGCATCGCCGGCGCGTTGTTCGCGCTCGTGCTGCGCGACGCCTTTGGCTACGCCCCCGTGTGGGGCGCCTTTGGCCTCACCGCGAGCGCGGGCTTCGCGGCGTGGGTCGAGTTCGCGCTCCTCGATCGCTGGCTCGGCAAGCGCATCGGCAAGGTCCCGATCCCGGTGCGTCTCGGGCTCGGCGCGCTCGTCGCTGCGGTCGTCGCCGGTGGCATCGGCTTTGGCACCCACCACGTCGCCGTCGCGCTCGGCGCTCGCATGTACCTCGCCGCGCCGCTCGCCATCGTCGCGTTCGGCGCGACGTACCTCGCGATCATGATCGTCGCCAAGGTGCCCGAGGCCGATGTCTTCGCGCGCCGCCTTCGCCTTCGCCCTCGTCCCTGACAGCCTCGCGCCCGGGCCCTCACCACCTCGCATGCGCTTTGACGAGGAGTGATCGCCTACACGATCCGATCCGATCCGTGATGGGCTCGTGCTCGTACGTTGCCCAAAGCACGACCTTCAGTTCGCGAAAGCATGATTGGCGCGATCGTGGAGAGCTCGCCGCTCATCAACCGAACGCGGCGCTAGCGAGGGTCCCCCTCGGAGATCGAGGCCCGGTGCTCACGAGACGCGTTGTCTCCGACTCTCCAGGGCTCGTTGCAACGCAGCGAACCGGCGACGTTGCACCGAAGGCCGAGCGGGTCCGAGGGGCGCCCTCGCGGCAAGCCGCGTTCGGTGCTCGTGTTCTCGTACGCGGGCGAGCGAGCG
This sequence comes from Haliangiales bacterium, assembly GCA_038321315.1. GTDB lineage: Bacteria > Myxococcota_A > Polyangia > Haliangiales > Haliangiaceae > JABFXX01. Next base: position 34,493 of record JBBQEX010000067.1, on the reverse strand, counting down.
AGCAGACGAGGGTCAGTAGCCGATATCGGCGAGCTCGGACTTGAGGTCCGCGAGGGTCTGCTCTTTGGTGATCCGCGCGACGAGCTTGGCATCGAGCTTCTTGCCTGCGAGGACATGCTCGACGACGGCGAGCGGGATCTTCTGCTCGAAGTACGCCGCGACGTACGAGCGGTAGGCAGCAGGATCGCCGGACAGGATCGCGAGCTCCTCGGCGAGCGGCTTGGCGTTGCCGCGCAGGGTCCAGGACGTGCCGTCGTGGAAACCGCCGAAGGTCACGCCGTCGTCGAGCATGAAGGCGTTCTCCTTGCGTTGCTTCGCGAGCGCCTTCGGCAGGCCGGCGTAGATCGCGTCGGCGCTCGCGCGCTTGTACTCGTGCCAGAAGCTCTTCACGAACGTGCCGGTCGGCGTGAACACGATGAACCAGTCGTCGCCGCTGCCGTTGCGCATCGACGCCATCCGGTGCTTGGCCTTCTTGTCCCAGCACGCGTCGAACGAGTAGTAGCGGGACTCCCAGTCCTCGCTGAGGATCGCATCGAGCGTCGCGATGCCCTTGCAGATCCGCTCCAGCTCGGCCGGCGCAGGGAGGGTCGCGACCACTTTCACCATGGAGCTGGTTTGTAGTCCTTCAGGAACAGTCCCCACAAGTGCTTCCCGGTCGCGATGCCATCGAACACCGGATCGACGATGCGGGCGGCCCCATCCACGATGTCGAGCGGCGGGTGGAAGTTGTGCTCCCGCTGCTTCCGCTCGGCGTGGGCGAGCGGATCCTCGTCGGTCACCCAGCCGGTGTCGACGCTGTTCATGTGGATCCCGTCGCGGATGTAGTCGGCGGCGGAGGTGCGCGTCATCATGTTGAGCGCGGCCTTCGCCATGTTCGTGTGCGGGTGCTTGTCGGTCTTCCAGCGACGGTAGAACTGGCCCTCCATCGCCGACACGTTGACGACGTGGGCGTCGCGCGTCGGGACCGCGGCGAGCAGCGGTCGCAGCCGCGCGTTCATCACGAACGGCGCGACCGCGTTGACCAGGTGAACCTCGAGGAGCTCGGCGGTCGGCACGTCGGCGAGCCGCATGCGCCAGCTGTTCGAGTCGCGGAGGTCGACCTGCTGGAGATCCTGATCGAGCCGGCCCTGCGGATACAGGTGCTGGCCGCCCTCGAGATCCTCGGCGAGCACGGGGACCTGCGCGAGCACCGCGGACGTCCACACGCCCGCGGTCATCGCGCCCGCCTCGCCGGTGCCGAGCTGGCGCGAGGGTCCGGACTGCAGGTCGAAGCCGCGATCGAGCACGCGCTTCTCGAACGTCGAGATCGGCTCGGCCTCGATCGCCGCGACGTGGTCGTACCAGCCCGCCGGGCGCCGCACGGTCTGGCACGCGTTGTTGATCAGCGCGTCGAGCCGGGTCTGCGTCTGCAGCAGGTGCTGGCACAGCGCCTCGACGCTCGGCGTGTGGCGCAGATCGACGCCGTAGACGTGCAGCCGGTTGGCGAAGTCGCTCGCGTCGGTCTCGCGCGCGAACCGGCGGGCCGCGTCGCGCGGGAACCGGGTGACGACGATGACCTCGGCGCCGGCGCGCAGCAGCTTGATCGCCGCCTGGTAGCCGATCTTGACGCGCGCGCCAGTGACCAGGCAGACGCGCCCGGTCAGGTCGGTCGACTGCTCGCGCTTCTTGTAGTTGAGGTCGGCGCACGCCGCGCACATCTGATCGTAGAAGAAGTGCAGCTCGTAGAAGTCGCGCTTGCAGACGTAGCAACTCTGCGCGTCGCGCGTGCGCGGGCGGGGTTCGGCACGCTCGGCCTCGGCCTCGGCCCACGCGTCGGGTGGGCCCTCGTCGTCGCGGACCGGCGCGTCGAGCACGTGCTGGTCGGGCATGTGGAGCGGCGTGATGAACACCGGCTCCTTGCGCAGCACGCGGATGCCGGTCTCGCGGAGCATCGCCTGGTCGGCCTCGCGGCGCTCGGTGACGCGCTGGCGCGCGAGCACCTTGGCGAGGTTCTTCCGGCTGTAGCGATCGGGTCGGGCGAGCTGCCCGGCGGCCGAGACCAACCGGATGCGCGTCGGCTCGTCCATCTCGCCCAGCCGGCGGAGGTCGCCGGCGAGATATTCGAGGATCTCGATCGCCTTGGCGATGTCGTCTGCCTCCAAAGCCATCGCGGGCGTATAACCCGCCGCATGATCATCGCCAAGCGCCTCAAGGGCAAAGCCATCGCCGCCTGGCTCGGGCCGGCCGGCGACGCCGCGCGGTCGGCCGTCGCCGCCGTCAAGCGGACGGTCGCGAACCAGCCGGGCGCCGCGCGCCTCGACTTCTATTACGAGATCTCCGATCCGTGGAGCTACCTCGCCGCGCAGGTCGTCGATCGGCTCGTCAAGGCGTACGGCCTCGCGCTCGCGGTCACCGTGGTCACGCCGCCAGCCTCGGACGTCGATCCGGCACCCGCGCTGCGGCAGAACCATGCCGCGCGCGATGCGATCGAGCTCGGGCAGTACTGGGACCTCGACTTCCCGGGCAAGAAGTCCGCGGATCCGACGCTCGTGCGCGACATCGGCACCGTGTTGATCCGCGAGCGTCCAGCCGCCGAGCAGCTCGCGTGCATCCTCGCGCTCGGCGCGACCTTGTGGGCGAACGACAAGAAGGCGACCGCGAAGCTGATGGGCCAGTACGGCACCGACGCGCACATGGCGGTGCCGCCGATCCTCAACGAGGCGTACGACAGGCTCAGGAAGGCCGGGCACTACCAGGGCGCGATGATCCAGTTCGGCGGCGAGTGGTACTGGGGCATCGATCGGCTCGGCTTCCTCGAAGCCGCGATCGCCAAGGCCACCGGCAAGCCGGTCGCCGGCGTGATGCACGTGCGCCCCGAGGTCGAGCGCGGCGCGCTGACGCTCGCGCCGCCGACCGAGAAGGAGCCCAAGGGCAAGCCGGTCGTCTGCGAGATGTGGTTCTCGTTCCGCTCGCCCTACAGCTACCTCGCGCTCGAGCAGATCGCCGCGGTGCTCGCGCCGCACGGCATCCCGCTCGTGCTGCGCCCGACGCAGCCGATGGTCACGCGCGGCCTCGCGCTGCCGTCGGTCAAGCGGATGTACATCGTGCGCGACGCCAAGCGCGAGGCCGATCGCCTGAACATCCCGTTCGGCGAGCTGTGCGATCCGCTCGGCACCGGCGTCGACAACTGCATGGCGATCGCGAAGTGGGCCGAGGGCCAGTCGCCGGCCGCGGCGCTCGCGTGGGCGCGGTCCGCGATGCGCGGGATCTGGGCCGAGGCGCGCGATCCGGCCGAGTACCTCGATCTCAAGTTCCTCGTCGAGCGCGCCGAGCTGTCGTGGGACGCGGCCAAGGCCGTGCTCGGCGATGCGTCGGTCGCGAAGTGGTCGACGAACAACGCGGCCGATCTCGCGGTGATCGGCCTGTGGGGCGTGCCGTCGTTCCGCGTCGGCGATTTCGTCGCGTGGGGCAACGATCGCCTGCCGCTGCTCGCGGATCGTTTGCGCCGGCACGCGTTGTCCCACACGCCACCACACTGACGGGCTGAAGCCGAGAGCCCGATCCCCGAGGCCTGATACACTCTGCCGCGTGTCGCCCACCGAGAAGTTCGGGCCGTACCTCGTGTACGAGCAACTCGGGATCGGCGGGATGGCGGCGGTCCATCGCGCCGAGCAGCCCGGGGTCCACGGACACATCGCGTTGAAGCGCATGCTGCCGCAGGTCGCGGCGAACGACGAGATGGTCAAGGCGTTCGTGCGCGAGGCACGACTCGCCAGCCACCTGCGGCACCCGAACGTCGCGCAGACCTACGAGCTCGGCCGCGTCGGCGAGATCTACTTCATCGCGATGGAGCTGGTGACCGGGCGCAACCTGCGCGAGGTCCTGAAGCACTGCGCGCAGACCAACTCGGGACCGATGCCGGTCCCGATCGCGCTGCACATCCTCAACCAGATCTGCGACGCGCTCGACTACGCCCACAACCTCACCGACGGTGACGGCGTCCCGCTCGGCATCATCCACCGCGACGTCACGCCGTCGAACATCATCGTGTCCGAGGCCGGCGTCGTGAAGCTGATCGACTTCGGCATCGCCAAGGCCTCCGCCGCCGGCATGCAGACGATGAGCGGCACGTTGAAGGGCAAGTTCGGCTACATGGCGCCGGAGTACATCGCCGGGTCGCTCGACGCGCGCGCCGATCTGTTCGCGCTCGGCGTGATCGCGCACGAGCTCCTGACCAACCGGCCGCTGTTCACCGGCACCGACGACCTCGAGACCCTGACGCGCGTGCAGAAGATGGAGATCCATCCACCGTCGCGGCGCAACCCGAACGTGCCGCGCGAGATCGATGACCTCGTGATGACCGGCCTCGCGCGCGATCCGGATCGCCGCTGGCAACACGCGACCGCGCTGCGCACCGCGCTCGGCACGCTGACGCAGCGGCTCGGGCTGGTCGCGACGACGACCCAGGTCATCGAGTGGATGAACTGGATCTTCGACCGGACCAAGCCGGGCCAGGAGATCAACATCGGCGCCGAGGATCCGAGCATCGTGATCTCGGCGCAGGACATCGGCACGAGCGAGCTGTCATCGGACGCGCGGTTCGCGGTCGTGACGCCGCTGACCGTCGGCCGCCCGATCCCACAGCCCGGCGCCGCGCTCCCGCAGGGCACGCCGGCGTCGATCACCGCGCAGCGCTCGATCCAGCCGAGCCCGACGCTCGTCGGCGGACACCAGTCGGGCAGCCACAAGATCCAGTCCGGCAGCCATCCGATCCCGATCCCGCCACAGCAGGGCCCCGAGTACCACGCCGCGGTCGCGCGCTACGAGCGCCACGCCGGCATCTCGCCCGGCGCCTTGATGGCCGAAGACGTCCTGCCGCAGCTCCGGCAGTCGAACCCGCAGATCGCGATCCCGAGGACCGTGACCCCGCCGCGCGCGGCGACCCCGAGCAACCCACCCTACTCGCCGCTCGCCCCGACCGCGCGCACGATCTACGACCCGACGGCGATGGTGGCTCCCGTGATGCCTCGCACGGTCACGCCGTCGTCGGTGCCGCCGCCGATCGCCGACGCGACGCCGGCCCCGACCCCGGTGCGCCCGAGCGCCGCGCGGATCGTCGCGCCGGCGCCGAAATCGACGAACTGGGTTCTGGCGGTCGTGATGATCCTCGCGATCGCCGCGGCGGCCGCGGGCGTGGTGTACTTCGTCCTCCCGCGCCTGACATGACGCCACTCATCACCCTGATCTCTACCGGCGGCACGATCGAGAAGACGTACGACGAGCTATCCGGCGTGCTCGCGAACCAGGTCTCGGTGCTCGACGTCATGCTCGCGTCGCTCGAGCTGCGCGGCGCGCGCATCCAGCGGATGTCGCTGATGAACAAGGACAGCCTCGAGATGACGCCCGACGATCACACGCTGATCGCCGAGACCGCCGCGCGGATGGCCAAGGCGACCGCGGGCGTCGTCGTCGTCCACGGCACCGATCGCCTCGCGGTGTCGGGCGATCGCATCGTCGAGCTGGTCGGCACGCCGGCGTCGCCGATCGTGTTCACCGGCGCGATGCGCCCGTACGAGCTGCGCTCGACCGATGCGCTGCAGAACCTGACCGAGGCGCTGCTCGCGGTGCAGATCCTTCCGGCGGGCGTCTACGTCGCGATGCACAACCAGGTCTTGAAGTTCCCCGGCGTGACCAAGGACAAGACCCTCGGGACGTTCGTCAAGGCATGAAGGCGTTCGACGACCCCGTCCTCGTCGCGCTCGTCGAGGTGCTCGAGCGAGCCGGGACGGCGTTCTTCGTGATCCACGAGGTCGAAGGCGCGCTCGGGTGGCGCTATATCAGCCAGCCCTACGCCCGGCTGATCGGGTTCACGATCGACGAGCTGACCGCGACGCCGGTGCTGTCGCGCATCGTCGACGAGCAGCAGGCCGCGATGCGCGAGCTATCGGTCTCGTTCCTCGGCGGCGGCGCGATGCCGGCGATGCTCGAGGTCACCATCAAGCACGCGAGCGGCGAGCTGTTCCAGGTCGAGACCACGTTCGCGCGCGCGGCCTCGGCGAGTGGCTCGGTCGGCGTCGTCATGGTGCACGACAAGCACGCGGCGTCGCCGCAGCTCGGCCTGCTCGAGGCCGATCGGATCTCCCTGGTCGGCGCGCTCGCCGCCGGGTTCGCGCACGAGATCAACAACCCGCTGACATCGGTGCTGCTCAACCTGCGATCGCTCCGCAAGCAGCTGCTCGCGCATCATCCCGAGGCGAGCCAGCCGCAGGCCCTGCGCTGTGTCGACGACATCACGACCGGCGCCGAGCGGATCGCGAGCAACGTGCGCGCGTTCCAGACGCTCGCGACCCGCGGCGCGACCACGCGGATCGATCTCGCGGCGGTCGTCGCGTCGGCGCTGCGTCTCGCGGCCCCGACGCTCGAGGCGCGCGCGCACGTGATCCGTCAGATCTTTCCGGTGACGCCGGTGCGCGGCGAGGAGTCGCGGATCGGGCAAGCCGTGCTCGCGATGCTGATGTTCGCGATCTCGGGCTTCGACGATCCGTCGGCGACGTTCTCGCCCGAGGGCGTGATGACGAACCGTGTCGTCGTGCTGGTCGAGGATCGCGCGACCGACGTCGTCGTCGAGGTCTCCGACAACGGTCGCGCGCTGACCGCCGAGGAGCTCCGTCGCGCCTTCGATCCGTTCTTTCGCTCGTCCGTGCGCGGTGCCGGTGTCGGCGTCGGGCTCGGCGTCGCGCGGTCGGTCGCCGCGACGCTCGGCGGCGAGGTCGCGCTCGCGATGCGCGCGGGCGGCGGAGCCGTGATCACGATGCGCTTGCCACCGGAGAGCTGATGCAACCCTGGGTCACCATCGCGAGTATCCCGACCGACGACGGCGCGCTCGAGCTCCGCCAGCGCGGCGCGCGCGACTTCCTGATCCTGATCGCTGGCCGCGTGCTGATGACCAGCGTCACGCGCAAATCCGAGGAGGCCCTCGCTTCGCTCGCGCTCGCCCAGCTCGCCGATCGCGAGGCGCCGCGGGTGATGATCGGTGGCCTCGGCATGGCGTTCACGCTGCGCGCCGCGCTCGACGCGTCGCCGACCGCGCGGGTCACGTGCGTCGAGCTCAACCCGGTCGTCGTCGACTGGTGCCGCGGCCCGCTCGCCGAGCTCACCGGCCACTCGGTCGACGATCCGCGCGTGACGATCGAGGTCGGCGATGTCGCGGCGGCGATCGCGCGCGCGCCGGCGAACAGCCACGACGCGATCCTCCTCGATCTCTACGAGGGACCGCACGCCGCGACCCAGCAGGGCGAGGATCCGTTCTACGGCCAGCAGGCGCTGTACCGCACGCACAGCGCGCTGACGCCGGGCGGCATCTTCGGGGTATGGGCCGAGGACGCCGACCCGAGCTTCGCCGGCCGCATCGGTTCGCGGTTCAAGGTCACCACGCATCGACTCGGCGACGGCGGCCGCCGCCACGTCGTCTATCTCGGCAAGCGCGGCAAGTAGCGCTAGAACCGGCCGACGACGCCGATGCCGGATCCGGTGAACGCGAGCGACAGCGCCGAGTCGCGGGCGTGCGCGTAGCCGCTGTGGATCTCGAGAGCGCTGCCGGCGATCACCGCGATCGCGCCGACCGCGGTGATCACCGCGCCGCGGTTGCAGCTCTGGTTGTCGCCGGTGTCGGCGGCGCAGCTGTGGAACACCATGCGCGCGCCGATCGCGCCGACCACCCAGCCGCCGAGCCGCAGCGCGAGCCCCTTGCTCTGGATCCGGTGGAGGTAGAGCTGGCCGAGCGACGGCCCGACGAACATCATCGCCAGCCCCGTGACCGGCCAGATCCGGCTGTGGAGCTTGCCGTCGAGCGACAGCGCGAGGAGCGTCGCGCCGGTGAACGTGACGAGGCTCGGCACCCCGATCGCGATCGTCTCGACGTGCTCGACGTTGGCCGGCGTGATCGCCGGTGGATCGGCGTGCGCGAGCCGCGCGAGCGCGCCGACCGCGATCAGCGCGAGCCCCGCGCGCATCACGCGTCTCGCATCACCAGGAAGATCGCGTGCGCGGTCGCGACCGGCCGATCGCGTTCGGTCTGCCACGCCTCCACGCGCACGTTGGCGACCCGCTTGCCCTGGCGCGTGATGATGCCGCGCGCGTGCGTATCGACCGGCGCTCCCGAGCGCAGGTAGTCGACGGTCAGCGTGATCGTCTTGGGCAGAACGATCGTCTCGGCGCGCCACAGCAGCTCGAAGATCGCAGCGGACTCGAGCAGCGCGCCGAGCGTGCCACCGTGGAGCGCGGGCAGCGTCGGGTTGCCGATCAGGTGATCGCCGAACTTCATCGTCGTCACCAGATCGTCGCCGTCGAGCGCGGCGGTCAGGCCGAGGAACCGCGAGTACGGCACGGCCTCGAGCAGCGCGCCGTAGTCGCGCGTCTGCTTGGCTCGCTCGAGCAATTCGATGAGGCTCACGCGCGCTTGCCCGGCTTGGTCGACAGCATGAACGTGCCGACCGACGACGCGATCGGATGCTCTGGATCGTCGTGGTAGGCGACCGCGCGGGTGAACGCGACGTTCCTCGTCAGCTTGTAGCAGGTCGCCTTCGCGAACACGTCGCGCGGTGGCTCGGCGGGCTTCAGGTAGTCGATGCGCAGATCGAGCGTCGCGATCGGCACCAGCTCGGCGAGCGTGGCGAACACCGCCGCGCCCGACGCGGCATCGAGCAACGCGGTGATCGCGCCACCGTGAAGCACGCCGGTGTCGGGGTTGCCGACGAGCTTGGCGTCGTACGGCAGCTCGAACACCGACTCGCCCTTGCCGATCGAGATGACGCGGAGGCCGAGCGCGCGGTTGTGGGGGACGCCGTCGGAGAATCGACGCGTGAACTGAGTGCTCTGCTGGTCGTCCGTCGCCACGGCCCGTAGTACACCACACCAGTGTCACGCCTGATCGCGCTCGCGCTCGCCGTTGCGGCCTGTGGCAACCAGCGCGCCGCGCCCGACGCGGCCTCAGTCGCGTCGGGCGCGCCGGCGCCGGCGCCGAACACCGCCGCGCTCGAAGCGCGGCTCGGCAAGCTCGAGCACACCGTCGACAAGCTGGTCGCCGCGATCGACAAGTCGCTCGGGCCGGTCGAGCCCGATCCGGCGACCGTGTACTCGGTCCCGCTCGACGCCCGCGATCCGGTCGAGGGCCCGACCGACGCCGCGGCCACGCTCGTCGTCGGCTTCGAGCTCATGGATGCGTACAGCGCGACCGTCGCGCCGGTCGTCGCGCAGGTCCTCGCCAAGCATCCCGCCGACGTCCGCGTCGTCTGGAAATATCTCCCGATCCACGGCGCACCGGCGATCGGCGCTGGCCTCATCGCGTGTGGCGCCGCGAAGCAGAACAAGTGGCCGGCGGTGCGCGCCGCGCTGATCGCCAGGCTGTTCACCGGCACCCCGCCGGTGCCGCACCCCGAGCTCGCGAGCTACGAGCAGCTGCGCCCGATCGCGATCCAGGCCGGCCTCGACGGCGCCCGGCTCGATGCCGATCGCACGACCTGCGAGCCGTGGTTCGCGGCGACCAAGGCGATCTTCGAGCCGATCGGCATCCACACGACGCCGGCGCTGTTCCTCAACGGGCGCCACGTCGGCGGCGCGCGCGACTTGCAGTCGCTCGATGGCCTGGTCAGCACCGCGATCGCGACCGCGAAAGGGCAAGCCGCGGGCTTCTACCAGCGCGAGGTCGTCGACGCCGGGGTCAAGCGCGTGGTCGGCCGCTTCGAATAGCCTGCTATCTTGCCACCCATGGCCCGCGTGCCACTACCGACCCACTACTTCGCCCTCGTCATCGTACGGCGCGGGCACCGCTTCCTGCTCGTGCAGGAGACGAAGTATGGCGAGACGTGGTCGGTCCCGGGCGGGCGCGTCGAGCCTGGCGAGGCGCTCGGCGACGCCGCGGTCCGCGAGGTGCTCGAGGAGTCCGGCGTGCCGATCCGGCTCGACGGCATCTATCGCGTCGAGCACACGCCCGGCGAGCTCGGCGCGCGCGTGCGGATCCTGTTCGCCGGCTCGCCGATCGACGACACCGCACCGAAGACCCGCGCCGACGGCGAGTCGCTGCGAGCCGCGTGGCTCACGCTCGCCGAGATCCGCGCGCTGCCGCTGCGTGGGTCCGAGCTCGGCGCGCTGATCGACAGCATCGTCGACGGTCGCGCGGTGTACCCGCTCGCGCTCCTCGGGCACGAGCTCAGCGTTTGACCGCGCCCGGCTGGACCCCGAGCTGGGAGGCCGCGCGGCGCGCCGTCGATCCCGACGCCGCGCTGACGCCGGTGCGGATCGCGGCCGAGCATCGCGGCGCGTATCACGCGATCGATTCGCGCGGTACCGGGTGGGTCGAGGTCAGCGGCAAGGACTTCCACGCCGCGGCCGACAAGCGCTCGCTGCCGACGGTCGGCGACTACGTGCTCGTCGAGCGCTGGGACGCCGCGCTCGCCGGCAACGGCGCCGGCATGGTGCGCGCGATCCTGCCGCGCGCCAGCTTCCTCGTGCGCAAGGCGGCCGGCGAAGCAACGCTGCCGCAGCCGCTCGCGGCGAACATCGACCTCGGCCTCGTGATCACCTCGGCGAACGCGGACCTGTCGCCGGCCCGCCTCGATCGCTACCTCGCGCTCCTGCGCGACGGCGGCATCGCGCCGGCGTTCGTGCTGTCGAAGATCGATCTGGTCGCCGATCCGGCGCCGATGCTCGCCCGGCTGCGCGAGATCGCCGACATCCCGATCGTGCCGATCGCGGCGACCGTCGGCACCAACCTCGACGCGATCCGCGCGCTCGGCGGTCCCGGCTCGACCTCCGTGTTGCTCGGCAGCTCGGGCGTCGGCAAGTCGACCCTCCTGAACGCGATCGCCGGCACCACCCAGCTGACCCGCGGCATCCGCGACGACGAGCGCGGCCGCCACACCACGACGCGGCGAGAGCTGTTCACCGCGCCCGACGGCGCGTCGTGGATCGACACGCCCGGCATGCGCGAGCTCGCCCAGTGGGTCGACGACGCGACCGATCTCGACGACGCGTTCGTGGACCTCGCCGCCCTCGCCGCGACCTGCCGGTTCCGCGATTGCAAGCACCACCAAGAGCCCGGCTGCGCGGTCCGCGATGCCATCGCGCCGCACCGGCTGGCGAGCTACCACAAGCTCTCCGACGAGCGCCGCGACGCCGGGGTCAAGAAGACCGAGCAGGCCCGGATCGCCGAGACCCGGCGCGCGCACTATCGCAAAGATCAAAAGAAGAAGTACGACTAGCCTCGTGCCCTGCAGTGTCCGGAAGCGGCGATTGACGACGCGGCGGTCGTATGAAATACGGAGTATCCGGATAGCCGAGCGCCTCGCGAGGCGATTGACGACGCGGCGGTCGTATGAAATACGGCCCACGTGATCGCGTTCTCAGGCGTCAACAAGCAGTACGGCGGCCAGATCCTCTTCGTCGACGCCGCGTTCCAGATCAACCCGGGCGAGAAGGTCGGGCTGGTCGGGCCCAACGGCGCCGGCAAGAGCACGATCTTCCGCATGATCGCCGGCGAAGAGACGCCCGACGACGGCGCGGTCGAGAAGCCCAAGAAGCTGACGCTCGGCTACTTTCGTCAGGACGTCGGCGAGCTCAAGGGCCGCTCGATCCTCGCCGAGACCTGCGCCGGTGCCGGCGAGGTCGCGGTGCTCGCCGAGGAGCTCGCCGCGCTGAGCGTGCGACTCGAAGCGGCGGGCGACGATCTCGACGAGGTCGTCACCCGGTTCGGCGACGTCCAGGCCCGCTACCAGGACCTCGGCGGCTACGAGCTCGAGGCCCGCGCGCAGGAGATCCTCGCCGGGCTCGGGTTCCACCAGGACCAGATCCCGAACGACGTCGGCACGCTGTCGGGTGGCTGGAAGATGCGCGTCGCGCTCGCGCAGATCCTGCTCGCGCGCCCGGATCTGCTGCTGCTCGACGAGCCGACCAACTACCTCGACATCGAGTCGATCCTCTGGCTCGAGACGTTCCTGCGCGACTATCCCGGCACCGTGGTGATGACGTGCCACGACCGCGAGATCATGAACCGCGTCGTCGGCAAGATCGTCGAGATCGACGGCGGCGAGCTGCGCAGCTACACCGGCAACTACGACTTCTACGAGCAGCAGCGCGTGCTCGAGACCGCGCGCCGCGAGGCCGCCTACGCGCGGCAGCAAGCGCGGTTCGCCAAGGAGGCGCGGTTCATCGAGCGCTTCAAGACCCACGTCGCCAAGGCGACGCAGGTCCAGTCGCGGATCAAGAAGCTCGACAAGATCGAGAAGATCGAGGAGCCCAAGCGGATCATCGAGAAGACCTTCGAGTTCCGCGTGCCGCCGCGCTCGGGCGACGATGTCGTCAAGGTCGACAAGCTCGCCAAGCGCTACGGCGAGCGCGTCGTCCACGATGGCTTGTCGTTGACGATCGCGCGCAAACAGCGCTGGGCGGTGATGGGCGAGAACGGCGCCGGCAAGTCGACGCTCCTGAAGATGATGGCCGGCGCGCTCGCCCCCGACGGCGGGAGCGCGTCGGTCGGCGCCTCGGTCACGCTCGGCTACTACGCGCAGCACGTGATGGAGGGGCTCGGCGGCGAGAACACCGTGCTCGAGGAGCTCCAGGAGCACGCGCCGATGGCGAACCAGGGCACGCTGCGCGGCCTCGCCGGCGCGTTCGGGTTCCACGACGACGACGTGTTCAAGCACGTGCGCGTCCTGTCGGGTGGCGAGAAGGCGCGGCTCGCGCTCGCCAAGCTGTTGTACGACGCGCCGAACCTGCTCGTGCTCGACGAGCCGACCAACCACCTCGACATCGTCACCAAGCGCGCGCTCGTCAGGGCGCTCGCCGACTACGAGGGCACGCTGGTGTTCGTGTCGCACGATCGCCAGTTCCTCCGCGCGCTCGCGACCCACGTCCTCGAGCTCACCGCCGGTGGCAAGCCGCGGATCTACGGTGGATCGTACGAGGAGTACGTGGCGTCGACCGGACGAGAAGCCCCCGGAATGCGCCAGACCTGACGTGCTACGCTCGCGCCGTGGGTAACGAGGGACGTCCTCCGGGCGGCGATCCGAACGCGCCGCCGCCGGGTCAACCGCAACAACCGCCTCCCAAGACCGCGCGCACCGTGTTCGGCGTCGCGAGTCCGTTCGCGCAGGTCACGCCGTCGGCGAGCACGCATCCGGCGAACCCGGCGTACCAGTCGAACCCGGCGAACCCGGTGTACGCGCCACCCCAGTCGTACGCGCAACCCCAGGCGACGCCGCAGCCGCAGTACGGGCAACCACAGACGCCGCAGGTCGGCCAGCCGAACCCGCACTTGCCGACCGCGCAGCCGCAGGCGTACGCCGCGCCACCGGCGAGCGCGAACATGTACACGACGACCGGCGGCAGCCAGCACGAGGCCTCGAGCGGCAACGACCTCGTCCCCGGCGCGCACATCGCGCACTACGAGCTGATCCGCGAGCTCGGGCGCGGCGGCATGGGCGTCGTGTTCGGTGCGCGCGACACCCGGCTCGGTCGCCGCGTCGCGATCAAGTTCCTCCTGCACGCGACCGAGGGCGTCGCCGACAAGTTCCTCGTCGAAGCGCGCGCGACCGCGCAGTGCAACCACGAGAACATCGTCATCATCCACGAGGTCGACACCCTCGGCACGATGCCGTACATGGTGCTCGAGTTCCTCGAGGGCCAGGAGCTCCGCAAGCAGCTCGGCGCGTACAACTCCGGCAACCGGATCCCACCGTCGCGCGTGATCGAGCTGATGTTGCCGGTCGCCCGCGCCCTCGCCCGCGCGCACCAGCTCGGCATCGTGCATCGCGATCTCAAGCCGGAGAACATCTTCGTCACCAACGCCGGCCAGGTGAAGGTGCTCGACTTCGGCATCGCCAAGGCGATCGGAGGCAACGAGATCAACGCGATCGGCCCGAACGGCCAGCGCAACACGCGCGCGTTCGGCGCACCGGACGTCAACATCAACCAGACCGACGGCGGCCTGGTCGGCACGCTGCCGTACATGTCGCCCGAGCAGTTCGGGCTCGACACCGTCGACCACCGCTCGGACATCTGGACGTTCGGCATCATCCTGTGGGAGATGCTGACCGGCTACCACCCGGTCGATCCGCTCACGCCGCAGGAGCTCATGTTGTGCGCCGGCTCGGTCGACGAGCCGCTGCCGTCGGTGCTGCGCGTCGCGCAGGATCTCGATCCCACCCTCGCGCGCATCGTCGATCTCTGCCTCCGCAAGCGGAAGGTCGAGCGGATGCCAACGGCCGCCGAGCTCGTGCGCCGGCTCGAGGAGCTGCTCCCCGGTCGCCGCGGTCGCCAGCTCGCCGAGGGCGAGAGCCCGTATCCCGGCCTCACCGCGTTCCAGGAGAACGACGCCGATCGATTCTTCGGGCGCTCGCGCGACATCGCGAAGATGGTCGCGCGCGTGCGCGAGTTCCCGCTGACCGGCATCGTCGGTCCGTCGGGCGTCGGCAAGTCCTCGTTCGTGCGCGCCGGCGTCGGGCCGGCGTTGAAGGCGAGCGGCGAGAACTGGGAGGTCGTGACGATCCGTCCCGGCCGCCATCCGCTCGCGGCGCTGTCGAGCGTGGTGCATCGCCTGACGACGCGGACCGGCCCGTCGACCGGTCAGATCGGCGAGCACGACGAGGTCGTCAAGCGGCTGCGCAGCGAGCCCGGCTACCTCGGCACGCTGCTGCGGCAGCGCGCGCGTCAGCTCAACGGCAATATCCTGCTGTTCATCGATCAGTTCGAGGAGCTCTACACGCTGGTCCCCGACGCCGCCGAGCGCCGCGCGTTCACCGCCGCGATCTCGGGCGTCGCCGACGACACCGCGTCACCGCTGCGCGTCGTGGTGTCGATGCGCTCGGACTTCCTCGATCGCATCGCCGAGGATCCGCGCTTCATGGACGACGTGTCCCGCGGCCTCGTGTTCCTCCAGCCGCCCGATCGCAGCGGGCTGCGCGACGCGCTCGTCCAGCCGATGGAGATGATCGGCCACCGATTCGAGAGCCAGGAGATCGTCGAGGACATGCTCAACGCGCTCGGCTCGACGACCGGCGCGCTGCCGCTCCTCCAGTTCGCCGCCGCCAAGCTGTGGGACGCGCGCGATCGCGAGGCCCGCATGCTGACGGTCGCGAGCTATCGCGCGATCGGCGGCATCAGCGGCGCGCTCGCGACGCACGCCGACGAGGTCGTCGCGAACATGAACGCGCCGGCGCAGAAGCTGACCCAGCAGATCCTGCGGCGGCTCGTCACGCCGGAGCGCACGCGCGCGATCGTCGAGATCGCGGATCTCCAGCAGTTGACCTCGGATCCGAACGAGGCCGCGCGCGTGATCGACCAGCTCGTCCAGGCGCGCTTGCTCGTCGTCCAGACGCGCGGCGACGCCGGCGGCAGCACGGTCGAGATCGTCCACGAGTCGCTGATCGATCGGTGGCCGACGCTGCGCCGCTGGCTCGACGAGGATCAAGAGGACGCGGCCTACGTCGCGCAGCTCGCCGCGGCCGCCAAGCAGTGGGATGCGCGCGGCAAGGCCGCCGGCCTCCTGTGGCGCGGCGACGCGATGGAAGAGGCACGGCGCTGGTTCAACCTGCGGCCGCGCGAGAACCTGCCGCCGCGCGATCGCGCGTTCCTCGAGGCCGTGTTCGCGCTCGCCAAGCGCGGCAAGCGCGTCCGTCGCGTCGCGCTGATCGCCGTCATGCTCGTGCTCGGTGGCGTCGCCGCCGGCGCGATGATCGCGCTCGTCAAGGTGCAGGCCGCCGAGACCGAGGCGCAGGCCAACGCCGACGAGGCCATGAAGGAGAAGGCCACCGTCGAGAAGCAGCGCAAGGACGTCACCGACGCGCTGCAGGCGATGAAGGACAAGGAGGCCCAGCGGCTCGCCGCCGAGGCCGACAAGACCAAGGCGGTCGCCGCCCAGAGTCAGGCCGAGCGCGACAAGCAGGCCGCCGAGGAGCAGAAGCAGCAGGCGGAGCACCAGACCGAAGAGGTCAAGGCGCAGAGCGCCGCCGAGCTCCAGAAGAAGAACGAGGCGCTCCAGGCCTCGCTCAACGAGTCCAAGAAGCAGTCGGCCGCGCTCCAGGCCGCGAACGAGAAGGCCGCGGCCCTGAACAACAAGCTCGAGGCCGAGAACAAGATCCTGCAGGAAAAGACCAAGAACGCCGGCGCGATCACGACCAAGCTCCACTGAGCCTGTGAATGAGGGACGGTTTCAGCTCTGGCCCCTTTTGGCGTACGCCAAAAGGGGCCAGAGCTGAAACCGTCCCCAGATCACGGCTGGCGCGAGATGCGCACGCGCTTGATGACGATCGGCGGCGATGGCCGGTCGCGGGCGTCGCGCGCGGCGCTGCCGATGGCCATGACGACCTCGAGCTCGGCGCACTTGCCGAACACGGTGTGGTGGCCATCGAGGTGACTCGACGTGACCTCGTCGATGAAGAACTGGCTACCGTTGGTGCCGGGGCCGGCGTTCGCCATCGCGAGCGAGCCAGGCTCGTTGTGGAGCTCGCCGTTGATCTCGTCGACGAACTGGTAGCCCGGGCCGCCCGTGCCGGTGCCCGTCGGATCGCCGCCCTGGATCATGAACTGCGGGATCACGCGGTGAAAGATCAGGCCGTCGTAGAACGGCCGGCCGCGCACGACCGCGTTGGTCTTGGTGTCGGTCCACGGCTTCTGGCCGGTCGCGAGGCCGATGAAGTTCGCGACCGTGATCGGCGCCTTGTCGGCGAACAGCGTGCAGTGGAGCGCGCCCTTCGAGGTCTCGATCGTCGCGACGAACGCACCCTTGCCGCGCAGGTCGTGGGTGTAGCGCTCGAGATCGGCGGCGACAGGCGGGCGGACCTCGATCTCGATCGCGAGCTCGATGCGCCGGTTGCGCGCGCGGGCGTCGTCGTTGCGCGCGTTCTCCAGCGGATGTGTCCAGCCGAGCCCGACGGCGATCAGCCGGTTCGCCGGCACGCCTTGGCGGACCAGGTACGCCTTGACCGCCTCGGCGCGCCGCTTCGACAGCTCGAGCTGCCACGTGCCGCTCCGATCGTTGTCGGGCGCGGTGTCGTCGGTGTGGCACTCGATGCGCACGAGCGCGGTCGCCTTCGCGAGCACGCGCGCGACCGCGTCGAGCGTCGGCTCCTTGGCGTTCGTCAGCTTGCTCTCGCCGACCGCGAACAGCGCGTCGGTCGACAGCGCGCCCTGCCCGTCGATCACGACGTTGGTCGGCCGGATCTCGACGACCGGGACCGGCGGCGGCGGCGCAGGATCCGCCGTGGCGGTGGTGGTGACGAGGGGCAGCGCGAGCAGCGCGAACAGTGCGAGGCGAGCCATCGCGGCAAGCCTAGCTCGTCATCGCGCCCGACGCCGTCAGAACCGGCCGTCCATCGTCGCCATCGCGCCACCCTCGGTGGGCACGATGCCCATCTGTGTCGGGCCGATCTTCTCGTGATCCTCGCCGTACACGGTCTTGCCGCGATTCAAGTACAGCATGACGACCCCGGTGATCGCCGTCGCACCGCCGACCGCCATGACACCGATCGCGATCTTGTTGAGGCGAAGCGCCGCGTTCTTGTCCGCGAGCTGCCGGGTCGACTCGCAGCCCTTGTCGGCGCACTGGCTGGCGATCGACTGGTCGTAGCGATCCATCTGCCCCGACGCCGAGGCGTCGAGCAGCCCACCGACGCCGGCGATCAGCGCGCCGCCGCCGAACACGGTCCACGGTAGCCAGGTCGGATACTTGTGGACGATCTTTGCCGCCTTGGTCAGCGGGTCGAGCTCGAGAGACTTGGTGACGACCTTGCCGCCGATCACCACGACATCGATCGTCTTGGTCAGGTAGCCGTCGCGCTGGCCGAGCAGCGTGTGCGTGCCGGGCTCGACGCGCTGCTTGCCCTCGTACGGGCACTTCGCGATCGGCTTGCCGTCGAACAGCAGCTTGACGTCGGGCTGCGTGCAGTGGAGCTCGAGCGTGCCGATCTGGCTGACCAGCAGCTTCTGGTAGTTGAGCGCCTCGGCGTAGACCGCCTCGTCGAGCGGCTTGGCGCCGTACTTGAGCGCGAGCGCGAGCTCGTCAGAGGCCTCGAACGGGCGGTCGAGCTGGATCAGGCAGCGGACGATGTTGAACCGGATCGCCGGGTGATTCCACGACGCCACCGCGGCCTGGTACTTGGTGAGCGCCGTCGCGTAGTCGTGCTCGACGAAGCGCGCGTTGCCCTCCTCGAGCAGCTTCTGCGCGGTCGCCTTCTGCGCCTCGGTGACGCCCACCGACCACGGATCCTCGGCGTGTGCCGTCGCCGTTGCCGCACCCAGGACCCCGACAATCGCCATCGCACGGAACCAGCTCATTGCCTCCACGATATCACGGGTCAGTCGTCGATGACCTTGACGTCGTCATCCCCACCGTCGTCGTCGGTCGTCGGCTTGGGGTGCTTCTTCTTCTTGTGAACGACCGGCTCGTCGTCGGCCGGAGGCGGCGCCTCCTCGACCGGTGGCTTCTTCTTTTTCTTCTTCTTCGGCGGCGGATCGTCGTCGCTGACGACGACCTCCTCGTCGACCGGCTTCTTCGTCTTCTTCTTCTTCACCGGCGGCGGGGGATCGTCCTTGGCGACGACCGCCTTCTCGACCTTCTTCTTCTTCTTCTCCTTCTTGTCGGGCTTGTCGACGGTCTTCGCGACCTCGACCGGCTTCTTCTCCTCGACCGGCGGTGGCGGTGGTGGCGCGACCTTCTTGAACGCGGCGCCCGCGCCGGGCTCGGCGATCGCGAGCGACTCGTGCAGCGCGGTCAGCTTCCACGCCCCGCCGCTCAGCTCGTAGATCGCGAACACGCGGAGCGGGGTGACCTCCTCGTCGTCGGCGGCCCGCGTGATCGGCGCGGTGACCCACGCGAGCTGACCGTCCGGCGTGACCGCGGAGACGATGTCGCCGACCGCGATCTCGCGGACGTTCGCCTTCATCCGCTTGCCCCACATCGCCTTGACGTCCTTCTTGCCGCGCGCGACCTCGCCGGTCGTCGGGCCGATCATCACCGGCATCGTGCGCGACTCGAGATCGGCACCCCACTGCGTCTGATTGGCGAGCCCCTTCTGGAACCGATCGACCGCACCGGCCGCGCGCGGATCCGACTTGGGGCCCGAGGCCATGCCCGGCGGCACGACCGACTCCTTCTTGAGCTCGGCCTTCAGGGTGGCCTTGGTCGGCACGCGGGCGATCGCGGCGGCGTCGAGCAGCCACAGGTCGTCGTTGCTCGACATCACCGCGGTGAACGCCATCGGCATGCCGTCGACCTGGATCACGTCGACGGCCCAGGCCGAGCGGCCGCCGGCCCCCGACATCACCGCGAGCGATCCGGAGATCACCTGCGCGGCCTTCTTCGGATCGATCACCTTGCCGAGCGCGACCAGCGCGTCGGCGCGGTTGCCGGCGACGTCGAGCTTGCGCGGCCCGAACACCACGAGTGGTGGCGCGAGCAGCGGGATCAGGTTGTCGGCCTTGCCGCGACCGAGGTTCGAGTAGACCTCGTCGACCAACCCCTTGGCATCACTCTCGGCGGTCGCCTTGTCGATCTCGGGTCCGAGCTTGACGGTCTGCGGCGCGGGCGTCGTGCCGCCGCTCGCACACGCGCCGAGCGCGACGAGAGCGAGGCTCGCCGCGCGCGTCACGCTAGCCCCGGTTCGCCATCCGCTGCTTGATGCTCGGCAGCGGGGTGGGCAGGTTCGGCACGGTCTCTTCACGCAGCTGGATCATGGGCGAAGTCTGCTCGGAATTCACGCTCGTCGTGTCCCCGGAGACCGGCATCGTGCCCTTCGCCATCCGGCGCGGCACGACGGGCATCGGGCCGGTCTTGCGGACGACCGGCTGCGGGATCCAGCTGGCGCTGCCGATCGAGCGGGCGGCGCTCGCCATCGACGGCAACTTGGGCACCGGGATGATCGTGCGCGGCGAGCTCGCCCGCGCCTGGGCAGGTGCGCGAACCGCGGTGACCTGGGTGTCGTCGCCGACCTCGGTGACCGCGGCGTCGTCGATGAACGGCGCGATGCCGGGCAGCGTCTTGGGCTTCGAGACGAACTTCTTGGCCGGGACCGGCTTGCGCGCCTGGGCGATCGGGATCACCCGGGCGGCGAGCTCGACCTCCTCGGCGGCAGCGCGGGCGCGCGCGACGGCGATCTCCCACTCCCATTCGTCCTCGGTGAGATCAGCCTCGACGACCGGCGCCGCCTTGATCGGGGTCGCCGCGACCGGCGGGATCACCGGGACGACCGGCATCGGCGGGACATACGCCACGAGGCCCGGCAACGGCCGCGCGGTGGCGACGGGAGTTGCCGTGACTGCCGGCTTCGCCACCGGAAGCGGTGGGGGCGCGTGTCGGGTAGTGGCCGGGCGCGTGATCTGGGGGATCGGTGCCCACGAGGACAGCTCCATCGCGGCGAGATCTCCGTCACGCCAGCCCACGATCCGGCCACCTACGCCGTCATCGAGGATGGTCGGGCGGGTCGCCATGATGCGATCCTCCGGGGTGACGAGCAGCCCGTAGCGGTCCAGCTTGACGTACCCCAGACGCAGCATGAGCTTACCGATTCCCGACATCCGACCAACCCGTGCACTCGACGCGCCAGTCGCTGCGCGATCGCGATCGTGAGAGAATCCGTACTTCTCGTGAGTGCCCCTCGCCCTGGGGTCCCCGATCGGTGACTGTTCCCCCAGGTCGCACGCCCATGATCAAATTGTCCACGTGCCTCGTGCTCGTCGGCCTCGTCGGGCGAGCGTCCGCCCAGCCCGTCGCAGAGCCCACCCCGTCCCCGGTCGCCGTGCCCGAGGCGGTCCCACCACCACCCGAGCGCGACCCGCTCGCCGTCACGATGACCACGCAGGCCCACTCGGCCGCGCTGCGCAACGACTGCGATGCGGTCGAGAAGTTCGCGTTCCGCGTGCGCGCCCTCGACCCCGACCTCTACCGCGACAAGTTCGCCTCCGATCCGATCATCATCGCCTGCGATCCGCGACCGGCCCGCGCCCGAGATGCGATGACCGAGGCCCCGCGTGACCGCTATCACGAGACCGGGTTCATCTTCGGGCTCGCGCTCGCGGTCGGTCGCGCGATCGACACCAGCACGATCCAGCCGTTCTCCAGTCAGCCGCCTGGGTTCCCGTTGATCCCGCTGACGCGAGGCTACTTCGGATATCAGGGCGACAAGGTCTCGATCGGCGTGCAGCTGCAGTTCGGGCGCGAGGCTCACACCGACTCGACCCTGATGATGCCGGTGACCACGAGCGCGACCACGATCCTCATCGGGCCGGCGCTGCGCGCGCAGCTGTGGCAGAGCCGGACCGCGCGCGCCGAGCTGCTGCTCGCGCTCGATGTCGGCTTCGGCGAAGCGTGGACCGCGACCGATCCGGATCCCGACGGGACGATCGATCCGTCGCCCGCCGATCTCCACGTCGCGGCACGCGCTGGATTTGGCGCGCGCTACTGGCTCGCGCCGAGCTTCGCGCTCGCGGTGACCAGCGGGCTCGGCGTCGACTACCGCGAGATCAACGAGCCGGGCGCGATCCTCGACGCGTCCGGCCAGTCGACCAACATCGTCGACTCGACGTCGACGACGATCGACACCACGTTCGAGATCGTGGGGGTGTTCTGATGCGCGCGCTGGCGATCCTGGTCCTCACCGCCGGCACGGTGACCGCGCACGCCGATCCGACGACGCACGCGACCGGCGCGATGTTCGAGCTGCGCTATTCGCCCGAGAGCGACACCACGAAGCTGCCGCTGTCGAACAGCGCGCTCACGATCGGCTACATGGACGAGCGCTTCGCGTTCGGCATCTCGGTCGGCCTCGCGCGCAACACGCTCGACGATTCGACCAACGCGATCACCACCACGCAGAGCTGGCTGACGATCGGACCGACCGTGCGCGGCGTGTTCCTGCGTTCGACCGACGGCGCGACCGCGCTCGTCGGGGAGGGCACCGCGACCCTCACCGAGGTCACCGAGTCGACGACCCAGATGGGTACCGAGCAGTCGCCGATCCCGGTCCCGACGCCGCTGCGCTTCGAGCTCGGCGTCGGCGTCCGCCGCTGGATCGTCCCCGAGCTCGCGATCGGCGCCGCGCTGCTCGGTCGCTACACCTACTCGACGGTCGGCAACCAGACCGAGACCCAGACCAGCGTCGGCGGCGCGATCTACCTCGCGATCGTGCTCTAGCGTCCCTGGTAGTTCGGCGCGCGGCCCTCGGCGAACGCGGCGAGGCCCTCGTCGCGATCGGCGCTCGCGAGCGTGACGTCGTAGCAGGCGCGCTCGACCTTCAGGCCGGCCTCGATCGTCTGGCCGTGGCCGCGCTCGATCGCGGTCTTGGCCTGCGCGACCGACAGCGGTGCACAGCCCGCGAGCTCGGCGAGCATGCCGTCGACCGCGGCGCCGAGCTGATCGCGCGCGACGACCGCGCTGACCAGGCCGATCTCGAGCGCGCGCGCGGCCGGGATCCGGCGGCCGAGCATGATGAGCTCCTTGGCGCGCGCCTCGCCGACGACGCGCGGCAGGCGCTGCGTGCCACCCGCGCCCGGCATGATGCCGAGCCGCACCTCGGTGAGGCCGAGCTCGGCGCCGTCGACCAGGATGCGGAAGTCGCACGCGAGCGCGAGCTCGAGGCCGCCGCCGTAGGCCGAGCCGTTCATCGCGACGATCGTCGGCTTTCGCAGCGCGCCCCACGCGTTGATCGCGCCGGCGATCGCGTCGATGTACGGGCCGGACGCCGCGGCCGACACGCCCTTCCGCTCCTTGAGATCGGCGCCGGCGCAGAACGCCTTGTCGCCCGCGCCGGTCAACACGATCGCGCGGATCGCGGCATCGCCGGCGAGCGTGCGCGCGACCTCCTCGAGCCGCCGGTTGGTCGCGAGCGACAGCGCGTTGCGAACCTCGGGGCGATTCAGCGTGACGTGCGCGACGCTGCCGCGCGATTCGACGGTGACGAGGTCGGTCATGATGACCGAGTTGTATCAGCTCGACTGTTCGGTGCGGCGGCGCGCGCGCGACTGCTTGCCGAGGTGCGCCTTCAAGTACTTCGACGGCAGCTCGTGGCCGACGAACGTCGCCGCGGTGCGCGACGCCTCGGTCAGCTTGTCGAGGTCGATGCCGGTCTCGATGCCCATGCCGTGCAGCATCGCGACGACATCCTCGGTCGCGAGGTTGCCCGACGCGCCCGGCGCATACGGACAGCCGCCGAGCCCGCCGGCCGCGCTGTCGATCGTCGTGATGCCGAGCGTGAGCGCGACCAGGCAGTTCGCGAGCGCGGTGCCCTGGGTGTCGTGGAAGTGCACGGCGATCTTGTCGAGCGCGTGCTTCGCGAGCACGCGGCCGAGCACGTCCTCGGTCTGGATCGGGTTCGCGACGCCGATCGTGTCGGACACCGAGACCTGATAGACGCCGAGCTCGATCAGCCGGCCGACGATCTCGACGACGCGCTCGGGATCGACGTCGCCCTCGTACGGACAGCCAAAGCAGGTCGACAGGTACGCGCGGACCTTCACGCCGGCGGCCAGCGCGTGCGGGACGACGTCGTCGAACGCGGTCAGCGTCTCGCCGATCGTGCGGTTGACGTTCTTCTTGTTGTGCGTCTCGGACGCCGACATGAAGACCGCGACCTCCTTCATGCCGGCCGCGAGGGCGGTGTCGAGGCCACGGCGGTTCGGCACCAGCGCGCTCATGCGGACGCCGGGCGGGCGCGACACCCCGCGCGCGACCTCCGACGAATCGGCGAGCTGCGGGATCCACTTCGGCGACACGAAGCTCGTGATCTCGATGTCGCGGATGCCCGACGCGACCAGCCGATCGATGAAGCGGATCTTGTCCGCGGTCGGCACCTGGCGCGCCTCGTTCTGCAGGCCGTCGCGCGGACCGACCTCGTAGATCGTGACTTTCGGCGGGAGCTTCATCACGGCGAGTTCCCGCCACCATAGTTCGCCGATCGCGCCGCGGCGAGCGCGTCGAGCAGGGAGGTGTCGAGCTCGTCCAAGGTGGCGATCACCCGGTGCGCGGCCGACTGATCCCAGCCGCCCCAGTTGCCGGCGGTCACCGCGACGACGTGGCAACCGGCGGCGAGCCCGGCGGCGATGCCGGCGACCGAGTCCTCGATCACCAGGCAATCCTCGGGCGGGATGCCGAGCGCGGCGGCGCCGGCGAGATAGCCGTCCGGGGCCGGCTTGCTGTGGGCGACGTCCTCGGCAGCGAAGATCGCGTCGAACCGCGCGTCGTCGCCGAGGTACTTGAGCACCTGCTGGACCTCCGCCCGGCCGCTGCCGGTCACGAGCGCGCGCGGCAGCCCGCGGGTCCGCGCGAGCAGCGCCTTGGTCCCCGGCAGGACGGTCAGGCCCTGCTCCTCGAACACCTCGTCGCGCATCGCCGCGGTGCGCGCGATGGTCTCGTCGCGCGACCACGTCATCTCCGGGTAACGCGCGCGCAGCGACTCGTAGATCGCGACCCACGACCGCCCGACGATGAAGTCGCGGTCGTATTGCCCCAGGGCGATCGCCGGCTCGCCGCGGGCGAACGCGCGGACCATCGCCTCGGCGGTCTCGCGCTCCGAGTCGATCAGCGTCCCGTCGAGGTCGAACAGGAAGCCCCGGATCTTCGCGTGCACCACGGTGCGCTGATTGTAACAGGCGGAGACTCCTCGCATTCTGCTCGCGCGCCGCGATCGAATCGTGTTATCGCCGCACTCGATGAGGGCCCATCACATCGTTGTTCCGTTCCTCTTGTTGCTCGCACCGGCGTGCACCAAGTCCACCAACGACCAGATGATCGGCGACGAACCGGCCCTCGAGCCCGCCGCCCCCGATGGTGGCCAGCAGCTCGCGAGCGCGACGTACACGCTCGCGCCCGGCGAAGAGAAGTACATGTGTTACCAGTTCTATGCGCCGGATCAGGCGGTCGCGATCACGCACGTGACCTCGATCGAGCAGCCCGGCGTCCACCACCTCGCGCTGTTCCAGGCCTACGGTCGCGACGAGACGCCGGTGACCCCGCACGAGTGCGACACGCTGATCCGCGAGACCTGGATGCCGATCTTCGTGACCGGTGGCGGCACCAAGGAGATGGCGATGCCCGACAAGGTCGGCCTCGTGATCGATCCGGGCACGCAGTACATCCTGCAGCTCCACCTGCAGAACACCGGCGACACCAAGCTCGACGTCCGCGCCGGCGTGAACCTGACCTACGACCGCGCCGTCGATCAGATCACGCGCGGCGGCATCTTCGCGATCGGCAAGCAGAGCTTCACGGTGCCCAAGACGACCCCCGACTTCACGGTCCCGGTCGACTGCACGTCGACGCGCACGATGAACGTGTTCGCCGAGTTCCCGCACATGCACAAGATCGGCACCGCGCTGACCACGACCAAGGCGGTCGGTGACGGCGCGCCGGCGGACTTCTACTCGATCAACCAGTGGTCGTTCGGCAACCAGCCGATCGATCAGATCGCCAAGACGATCGCGCCGGGCGACAAGATCCACCTCGAGTGTCACTTCGACAACAAGACGTCCGAGGACGTCCTCTACGGCGAGAGCTCGGACAACGAGATGTGCTACTTCGTCATGTACTACTACCCGTTCGACCATCTCGACGGCTGCATCGAGGGTTAGGTCGTGTAACCGGCGGCGCAACGCCGGGCACTGTCCACGTGTCACACTCGAGCTCGAGTGGATGGAGCCCGCATGCGCCTACTTGCCTTTCTCGCGATGTCCGTTCTGGGTTGTGCCGCTCGGAACAAGCAGTCGGTCTCGCTCTACGAGGCAGGTGACTACGCCGGCGCCGCGCGCGCGGCCGACTCCGGCCTCGCCGGCCACCCCGACGACGAGGGCCTGTGGCAGATGCGGATCCGCGCCGCGATCGCGCTCGGCGACGGCGACGCGGCCGCCAAGGCGTACACCGGCTACGCCGCGACGACGCGCCCCGGCGAGCTCGACAAGGACCTCCTGCGCGACCTCGCGGTCGCCACGCTCGGCCAGGCGCTCGCGTCGCCGGTCGCCCGCGACAAGGTGATGGCGATCGACGCGATCGCCGCCGCCGAGCTGCACGCCCTCTCCGATCAGGTCGCCGACCACCTGACCGACGAGGCCGAGGTCGTCGCCGCCGCGGCATCGGCCGCCGTGCTGCGCGGCTATCCCAAGGCGCCCGAGGTCGCCGACCAGATGCTGCACGCCAAGGACCCCGCGGCGCGCCGCATCGCGGTCGACGCCGTCGGCAAGAAGGTCGGCCGGCTCGCGCTCGCCGATCTCGAGAAGGCCGGCAGTGATCGCGACGCCGGCGTGCGGCGGATCGCGGTGCGCTGGCTCGGTCAGCTCAAGGATCTTGATGCCCACGAGCTGCTGCTCAAGCGGCTGCGCGATCCCGACGAGGGCGTGCGAGCCGCGGCCGCGACGGCGCTCGCGCGGGTCGGCATCGGGAACCTCGCCGACTTCGCGAAGCGTGCGCTCGACGACCGCGCCCTCGCGGTCCGGCTCGCCGCGATCGATCTCCTGGTCGCGGCGCGCCGCGACGACGAGCTGGTGATGCTGGTCGACGACAAGGCGCCGATGGTCGCGCTCGCCGCGGCGATCGAGCTCCACGCCACGCACCCCGAGCTCGGCGACAAGGCGCTCTCGCGCGCGCTGGCCTCGGAGGACTGGACGATGCGGGCCGGCGCCGCGAATCAGGCGGTCCGCGCGGTCGGCAAGGCGGCCGCGAAGACCTACGCCGACAAGCTCGCGACCGATGCCGAGCCCGGGGTGCGGCTCGCCGCGGCGCGCGTGCTCGCGCAGACCGGCGATCGCGCGGCGGCGATCGCGGTCCTCGTGCCGATGCTCGACGCGGCCGATCGCGGGGTCCAGGCGGCCGCGGATCTCGCCGACCTCGGCGACGCGCGCGGCGAGGTGGCACTGGCCATCGCGATCCGCGATCCGAAGCGCACGCCCGAGCTCCGCGCGGCCGCGGCCTACGCGCACCGCTCGGCGCACGCCGTCACCGGCGGGTTGATCGCGGCGCTGACCGATCAGAGCCCCGAGGTGCGGATCGCCGCTGCCGCGACGCTCGCGATCCTGACGAAGTAGCCTAACGAACCGCGAGCTCGATCGTCTGCGTCGCGAGCCCGCCGCGGCTATCGCGGATCACGAGCCACATCCACACCGTTCCCGGCGTCGTCGGGGCGTGCCAGGTCGTCGACACCGAGGTGGCGGTCGAGGCTTCGTCGACGCCGCTCGAGTCGACCTCGATCGATCCGGCGGTCGCGAACCACGACACGCGCAGCGACTCGCGCCGGGTGTCGAGCCGCTGGGTGTCCTGGTTGTAGTAGAGGTACGTCTCGGCGGCGGCGACCGGCCAGCCGGCGACGAGCGTGACGTCGGCGCCCGCCGGCACCGCGTCCTCGGGCATCCGCGTGCCGGCGACCTCGAGCTGCAGCACGTCGAGCGACGGCGAGATGTTCGGCGCGTAGTTCGTCAGGTAGTCGTGCGCGACGTCGGCCGGCGCGGTCGGCAGCTTGCACGTGATCCGCGACAGGCCAAAGGCGCGCACGTCGCCGACGTCGGCGCGGATCGGCTGGTAGTAGCCGCCGGTCGGATCCGGATCGCGCGGGCGAAACCCGGTCGACGGCACGTCGGGGCCGAACTTCTCGCAGCCGTCGGCCGGCAGCATCGCGGTGATCGCGAGCTGGGTCGCGAGCGGCGCGATCGCGTCGCCGCCGTCGGCGAGACACGCGGGCGCGACCGCGTTGTCCTCGGTAGGCGGCTTGCCGGCGATACAGAACGCCCAGTGCGGAGGGACCGCGAGCGTGCCGTTTGGGCTCGCGACCAGCGCGCCGAACGTGACCATCGCGCCGGGCTTGGCCTCCGCCGGCTCGGCGGTGATCGCGAGGATGCGCGGCTCGGTCACGATCGCGAGCCGCTGATCGAGCGCGGCCTCGCAACCCGCGAGCAGTAACAACACCGCGAACCTCATCGCTCGATCCTCACGCCGACGATCGCGAGGATCGGGAGGCTGGTCAGGTAGCCCTTCTGCGTGAAGTCGGCGTTGTAGATGATCTCCTCGGCGTTCGCGCGGTTCGTCAGGTTCTGGAGCTCGACGTAGAGCGCGCCGCGCGTGCCGCCCGAGACGAAGCGCCGCTCGCCGCGCAGATCGGCCGCGAAGTACGCCGGCAGGCGCTCGCCGTTGTGCGCGCCGCGGATCGGATCGTAGCGCCCGGTGCGGGTGTCGAAGAACGTGCCGACCACGCCGGTGCGCGGCTCGCCGGTCGCGAACCGCACGCGCCCGCCGACCGTCCACGGCCCGTGCTCCCAGCCCGCCACCGCGATCAGCCCGTGCGTCTGGTCGTGATCGAAGTAGCGCGAGAACTGATCGGGCGCGTCTTTGCGCCGGCTGCGCGATCGGTTGTACGACAGCCAGCCCGACAGGCCGCGGTAGCCGATCGCGCGCGCGGTGAGCTGGATCCCGACGACGTCGCCGCTGCCATCCTGCGTGAGCACCTTGGCGTACTTCGGCGACACGGCCGGATCGCGCGCGACGAGATCCTCGAGCGTCCGCGCGTAGCCCGCGACCTCGATCGCGAACGGCGCGTGCGGCGCGTGCCACTGGCCGCCGGCGGTGACGTGCCACGCGGCCTCGAGCCCGAGCGTCGGCGTGCCGAACACGGCGCTGGTGTCGCTCGCCGCGCGCGCCTGGTGATAGCGCCCGGCGTCGATCCGCGCGACCGCGGTGTCGGTGATCCGGACCTGCACCGACGCGCGCGGATCCTCGGTGATCGCCATCGCCTGCTCGCCGATCGTCGGCGCGGTGCCGACGCGCGGGAAGATCTTGCTCGCGGCGAGCATCCAGCCGTCGACCCGCAAGCCCAGCGTGACGATCGCGCGGCCGACCGCGACGTCGGCCATCGCATGTGCGGCGGCGTCGATCGTCGTCGCGCCCCACCGATCGGCCGCGACGTCGTCGCCCGGTGGCAGGCCGAAGATGTGGAGGTCGCCCTCGCGCGCCGGCACCGACAGCGAGCCGGCGCGCTGCAAGGTCGCGAGCTCGCCGTCGAGGTCGGTGCCGAGCGTCAACGTCGCGCGGTTCGCGATCCGCGTCTGCTGGACGCCGCGCGCTCCCGCGACCCACGCGTGCTGCTGTAGATCGGCCGGCACCAGGCCGAACTGGTAGTCGTCGAGCGAGCTGTCGCGACCGGCCCACAGCTGCACGCTGTCGTAGCCGTCGTCGCGATCGCGGCGCAGCGTGATCTGCGCGCGCATCATGCGGCGATCGACGTGCTCGGTCGTGCGCGTCGCCGGATCGTCCGACGCCAGCCGGCGATCGAGGCCGTCGAGCGAGCCGATCGCCCACGCGGTCAACACGAGGCGGTCGTCGTAGGCGTGCCGCGCGACGAGCTGGGCGTCGCTCCAGCGTGGCAGCGGCGCGTTCGGCGCGAGCGTGGCCGGGTCGGACACGAGGCCGATCGCGCGGTCGAGCCAGCTCTGGCGGAGCGCGGCCGCGATCGTGGTGCCGCCGAGCTCGGTCTTGCCGGCGAGGCTGACGTCGAGCAGATCGGCCTGCGCGCGCAGCGTCGGCCCGCTCGCCGGATCGGCGAGCGCGATGTCGATCACGCCGCCGATCGCGCGCCCGCGATCGACGCCGAACGCGGCGGGCGTCAGCCGGATGTCGGAGATCAGATCGTTGCCGACCGCCGAGCGATAGCCACCCACGTGATACAGCGCCGGCACCGGCACGCCGTCGACGAACGTGCGGGTGTCCTGCGGAGCCGCGCCCCACACGACGACCTCGGCGGAGCCGGCCTGCGGGCGCGCGACCGCCGGCATCGACTGCACGACCTTCGCGGCGTCGCCACCGCCGGGCAGCGCGCGCGCGAGCCTGGCGTCGACCTTGGTCTGCCCCGGCGCGGACGGCGCGGTGTCGATGACGTCGACGATCTCGCCGCCGATCTGCGCGCTCGGCTCGACCTCGATCGCGAGCTCGAGCCCGGCGCGCCCGACGACGATCGGGCCTCTCCAGGTCACCAGCCACGGCGCGGTGACCTGGACGACGTAGCGGCCCGGCGCGGCCGCGATCGCGAACGTGCCGTCGTCGTCCGAGGCCGCGAGCTCGCCACCGATCGTGACGATCGCGCCGGCGACCGGCTTGCGCGAGGCGCGATCGACGATCGTGCCGTGCACGTCGGCGTAGGCGGGCGCGGCGATCGCGAGGATCGCGAGCACCGCCTTCACGGGATCGTGAACCCGAACGCGGTCTCGCCGGCACCCTTGCCGTGCGGCGCGTAGCTCACGTCGTCGGGCGTCGCCAGGCCGCGCGCCTCGCCCATCAGCGCGCCCGGATCAGTGCCCGTCGCGTCGGTGAACGCCGCGGCGTACCAGCTCGCGGCCGACGCGCCGCACATCGCGTGGGCCTCGACGCGCACGACGTAGTCCCCGGTGGGCGCCGGCATCGTCCACACCACGTGCTCGTCGGGCGCGGCGTCGAGCGCACACGACGCGTTGCCGTCGTGATCGAGGATGCCGCCGTCGAGGTACGCGAGGGGTGGCTCGGGCTCGCCGGGCGGCGGCGCCTTGTGCGAGTTCGGATGGCCGACGTAGACGTCGGTCCCGCCGGGCACGACGACATGGAGATCGAGATCGGCGCGCCCGCTCCAGGTCAGCCCGACGACGAGCGTGCCGGCGATCGGCTGCGCCTCGGTCGCGGTCGCCGTGGTCGTGACCGGCTCGCCGATCCGGCCGTCCTCGTCGGTCGCCGCGACCTCGAGCGAGAACGCGCCGAGCGGCAGGTCGTCGGACAGGCCGAGGATCGCGTGCAGGCTCGCGAAGCCCGGCGTGTCGAGGTCGGGCGATCCGGCGGGCACGATCCACGCGCCGTCGGTGCCGACCAGCCCGACGATCGCGGCACGCGCGGTCGGATCGAGCACGGCGGACAGCGGCTCCTGCTCGCGGCCGCGCGGGATCAGCGCGTGGGCGAGCGCGACCTGGATCGTCGCCGGACCGCCGGTCGGTTTCGGGAACGGCCCCGGGAGATACTGCGCATCGGGCAGCTGGAGGATCGCGTCGAGCCCGAGCGACGGCGACGCGCCGGCGGTGCAGCCGGCGAGCGCGAGCAGCACGAGCCCGCGCATCAGAACGCCACCTGCGCGCGCAGCGTCACGCGATCGTTGGTGCGCGTCGCCGGAAACCCGCTGACGTCGAGCCCGAGCGGGTTGTGGTTGCGGTCGTACGCGAGCGTGAGGCGCGCGTCGTGCCACATGCCGGTCAGGAGGAAGCCGAGCGTCGTGTAGCGCTGGTGGGTCGACACCTGATCGATGCCGGCCTGCTTCGCGGCGTCACGATCGCCCTCGTAGCGGTCGTAGCGCACGCCGACGCGCGCGTACGGCGTGATCTCCTGCACCGCGCCGACGAACCAGCCGAGCTCGCGGATGTCGCGCAGCCCTTGCTCGACCGGATCGGCGAACACGATGCTGCGATCGAGGTTGTTGCCGGCCACGACCTCGGCGAACGCGACGCCCTTGCCGAGCGCGCACACGCACCAGTGCACCGCGAGGTCGGCGCCGAGCCCGTTGCGATGGAACGTCTGCGACGGCGTGCCCGGGGAGCCGGCGACGTCGCGGAGCTCGCTGGTCTCGATCTGGCCGTCGAGGTTGTCGTCGACCCACACGATGCGATCCTTGGTCGGCGGCGTGCCCGGCGACAAGCCGGTGCCCGACAGCGCCGACACGCCGGCGACGAATCGCGAGTGATACGGCCCGGCGACGTCGGCGCCGACCCGGCCCACGAAGTCGTAGCTGTGCGTCGGATCGACGCCCTTCCACTGCGCGTCGCCCGACATCGCGCCGTTCGTGATCCCGACGGCCCAGCGCGCGACGCCGTACGCGCCGTTCGCGATCGCGCCGCCATCGTACAACCCGGGAAACAGCGCGCGCGTCACGGTCGGCGCTTCGAGGAACGGCTTGTCCTGGACGCGCGCCGGCACCTCGGCGCCGAACGGCAGCTGGAGCAGCCCGAGGCGCAGCCGGATCAGCGAACCCCGCTGCCAGCCGAGCCAGGCGCCGACCACGCGACCGACCGCGCCGTTCTGCGTGTTGCCGTCGTACTCGATGACGCTGAACACGTCGCCGCGGTGCGCCTCGACGCGCAGCTGGCCGCGCGGGATGTAGATCCGCTCCTTGTTGAGCGGCGCCCGGGTCGCCGGATCGAGCTCGTCCTGGGAGCTCTTGTCCGCGAGGATCGCGTCGACCTGGAGGTAACCGACCAGGCCGAGCTGCCAACCCTGGGTCGTCACGACGGGTCGGACCTCGTGCGTGTCGTCGACGTCCGCCCACGCGATCGCGGGCGACACCAACACGAGGGCTACGGCAGCGCCGGCAACCCACCGTCCGGCAAGGTGAGCGGCGGGTGCGAGTCCTTGTAGATCTTCGTCGCCGTGGTGCACGCGTTGATGATCTGGAGGTACTGGGTCGGGTCGGGGTTCGTGATGCAGTTCGCGTCCGGCCCGGTGACCGGGGCGTCGATGGCGGCGTCGTGCGGAGGCGCCGCGTCCTTCTGCGTGGACGAACCATCGTCGCCGCACGCGGCCGTGAAGGCCAGTGCCACCGCGACCAGAAGCTTGGAAGTTCCCGACATGTTACCTCTCCTCGCAGTAGCCGGCGCGACAGACCTTGCCACCGGCGCAGGTCGTGGTGCACAGGTCGCACGAGGTCGCGTCCGTGACGCTCTCGAACTTGCACGTGCAGCTCGTGTTGGGGGTGAACCCGGTGAGCGGCCCGCCCTCGAACTCGCGCTTGACGTGCATCGCGCACAGCGGCGTGAGGCCGACGCGCGCGACGACCTCGTTCGGATCGAAGTTCGGCGCCGGCGTGACGTCCTCGCCGGCGATCATCTGGATGATGTAGCGGGCGTCCGGCTTGGTCGGCGTGCCGGTCGCGGCATCGATGTGGTCGATCCAGATCGTCGGCGACCACACGGTGTAGTGACCGTCGCGCACGTTCTTCTTGTCGCGCGACGTCGAGGTCGAGTCGGGGTAGTACGCGGCCCACTGCCCCTTCGCGCGCCACGCGAGGATCGACAGCTTGGCGCGCTCGGCGTCGGCGACCTCGCTGCCGAGGATGCCGACCGCGGTCTCGATCGCCGGGCCGGTCGTGGCCTCGAGCTGCTGGACGACGAGCGCGGAGCCGGTCGAGCCGGTCTGCCGCTGACCCTTCCAGCTCGCCGCCGGGACGCCGATCTGTGCGGCCCACGCGAGCGCGGTGCTCGTCGTCGCGGCGCGGATGAACAGCTGGGTCTCGTCCTGCCACGGCGAGATCATCCCGGCCATGCCGAAGCCGAACACGAAGTAGGCCTCCTCGAACGTCATCGCGGTCTGCGTCGAGCCCTTGGGCACCGCCATGACGTAGGCCTGCGTCGGGCCGGTCGTCAGCTGGACGTTGTTCGGGGCGGTCAGCGGGCACGCGCTCGTGAACACCGCGGAGTTCGCGATGTCGGCGAAGATGCCCGGCGTGCCGACGCCGTCGGGGTTCGGCGGCGTACACAGGAGCGTCGGCGACGTCTGGATCCAGTTCGGATCCTCGGTCGTCGACGGGACGTACTGCATGTTCACCGTCGTCCGCGAGTTGTGGTTGTAGAAGTGATCGAGGTTCGTGCACGACGGGTTGGTCGTGAACACGAGCGTGATCGGCTTGGGCGTGTTGTCGCGCAGCTTGCGCCCGAGTGCCTTCATCAGCTGCGTCTGGGTGTCGCCGACCTCGAGGTAGATCGGGTTCGGCAGCGTGTCGCACACCGGTGGTGGCGGCGCGGCGCTGGCGACCCCACCGAGCGCGGCGAGCATCATCGTTACCAAGCTGAGGGAGCGCATGTGGGTGACCATCATCGGCGAGAACGCGCCGCTCGCGAGGTAACAGGCAGACGCACGGAGTTACACGCGCGTAACTCGGTCGGGCCGCCTACACATCCGTCCTCGCTGGTTACGGCGATGTTACCGACCGACCGGCGCGCGGTCGGTCACGAGTGTGGTGTGGCTGATCGGTGAACGCCGATGTCCGCGAGCTCGTGGCCGATGCCGAGAGCGCGCTCCGCGAGCACGATCTGCCGACCGCGCGCGATGCGTTCCTCGCGGCCGGTGACTGCGCGAAGCAGTACGGCCTGTGGCGATCGGCGTCGCGCGCCTACCGCCGCGGCCTCGAGCTCGATCTCGGCGACCGCGAGGTTGTCGATCGGATCGCGAAGATCTCCGGGCGCCTGCCCAGCGGCACCGACTGGCTCGAGTACCTCCGCGCGGTCGACGCGAACCCGCACGGGCCGCGCTTCGGCTGCCGCGGCGCCCAGGTCGTGATCGGCGACGACGGCACGGTCGTGACCTGCTCGGAGATCGGCGCCGTGCTCGAGCTCATGATGTCGGCCGACGATCTCGGGCGATGTCCCGTCGACTGTTGAATCTCGGTGGCGGTCGGGGTTGTGATCACTACGCGGCCTTCGCTCGCGGTGCAACAGCGGTTGTCGAGTTCTCGTGACGGGCGAGTGCACTCATCAGCTGAGTCATGCCCTCGCGC
>JBBQEX010000066.1:0-42160 GCA_038321315.1 Haliangiales bacterium | reverse complement strand
GACGAGCATCTGGCGCGACCGTACCTACCTCGACATGTCCCTGCTCGACACCACTTGCGCCGCTGCGGCCTGACCGATCACCGACGACGAATCCCGATGTTCCCCCTTCAGGCAATCACACAAAAAAAGGGACTTGACCGTACTCCCTGTCCGCCGTTGCAGCCAGGCACGCTCATCTCACCACCAGACACGGTGATTGGACCATCGAGCGTGATGTCGCTTCGTGCGAGCAAGACGAAGGCTGGAACTACTGTGTCGACCGGAAGATTGCGGGAGCCGATCAGTAGCTTCTTGATGTGCGCGGTGTTGACGACAAAGACCCGAAGCGGAGCTCCACCCGAGGGGGCAAACACCGCGAAGCTCGGCAGCTGAAGAACGGTGTGGTCGGGGCCGTCAGTCACAATTCCAGTCAGGGTGTCAATCTCACCGTCGACAATGTCGACGTCCGGAGGACTCGATTCCAGGTCGAGGTACATCGCGAGTCCGTTCGACGGATCGACCGTGCGACACTTGGGCGTGGCGTCGAAGCAGCCAAGGGCACAGCTCTCGGATGCGACAACGTTGCCAGCCGCATCGCAGGTCTGGGCAACCCCGTTCACACACGTTGAAGTTCCCGGGTCACAAACCCGACAGCCAACGTTGGGCTCGCAGCCCTTCTGACACTGCGTGTCGTCGTAGTCTGCTCCTTGCACATTGCAACTCAGTGCATGGTCGTCGCGACACGCGACGAACTCACCTGCGGTGCAGGCGACCGCGATGCAGACCTCCCGCTTACCCTCGATTGCTCCATCGAGGTCGCAGAACGGGCGAGCCGGATCGGTACAGATTCCGTCGGGGCACGTGCCCTGATTTCGAACCGCACAAGCGGACAACGTCAACGCCAAACCAAGTACACACGACTTCATGACGCGATGATCGATCGGCATTACCCCGATTGTCGCCCGTATTCCGCTGCGGTTGCTAAGTTTTTGCCTCAGCCGAGGTGGTTGCGGATGTCGATCGGGCTGTCGGGAAGCGCGGCGAGCTGGCTCCGCGCACGGCGCCGAGATCGAGTGACTTCCACGGGGCGTGCGGATGGACGCCATACGCGCCTCGCGTCTGGAGCTCGGCGACGCGGCCTTCCCAACGGAAGCTGCCGCGCTCGAGCGACGACGTGCTACGGCACTCGGCGACGAGCGTGTCACCATCACGGATCGTGACGCTCGCGCCATCGGCGCTGAAGTCGAGTGTGAGGGCGGGCACGTGGACCATCGGGCTGCGTAGCAGGTCGCGCTCGGCGGTCGCGAACGCGGCCGAGCTCGTGATCACGTTGGTGATGTGTAGCGCGAACCGCGGCATGTCGATCGAGAGATCGGGTTGCACGATCGACGCGAACACGACCTCGAACACCTCGTACGGGGCGCCGAACTGGTCGCCGTGAACAGGCACTCGACTGCGAACAGACCGACGCCGGGTCTGACCTCGGCGAGGTCGGGCTGCGCGGGTACGAGTGGCTCGAGCGCGTCGCGGTCGGCCTCGTAGAGGAACAGAGCCTGCCGCCGCACGCGCCATAAAGCGGTGAGGGCCCGCCGATCTTCCTAGGGCGCGTGCTGCGAAGGGCAGTGGCGTAACGCCTCGCGCAACAGCAGCTCGGCCGAGCCGACTCCGATCGTCGCGCTGGCTTGCGCGACCGCGTCGCGCGCAGTGGCCGCCGAGAAGCCGAGTCGGACCAGCGTTGCCTTCACGTCCGGTCCCACGTGGGACCGAACGTCCGGGTCGTGCGGACGTGTGACCTCGAGCGCATCCGTCGAGCCGCTCAACAGCAGGTTGCCACGGTGGTGTGCGGCGTGGCACGAGCCACAGACCAGGACGAGAAATCGAGGGTCGTGGTCGCCGCCCGCTTCGCGATGGATCAGGTGGTGGATCTCGAGACCGATGGCGCTTCGACAGCCGGGCACACGACACGCGTTCCCATCACGGTGGCGCACGAATCTGACGACGCTCGGTGGCACGTCCTGGCTCGCGCGCTCCGGCCCTGCGCCGTCGATCGATCCAATGTCGGTCGCATCGCAACGCGCCCGCTCGAGCGTGGCTTGATCGATCGGGACCTGTACGCCACCGCCATGCTGCCGTGCCCGGTCGCAGACCTCGCACACCGTCACGGCGATCTGGTACCGCGCGCGTCCCGCATCACCTGCGGGCGCGACCGTATCGAGCGCCAGATTGCACAGCGTCGCGATGAACGCATCGCTGTCGAGGCGGCGCCCGTGGTCGTCGCGCAGTTTCACCTGCGCCTCGCGGAGCCGTGCCGCCGTCTCTGCGGAGACCTCGAACCAGACCCGCTTGATCCGCGCCTCCGGTGGAAGCACGTCGTCGTCGGGACGGTCGCCGGAGGCATGCTTGACAACCTTGTCCTCGATCAGCCGGAGGTTCTTGCCGGCCGCCCAGTCGATCCAAGCACGCTCGGTGCCGGGGACCGCGACGCGCGAGAGCTCGCGGACCGCCGAGAAGGACAGCTCGCCGCGCTCCATGGCGGCTTCCATTTCGCGCAGCTCGCCGAGCGCGGCGGCGACCCGCAGGCGCTCGTTCGCCGCGTGCGGCGTGTAGCCGAGCTTGCGTTCGAGATAGTCGAGCGGTGACACCATCCCGAAATGGCGCCAGAGCCTCGTCTCCTCGACCTGCCGGAGGAGGCGTGCCTCCTCGACATCGAGGGCCGCCCGTCGCCTCGTCACGCCCATGAGCGCGTCGTGGAGCTCCTCCGGGCTCATTGGGTCCTGACGATCTGCAGCAGCTGGTCCACCGGCACGCTTCGCGTGTAGCGGATGACCGGCACCTCCACGTCGACCACGGTGCGATCGGCGGCGATGCACAAGATCAGATTCGCGAGTCCGGCAGCGCGATAGCGCGCGAGCTTGGTCGCGAGATAGTCCTCGGTCCAGAACCCGACGAGCTCGATCCACCAGCGTCGGGCCGGATCGGCGCGGTGCACGAGCAC
The DNA here is from genome assembly GCA_038321315.1 of Haliangiales bacterium. GTDB lineage: Bacteria > Myxococcota_A > Polyangia > Haliangiales > Haliangiaceae > JABFXX01. The sequence continues at coordinate 39,186 of JBBQEX010000066.1, read as the reverse complement.
GAGATCCGGGAACACCAGATGATCAGCGGCCGCGATCGGAGTCGCCTCGCGCACGATCGTCCACTCATCGGTTGCGCGAGCGAGCTCGCGGACCAGGCGTGCCTCGACGAGGTGGCGGGGGCGCACGGGTGGCGGTGGCAGCAGGATCGGCGACGCGACCCGCACGACGACGGTTCCGCGACCGAGGTCGCAGCGTGCGACGAGCTCGAAGTGCGGGTGCGCCGAGAGGTGCGGGACCAGCTTGCCGAGCGCACGTCCGTAGACCGTGGTCCGCTGAAACACCGAGAGCGGCCCGGAGATCTCGAGCACGGTGGTCTCGTCCGGTCCGTGTCGCGCGGTGTGGATCAGGCCTTCGATCGAGATGACGCGGACGAGGTCCCGCGAGTTGCCGAGCAGCGAGATCCGCACGTCGTAGGCACGCGCGAGCGTGCGCTGGAGGATCGCGAGGTTCGCCAGCGCACACAGCGCGAGCTCGCCGGGTCTCCCGAACGGCATCGCCACGAGTCGCTCGCCCGGAAGGTCGCCCCACATGAGGCCAACCAGGCTCGCCGGATCGAGCCCGAGCGCGCTGGCGGCATCGGCGATCCGCGCGGCGTGGGTCGCCGGATCGAGCGCGGGCGGTCCGAGCACGTGCGCGCGGATCCGGCGCGGCATCACCGCAGTCTTCGCGCGCTTGCCCAGCAGGCGCCGCAGCGCCGCGATGATCGCCGCGCCACGGGCGTGCTGCGCGCGAGGTGGACGCGTGCGCCAGCGATCGATCAACGCGCGCCAGGGCCGGTCGATCGCGGCCTCGGGGTCATCGATCACCCCGGCAACCCATGGCCGATCGCGATCATCGAGGAGCTGGATCTCGACGCGATCGTGGATCTGGCGATACGGGACTTTCACGACGCGAGCTCCTCGCGGCGCCGTGCCATCTGCGTGATCTCGGTCGTTCCGGTAACCGCGAGCTCGTAGACCCGCGCGCGTTTGCCGTCCCGGGGTCGCAGCACGCGTCCGATCCGCTGGACGTGACGGCGCGAACTCGCCGAGCCGCCGACTACGATCGCGATCTCGGCTTCGGGAACGTCGAAGCCCTCGTCGAGCACCTGCGACGACACCAGGACCGGGGCCTCACCGGACCGGAACCGCGCGAGCATGTCTGCGCGCTCGCCACGCGCGATCTCGTGCGTGATCGGCATGACGAGCAGCTCGCGTGCGATCGCGTACGCCGTCGCGTTGTCTCCGGTGAAGATCAGCGTGCGGATGCCCAGATGGCGCGCCAGCAACTCGCGAACGGCGACCCGCTTGGCCGCCGGGTACCCGAGGAGTGCGCGCGCGTCGCGCCACGCAGCGATCGCGGCGCGACCCTCGGCGCTGCGCATCGCGGCGGCGACGAACATCTCCCAGGTCGAGCCGCCGCCATGCGCTTGCCAGTCCGCGTAGGTCGCCGAGAAGGTCGCCCGCAGTGCCGTGTAGTGCGCGCGCTCGTCGGGGGTGAACCGGATCGGCACGGTGATGAGGTCGAAGTTCGCGAGCGCGTCGCCGACCAGATCGGCGATCGCGAGCTCGTAGACGACCGGGCCGATGCCGCGCTCGATCAGCTCGTTGGCCGCCGGAGTGGCGGTGAGCCCGAGGCGCGCGGGCGCGACCAGCATGTCGAGGATCTCGCCCGGACACTCGGCCCCGACGTGGTGGGCTTCATCGACGACGACGAGACCGAAGCGATCGCCGATACGCGGCGCCCAGCCGATCGCGCTCGCGTAGGTCGACACGGTGATCGGGCCGACGCGATGCTCGCCGTCGCCGATCCGCCCGACCGGCGCGCCGAGGCAACGCTCGATCGAGGCTGCCCACTGATCGAGCAGGATCCGCGTCGGCACCAGGCACAGCGTCGCGACCCCCAGCCGCGCCATCGCCGCGATCGCGACCAGCGTCTTGCCCGCGCCGGTCGGCAGCGCGACGACGCCACGCTGGCCGGCCGCGGCCCACGCGGCGAGCGCCGCGTCCTGGTACCAGCGCAGCTCGGGAAGCGTCCACGCGAGCGTCGGCTCGGGCGCGTCGATCGCGTCCGCGATCGGGACACCTGCGTCCGCCAGCCGGGCACGGACGGACACGTGGGCGCTTGCCGGTGCGCGCCACGCGCTGACCCGCGGATCCCACACAACATCTGGAATCTCCGACGGATCGAAGCTCGATCCACCACGCTCGATCACCACGGTCCCACGGTCGTAACGGAGCTGCATGGCCCGACGCTCAGCAACCCGCGTGCCCGTTCTTACCTGTAAGGCCGCACCGTGTGGGACGTTCCCTCTCCATGAAGCGACTGATCGCGGCGGCCATCCTTGCCGTCAGCTCGTGCGCCGCGGCACGGCCCTACGCGTCGAAGGCTGCGATGGCGCCGGCCGCCCAGGCGGGTGGTGGTGCGATCGCGACCGCCGGGCCGGGCGCGGCGACCGCGATCCCGGAGCAGCTCGTGATCGAAGGCTCGATGACGCTCGAGGTCGACGAGATCAAGGATCTCGTGCCGTCGCTGCGCGCGCTCGTCACCGGGCTCGGCGGCCGGATCATCAACGAGAGCGTGACCGGCGCGGAGCTGTCGTGGACCGCCGAGCTCAAGCTGCGCATCCCGCCGGACAAGGTCGAGGAGGTCGCCGACTTCCTCGCCAAGCATGGCCAGGTCACGTCGAAGCGGATCAGCGCGACGGACGTGAGCAAGCAGCTGTTCGATCAGGAGCTCGCGATCAAGAACCTGAAGACCACGATGGAGCGGCTGACCCAGGTGATGGCGATGCCGAACCTGCAGGTCCCGCAGATCCTCGCGATCGAGCAGGAGATGACGCGCCTCCGCGGTCAGATCGAGCAGCTAGAGGGCGACGAGCGGTTCCTGAAGGATCGCGTCGGGCTCGCGACGCTCGACGTCTCGATCAGCCGGCGCGCGGGCGTCGTCAACGTCGCCAAGGCGCAGCTCTATCCCGGCGCGCGCGCGACGATGTTGACGCTGTTCGATCCTGCCGGACGCAAGCAGACCCGGTTCGGTGGCGGCTTCATGATCCACACCGTCCTGCGCACGGTGTCGATGGAGGTCGACGTGTTCGAGAAGGAGCGCGGCGGCAACAACACCGACGCGCACAACGCGGTGATCGCGACGCTCGGCGGCGCGACGTACTCGGACTTCCTCGGTCGCGGCCAGCGCCAGATGTTGAACCCGTACCTCGGCATGCGCCTCGGCTACGCGTACCTCGACAGCTCGCGCTTCGCGCTGCAGGGCGAGGTCGGGCTCGAGCTCTACAAGGCGAAGTACGTCGTGATCGACGCGAACCTCCGGGCGACCGCGCTGTTCGGGTCGCGTCAGGATCTCGGCCTGGTCACCGGGCTGGGCGCCATCGTCGCGTTCTGACTGTCAGGGGTGCCTGATACGACCGGGGCATGACCGGGACAGGCGCGGGCGCGGGCTATGGCGACATGCTCGTCACGTCGCTGATCGTGCTCGGCGCGGTCTGCGTGGCCGCGTTCCTGATCGTGCGCGTCGTCGGTCGCCTGCTCGCGACCGGACGCGTGCGCGGCGGTCATCTGCTCGATGTCGTGGCGCGCGTGCCGCTCGAGCCGCGCCGATCGCTGTACGTCGTCGCGGTGGCCGGCAAGACGCTGCTCGTCGGCACCAGCGAGATGGGCTTGTCCGTGCTGTCCGAGCTCGATGGCAACGAGGTCCGCGCGCAGGTCGCGGCGCGGCCGACGTTCGGCGAGCTCGTCAAGCAGGCCTGGCAGAGGCGCAAGGCGGGCAAGTGAGCGGGGCATCGGTCGCGCTCGTCGCGATTCTGCCGCTCGTCATCTTGATGCTGACGAGCTTCGTGAAGCTCTCGGTCGTGCTGTCGCTCGTGCGCAACGCGATCGGCGCGCCGGATGCGCCGTCGAGCCTCGTCGTCACCGGGCTCGCGCTCGTGCTCACCGTCTTCGTGATGGCGCCGGTCGCGATCGACATGATCCACGCCGCCACCGCGGAGGCGCCGGCGATCGCGAGCCCCTCGCGCGACGAGTTGGTCGGCGCCGTGCGCACGATCGTGCCCGCCGATCGCCAGAAGGACGTCGACACCGCCGAGCGGGCGCTCGTGCCGCTGCAGCAGTTCCTGACCAAGCACGCCGGGACGCGCGACAAGGAGACGTTCGTCGCGCTGGCGGCCAAGACCGGCCACGCCCCGACCGGCTCCGAGGTCTGGGTGCTCGCGCCGGCGTTCCTGACCACCGAGCTGCGCGAAGCGTTCGCGATCGCGATCCTCCTGTTCGTGCCGTTCCTCGTGATCGACCTGGTCGTCGGGCTCGCGCTCGCCGCGCTCGGCCTGCAGTCGACCTCGCCGCAATCGGTCGCGCTGCCGCTCAAGCTGCTGCTGTTCGTCGCGGTCGATGGGTGGCGGCTGCTCGTCGAGGGCCTCCTCCGAGGCTACGCGTGACGCCGGCGCTCGTCGGCCTCGTGCGCGACGGCATCCTGCTCGCGCTGCTGGTCGCCGCGCCGTTCCTCGTCGGGGCGCTGGTCGCCGGCATCGTCACCGGCCTGGTCGGCGCGGTGACCCAGCTCAACGATCCGTCGATCGCGCTCGTGCCGCGCGTCGCCGCGGTCGGCCTCGCGTTCGTGTTGTTCGCGCCATCGATCGCGACCCAGCTCGAAGCGTTCGCGAACCGGATCTGGCCGATGATCGCGGCCGCCGGCACGACGTGGTGACCGCGATTGCGAGCGCAGCGAGCAGCCCGAGCGTAGCGAGGGGTCGATGACCGACGAGGTCGTCGCGACGCTCGTGCTCGCGCTGCGCGGCGCGGCGGCGGTGCTCGCGCTGACCACGCTCGCGGGCGGCATCCCGCGCCTCGTGCAGCTCGGGCTCGCCGTCGCGCTCGGCCTGTGGGCCGCGACGATCGCGCACCCGGCGCCACTGACCGATCCGCTGATCCTGGTCGCGGCGCGCGAGCTGACCATCGGGGCCGCGCTCGGTGTCGTCGCCGCGATCCCGCTGATCGCCGCGCGCACCGCGGGTGGGCTCGTCGACCTCGCGGCGACCGGGCGCGCCCAGGGGGCGTACAGCACCCTGTTCGGGATCCTCGCGGCCGCGGTGTTCTTCGGCATCGACGGCCACGTCGCCGTGATCACCGGCGTGGTCGACAGCTACGTCCACGTGCCGCCCGATCGCGGCGCGACGATCATCGAGGCGCTCGTCGCGCTCGTCCCGGCCGCGGTCCGGATCGCCGTGCCGTGGCTGGTCACCGGCGCGATCGTGCAGCTCGCGATCGGCGTCGGCACGCGGCTCGCCGGGCGCGCCGGCATGCACCTGCCAGGCGCGGTCGCCGCGCCGGCCGCGCTCGTGATGATCACGGCGACGCTGGTCGGCACGCTCGCGGTCGCGATCGCGACGCTCGTGCGCCACGCGGCGTGACTACTGCCAGATCGTCTCGAGGTAGATCTCGGGCTTCGGATCGGTGACGCCGCCGCCGTGGCGCTCGTCGACCCACGTCAGGATCGCGTTGGTGCCGGCGGCCGCACCCGAGAAGCTCGCGGTGCCCTCGATGAAGTGCGCGTGCTCGAACACGATCGGCGTCCCGACGGCGAGGTCCGCGCTCATCGGCGCAGCGTAGAGCTGGATCGCACCGTGCTGGAGATCGACGTAGGTCCGCTCGTCGGTCCACGCGAGGATCGCGTTGCCGGTGGTCGGCACGATCGCGGGCTCGCCGCGCGCCTCGGGGGCGCTGACTAGCATCGCCCCGGCGACGCTGCCGTCGCGCGTCGCGTAGAACGTGTCCGGCGGGTTGTCGGCGGCGCTCGTCAGATCCTTGGTCGCCCACACGAGGATCGGGCCGGTCGCGTCGGCGCGGATCCGGCAGTCGTCGTCCCACGGGTACGCTTCGGCGCGCGCGACCTCGGTGCGGGTGACCGCGCCGGCCGCGACGGTCGCGAGCTGGCAGCGCGCGAGGTCCTCGTCGAGCGTGGCGTCGTGCTCGTAGCGCTTGAACGCGATCAGGCTGGCGCCCGCTGCGTCGCGGATCGTGACGTCGTAGATCGGATCGAAGCCGGCGTGCGGCGCACCGGGTGTCGCGACGATGAGCGGCGAGCCGGCGGCACCGGCCGCGTCGACGTGCAGGTAGCGCACGTCGCTGTTGCCCATGCCGTCGTTCGTGCGCCACACCAGATCGAACCCGCTGCCATCGGTCGCGACGTCGCCGCCGTACGAGCCGTAGCGGTCGGCGGGGTCGAGCGCGATCGGCGCGGCGCGTGGCTTGCCGTCGAGCCCGACGACGACGAACCAGTCGTGATACGGGCCGCCCGGCTCCTGGTAGAGCACGCCGATCGCGTCGTCGGTGAACGCGGTGCGCGCGTAGATCACGTCGTGGAGGCCGGCGCCACCGGCGAGCGCGACCCGATCGCCGATCCGGTGACCGGCGCCGTCGAGCTCGGTCAGCCACGCGATCCGCGGCCCGGTCGACAGATCGGTCCAGGTCGCGAACAGTTGGTCGCCCGCGCGGTGCACGGTCGGCGTGTTCGCGAGCCCGTCGGTGCCGACGTGCGTGAGCTGGACGCCGGCGCGGCCGACGCCGAGCGTGGCGGTCGCGGTCTCGTCGTCAGCGGTCGCGACCAGCGCGTGATCGCCGTCGGCGAGCGCGGCGACCGGCACCATCGCAAGGTAGCTGCCGTCGGCCTGCCGCGTCGCCGCGGTGTCGACGTGGTCGAGCGTCACGGTGACGGCGCGCGCGTCGCCGGTCACCGCGACGTGCACCGGGATCGTCGGGTAGGCCGCCGGATCGACCCACGCGGCGCCGCCGATCGTCTGCGGCAGCGCGACGGCGGTCACCGTGCTGGCGACGTCGTCGCCTCCGCCGCCGGGCGGGCGCATCGAGGAACAACCGGCAACCGCGATCCACACGAGGGTCCTCATCGACCCCGTTGTTTCATCGTGTTGAGACAGAGTCAACAGTGGATCCGAGGAACGCGGCGTGGCGCGCCGCGGCATCTTCGATCGCGGCGCGGTCGCGGGCGGCGAGGGTGCCGACCGGCGCGAGCGCGTAGGCGACGCCACGCTTGCCGAGCGTGCGCCGCCAGGTCGCGACGACGCGGCCGTCGACCACGGCGATCGGCGACAGCAGCTGGAAGTTGGTCAGTGCCGTCGACGCGAGCGCGGCGCGATCGCGATACGCGACGGCGTACTCGTCGAAGGCCGGCAGGAGGTGCGCGCGCGGCCCGGTCGCGGGCGCGTGCGTCGCGGCCTCGTGGTACGCGCCATCGGTGACCAGCTCGCCGGCGATCGACGCGACCGCGGCGCGCGCCTCGGCGGCCGCGAGCCCTGACCACCACGTGAAGTCGGCGACCGTCGCCGGCCCGCGGCGCGCGAAGTAGCGCCGGGCGAGCATCGCGAGCGCGACATCTCGCGGGATCGGCGCGGACGCCGGCACGCGCTCGTCGAGCAGCGCGAACGTCAGCTGCTTGCCGCGCAGCGCGCCGCTGCACACGAGGCCGGCGAGCTCGGCGTGGTGGACGAGGTAGGGGAACCGCTGGCCGGTCGTCGCGATCTTCGCGCGCTCGAGCGCGGCGGCGAGCTGCGCGCGATCGAGGTGCGTGCGGTTCGCGAGCGCGCGCGCGATCGCGACCTCGCTGCGCGCGAGCGTCTTGCCGTCGAGCCCGAGCTCTCGGTAGCGCGTCGCGGCCTGCGTGCGCATCCGCGCCGCGGTGAGCGCGAGGAGCCAGCGCACGTCGGCGTTCGCGATCAGGTGGAGCGTGTTGCGCAGCGGGTGCGTCCGGATGATCGAGCCGTCACTGACCGCGGCCTCGCGCGACCAGCGCGGCGGGCGCGTCGTCGCGCGGCGCGACGAACCCGTGGGCGGCGAGCCGGCGGCGGATCAGCGCGGCCGGGGTCACGGCGATCGGGCGGCGATGATCTCGGCGAGGCGCGGCCACGTGGCCTCGACCGGATCGCCGTCACCGGCGGCGAGCTCGGCGGCGAGGCGCGGCTCGCGGTGGATCGCGACGCGGTGGCGGCGCGCGAGCGCGAGCAGCTCGGTCGCGGCGAGGTCGCGACCGCTCGCGACGCGCGCCGGGATCGGCCGCCGGATCGGGTGCCACGCGATCGCGACCGCGACGCCGTCGCCCGCGATCACGATCGCCGCGCTCGCGACCTCGGGCACCCGCGCGAGCGCCCGGCGCTGCGTGCGCCACCGCGGGTCCGGCGCCGCCAGCCGATCGTCCTCGCGCTTCTCGGCGTGCGTCATCGCGAGCGCGCGGACCTCGTCGGCGCGGCGCACGAGCGCGTCGAGCGCACCGAGCGCGACCGCCGCGATCGCGTAGGCCGCGAGCACGCTCGCGATCATCGCCGCGGCCCCGGCGAGGGCGGCGCGCGGCGCGAGGCCGGCGAGCCCGGCGAGGCGCGGCGTGAGCTGCCACAGCCAGCCGAGCGCGACCGCGCCGATCACGGCGGCCCGCGCGAGCTCGATCGCGGCATCGCGCGCGGGGTGCGGCTCCTGCGCCGGCGCGCCCGCGAGCTTGCGGCGCGGCAGCCACACCGCGCGGGTCTGTGCGAGGTGGGCGATCGTGGCCGCGATCGCAGCGGCCGCGATCACCGGCAGGGCGATCGCGATCGTCGCGTCGCGCGCGCGGTCGAGCGCGAGGGTCGCCTCGCCGCGACACGCGGCCGCGATCCAGCTGCCGAGCAGCGCGGCGGTCGACGCCGCGATCGCCGACAGCGCGACCAGCGCGCCGATCATCGCGGCGCTCGCGCCGACGATCGGGCTCGCTGTCGACAGGCCCGCCTGTCGCGCGAGCGCGCGTCGCCGCGCCGACGGCGGGAACGGCCGGTGCTCCATGTCCGACGGCGATGATAGAGTCCGCCGGTGACCGCGAGCTCCCAGAAGGTACGAAAAGCAGTGATCCCGGCGGCCGGGCTCGGCACGCGCTTCCTGCCGGCGACCAAGGCGATCCCCAAGGAGATGCTGCCGATCGTCGACGTGCCGACGCTCCAGCTGGTGATCGAGGAGGCGGTCCGCGCCGGCGTGACCGACGTCGTCGTGATCAACGGCCGCAACAAGGTGTCGATCGAGGACCACTTCGATCACGCGTTCGAGCTCGAGCGCACGCTGCGCGATCGCAACAACGTCGCGCTCGCCGATCAGATGGCCGCGATCTCGACGATGGTCCGGCTGATCTCGGTGCGCCAGAAGTCGCCGAACGGGCTCGGGCACGCCGTGCTGTGTGCGCGCGAGGCGATCGGCGACGAGCCGTTCGCGATCCTGCTCGGCGACGATCTGATCGACAACGACACCAACCCGGGCATCGGCCAGCTCGCCAAGGTCTACGAGCAGACCGGCGCCGGCGCGATCGCGGTGATGGAGGTCCCCGAGGACAAGACGCACATGTACGGCATCGTCGTCGGCGAACGCGACGCGACCGGCCACGTGCGGATCACCGACATGGTCGAGAAGCCCAAGGCCGGCACGTCGCCGAGCCGGCTCGCGATCATCGGGCGCTACGTCGTGCCGCCGTCGATCTGGGGCCACCTCGCGGCGACCAAGCCGGGCGCGGGCGGCGAGATCCAGCTGACCGACGCGCTCCACGCGCTCGCGAAGTCCAAGGAGGGCCTCTATGGCGTCGTCATCGAGGGCACGCGTCACGACGCTGGCGACAAGCTGGGCTACCTGCGCGCGAACCTCGCGTACGCGATGAAGCGGCCCGAGCTGCGCGCCCAGGTGATCGAGCTCTGTCGCGAGATGATCGCCGCGGGGAAGTAGCGGCATGACCGGGGAGCGCTACGCGGAGGTCGCGGTCACGCTCCCGGTGCCGGGGCGCTACAGCTACCGGATCCCGGCGCACCTCGCGACCCGCGTGCAGCCCGGCGCGCGCGTGCTCGTCAAGTTCGGGCCGCGCAAGGTCACCGGCGTCGTCATGCGCCTGGTCGACACGCGCCCCGAAGGCGTCGATGTGAAGCTCGTCGACGTCGGCGAGGTGCTCGACGACGTGCCGGCGCTGTCGCCCGAGCTCGTCGAGCTGTGCACGTGGGTCGCCGACTACTACGAGGCGCCGCCGGGCGAGGTCGTGAAGGCCGCGCTGCCCGCCGGCAGCGGCACCGCCGCCAAGCAGGTGCTCGCGTTGACCGACGCCGGGCGCGTCGCGGTCGGCGAGGCCGGTGGCGCGTTGCCACCCAAGCAGCGCGTCGTGCTCGCGCGGATCGCGTCGGCGCCAGTGCCGCTCGCCGGGCTGCCGGCCGCGACGCGCGCGATCGCGACCGCGCTCGAGACCGCGGGGCTCGTCGTGCGCGTCGATCAGCGGCAGACCCGCGTACAGGCCAAGCGCGAGAAGCTCGCCGAGCTGGTCGGCACGCCGCCACCGCTGCGCGGCACCAAGCGCGCGGCGACCGTCGCGGCGCTCGCGGCCGGGCCCGTCACGCTCGCCGTGCTCGAGGAGCGCGTGCCCGGCGCGCGGACCGCGGTGCGCGAGCTCCTGAAGCTCGGCCACGTGCGCGTGTTCGAGCGCGAGGTGTCGACCGTCGCCGCGGTCGGCGGCGTCGGCATCGCGTCGAGCGGGCCGCCGGTCTTGACCGGCGAGCAGCGCGTCGCGGTCGACGCGATGGTCGTCGCGCTCGCGAGCCCCAGGCCGGCGCCGTTTCTCCTGCACGGCGTGACCGGCAGCGGCAAGACCGAGGTCTATCTCCACGTGATCGCCGAGGTGCTCGGCGCCGGCAAGACCGCGCTCGTGCTCGTCCCGGAGATCTCGCTGACGCCGCAGCTCGCCGCGCGGTTTCGCGATCGGTTCGGCGACCTCGTCGCGATCCTGCACTCCGGGATGTCCGATCAGGCGCGGCTCGGCGAGTGGACGCGGCTGCATCGCGGCGAGGCCACGATCGCGGTCGGCGCGCGCTCCGCGGTGTTCGCGCCGCTCGCGAACCTCGGCGCGATCGTCGTCGACGAGGAGCACGACGGCTCGTTCAAGCAGGACGAGGGCGTCAAGTATCACGCGCGCGACGTCGCGCTCGTTCGCGCCCAGCGCGCCGGGGCGATCTGCATCCTTGGCTCGGCGACCCCGAGCCTCGAGACCTACGCGCACACCGAGGCCGGCACGTACCGCAAGCTCGTGCTGACCGTGCGCCCGACCGCGCGGCCGATGCCGACCGTCGAGATCCTCGATCTCAAGACGTACCTGCCCGATGGCGAGGCGATGCTGACCGCGCCGCTGCGCCAGGCCCTCGCCGAGACGCTCGCCGCCGGCGACCAGGCGATCCTGTTCCTCAATCGCCGCGGCTTCGCGACGTTCATCCTGTGCACCGCGTGCGGCACGTCGCTCCGCTGTCCGCACTGCTCGGTGTCGCTGACCTATCACAAGCACAACGATCGGCTGAGCTGTCACTACTGCGGGTTCACCAACCGGGTGCCGGACACCTGCGCGAAGTGCCTGTCGGTCGGCAAGATCGAGCGCAAGGGGCTCGGCACCGAGCGGGTGGCCGACGCGATCGCGGTCGCGTTCCCGAACGCGCGCGTCGGGCGACTCGATCGCGACGTCGCGAGCGGCAGCAAGGTCGAGACCGTGCTCGCGCGCGTCGGCCGGCGCGAGGTCGACGTCTTGGTCGGCACGCAGATGGTCACCAAGGGCCACGACTTCCCGGGCGTGACGCTCGTCGGCGTCTTGTGCGCCGACACCGGCCTCACGCTGCCCGACTTCCGCGCGTCCGAGCGCACGTTCCAGCTGCTCGCGCAGGTCGCCGGCCGGGCAGGGCGAGGCGACAAGCCCGGGCGCGTCGTGATCCAGACCTACCGGCCCGACGAGCCCGCCGTGGTCGCCGCCGCGGCGCACGACTACGAGATGTTCTACAAGGCCGAGCTCGCCGCACGCGCGGACCTCCACTACCCGCCACATGGCCGGCTGATCGCGGTCCGGATCGACGGCCCCGACGAGCACGCGGTCGCCGAGATGTCCGCCAGGCTCGCCGAGCTCGCGCAGGCCGCGATCGAGCGCGCCGGGCTCGCGGTCGAGGTGCGCGGTCCGGTCGCGGCGCCGCTCGCCCGGCTCCGCAACCGCAGCCGCTGGCAGATCTGGCTCAAGAGCGCCGATCGCCATGCGCTCCGGCGCGTCGCGCGGGCCCTCCTGGCCGCCGAGGTCGTCGCCCCGCTGCGCGTCGGACTCGACGTCGACCCGATGTCGGCCCTGTGAACCGGCGCCGGACGAGTCTTCCCCTATAATGGCGCGGTTCGTGTCCGGTCCGCCCAGCCACCCGCGCGTCTTGCTCGTCGCCGATCCGGAGCGGATCGCGGAGCTCGCCGCCGCGCTCGCCGAGCCGTTCAGCCCGCCGATCGAGGTGCTGCACTCGACCGGCGGCGACGACACGATCGAGCTGTTCGAGCAGCAGGGGCCGTCGGTCGTCGTGCTCACCGCGGCGCTCGAGGCCGGCGATGCCAAGGCCCTGATCGACGCGCTCCGCGGGATGGCGGCGCGCGCGCACGTCGCGTTCGTCCTCGTCGGCGACGACACCGGCCCGATCCGCACCGCGCTCGACGCGATGGAGCTCGGCCCCGAGCGCTTCATCACGCGGCCGCTCGCGCCCAAGGCGCTGCGCTACGCGGTCGGCGGCCTGCTCGAGGCCGTCGGGCTCGTGCGCGGCAACCCGAGCGACGGCGTGCCGGGCGTCGCCGATACCAACGACACCAAGGCGGCGATGCGCGCGCGGTGGGAGGCGATCGCCGACTCGATGGTCGAGTGGAACGCCGACGACAGCGAGGACGTCGCCGACGACGACATCGAGGAGCTCGAGCCGGAGCCCGAGCCCGAGTCGCTGCCGCCGCCGATCATCATCAAGCCGCGCCGGCGCACCGAGCCGCTCGACGAGGTCGGCGCGCAGATGTGGCAGCCGGGCTCGACGTCGGAGATCGCGCGCGCGCCGATGCACGACGTGATCGCGGCCGATCCGGTCCCGCCACAGCGCGAGCCGACGCTGATCATCCGCGAGCCCGCGCCGCTCGCCCCACCACCGCTGCCTCCGCTGCCGCCGATGCCACGCACGAAGACGTCGAGCCGGCCGCCACTGCCGCCTCCGCTCCCGATCACCGATGAGGACAGCGTCGTGCTCGCGCAGCGCGGCGAGAACGACGCGTGGAGCCAGCCGATCCCGCTCGTCGAGTACAGCGATCGCGACTCGAAGCGCGAGCTGACCTCGCGCACCGCGACCAGCGACGACCTCGCGGATCTCGACGACTTCGACGACGACATGGTGCTCGGCAACGAGCCGGCGACGCCCCGCACGATCAGCGAGGGCCGCCTCGAGGTGCTCGGCGATCTGCAGCCCGACACGCGCCCGACCAGCCCGCTGCCGATGCGGTCGACGCCGAACCTCGGGCGCGTCCCGCCGCTCCTGCCCGGCGGCGAGGATGCCGGCGCGGTCGCCTCGGTGGTCGCCGCCGACGGTCGCGACTTCGCGCGCCAGCTGCGCGCCAAGATGTCGATGATGGCGCAGCGCCTGTTCGCCGGCGGCGACGTGCCGGCGTCGGCACCGGGCGTCGATCACGCGCATGGCCCGCGTCACGATCACCACACCGAGATCGACCTCGCGTCGCTCGGCGAGGAGCAGCCGCTCGGCGGCGGCGTCACCGAGATCGAGGGCCGCTACGCGCCGCGGCCGATCGCCGAGGTCCGCGAGCTACAGACGTCGCCAGGATCGTGGGACACCCAGGTGCGCGAGCGCGGCCTGCCCGACACCGGCGAGCTCGTGCGCGGCACGTCGGACGCGCCGATGCTGCTCGCCAAGACGTTCGCGTCGCAGGCGACCTGCCACATCACGTTCCGCCGGAACCTCGGCGGTGACCTGGTCGAGAAGGTCGTCTACTTCGATCAGGGGCGGCCGGTGTTCGCGGCGTCGAACGAGCCGCTCGATCGGATGGGCGAGCTGCTCGTGCGCGAGGGCAAGATCACCGCCGCGCAGTACGAGCGCTGCCAGGCCGTCGTCGCCGAGTCGGGCCGCCGGATGGGCGAGATCCTCGTCGACTTCGGTTACCTGAAGCGCCGCGAGCTCCTGCCCGCGGTGCGTCGCCACGTCGAGGACATCCTGTACTCGCTGTTCGGCTGGGACTCGGGCCAGTACCAGATCTCGCTCGATCCGGTGCCGTCGGCCGAGCGCATCCGGCTGTCGCGCCACCCGGCGGCGCTGGTGCTCGAGGGGATCCGCAGGAAGCTCGATCGCTCGACGCTCGAGCGCATGGTCGGCCCGCCGTCGACCGTGATCGAGGTCCCCGATCGCGAGCGGCTCGGCGGCATCATCAACCTGTCCGATCTCGGCATCGAGGAGCGCGCCGCGCTCGCCGCGATCGACGGCCAGGTCGATCTGACGTCCGTCGCGCGCAGCGCCGGCGTCGACGTCGCGGATCTCCTGCCGCTCGCCTGGGGCCTGTGCGTGCTCGGGCTCGCGAGCGCGCGGCGCACCGACACCGAGATTCCCGACGAGTCGACCGCGCTGGTCGGCGAGACCGATCTCGCGATCGATCGCGAGCGCGTCCGCGCGCGCTGGCAGCTGGTCAGCGAGGCCGACTACTTCGCGCTGCTCGGCGTGCGCCGCGACGCGACGACGTTCGAGATCCGGCGCGCCTATCAGTCGGCGCGCCGCGACTTCGCGAGCGACTGCTTCCCGAACGATCTCCGGCGCGAGCTCGCGCGGGAGCTCGACGACATCGCCAACGTCCTCGACGAGGCGTTCCGCGTGCTGCGGGACGACCGCTTGCGAGTCACCTACTTGACGAACCTGTTCGACTGATGCGCGTCGTGTTCATGGGATCACCGGCGTTCGCGGTGCCGTGTCTGCAGGCGCTGGCCGCGGCCCACGACGTCGCGCTCGTCGTCTCGCAGCCCGACAAGCCAGCGGGGCGGGGCGGCAAGCTCACCTCACCCGACGTCAAGCTCGCCGCGGTGGCGCTCGGGTTGCCGATGCTCCAGCCGCGATCGGCGAAGACCGGCGAGTTGCACGACGCGCTGGTCGCGAGCGGTGCCGAGCTCGCGGTGGTCGTGGCGTACGGCAAGATCCTGCCGCCGCCCGTGCTCGCGGCGCTGCCGCGCGGCTGCATCAACGTGCACGGCTCCATCCTGCCGCGCTGGCGCGGCGCCGCACCGGTGCAGTGGGCGGTGATCGAGGGCGACGCGGAGACCGGCGTCGCCGTGATGCAGCTCGACGCCGGCATGGATACCGGGCCGGTCTACCTCGAACGCACCGTGGCGATCGGTGCCGACGAGACGGCCGGCGAGCTGCTCGAGCGGCTCGCGCCGATCGGGGCCGCCGCGATGCTCGACGCGATCGCCGCGCTGGCCACCGGCACCGCGCGCGCGATCGATCAGGATCACGCGCGCGCGACGCACGCGCGGATGCTCGACAAGACCGACGGCGCGCTCGACTTCGCGCAACCTGCCGCGCGGGTCGCGTCGCGGATCCGCGGCGTCGATCCGTGGCCGGGCGCGTACGCGATGCACCGCGGCGACGTCGTCAAGCTGTTCCACGCGCGCGCCGGCGACGATGGCCGCGGCATGCCCGGGACCATCCTGTCGATCGACAAGGCCGGGCTTCACGTCGCGTGCGTCGACGGCACCGTCACGATCGCCGAGATCCAGGCCGCGGGTCGCAAGCGCATGCCGGCGCACGTGTTCGCCGGCGGCCGCGGCATCGCGGTGGGCGACGTGTTGACCAGGCCACCGTCGTGATCACGCCGCGCGGCCTCGCGCGCCGGGTCCTCGAGCGTGTCGGCACCGGCGGCGCGTGGGCCACGCTCGCGCTCGACGCCGAGCTCGGGCGGTCGGGGCTCGACGAGCGCGACCGCCGGCTCGCGTCCGAGCTGGTCTACGGCGTCCTGCGCAACCGCACGCGGATCGATCGCGCGCTGTCGGCGCACGCCGAGCTCAAGAAGACCCCTCCGAAGGTGCTGACCGCGCTGCGCGTCGCGGCGTACCAGCTGATCTTCCTCGATCGCGTGCCGGGCTACGCCGCGGTCGATGACGCGGTCGATGCGGCGCGCGCCGAGGGTGGCGCCAAGCTCGCCGGGTTCTGCAACGCCGTGCTCCGCAAGGTCAACACGCAGAAGGAGCCGCCGCTGCCGACCGAGCCACGCGCGCGCCTCGAGATCGAGCACTCGATGCCGGCGTGGATCCTCGACGAGCTCGCCGCCACGGCCGGCACGCAGCTCGCCGAGATCGCCGCCGCGTTCGGCAAGCAGGCGCCGCTCTACGCGCGCGGCAACGCGCGGCGCACGACGCGCACCAAGCTGATCGAGCTGTTCGCCGCGGTCGGCGTGACCGCGACCGCGGTCGACGGCACCGCCGGCCTCGCGACGCCGATGGCGGTCGCGCTCGAGGGCATCGGCGATCCGGGGCGCAGCCCGTCGTTCCAGGCCGGCTTGTGGACCGTGCAGGATCTCGGCGCGCAGCTGGTCGGCGAGGTCGCGGCGCCGCGGGCCGGCACGCGCATCCTCGACGCGTGCGCCGGCGTCGGCGGCAAGGCCACGCACCTCGCCGAGCTCGCCGGCCCCGACGCGCGGATCGATGCCGCCGATCAGAGCAAGCAGAAGCTCGCGCTGCTCGCCGAAGCCGCCGCGCGCCTCGGCCACACGAACATCGTGACGCACGCGTGCGACCTGCTCGATCCCAGGGCTCCGCTGGCCGGCGACTACGACCTCATCGTGCTCGACGCGCCGTGCTCCGGCCTCGGCGTCCTGCGCCGTCACCCCGACGCGAAGTGGCGCCTCCAGCAAAGCGACGTGCCACGCCTCGCGGGCCTCCAGCGCCAGCTGCTCGACGCGATCGTGCCGCGGCTCGCGCCGACTGGCTCGCTGCTCTACTCGGTCTGCACGTTCACGCGCCGCGAGGGGCCCGATCAGATCCGCGCGCTCGTCGAGCGCACCGGCCTCCGCGTCGTCGCCGAGCACCACACGTGGCCGCCCGACGCCGACGGCTTCTACCTCGCCCGCCTCGCGCGCTAGTAGAACACCGGGCCCGGATCGCCGGAGCCCGAGCCCGAGCCGCTGCCGCTGCCCGAGCCACCGCCGGTCGGATCGGTGCCGCCGCTGTCGCCGCCGCCGTTGCCGCAGGTGTTGTCGCCTTCCATGTACGCGATGCAGCCGGCGAGCGAGTCGTACTGCAGCGTGACGCAGTCCGACGACGTGCCCATGTCCGTGCCCATCTTCCATGTCGAGGCGCCGCGACAGCCGTGGAAGCTCGACACGTGGTGCAGCATCTTGTCGGCGAGCGTGACGAGCTGCGCGCTGTCGCAACCCTCCGACGTGCCGTTGGCATAGCCGCAGGCCCACACGCCGGTGGTGTCCTTGCTGTCCTTCAGGAGCTTGGTGCCGGCGGGGAGCGCCACCTTCTGCTCCTCGAAGCCGACCGCATAGACGTGCTCGATCTTCGCGCCGTTCGACGCGGTGATGTGCCACTTGGTGGCGTCGTGGGCCGAGACCACGACGTTGTGCTTGCCGGGGCGATCGATGTTGATCTCGACGACCTTGCCGCCCGAGTTGTAGATCCCGAACACGTGGGTCTCGAGCTCGCCACACGCCCCGGGTGGCGCGGTGCGCATCGCGGGGTCGATGCCATCGTTGGAGTTCGCGCACGCGGCGAACGGTAGGAAGAGGGCGAGCGTCACGAGCTTCATGTCGATCGAGCGGAGCAATGACCGCGCCAGCGCGAGGCCTTCGCCCTCGGGTCTCGTGTCCCCATCAACTATGCGATCGGATTCGCTACCCGAGCACGAGCTTGCACGACGGCAACTCGATCAGCCTGGGAGTTCCCCACTCACCAGCCCCAGATCAGTCGACGCGTGCGTACGCATCGCTTCGATCTTGGCGATCTTGCGCAGCTTGTGCAACGAGCCCGAGCGCGGGCCGGTGATACACGAGATAGAACACCGCACGAAACCGACCGCTCGGCGCGGGGAGCTCGTTCCACTCGAGGCCGTGCACGCCGTCTCCGTACAGATGCTGTAAGGCGATGTTGGTGTACAGCGAGGCCAGCACGCCGGGCTTGCCCATGTTCACCGTCACGCGGCACAGCGTCGTGCGGCTGACGATCTCCTCGATCGTCGTGTCGGACCACGTGCAGATGCCCCAGATCCGGCGCATCACGTCGCCCTCGCACATCCCGGCCCACGACTCGTCGCGGATCTCGGCGAGGAACGCGCGCTCGGCGGCCGAGTTCGGCGGGATCACGAGCATGCAGCCTCGCCTCGCTTCCTCATCTCGATGATCGTCGCGGCGCGATCCTTCGTGCCGAACACCCCGGAGCCCGAGACGATCACGTTCGCGCCGGCCGCGCAGACCTCGGCGACGTTCGCGAGGTTGACGCCGCCGTCGACCTCGATGTCGACCGCGAGGCCGCGCTCGTCGATCATCGCGCGGATCGCGCGGATCTTCTGGAGCGCGCTCGGGATGAACTTCTGGCCGCCGAAGCCCGGGTTCACGCTCATCACGAGGACCTGGTGGACGTCGCCGAGCACGTACGCGATCGCCTCCGGCGGCGTCGCCGGGTTGAGCACGACGCACGCCTTCTTCCCGAGCTCCCTGATCTGCGCGATCGTGCGGTGCAGGTGCGGGCACGCCTCGACGTGGACGCCGATCAGATCGGCGCCCGCCGCGGCGTACGCCGGGATCCAGCGCTCGGCATCCTCGATCATCAGGTGGACGTCGAGCGGCAACGTGGTCGCGCGCCGGACCGCCTCGATGATCGGCGGCCCGAGCGTCAGGTTCGGGACGAAGTGGCCGTCCATCACGTCGACATGGACGTAGTCCGCGGCCGCGATCGCGCCGATCTCTTCGGCGAGCCGACCGAAATCGGCCGACAGGATCGACGGGGCGATTTTCACCGAGGCCGTCACGGTCGGCACCCTAGCACCATGCGATCGCGCGGTGCGCACGATGTGCACTCCCGCAAGATGTTACGGGACCGGGACGATCTCGATCGCGCCCGTCGACGCCAGGCACGCCAGCCAGCGACTGTCAGGATCGAATCCGAGCGCGATCACGTCGGGCAGCTCGACATCGAACGCGAGCGTGCTCTCGACCTCGACGCTGACGCCGAGCGCGTCGCGATGCAGGAAGTCGAACTGCACGCGCTTCACCTCGGCGTACGCGGCGATCATGCCGCGGGCGTCGAGCGCGACCGCGCGCACGCCACCACGATGACCTCGGATCCGGTCGCCCGGCGCGCCGAGCTCGATCACGCCGAGCCCGGGGAACGCCTCGGGGTGCGTGATCGCGAAGCGGCGACCGTCGCGATCGAAGGCGAGCCCGATCGGCGCGTCGACCAGCGCGCCGATCTCGATGAAGTCGCGGTCGAGCACCGTATCCGTCGCGACCTCGATCACCGCGAACCCGCGGCCCGAGACGCGCGCGCGCTCGGCGGTGTAGGCGACGGCGACGCGCGTGCCGTTCGCGGACACCGCGACACCGACGTGCGCGGGCGGCGGCAGATCGTGCCTGACGTGATCGAGCCTCCAGCGGTCTTCACGCGCGCGCGTGTCGACCATGATGACCTCGCGCGACGACGCGATCACCAGGTGTGGTGGCGCGAGCCATGCGACGTCTGGGTTGTAGCGCAGCCCGGACTGCGCCTCGACGCCGCGGGCGCCGTGGATCCGGATCGTGCCGCGATCGTCGATCGAGATCACGCGATCGGCGTCCCACTGCGCGTCGAGCGCGCGGCCGAGGCTGCGGATCACGGAGCCATCCTCGGCGTGGAGCCGGATGCGGTGATCGAGCAGCCGGCTGACGAACCGCGTGCCGTCGGGGGACCACGCGATGCGCGCGGGCGCGCGCGCCATCTCAGTAGCCGCAGAACAGATCGGTCAGCGGCACGTCGAGCGCGGTGGCGACCTTGAACAGCGACGACACCGACGCGCTCGACTCGGCGCGCTCGATCTGCGAGAGCAGCGAGACCGACAGGTTCGTGCGGCGCGCCATCTGCTTGAGCGTGAGGCCGCGCGTCTTGCGCAGGTCGCGGATCTGGCGGCCGATCGCGGCGTGGAGCTCGTCCTCGCGGCGGAGCACGAGGCCCTTCTTCTTCGCGATCCGCGCGATCACCTCGCGGAACTCGGCGGGCGTGAACGGCTTGTGGATGTACGCCGAGACGTCGTGCTGGATCGACGCGGTCGCGGTGTCGAGCGACGGGTAGCCGGTCAGGATGATCACGGCGATGTCGTCGTCGACCGCGCGGATCTGCGCGAGCAGATCGAGGCCGGACAGCTTGGGCATCATGAGGTCCAGCACGACCAGGTGGAACACCTCGTCGCGGATGCGGTCGACCGCGGCCGTCGGGTCATCGAGCGTCGTGACCTCGAAGCCATCCGCCGTCAGGAAGTCCTGCAGGTACTCGCGGATATCGTGGTCGTCGTCGATCACGAGCACGGAGAGCTTGCTCGCCGTGCGAAGGGCCGTCGCGGTTGCCACCATGTCAGCCATATTGATAGTCGTACCGAAAATCCGACACCCGCGGAGGCCGGAAAGCCTCCGCGGTGGTCGGGGCGACAGGATTTGAACCTGCGACCCCTTGGTCCCGAACCAAGTGCGCTACCAGGCTGCGCTACGCCCCGTTGAGGAGCGTTAGGTAGCGCGAGATTTGGCCCTTGTCAACGCCGCCACACCGGCAGTGCGATGTGAAGTCCGACCTCGACGAAGCCACCGAGGCGATCGACATAGCCGAGCCGCGCGTACGGCGTGATCCCGAGGAAGCCCCAGACGCCCACCGCGCCTCCCAGCCTCGGGTGCGCGACGTCCGACAGCTCGACGACCGGCCCGAGCGTGACGCCGAGCGGCCGGCCGGCGAGGTGGGTCCCGACGACGCCGTCGAGCCAGACCCGGCCGCCACCGCGGGCACCCCATCGCGATCCGCCCAGGGATCCCCCGACGACGCTGACCGGCGCGGCCTCGTCGACCCGGAGGATCGACACGTCGCCGCCGATCGTCGAGTCCCAGCGGTCGTCGATCCGGGCCGCCGCGCCGACCGGGCCGAGCCAGACGTAGAGCCCATCGAGATCGGCGCTCGGCGTGAAGCGCGCGGGGGCCACGACCACGGGGTCGGCGACCGCGATCTGGGGTACGAGCATCGCGAGTAACCACCCGACGAGGCGTGCCTGGGACTGGCCGCCCCGGACGGCGGCCTCCACCGCACCACATCGAACGCGCATCCTGGTAGAATCAGACCCGAAACGATCGGGTGGGGGAGCCGGCTCGCCGCTTGCTTCCGACGCTTCTGATCCAGGTCTGTCCGCGGAAACCTCCGCGTAACAATTCCCCAGATTCCCCAGCGAGATGTCGAACTTGGCCATCCAGCAACTAGCCCCCATGGGACCGACGGGTGGCATGCTACCACCCGGGCTCGAGAGGGACTACGCGGCGATTCGCCAACTGCCGCTGTTCGACGGCGTCGGCGACCCGGATCTGACCGCGGCGATGCAGCAGGGTGGCATCGCAATACGCCGGCTCGAGCGCGACATGTTCGTGCTCGACCCGATCGGGCTCGCCCACGGCCAGCCGGCTCCGGTGGTCTACGTCGCCGAGGGCCAGGTCGCCGCGGCCGTGTTCATGGAGCACGAGCTGTCCGAGCGCCGCGCGCAGCAGACCGCGCACGAGAACGCCAGCAAGGACGAGCTCGACGAGGAGTCGCTGATCAAGCCGCCGCCGCTCGCGCGGATCGCGCTCAAGAACGTCGCGCTGTTCATGGAGGGCGACCTGTTCAACTCGGGTGCGCTCGCCGCCGCGCGCGGCCAGCCGCTCGCGTTCTACACCACCGCACCGTCGGTGCTGATCTCGATCGACCACCGCTGGATCGCCGAGCTCGCCGTGCGTCACCCGGTGTTCGAGAACCGGCTGCGGCGCGCGCTGTCGATCTCGCGCGAGCGCCTCGCGTGGGTGTCGGGGGTCAAGCAGGAGCTGCTCGACTTCTTCGTCCGCCAGGGCATCAGCGTGTCGGGCGAGATGGTGCGCGTGCGCCAGCTCGGGCTCTGCATCGACTGCAAGCTGTGCGAGGAGGCCTGCGAGGAGCGCTACGGCGCGCGCCGGCTCACGCTCGGTGGCTACCAGCTCGGCATGCTCGACTTTATTTACACGTGCCGCACGTGCACCGATCAGCGGTGCATCGATCCGTGCGAGTACGACTCGATCAAGTACGACGCCGTCAAGAAGGAGGTCGTGATCAACGAGTCGACGTGCACCGGCTGCACCGCGTGCGCGCAGAGCTGCCCGTACGGCGCGATCGACATGGTCGAGGTCGAGAAGGAGGCGCCGACGTTCAAGAAGGCGTTCGCGCGCCGGCTCGACAAGGGCAACATGCTGAACTTCGGCGCCGGTACGCCGCGCGTCGCCAAGGCGCGCCGGATCGCGAACAAGTGCGATCACTGCATCGCGTACGGCGATCAGGCGTGCGTGTCGGCGTGCCCGACCGGCTCGCTGATCGAGATCAACGCGTACGACCTGTTCCGCGAGCGTTCGCCCGCGATGGCGAAGGCGGCGCAGACCGGGTTCAACACCGATCTCCAGAAGAAGGACAAGCGCGAGGTCCTGCCGGTGATGCCGTTCACCGAGGGCGTCGCGGTGCGCTCGGGTGGGCTCGCCAAGATGAAGCGCGGCCGCTACCTGCCGCTCCTGTTCTGGGTCGCCGGGCTCGGCGCGTTCCTCATCGCGTGCACCGAGGTGTTCCTGCGCGCGTACGCGCCGCTCAGCTCGTTCCGGTTCGGCCAGCTCGAGCAGGGCGACCTCGCAGGCGAGACCACCCAGAACATCCTCGACTCGCTCAAGTTCCCGTACCACGCGGGCGATCAGCTCTCGACCTACTGCGGCGTCGTCGGGACCGCGCTGATGATCATCGCGGCGATCTATCCGATCTTCCGGCGCATCAAGGCATTCCGCTGGCTGGCGTCGAACACGATGTGGTTCGACTTCCACATCATGACCGGCGTGGTCGGGCCGATGTTCGTCGCGTTGCACTGCGCGCTCCAGCTCGACACCTGGGTCAGCGCTGCGTTCTGGTCGATGTTCATCGTCGTGGTGTCCGGGTTCCTCGGGCGCTACCTCTACACGCAGGTCCCCGAGCTCGCGAGCGGCGTCGAGCTCGAGGAGCTCGATCACGAGCGCGCGTTCCAGAAGGCGCGCCCGACCTTGACCGTGCCGATGGCCGAGCTCGATCGCGAGCTCGCGATCCAGCGCGAGCATGCCCAGAAGGTCGCGCAGTCGATCTCGGTGTCGCGCGCGCTGTGGTGGCTGATCTTCCAGGACATCGGGCGCTATCCGCGGACGTTCGCGCGCCGCGGTCGACTCGCCCGGCTCGGCGTGACCGATCGCCGCACCCGGAACGATCTCGCCCGCCGCGCGGGGCGCATGATCGTGATCGCGCGCCGTCAGGTCGTCGCGCCCAAGGCGCAACTGCTCCTACACTCGTGGAAGAAGGTCCACGTGCCGTTCACCGTCCTGCTCACCGGCTTCGCGGTGGCCCACATCTTCATCTCCTGGTCGCATGCAAACTGGTAGTAAGGCACTCCTCGGGCTCGTGATCGCGCTCGCGCTCGTCGCGCTGGGCTGGCATCGCGCGGCCGCCGACGACTTCTTCTCGAGCTCGCCGGGCCCGCTGTCGCCGAGCCACCATGCGCTCGACGATCAGGCGCACTGCAACGACTGCCACATCAACAACACCAAGGATCTGTCGAACGACCGCTGCCTCAGCTGCCACGACCACCAGAACCTCGCGGCGCGGATCAACAGCGGCAAGGGGTTCCACGCGTCGCCGA
The DNA here is from genome assembly GCA_038321315.1 of Haliangiales bacterium. Lineage (GTDB taxonomy): Bacteria > Myxococcota_A > Polyangia > Haliangiales > Haliangiaceae > JABFXX01. The sequence continues at coordinate 15,457 of JBBQEX010000066.1, read as the reverse complement.
CGGTGAAGGGCAAGAAGTGCGAGACCTGCCATCACGAGCACAACGGCAAGCCCGACATCATGGGCTGGTCGAGCGTGAAGGGCGGCCAGGACGCGTTCGATCACGAGCTCACCGGCTGGCCGCTCAACGGCGCGCACGCCAAGACGCCGTGCGCCGACTGCCACAAGACCAAGGACCAGCACGGCCTCCGCAAGTTCATGGGCACCGATCGGCTGTGCGGCACGTGTCACCAGAAGGATCAGCCGCACAAGTTCGAGCAGCGCGAGACCGCGATGCTGGCGTGCGAGCGCTGCCACACCGAGAGCCTGTGGAAGCCGCAGAAGCGCAACCTGCAGTTCGATCACAACAACAAGAAGGACGCGGGCATGCCGCTCCTCGGGTCGCACGAGAGCGTCGCGTGCACGAAGTGCCACGTGAAGGCCGTGTTCAACCTGCCGTTCCCCAAGGCCGACAGCTGCGGGAACAGCGGCTGCCACAAGAGCCCGCACGACGGTCACCTGTTCGGCAAGCGCGAGTGCGAGTGGTGCCACTCCCCGACGTTCAAGTCGTTGAAGAACACGCAGGTGTTCGATCACAGCGAGCGGACCAAGTTCGATCTCGGCACGTCGCACACCAAGCTGAAGTGCTACGACTGCCACACCCAGGCGCTCGGCGAGAGCAAGCCCAACGGGGCGTGCGAGGTCTGCCACGCGAAGGATTCGCATCACAAGGATCGGTTCAGCGAGTTCGGCAGCCCGCCCAAGTGCGGCACGTGCCACTCGGCGAACTCGTTCAAGCGGCCGAACGCGTTCAATCACTCCAAGAACACGAAGTTCCCGCTGCAGAGCAAGCACGCCGAGATCACCTGCCGGGAATGTCACCGCGGGTCGTCACCGTCGGACTTCGAGAAGTTCCCGACCACGTTGTGCATGGACTGCCACCAGCACGCCACGGTCCACGCCGACGACGCGCACCCCAAGGGCAAGTACAAGAACAGCGAGTGTCTGACCTGTCACGTCAACGCGGGCAGCCTCGGCCAGAAGAAGGGGCCCAACAAGTTCGTCGACAAGGCCCACGCGGCGAACGGCACGTTCCCGCTGACCAAGGGCCACAAGGGCGTCGCGTGCCTCGACTGTCACAAGGGTCGCGACAAGAAGAACAAGGTCAGCTTCGCGGAGCTCCCGAGCGACTGCGACGCCGCCGGCCAGTGCCACGAGGACTCGCTCCACAAGGGCACGCTCGGCACGACCTGCGAGGGCTGCCACGTACCCGGGATCTGGGATGCGTTGAAGTTCGATCACGACAAGCCGTTCCCCAAGGACGCCAAGGGCAAGGTCGACGCGTTCCCGTTGAAGGGCGAGCACAAGAACAACAAGTGCGAGGCGTGTCATCCGCAGCGCCTGTTCACGACCGCGAACACCAACTGCGCCGACGCGGGCTGTCACGCCGACGACGATGCCCACAAGGGGCGGCTCGGCAAGGCGTGCGAGAAGTGCCACGTCGAGACCGGCGACAACGTGTTCAACCACAACACGATGTCGGCGTTCAAGCTCGACGGCAAGCACCTCACCGTGCGGTGCGCCGACTGCCACCCGTCGGTGACGTTCAAGCCGCGCCCGCAGGATTGCTTCGGCTGTCACCCCGAGCCCTCGGTGCACCGCGGCCAGTACGGCACCGGCTGCGCGCAGTGCCACACGACGCGCACGTGGGTCGACGTCAAGCCGCTGCACGACGTCGGCGACTTCTCGCTGAAGGGCGCGCACGACAACATCGCGTGCGAGCGCTGCCACCGCGACAACCGCCCGCTCGCCGGCTCCGGCAACCTGTGCATCAACTGCCACCGCCAGGATGACATCCACCAGAACTCGCTGTCGCCCAAGTGCGGCGAGTGCCACACGCAGTGGTCGTTCACGCCGGCGAAGTTCGATCACACGCGCGTCGGCTGCAACCTGACCGGGTTGCACCGCACGCTCGCGTGCGCCGACTGTCACAAGAACGGCAACTTCGCGGCGGTCAACGCGAACTGCATCGGCTGTCACCGCGACGACGCGTTGAAGGCCGGCCAGACCGGCACCGATCACCCGAACCAGATCAGCTGCGCGAACTGCCACAACCCGAACACCTGGCTCGGCGCGCCGGCCAACGCGTTCGGCCGCGAGTCGGTGTGTCGATGAGGCGGCTCGGGCTCGTCGCGTGCGCGCTCGCGGTGCTCGGGACGTCCGCGTTCGGCAAGGGCACGCCGAAGAAAGACAAGGCCAAGGACGACGAGGCCGACGCGGCCGACGACGAGGACAAGAAGCCCGACAAGGCCGACAAGCCCGACGCCGATGCCGAGCCCGATCCAGACGCCGACCCGGACGCCGAGGACAAGCCGGCGAAGAAGTCCGGCGGCGACCAGCAGGACAAGGACTTCGCGAAGCAGGACCTGAACGGTCACGACCTCGGCACCCAGAAGAAGGAGAACGAGTTCGAGAAGGACCGGTTCTATGTCGACAAGATCGACAACGAGAAGACCCAGAAGGGCACCCTGATCCAGGGCAGCCTGGCGTCGAGCTCGTTCTTCTACACCGAGAGCGGCGGCAACTATCCCGGCAACCTCGTCGGCTCGGACGCCGGCAAGTACAGCCGCTACTTCACCGACCTCCGGCTCCAGACTGACTTTCGCCACATCGGCTCGGGCCGCTGGGACGCGCGGTTCGACGGCCGCGTCCGCATGGTCAACACGCCGACCGGCAACGATCCGCTCGCCGCCGATCCGGCGCACATCCAGAGCGGGTTCAACGGCCGCAACGAGTACGAGCTCCGCGAGGCCTGGATCATCCGCAACGGCATCCGCAGCGACGTGCTGATCGGCCGCCAGTTCATTCCGGATCTCGGCGCGATCAAGATCGACGGCGTCCGGATCGACTACGCGCAGAGCAAGCAGCTCACGCTCCTGGGGTTCGGCGGGCTCTACCCGATCCGCGGTTCGCGCTCGATCAACACCGACTACCAGCCGCTGCGCGACGACGCCGGCACGCTCACCGGCAGCCGCGTCGTCGGCGCGGGCGGGTTCGGCGGCGCCTATCGCACGATCAACAGCTACGGCTCGCTCGGCGGTGTCGCGCTGGTGCCGACCGCGGCCGAGGCGCCGCGGGTCTACGCGACGTCGAGCGGCTACTACCGGGCCGGCCCGACGCTCGACTTCTATCACTTCGCGCTCGTCGATCTGATCGCGCAGTCGGGCGCGAGCCTGACGAACCTGTCGGCCGGCATCAACTACAAGCCGAGCCAGCGCCTGCGCGTCACCGCCAACGTCAACCGGGTCGACACCGACACGCTCAACGTCCAGGCGCGCGCGTTCCTCGATCCCGCCGATCCGACCGGCGCCGGCGCCAACACGATCCAGAACGAGACGTTCATCAAGCGGCTCGCGACCAACTCGGCCCGCGGCGGCATCTCGGCCGGGCTCGGTCCGCTCCAGCGCTTCGAGCTGTCGACCGCGATCACGGTGCGCGAGCGCCCGGCCGTCGCGCTGTCGGCGCCGGTGATCATGGGCGTCACGCCGACCACCGTGACGCTCCAGGCCGCCAAGGGCGTCGACCTCTACGCCGCGCTCACCGATCGCCACTCGATCAAGGACGCCCGCCTCGGGCTCGACGTGTCGCGCACGTTCGGCATCGGCGCCGTGCCGTACCAGCGCACCGAGGTCCTCGCGGTCCGCGTGTTCGCCGCGCACGAGATCAAGGACGGTCGCGGCGAGTGGGAGGCGGAGGTCAGCTACGCGACGACCAAGGACGTCAACGCCGGCACGACCTGCACCGCGGGGACGCTCGACACCTGCTTCGGCTCGACGACGAACACGATCCTCTCGGCGGGGGGCAACGTGTACTACCGGCTGACGCGCGACTGGTTCGTGCTCGCGTCGTTGAACGTCGCGCACCAGGCGACCAAGACGCTGATGGGCGCCGCGGTCGCGACCGATCCGGCGATCCTCGGCCTCACCGGCTTCGGCCGCATCGCTTACCGGTTCTGACCGTGTGGCGGCTCGCGCTCGTCGGGGCCATCGTGTCCGCGTGCGCGGCGCGCAAGTCCGAGCCGCTCGCCGACGGGGCGTGGCCGAAGCGGCCGGCCGAGGTCGCGGTGCCGGTGCGGCAAGCGCTCGCGCCGATCGACCTGCGCGGGCTCGCGCACGTCGGGCCGGCCGATCCCGAGCGGAAACCGTACCTCGCCACCGTGCGCTACCAGTGGCCCGCGATCTGCGCGGCGCGCGGGCGGCTGTCCGACGACGTGTTGCGCTACGTCGAGGCGTGGTGCCAGCCGGGGCAGCCCCAGCTGTGGTCCGCGCTCACCGCCGCGCGCGACTCGGCGCAGCCGCAGCTCGCCGACGCCGCGCTCCACGATGTCGCCGCGATGATCGCAGCCAACTCCGGCGAGGGCGCCGCGCGCGAGATGTTCGAGTTCGCCGGCAATCAGGTCGCCGCGTTCGAGCTCCTCGCACACGCCTTCCTCGCGCGCGGCCGCGACGATCAGGCGCGGCGCCTGATCGCCGAGGTGCATCTCCGGCTGCCGATCGCTGCGTGCGAGCTCGCCGTCTCCGATCTCCTGGCGCAGTTCGCGCCGTCGACGTACGCGCGGCTGATCGAGCTCGATCACACGTGTCACACCCAGGTCGAGCCGGTCATGTGCGCGCTCGCGCCGGCCGTGCCGATAGCGGGCTCGTTCTGCACGACGCCGGAGCCCGCGGCGGACGATCCGGACGCGCGGATCGCCGCGCTCGTCGTCGGCTGGGGCCCACCGTGGCTCGCGCTCGCCGACCGCGCGGCCGAGGTCGCCGATCCGCGCGCGACGCAGCTCGCCGTCGTCGCGCTGCAGAACGCGCTCGCCGAGAGCTGCGACTCCGACACCCGGGCGCACGCGACGCGCACCGCAACCGTGCTGCGCGCACGCGACCCGGTGCTCGCCGCGTGCCCCGCTACTGGAACTTGATCGTCCGGTAGCCGAACAGGCGGACGCGCTTGGCGTAGAGGTCGAGGATGAACAGGCCGACGATGCCGAGCAGCACGTACGGCCACAGATCCTGAGTGTACGGGACGCTCTCGGTGCCCGCGTCCCACAGCTCGGGCGGCTTGATGTTGTCGTGGCCGCCGGAGACCTGCGCGGCATGCGCCATCGCCTCGAGATCCGGCGTCGTGCGCAGGTACTCGAGCGGGTAGGACAGGGCGACCGATCCGAGCGACTCCGCGACGGTCACGCACGTCGAGCTCGGCTGGAAGCAGTGATCGCCACGCTGGTGCACCGCCTTCAGGAGGTAGCTGCCGTACTTCTGGATCTTGAAGTCCGCGGTGTAGCGACCCGCGGCGGTCTGATCCATCGGGATGGTCTGGGTCGTCTTGTTGGTCGCCGGGTCGATGACCTGGAGCTGGGTCTCGAGCGCGTTGACGAACTTGTCGCCCGAGTCGATCGCGTCGACCGTGACCATCGCGCGACCGTCGGCGACCTTGCTGTAGAGGTCGTACGAGTCGTAGACCTTGCGGCGCATGCTCGAGCGGATGACCTGCGCGAAGAACTTCGGATAGCCACCCCAGCGGATCCAGTCGACCGCCCAGCGGTTCTTGACGTCGGACGTCCACGCGACGCTGGTGCCGGCGCCGTAGCGCCAGCGCGCCAGGATCGGCTCGCCGAGATCCGAGATCAGGATCGTCTCCGACGTCGGCTTCGGCTTGGTCGTGACGTAGCCGTGCAGCGGTGGCGCGTTCTCGACGCCGGTGCCCTCGATCGCCTCGACGCGCTTGGCGACGTGGACGTGGATGATGTCCTCGACGAGCTGGCTCTTCTGCGCCTCCTGGGTCTCCTTCATGAAGATCTTCGGCAGCGAGCCGATGTCCTCGACCATGTAGAGCCGGCCCTCGCCGGCGTCGGCGATCATCGCGAGCATGTTGCGATCGGCGCCCTGGACACCGACCGCGGACACCGTGATGCGCGACGCGCGCATGTCCTGGACGAGCTCGGCGATACCGTCGGTCGGCGCCTCGCCGTCGGTCATCAGGATGACGTGCTTGACCTTCGCGTTGGTGTTCTGGAGGATCTCGAACGCGTCCTTCAAGCCGGGGTAGATGTTCGTGCCGCCGCCGGCCTGGAGCTGCGCGATCTTGTTCGAGATCGCCATCCGGTTGCCGGCGCGCTGCGGCCGCACCCACACGGTCGCCTCGCTGTCGAACACGACGACCGAGATGTAGTCGTCGGGCGACAGCACCTCGCTGGTCACCCGCGCGGACTCCTTGGCCGCCTCGAGCTTGGGGCCCTGCATCGAGCCCGAGCGATCGAGCACGAGGACGAGCGCGACGTCGGGCTGGTCGCGGACCTTCTCGCTGTCGAACCGCACCGGCATCATCTGCTCGATGCGCGTCCGCTCGTAGCCGCCCGAGCCGAACGAGTCCTGGCCGCCGGCCATGATGAGCCCGCCGCCCATCTGCGCGACATAGGTGTCGAGCGCCTGCATCTGGCCCGCGCCCATCAAGTGCGCCGGGACATCGGAGACCAGCACGAGGTCGTACTTCTCGAGCTCCTTGGGGTTCGACGGGATCCCGGTCGGACCGCGCACCGTGACGTCGATGTTCTCGTGCTCGAGCGCGCGCTGCAGGTAGCCCGCGCTGCCGGGCTCGCGCAGGATGCCACCCTCGACGTAGAGCACGTTCGGCTTGCCCTTGACCGGCGCGGTGGTGACCGCCGCGTTGTTCTGCGGCTCGGTGTCGTGCTCGAACTTCGCGAGACGCAGGTGGTAGGTCGTCGCGCCGGCGTGCTTGGCGTCGCTCTTGAACTTCACGAGGTTCTTGCCCTCGTGGAGGTCGAGCGACTTCTGCGGCTCGAGCGGATTGGGGAACTCGTCCTGCTGGAGCGTCAGCGTGACGTTCTGCTTCTCGGTCGACCACACCTCGGCGGTGACGTCGAACGGCTGGCCGACCTTGATGTCGTCGGGTGCGGTCACGCCGACCACGCGGATCTCGCTCGTCTTGTCTTGATCGAAGGTCTTCCACGAGACCTTCACGTCGAGCTCCTTGGCACGGTACGCCTCGATCGCGATATCGCCGACGGTCTGGTTGCCGTCGGACACGATCACCATGCGCAGCAGGTAGCCGTCGGGGTAGAGGCCGTACGCGAGCTGCATCGCCGACTGCGCGTCGGTGCCAGCGCCGGCGCCGACGTGCCGCTTGATCGCCGACGACAGCGGGCCCGAGTCGGCGCGCACCGCGAGTGCCTTCTCGGCGAACGTCACGAGCTGCAGGCTGCCGTCGCCCTTGGCGGCCTCGAGCTCGTCGACGTACTTCTTCGCCGCGGTCAGCTGGCGCTCCGAGATCGAGTCCGAGACATCGACGAGCACGACGGTCGCGACCTTGCTCTGCGTCGTGATCCACGACGGGCGCGCGAGCGCGATCGCGACGCCGGCGATCACGAGCGAGCGCAGCGTCGCCTGGAACACCTGCTGGGTCAGCGACAGGTCGGTGAGCGACAGCACGCGGAGCAGGAAGAACACCGGCACGAACGACACCAGCAGCAGCCAGTTCGGATCGAGTAACGTGATCGGCTTGTCGAACGGGATCTGGATGCTGGTGCGCGAGTCGATGAACGCCGTGATCCCGATCCAGATCCCGATGCCGCACGCGACCGCGATCGCGATCCGGAGCAGGGCGCCGACCGTCAGGAGCGCGGCGAAGCCCGTCTTGTCTTGTCCCGACATCAGACCGTGATCCTTCGGTGGTAGGTGATCCACTCGAGCAGGATCAGCGCCGCGGCCGCGAGCAGGATGTACGTCCACCACTTCTTGCTGTGGCTGATCGCGAACGTGGGAGGCGGGCCGAGCTTCTTGCCGCCGAGCGCGAGCGATGTCGACGGCGCGATGTCGCTCTCGGTGACCGACGCGAGGTTGGTCGCGAGCTCGATCTGCGCCATCACGTGGCCGTCCTGCGCCTTGGCCGATAGATCGTAGTAGCCGACGTGCGACGCGTAGAACGTCGCGAAGCCGTCGATCACCGGTACCTTGGTCAGCGATCCGTCCGGCCCCTTGACCTCGGCCTCGGTCGCGCCGACCACGCCGTCGAGCGGCACCCGCTCGCGCTTGCCGGTCGCGTAGGTCGTCAACAGGTCGCTCTGATCGCCGGCGAACCAGTCGAGCGCGTTGACCAGCATCATCGGGAACGCGACGCGCATCGGCAGATCGGTCGCGCTCTCGCGGCCGGCCGCCGGCAGCGAGAACCCGACCGCGAGCAGCTTGCGGTGGCCCTCGCGCTTGGCGACGATCAGCGCGTCGGTCACCGAGCGCGCCAGCGCGGACTCGCCGAGCTTGCTGTCGACCGCGAACACGTCGCTCTTGTCGGTGTAGACGTCGGACATCGTCAGCCACCGCATCACCGGGTGACCCTCGTCGATCTCGGTGATGTGCGGATCGGTGGTCTCGCCGGAGATCTTGAACGGACTGTTCGGGCCGGTCGGGTGGAAGTAGATCACCGACGTCGGCGACGGCGGGATCACGGCGGGCGTGAACTCGTCGAACACGACGACGTCCATGCCGTCGGCCAGCGAAGGCTTGGCGTCGTACTCGGCCGGCGTGACCTTCAGCGGATCGACGTTGTCGTAGACCAGCATCGCGGCCTCGAGGAACAGGTTGTCCCCGGTGACCATGAGGACCTTCTGCTTCTTGCGCAGCGGCAGGAGCGCGTACGCGGTGTCATCGAGCGCGAACGGATCCGAGCCGCCGGGGACGTCGGCGACCGGCCGCAGCGACGCGCGCAGCTTGTTCTCGTCGGATGCGGGCAGCTTCTCGTAGACCTTGCGGATCCGCTCGTTCGGCTTGAAGTCGATCCGCTTGATGTCGACCGCGGTGTCGCCGTTGTAGAGCGCGAGGTCGCGATGCGCGGCCTCCTGGCCGAAGTTCTGCATCTCGATGTAGACCTCGTAGGCCGCCTTGTTCGCGATGTAGCGGCGCACGTTGAACGCGACGATGCCGACGTTGTCGCTGCGCACGCCGACGCCGACGTAGCGCACGTCGATCTTCGACAGGTCGACGCTCGCGAGATCTTTGTCCTTGGTCTGCACGGCGACCGCGGCGGCCGCCTTGGGATCCCAGCTCACCATCCCGAGCTGCTGCTCGGGGAACGCGCCGTCGGAGATCAGCACGATCAGCGGGTTCTCGCGGTCGCGCAGGGCGTCGGCGGCGGCGCCGAGCGCGCGGGGTAGATCGGCCGGGGTGTCGCTCGCGGTGACGCCGCTGATCAGCTTCTGGTTGCGCGCGTCGGTCGTGCGCGCGACCTTGGCGTCGGACTTCTGATCGCGCAGGCCGCCGTGGACGATCGTGTGCAGCATCGGCACGTCGCTCGAGAACCGCGACAGCGGGGTGGCCTGGCCGTCGACCTTCATGATCATCGCGACGTCGCCGCCGCCCATCGAGTCGAGCAGCTTGTCGGCCGCGTCCTTGGCCGCGTCCATGCGCGACTTCGTGCCCTTGGCGTTGCCGTCCATCGCGCGCATCGAGCCCGACGCGTCGATCAGGATGACGACCGATCGCGCGTCGTGATCCTGGCTGCCCTGCGTCGGATCGAGCGCGGCGAACAGCACGGCGCCGAGGATGAGCAGGATGAACAGGAGCGACAGGAAGCGCTTCAGGTGCTTCCACAGCGCGTTGGCGTCCTTCTCGTTGAGGACCCGCTTCCACAGCTGCGCGAACGGCACCTCGAAGCGGCGCCGCCGCATCTTGATGATGTACGCGCTGATCACGAGCACGGTGACGCCGGCGGCGATGTAGCCGAACGTCGACAGCCCGATCGGGCCCAGGAGGTTCATCGCAGGAACCCACCCGAGCGAAAGATCTTGAGGACGAGCTCGTCGAACGAGATGCCGGTGTGCGTGCGGAAGAACGGCATCGCGCGCTTCGTGCAGTAGGTCTCGAGCTCCTTGCAGTACTTCTCGTGCTCGGCCATGTACTGCTGGAGGAGGCTCTTCGTGATCGTGACCTCCTTGATGTCGCCGGTCTCGCAATCGACCAGCGAGAGGTCGCCGTGGAGCTGGGGCTCGGCCTCGCGCTTGTCGTAGACCTGGAGGACGAACGGCTCGAACTTGTTGTAGCGGAGCGTGTTGATGCCCTGCTCGAAGCCCTTCGGATCGTAGAAGTCGGAGATCACGACGGCGAGGCCGCGACGCTTGTTCTGCGCGACGAAGTCCTTCATGCAGTCGGCGAGCTCGGTCTTGCCGCCGAGCTCGATCTTCGAGAGGAACTCGAAGACGCGGAAGATGCGATTCTTGCCGCGGGACGGTGGGAGGCGGCCGACGATCCGATCGGAGAACGGCACGATCGACACGCGATCGAGGTTCGCCAGTCCGACATAGGACAGCGCGGCGCCGACCTGCATCGCGTAGTGCAGCTTCGGCGGGTTGCCGATCGACATCGAGTCCGAGACGTCGATGAGGATGTAGATGTGGAGGTCCTCCTCTTCCTCGAACAACCGCAGCAGCAGCTTGTCGAGGCGGCCGTAGAGGTTCCAGTCGATGTAGCGAAAGTCGTCGCCGCGCGAGTAGGTGCGGTGGTCGGCGAACTCGATGCCGGAGCCGACCTTGCGCGTGCGGCGCTCGGCGCGGATGTTCCCGGCGAAGACCTTGCGCGAGACCATGTGGAGGTACTCGAGCGTCTTCAGGAACTTCTCGTCGAACAGCTTCGTGCGATCGTCGGCGCGGTTGACCTTCTTCTTCGCGGGCGGCGCATTGCCGACGACGCGAAACGGACCCGACGCACCCGGCGGCAAGGAGACGTTCGATGGTTCCGGCCGATCGGCCACTACACTTCTTTCGTCGACTTGAGGATCTCCGCGATGATCGCGTCGGCCTCGACGCCTTCGGCCTCGCCTTCGAAGTTGAGGATCATGCGGTGGCGGAGGGCAGGGGCCGCGACGTGGCGGATGTCGTCGATCGAGACCGCGTAGCGGTTCTCGAGCAGCGCGCGGATCTTCGCCGCGAGGATCACGGCCTGGAGGCCACGCGGGCTGGCGCCATAGCGCAGGAACTGCTTGCTCATCGCGGTCGCTTCCGGGTTCTCCGGATGCGTCGCGAGCACGACGCGCACCGCGTAGTCCTGGATGTTGCGCGCGAGCGGCACCTTGCGGACGAGGTCGCGCATCTCGACGATCCGCGACTTGTCGATCACGACCTGCGGCTTGGGCGTCGAGTCGGCCGTCGTGCGATCGAGGATCGTGTGGAGCTGGTCCCGGTTGGGGAACTCCACGATCAGCTTGAAGAAGAACCGATCGAGCTGCGCTTCGGGGAGCGGGTAGGTGCCCTCCATCTCGAGCGGGTTCTGCGTCGCGAGCACGAAGAACGGCTTCTCGAGCTTGTAGGTCTGCTTGGCGACCGTGACCGAGCCTTCGCTCATCGCCTCGAGCAGCGCCGACTGGGTCTTGGGCGTCGCGCGGTTGATCTCGTCGGCGAGCACGATGTTCGCGAAGATCGGTCCCTTCTGGAACTCGAACTTCTTCATGCCGTTCTCTTCGACGATCACGTTGGTGCCGACGATGTCGGCCGGCATGAGATCGGGCGTGAACTGCACGCGGGAGAAGTTCGCGGCGATCGTCTCGGCGAGCGTGCGCACGAGCATCGTCTTGCCGAGGCCGGGGACGCCCTCGAGTAGTGCGTGCCCGCCACCGAGCAGGCACATGAGGACGCCCTCGACGATCGTCTCCTGACCGACGATCATGGTCCCGATCTCTTCGCGCAGTCTCCGCAGGTCGGCGGTGAACGCCTGGACGGAGGCTTCGACTTCAGCGGTGCGGACGGCGTGCGTGGTGCTCATTGCGGGGCGGGTCCCATGCTCGGGTGGATCTTCGCGAAGTAACGCTTCACGTAGTACTTGTAGGATGACGGCAGCTTCTCGGTGCGCATGACTTCTTCGACGATCTTCTGATAGTCGGCGTAGACCTTCTTGTACGACGTCGACGCGAAGCCCTTCTGGGCCGCGGCGAGGATCGTGTCGCGCTTGCTCGAGCCCTCGTTGCCCGACTGACCCTGGAGATCCTGGTCCTTCGTGTTGCCGGACTTGCCGGTCGGATCGCCCGCGAGGTTGTCGTCGTGGCCGACGCCCCACGAGTCGCCGCCCTGACCCTGACCCTGGCCGCCTGGCTGGTTGCCCTGGCCTTGCCCTTGACCCTGACCCTGGCCTTGACCCTGACCCTGACCTTGACCCTGGCCGGGCTTCCAGCCCTGACCCTGACCCTTGCCACCGCGCGCGCGCTGGTTGAAGTCGGAGTTCTTTGCCTGCTTGTTGAACGGATCGTTGGGGCCCTTGTTGCCCTTCTGCTTCGCGCGCCGCAGCGCCTCGCGGAGGTCGTCCATCTGCGAGCTGTTCTTCTTCTGGGACGCCTGCTTGCGCTTGTCGCTGTCGACCTTGCCGGTCTCGCGCGCGGCGTCCTTCAACTTCTGGGACGCCTGCTGATCGTTCTGCTGCTGCTCGTCCTTGTCGCCGGACTGCGGCTTCTGGAGGCTCTCGCTCGCCTTCTCCATGTCGCGCTGGAGCCGCTTGACGGCCTCGCGCTGCGCCGACTGCTGCTTGTCCTGCTGGTCCTTCTGCAGCTTCTTCAGCTCGTCCTTCTTCTTGTCCAAACGCCGCTCGGCGTCCTGGCGATCCTTTTCGGTCTTCGCCTGCTCCTTCTGCTTCTCGAGCCGGCGGATCTCCTCTTCGGCCTTCTGCTGCTCGTTCTTCTGCTGGTCGTCACGCTGCTTCTCTTGCTTCTCGAGTTGCTTGGCGACCTCCTCGAGCTTCTTGCCGAGCTCCTTCTTCTCCTTGTCGGTCAGCGGCTTCTCGTTCTTCATCTCGTCGAGCTTCTTCTTCGCCTCCTGCTTGTCCTTGTCGGACGCGTTCTTGTCGGCGAGCTTCTGCTCGAGCTCCTTCTTCTGCGCCTCTTGCTGCTTGTCGAAGTCCTGCTTGTCGACCTTCTCGGCGAGCTTCTCGAGCTCCTGCTTGGCCTTCTCGAGATCGTTCTTCTGGAACGCCTCGCCGAGGTCCTTGGTCGTCTGGTCCTTCGACAGCTCCTTGCCCATGTCCTGCATCTGCTTGTCGAGCTCGGCCTGGTTGGGCTCCTGCTTCTGCGACAGCGCCTTCTCGGCCTCCTCGAGCGCGGCGAGCAGCTGCTCCTTGGTGATCTTGCCCTGCTCGGCGTCCTCGAGGAGCTTCTGGATCTTCTTCGCGAAGTCGTCGAGCTCGGGGACCTTGTCGCGCTGCGCGATGTTCTTGAGCTCGGCGAGCACCGACTCGACGTAGGCGCGATCGTCGGCGGTGAGCACCACCGAGTTCTCGTCGTGGAAGTTGACGTCCGCCGGATCGACGACCGTGAAGCTGACCTGGCCGATCGACTTGTTGTCGACGAACACGTCGAGCTTGGTGTCGCCGATCTTGGCGTCGGCCGGGATCTTCGTGGTGATAACCGTCGCGGCCCAGTCGACGATCTCGATCGGGCGACCGGCGTCCTTGCCGTTCGCCATGAAGATCGAGGCGTTCGACGGCGTCGGCTTCATGCCGTTGTTGTGGATGTGCTCGGCGAGGTGGTTGCCCTTGATCGTCACGAGCGTGCCGGGGATGCCGTGATCCGGCGTCGCCGAGTAGAGGTGCTCGGTGCGATCGACGGTCGGCAGCGCGAGCCCGGCGACCAGCGCCGACACGACGAGGAACGCGCCGGCGGCGCGGAGATCCTTGGGGACCGCGTACGGCGTCGCCGCCTTCACGTTGGCGCGCCCGACCACCTGCGTGCCCTGCTTGATCGCCGCGATCATCATCTCGCGGGTCTCGTCGTCGGCGTCGGTCGTGGTGCGAAGCTCCTTGTCGAACGCGATCGCGGTCGACAGGCGATCGGACAGGTTCGAGGCGCGATCGATCCGGCGGGCGACCAGCTCGTCGTCGAGCTTGCGGCTCGCGCCGACGATCGCGCCGGCCCCGACGAGGAGGATCGCGCCCGCGATGATGCCGAGCGCGGCCGGCAGCTCGAACCACTCGGCGCGCAGGCCGTAGATCGCGACCAGCGTCGCGGCGGTCGCCAGGATGAACGCGGTCGTCGCGCCTTCGAGCGCGCCCTGGGCTCGCAACCGAGACCGGGCGCGGCCGAGCACACCCAGGACGGGAGAGATCGAAGGGATTGGCGTCGAATCAGTGGTTTGCACGATCACTCCGGGGCGATCCGCGGTTCAACGATCGAGGATAGCATCAACATTCCACGTGCCAGCACGCCGTTGGGTTTATCGAGGCGAGCACTGAACCTGAGACAACGGCGACACGCTCGGGGTTTGGCGATTGCGCGAGCGTCGCAGACCGTCGCGTCTGACATCCGCCTACACTCCTGGGATGCGTCGGGAGACCCTCGTCGCCGCGGTGCTCCGCGCGACGCTCGCGTGCGATCCAGCGCGGCGTGTCCGACAGACCCTCGCGGGCGAGCGCGGGTTGCTCGGCGAGCGCGAGATCGTCGGGATCGCGATCGGCAAGGCCGCGCTCGCGATGGCGCGCGGTGCCGGTGCGGTCGCGCGCGGGATCGCGGTCGCGCCGTTCGACGATCAGCGCGGCCTGCCGCCGGGCTGGACGCTGATGATCGGCGCGCACCCCGAGGTCGACGCGCGGAGCGTCGCGGCCGGCGAGGCCGTGCTCGCGCTGGTCGCGGCCGCGGCGCCAAGTGACGTCGTGCTCGCGCTGATCTCGGGTGGTGCGTCCGCGCTCGCCGAGGTGCCGACCGTGCCGCTCGCGACGTATCGCGAGACGATCGCGCGCGCGATGGCGGCCGGGCTGCCGATCGCCGAGCTCAACCGGACGCGACGCGGCCTGTCGCGCGTGAAGGGCGGGGCGCTCGCCGCCGCGTCGCGCGCGCCGGTCGTCACGCTCGTGGTCTCCGATGTCGTCGGCGACGCCCTCGAGGTCATCGGCTCGGGGCCGACGATCGGCGCCGGCGAGGCCCGGCTGATCATGCCGATCGCCAGCTTCGCGAACGCCGTCCACGCCGAGTTGCCGCACGCGCGCCTGCTCGTGGCGCCGATGCAGGGCGACCTCGACGCGGTCGCCGATCGTCTCGCCGCCGAGCCCGGCCCGGCCATCGCGTGGGGCGAGCCGACGCTCGTCGTGCCCGCCGATCACGGCGAGGGCGGTCGCGCGCAGCACCTCGCGCTCCTGCTCGCCGCCCGGTTCGCCGGGACAGCGCGCGCCGCGCTCGTCATCGGCAGCGACGGCTGCGACGGCCCGCCGCCGCTCGATCGCCCGTGGCCCGCGGGCGCCTACGTCGACGGCCGCACCTGGGCCGCGATCCCCGACGCCGAGATCGCCCTCGCGCGCCGCGATGCCGGCCGCGCCCTCGCGTCGATCGACGCGCTCGTCATCACCGGACGCACCGGCATCAACCACGCCGACCTCGTCATCCTGTCCGGCTGACGGCCACGATTGGGGACGCTTTTACGAGTTGCTCGAGTTGGCGCGCCAACTCGAGCAACT
>JBBQEX010000065.1:0-43881 GCA_038321315.1 Haliangiales bacterium | reverse complement strand
ACCCGGAGTCGCCGCATGGGCGCGGTCTTGGGGGCAGGAGGCGATTCTGAACGCCAATACGATCGAGGCAACGGCCGACCAGTACAACTCGATCGTCCTCGAGAAGACGCTCGTCGATGTCTCGCAGCGCGACCCGAAGTTCTTGCAGTTCTTTCCGTCGAGTGAGCTCACCCCGCTGTGGACGAACCCGGGCACGCGCCCGACCTTCACCCACGGTTCGATCACCCACGCCCGTTGAGGAATACGATGGTTACTCGATCCAATTTCGACATGCCGACAAAAGCCGTGATGCGTGCGCGCCAGAAGCTCGTGCTGGATCACTTCCACGACGAGGTAGAGCATGCCTGGAACGACGTCCTCTCGACGTTTCCGCATCCTCACTACGAGCTGATCCCGCTGATGCGCGTCCACGACGGCGATGGTGAGGTGCGAAAGTACTACCTCGAATCTCGCGAAGCCTTCCCCGATCAGGACCACGAGATCATCGCGCTCCGGCACAGCCACGACGCGGTGATCGTCGAGTTCTGGTTGCTCGGAACGCAGCTCGGGCCGATCGGCAAGATTCCCGCGACCGGTGGCACGCACCGCACCCGCATGACCGCGTACTTCATCTTCGACGAGCACGAGCACTTGGTCATCGAGCGGATCTACTTCGACCAGCTGACGATCTTGAAACAGCTCCTCGCAGGCTTGGACAAGCGCAAACCGCGCGACCTCGCGAAGCTCGTCCGTGCCGTCGTAGGAATGCTCGGGATGGCGGGCACACCACCCGATCCGCGTCTGCTGAAGACCACGCCACCGGAGCTCGAAGGGGGCGGCTGATGCGCGTGCTTCTTGGCGTTGCTGGCGCGGAGTGGGTCATGGCCGAGGTCCACGTGCGGACAATCATCGCCGGGACATCCCGGCTCCGATCGTCAACGCAGGCGACTCTGAGAAGGACCCGCAGTGGCGTGGCAGTAAGACCGGCTAGCTCGAGCGAAAGTGCAACGAAACTAGCCGGTTAGGTGGTGGAGATAAGGGGGATCGAACCCCTGACCTCGTGAATGCCATTCACGCGCTCTCCCAGCTGAGCTATATCCCCGGACCTTGGACGGGGTTTCTACTGGGCCGCCGCGGGCGTGTCAAGCGTCGCCATCGGGGTCCTTTTCCTTCTTGGCGGGCTCGATGGCCGGGGCGGGGACGTCGTCGGGATGCATGTAGTCGGCGAGGTCGGCGTCGTCGTCGCCGTCGAAGCTGATGCCACCCTTGCGGGGCGGGAGTGAGGCGCCGCGAAACGGGGGCGGGCGGGTCGGCTCCTCTTCGCCGTGGGCGGGCGGCTCGTCGACCGGGCGCCAGACGCGCGCGGCCGGTTTCGGTGGTGGTGGGGACCAGTCGCGCGACGACACGCCGTCACGCGCGGCCGGCATGTCGCGCTGGGTGACGTCGGGGCGTGGGCGTGCGGCGGTCTTCGCCGGGACGGTCGCGGTCGGCGCCTTGCGATCATCGAAGCGGGTGCGGCTCGTCGGCGGCAGTGTGACGGCATCTTCGTCGACCGCGGCCGCCCCGGCGTGAGCGTCGCCGTCGATGTCATCGAGCTGCTGGACGACCTCGCGGATCTCGGGGAGATCTTCGGGATCGATCTCACCGCGACGGATCAGATCGAGGACGATCTCGCCGAGCTCGGCGAGCGCATCGGCGCGTCGTCGGTGCTGGCGGGCGTCGTCGAACCGAGCCCGGCCTTCGCGCGCGCCGCGCTCGAGGACATCGCGGACAACGTTGGCGGATCGCAACAACGTTCCCAGCGTGCCCTTGAGCTCCTTGAGATCTGGGGGCTTGAACCCTCCGGTACTGCTACCACCCCGACGTTGCCGTGCCATCCGGGGAGCCTAGCACCGAGGTGCTTTCACCACTCGCCAGATTGGTCTACCGTCGGGTCGTGGTCGGTCGCCTCGCGCTCGTCGGAATGATGGTGGCGGCGACGGGCTGTCCGACCTCCGAGCTGCCGGTCGCGCCGATTCCCGCGGTCGCGTCGGGCAAGGTGCGGGTGCGCGTGTTCACCGAGCCAGCGCCGGTGCGGCTGGCGACCGCGCTCGGCAAGTACACGTTCGTCGCGACCGACAACGAGCTCGCGCGCTACGACGACAAGGGTGCGGTCGCCGGGCTCGTGCCGGGCACGCGCTTCATCGCGCTCGCCGCGGATGCCGAGCGTGCGCAGCTGTGGATCCTGACCGACGTCGGCATCGGGCACTACGACATCAAGACCGAGACGTACTCGGAGCTGGTCGCACCGCCGACGCCACTCGGCATCGACTACGCGCAGCTCGCGAAGGATGGCGCGACGATCGAGCCGGCCTCCGATGGCGGCGTGTGGCTCGGCACCGCGCGCGGCCTGTTCTACGCGAGCCCGCAGGGCGGCTGGGTCGCGACGCCGATCACCGATCCGATCCGCGGGCTCGGTCGCGATCGCGCGGGTTACCTGTGGATCGCGACGCACGGTGGCGTGCTCGCGCGCAAGCCGACCGGCGAGACCGTGCGCGTCACGGCGGCCGAGGGGCTCGCGATCGCCGAGCCGCGCCTCGTCGTACCGCTCGCCGCGGATCGCATGCTCGTGGTCGGTGCGGATGATCAGGGCCACGAGCGGATCGCGATCGGCAAGCAGCTCAACTGGGTCACGTACCGCGCGCTGCCGGCGATCCACTTCGATGCCGCCGTGGCCCGCGACACCGCGGCGCTCGCGATGGGGGCCGGGCGGGTCTACCGGATCTCGACCGACGCGCACGCCGAGCGGCCGCTGACGCGCGACGCGGTGCGCCTGGTGCCGCTCGTCGGCACGCCGATCGATGACTGGGCGATCGCGCCGCTCGATCTCGCGTTGCCCTCGGGCGCGACGATGCTCGCGGTCGCCGACGATCAGCTGCTGGTCGGCACGCGCGACCTCGGCGTCGCGCGCTATCGCGTCGGCGACACGCAGCCGATGAGCTGGCTGCGGCGCAAGCAGATGTTCGTCGATGCCATGACGTTGACGGTCGCGTGCGCGCGCCGCGACGACTGCTGGGTCGCGACCGGCGTCCACCAGGCGTGGCACTGGGTCGGCGATCACTTCGTGCCCGGTGGGCCCGACGAGGTCGTGCTCGCCGTCGTGCGCGAGCCGACGACCGGGGCGATCTACGCGCTGCATCGCGCGAGCACGGACTCCGAGGTCCACGTGTCGCGGATCGACGGCACGACGTGGACGCCGCTATCGAAGATCGCGGTGGCCACGCCGGGCGAGCAGCCCGAGATCAGCTTCGCGCGGTTCACGTCGAGTGGGGCGCTCTGGATCGGCCTGCGCTATCGCGACGGGCTCGAGCGCCGGCCGTACGGCATCGCGATCATCGAGCCGGCGAGTGGCAAGGTCAGCTACCACCACACCGAGGACGCGGCGGATGGTCCACCGGTGATGGGCAAGATGCTGCCGATCCCGATGGGCGTGGTCGACGCCGACGTGCGTGGCTCGGACGTGTGGTTCGCGACCAGCGAGGGCGTCGGCCGGCTCGCGAACGGCAAGATCAAGATGTGGAGCGAGGCCGACGGGCTGCGCTCGGAGCTCGCGCGCGCGGTGACGATCGCGAACGACGGCAGCGTGATCGTCGCGACCGGTGCCGGCGCCGCGGTGTGGGACGGCAAGGCGTGGGACTTCCCGGCCGCGCTGCAGTTCGAGATCAACGACGTCGTCGCGACGCACAACGGCCAGATCTGGATGGCGACCGAGCGCGGCATCGCGGCGTGGGACGGCAAGAAGGTTCGTCGCGTCGACACGCGCCGCGGGCTCGCCGAGAACCTGGTGCTCGACGTCGCCGCCGATCAGTTCGATCGGATCTGGGCGCGTGGTCCGGCGAGCCTGACGCTGATCGCGCAGTAGCGCTACGGCGTGACGGTGGCGCCGCTCGGCTGCTTCGTGCGGTACGTCGCCTCGATGTGATCCATGAGATCCATGAGGTTGGTCTCCATGCGCGCGGTGCCGCCGAGCGGGGCATCCATGTAGAACGTGCCGCGCTCGCAGCCGTCGCCGACCGCGGGGACCGGCACGCCGTCGTGCTCGGGGCGGCAGCGGCCGTCGACGAACACGATGATGAACTTCTGTAGCCGCTGCTCGACCGAATAGTTCGACGTCATGAAGTTGGTGAACACGTCGGCGAGCGCCACGAGATCGCCGGGCTCCTGGCCGTAGCCGTGCAGGAAGTAGATCACCGGGTAGCGCCGGTCAGCGTTCGCCGGATCGTCGTAGCCGGGCGGTAGGAACAGGCTGTACGGGCTCGCGCGGCCGGTGGTCGGCGACGTGAACATCAGGTCCATCGACGTGCCGCTCGCGAGCGTGTCGTCGCGATCGCCATCGGGCCAGCGCTGCGAGAGCCACGCGAACGACGTCTCGGCGCGCGAGATGATCTGCGTCGCGGTGCCGACGTGCTTGCCGTCGCCATTCGCGATCTCCTGCGCGGTGGCGTCGGGATTGCCGTAGCGGATGTAGCCATCCTTGGGCATCGCGTCCCACGGGATCTCGGTGAAGTCGTACGACTGCTCGCTCTTGCTGCCGGTGATCGCGGCGAAGCCCTGGAACACGCCGAACGGCGCGTTGTACTGCGCCATCGCGCTGCCGACGGCGGCATTGGTCGACACCGATGCGTTCAGGAAGTCGCGGACCCCGGCGTCGAACCACATGCCGACGTGGTGGCGCTGCACGTCGGTGAGCTTGGCGAGCTGGTTCGAGAGGTCGCTCTCGTACCAGCGCGCGACGTTGGGCGACAGGTCCCAGTGGCCGTTGCCCTCGCCGAAGTCGTAGCAGTTCGCGCCCGCGCCTTGCTGGCAGGTGCCGGCGACGCCGTCGAGCCCGACGTCCTCGAACGGCTCGCCGGTATCGTAGGTTCCGTTGTGCTCGGTGCCGAGCGGGTTGCGCAGGTAGTGGTAGTCGTCGTGATCCGGATCGGGGTTCGTGACCGGGTCGTAGCCGGGCTCGTCCTTGTCGGCCTTGCCGTCGACGCCGACGTCGCTGAACGGCTCGTACGCGTCGGTGATCACGGGCTCGCCCGGATCGCGCTTGCCGTTGCCGTCGAGATCGACCGCGAGCAGGATCTCGGCCGGGTCGTTCTGCGCCTTGGTGGGATCGAACACGCCGAGGCCGAGATCGGTGCCATCGCCGCCGTCGCAGAACGTGATCACCGGGTGCGTGCCGGTCGGGTTGAACTCGCGGTCGAAGAAGTTGTCGAGCTTCACCGGCGCGGCGGCGCACCGCGCGACCGGATCCGACGCGAACGTCGTGAACGGCACGCCGGGCGGCGAGTACGGGTTGTCCTTGTTGTAGAGCGCCGGGTTCGACAGCGCGCGCGCGAGGTCGCGCGACGCCTTCATGTAGAGCGTGCGATCGAGCGTCAGGCCGACGCCATCGCCCGACTGGTAGATCATGTGCTCGTAGTCGGCGACGATCTCGAACTGGTCCTTGCGGACGGACGCGTTCGGGCACAGCTGGCCGACCTTGCCGTGGCCGGCGGCCTCGTCGGCGGCCGTGCAGAACCCGCCGAACAGGAAGTCGCGCACCATGCCGAGCGAGTAGATCATCGACGGGCCGGGCTCGCCGCCGAGGTCCGCGAAGTTGTCGAACCGGTCGGGGTGGCGCAGCGCGATCGACATCGCGGCGTTGCCACCCATCGAGATGCCGACGATCGCGTTCCACGCGTACTGCTGCTGCTCGGGCGTGCCCGCGTCGTTCGCGGCGACCAGCTGGTAGGTCGTCAGCTCGCCGGCCCGGAACGTCGCGGTCGACGCGTACGGATCCTTGTCGTCGAGCACGCGGTTCGCGACCGGCGGGAAGAACGCCGGGTTGCCGGGCCGCTTCGCGAGGATCCGGACGTGGCGTTGCGCGGCGCCGGTCGGCAGGCGCGCGGCCTTGTAAGGCAGGGTCAGCTCGAACGGCCGATCGGACCAGGTGCCCTCGGCACCGAACGTGACGGCCGGCCCGAGGGCCGTGAAGCCATCGAGCACGATGTCGTCGGTGCACGCGATCGTGACGTCGCCGGCGGGGATCGTCGTCATCGGGTCGGCGGCGATCGCCGCGCCGCGGAGATCCTTGCCGTCTGCACCCACCGCCACGGGCGTGTCGATGGCGAGCTTGCCGGAGGTCCCGGTGCCGCAGGTGATCGTGGTCGAGTGGTTGCCGTCGTCGCCGCAGGCCGCCAGAACACCAAGGAGGATCGCAAACCGAAGCCCGGTCATGTGGGCCGGGACCATACACGGAACACTCCGGATTCCCACGACATTCGGCCGCCGCCCACCGCATGACCAAAACTTGCCCGGTTGCGCACGATCCGTAGTGTCGAGATCCGGTGAACAAGGTCCTGGCGGATATGCACGTGCCCTCGGCGGTTCGCCGGTGGGGGGCACGCCTGGGCCTCGCGATCGTCGTCGCGATCGCGATCGGCTACCTGCCGGCACAGATGGTGAAACGCGACCCGATGGCCGCCAAGCTCGACGATCAGCTCGCGAAGCTCCACGGCAACGCCGACGCGCTCGCCGCCCACAACGCGGCGCTGGTCCACGAGATCCACGCGCTCGAGAACGAGGTCGAGGCGATCGAGGATCGCGCGCGCACCGAGCTTGGCATGGTCTACCCCGAGGAGATCGTCGTCCGGATCCAGCACGTCGAGGCGACGCCCCCGTGAGCGAGACGAATCGCTCCACCGGCCGCACGCCACGCGTCAAGGGCGCGATCAAGCTCCGCCGCGCGCTGCGCCGGTCCGCCAAGGTCTCGATCGGCGCGCTCGCCGGCATCCTCGCGTGCGGCATCGTCGCGGTCGGCGGCGTCGACGGCGCGTCGCTGTTCGCGCGGCCCAAGATGGCGATGTCGGGCACGCTCGCGACGATCGCGATCGGCGTGCTCGTGCTCGCCGCCGTCATCCGCCGCGTCCAGTTCATCCCGCCATCGGCCCGCGCGCAGCGGGTGTCGATGTGGCTCGCCGCCGCGGTCGATCTCGCGGACCTCGAGCTCAGCCTCGCGCTGGTCGCCGGCGTGCACGTCGTGATCGCGGTCAGCGGCGGCCTCGCGTCGCCGGCGTATCCCTTGCTGTACGGCATCGTCGCGTTCGCGATGACGGTGCTCGCGCGGCCCGGCGCGGTCGGCACGATCGGCGCCGCGCTGATGCTCGAGGTCGCGCTCGTCGGGCGCACCGGCATCACCGAGGCGAACCTGCTCGCCGGTGGCGTCCACGTCGCGTATCTCGGCGGTGCCGCCGCGGCGCACGTCGTCCTCCTGCGCGGCGTCGTGTCGCGCTATCGCGCGCGGCGCGCCCGGCGGCTCGAGGAAGAGCTCGTCGCGCTGAAGAGCGACGCGCGCGACTACCGCCTGATCTCCGCAGCGCTCGGCCCGGCGAGTCGCGCGCCGCGCGGCCGCGACGACGAGGAGCGCCTGCTCGCGATCGGCGGCGTCGGCATGATCGGCGACTCGGCGAACTGGATGCTCGCGACGCTCAAGCGGTCGCTCGCCGCGCGCACCGTCGCGTTGCTCTGGCTCGACGACGACGGCGAGCGCGTCAAGCTCAAGGAGGTCGCGTCCGACGCCGACGACGTCATCGAGAACCCGCGGCTCGCCTCGGCCGGCGTGCTCCAGGCCGTGCTCCGCGATCGCACGCCGCTCCTGGTCGCCGCGACCAAGCCGAACCAGCTCCCGTACTACGACAGCAGCCGCGCCGGCGTCGCGCTCGTCGCGGTGCCGATCATCGAGAGCGGCCACCTGCGCGGCATCCTCGCGGCCGATCGCGACGCGCCGTTCGCCGAAGCCGATCGCGATCTGCTCGCCGACGCCAGCACGCAGGTGCTCCGCGTCGTCCAGGCCGAGCGCGTGTTCCGCGCGGTCGAGCGCGCCAAGTACGAGCACGAGCGGTTCTTCCAGGCGAGCGCGAAGCTCGGCAACGCGCTGACGATCGATCAGGTCCTCGAGACCGCGTTCGACGCGGCCGCGACGATCGTCGAGTTCGATGCCGGCGCGATCGCGCTCTACGAGGTCGCGCGCGGTCGCCACCGCATCGTCGCCACGCGTGTGTCGCCGGGTGGCGAGGGGCTGATGGACGTCGGCGCGCTCAAGGGTCTCGAGTTCAAGGACAACGCGGGCCTCGCGTCGATGGTCGTCAAGAACCGTCACTACCTCCCGTCCGGCGGCGAGCCGCGCGAGGTGTCGGCGCCGATCTACACCCGCAAGATCAAGGTCGACGACGCGAAGTCGCTGCTCGTCCTGCCGCTGCTGTGCGCCGACGTGCCGATCGGCACGCTGACGCTCGTCGCGCGCGCCGAGAAGCGGTTCGGCAAGGACGTCCGCGAGATGCTCGCGGTGATCGCGAACCAGGTCGCGATCGCGGTGCAGAACGGCCTGCTCTACAAGCAGATGGAGACGATGGCGACGACCGACGCGCTCACCGGCCTGACGAACCGGCGCACGTACGATGTCCGGTTCCCCGAATACCTCGAGCGCGCGGCGCGGTCGAACGGCAAGCTGTCGCTCCTGGTCTGCGACATCGATTTCTTCAAGAAGGTGAACGACAACTACGGTCACCACACCGGCGACGAAGTGATCCGGCGGGTCGCGCGCGTGCTGCAGGACGTGCCGCGCAAGATCGATCTGCCGGTGCGCTACGGCGGCGAGGAGTTCGTCGTCGTGCTCGAGGGCGCCGACGTCACCCAGGCCAAGGCGGTCGCCGAGCGCATCCGCACCGAGATCGGCAAGCTCGTGATCGAGACCGAGAAGGGCCCGCTGTCGATCACCGAGTCGGTCGGCGTGTCGTCGTTCCCCGAGGACGGGCGCGACTGCAGCACGCTGTTCGAGCACGCCGACGCCGCCCTCTATCACGCCAAGCAGACCGGCCGGAACCGGGTCGTGACGTGGGCCGAGGCCCAGGCCGCCAAGGCCAAGGACGCGAAGAAGGCGAGCTAGTTACAGCGTCGCTCGCAGACCTTGCGGCCGTGGTCCCACCAGCACTCGGTGCGACACGGAGGCCGGGTGCGAATGATGCAACCCGTGATGAGGCCGGACAGCACCGTCACACCGACGAGCAACCTGAGCTTGCTGCGCATGTGACGATCGTACCGCGTTAGTTCTTCGTGACGCGAACTGTTCGCGTCGTAAGGGCTCAGCCCTTACTTCTTGTCGTTGGCGACTTCGGCGGCGAGGTGAATCTCGTCGACGGCGAGCTTCAAGGCGTCTTCCGCCTTCTTCGCGTGGCCGCCCATGTCGTACTCGTTCGCCTTCTGCGCGGCGACGATCTTGGCGTACGCGTCGCCGCACAGCTTCTGCGCGGCGATCAGGTTCGGGTGGCCCTTCATCTCGCCCTTGGCGATGGCGGCGCCGATGGGGAGCGCGATGGCAGCGGTGAGGACGGCGGTGATGATGGTCTTCTTCATGGGCGGAGCCTCGCGTGAATGGCTCTCGGACGCCATGGACGATCGTTACGTGTGTATGAAGGCACCTCGTTGACACGCCGGGTCGATCCATTCGACCCTCGACGTTCGCTCGTGCTCGACCACGCGGAGGTGGGGTCCACCGCCAACAGCTACGAGATCCTCGCGAAGCTCGCGACGGGTGGGATGGCGGAGCTGTTTCTCGCGCGCGGCATCGGGAGCGTCGGTGTCGCGCGCTACGTCGTGCTCAAGCGGATCCTCCGCGAGTTCGCCACCAACAAGCGCTTCGTCCAGATGTTCATCGACGAGGCCCGCCTGGTCTCGCAGCTCCAGCACCCCAACATCGCCCAGGTCCACGACGTCGGGAAGCTCGGCGATTCTTACTTCTTCACGATGGAGTACGTGCACGGCGAGACCGTGCGGTCGCTGCTCCAGCACACCCGCGCCAAGGGTCGCGAGTTCTCGGTCGCCGCGGTGCTCGCGATCGGCGCCGGTGCCGCCGCCGGCCTCGAGCACGCCCACGAGCGCATCGGGGTCGACGGCCGGCCGCTCGGCATCGTCCACCGAGACGTGACGCCGTCGAACATCATGGTGTCGTTCGAGGGCAACGTGAAGGTCGTCGACTTCGGCGTCGCCAAGGCCATCGATCGCAACCACGACACCAAGTCCGGCACGGTGAAGGGCAAGACGACGTACCTGTCGCCCGAGCAGTGCAAGGGCATGGAGCTCGACCGCCGCAGCGACCTGTTCTCGCTCGGCATCGTGATGTGGGAGATGTTGACGTGCGAGCGCCTGTATCGCCGCGGCAGCGAGTTCGAGTCGATGTCGGCGATCGTCAACGACGACCCACCGCCTCCATCGACGATCCGCAAGGATCTGCCGCCGGAGATCGACAAGATCATCGGCAAGCTGCTCGCCCGCGATCGCGACGATCGCTACGCGACGGCCGCGCAGGTGATCGAGGACATCGAGAACGCGGCGGTCGCGAACAAGCTGCGGCTGTCGGCGACCACGCTCGCCCGCATGCTGAAGGAGACGTTCGGCGTGCGCCCCGAGCCGTGGAGCATCCTCGAGGTCGCGGCGATGACCGTCACGGTGACCGCGGCCGACATGGACGAGTCGCAGCTGAAGAAGCTGCCGGGGCTCGAGCTCGTGATCGACGACGACGTCGAGGACTCGGACCTCGCGATCCCGCGCGCGCCGGTGCTGCCGGCGCGCCCGCGGAACCCGTCGAAGCCGCCGCTCGACGAGAGCGACGGCGTGATGGCGGTGATGGAGGATCAGCCGACCTCGCGCTGGACCGTGCTGACGCCGATGCCGGAGATCGAGTCCGCACCGATCGCGGCGCCACCGGAGCGCCGCTCGTCGCCGCCGCTGCCGGCGCCGCCCGAGGACGCGCCGACCGAGATCGGCGGGCCGATGATGCTCGCGCCCGAGCTCGACTCGGGCCCGGTGTCGCCCCCGCAGTTCGACAGCTCGACGGTGGCCGACGAGGACCACGTCGCGCCGCTCGGGATGCCGCGGCAGAAGAAGCTGATCATCGCGGCCCTCGCCGGGGCCGGCCTGTTGACGATCGTGGCGATCGCGATCGCGATGAGCGCGAAGAGCGGGGGCAGCCCGGCGCCGTTGGCGATCGACGCGGCGGTCGTCGCGAGGGTGATGCCGGATGCCGCAGTCGCGGTCGACGCGACCGCGATCGCGATCGACGCGGCCGCGGTGGTCGTGGCGGTCGATGCCGCGCCCGCGAGCCGGCCGCCGCTCGCGCCGACACCCCCGAGCTCACCGAGGCCGCCGCCGGTGAAGCCGCGGTTCTCGAAGGCCGACCTGACCAAGGACTACGAGAGCGCGCAGTACGCCAAGGTGGTGTCGACGTGCGCGGCGGGTGCGCTCGGCGTCGAGCCGTCGCTGTGCGTGATGGCTGCGTGTCGCGTCGGCAACGCCAGCAAGGCGAAGCAGTGGTACGCGGCGACGCCGGCAAAACGGCATGCGTCACTGCTCCAGACCTGCATGTCGCTCGGGGTCGCGCTCGTTGGGACCGGGATCCAGCACACCGAGCCGTGATCCGTGCGACGCTGCCGACGTGGCGGTCAAGAATTACGTCCTCGATACGAACGTGCTCCTTCACGACGCACGCGCGTTCTACGCGTTTGCCGACAACAACGTGATCATCCCGATCTACGTGATCGAGGAGATCGACACGTTCAAGAAGGACCAATCCGAGCTCGGCCGCAACGCCCGCATGGTCGCGCGCCTGCTCGACAAGCACCGCAGCGACGGCGGGCTCAACATCGCCCAGCCGATGGAGAACGGCGGCACGATCCGCGTCGCGCTCGCCAAGAACCCGACGAAGAACCCGAGCTACGACTCGCGTTCGATGGATCAGCGGATCCTCGAGACCGCGATCGAGGTTCGCGATGCCGATCGCAACGTCGCGACGATCCTGGTCACCAAGGACGTCAACATGCGCATCCGCGGGGATGCGCTCGGCCTCCAGGCGGTCGACTTCGAGCCCGAGCAGATCCAGATCGACGAGCTCTACTCGGGCAACCGCGAGCTCACCGTGCCCGCCGGCACGATCGAGCAGTTCTACAGCGAGGGTAGCGTCGCGATCGATGTGCCCGGCATTCACGCCAACGAGTTCCTGACGCTGAAGGACGACGGCGGCAAGTCGGCGCTCACCCGGTGGGACAAGACGGCCGGCAAGGCCGTGCCGGTCAAGAAGATCCGCGAGGGCGTGTGGGGCATCCGCCCGCGCAACAAGGAGCAGCACTTCGCGCTCGACCTCCTGCTCAACGACGACATCAAGCTCGTCACGCTGGTCGGCAAGGCCGGCACCGGCAAGACGCTGCTCGCGATCGCGGCCGGCCTCCAGAAGGTCACCGAGGAGCAGGTCTACTCGAAGCTGCTCGTATCGCGGCCGATCTTCCCGCTCGGTCGCGACATCGGCTACCTCCCCGGCGACATCGAGGAGAAGCTCAATCCGTGGATGCAGCCGATCTACGACAACCTCGAGCTCTTGCTCGGCCTCAACAAGGCCGACAAGAAGGACGGGCGCAGCTCGACCGAGTTGATGGAGCTCGGCTTCGTCGAGGTCGAGCCGCTGACCTACATCCGCGGCCGCTCGCTGCCGAACGTGTTCATGATCGTCGACGAGGCGCAGAACCTCACGCCGCACGAGGTCAAGACGATCATCACGCGCGCCGGTGAGGGGACGAAGATCATCCTGACCGGCGACCCGTATCAGATCGATCACCCGTACATCGACTCGTCGAACAACGGCCTCACGACCGTCGCCGAGCGGTTCAAGAACGAGGCGATCGGTGGCCACGTGATCCTCACCAAGGGTGAGCGTTCGCCGCTCGCCGAGATCGCCACGCAGATCCTGTGAAGTCGCTGCTGGTCGTCGCGGTGCTCGCGCACGCGGCGAGCGCCCAGCCGCGCAACCCGGGCTGGGAGGTGCGGCTCGCGGAGCGTGTCGAGGTCGCGAGCGGGGCGACCGGCGCGCTGTCGCTCGCGATCGCGGTCGATCGCGGGCTCGTCGTCAGCAAGGACGCCCAGGTGATCGTCGACGTCGCGCCCGACACCGGCCTCGCGGTCAAGAAGCTACGGCTCGGCCGCACCGACGCGGTCGATCCCGAGGCCGACGCACCGCGGTTCACGATCGGGGTCCGCTCCGAGGTTGCCGGAGACCACAACGTGAAGGTCCGCGTGCGGTTCTGGGTCTGCGCGGCGCGAACCTGCCGGCCGATCGACGTCACGCGGATGGCCGTCGTCAGTGTGACCCCGTCTGCGGTGTAAGGCTTGGGTAAGGAAGATCGGTAACTTGGGCCAGATCTCCCGGCCGAGTCGTGCGTGAAAGCTATCCATGCTCACGCGCCAGAAAGTCGTCACCTACGGAATCCCCACCGTCGCGGCCGCGACCATCGCCCTCGCGGCGAGCCTGTCGACCGGCCAGCGCACCTCCGATCCGACGCCGCCGCCGGTCGAGGTCGGCAGCCGCCACTCGGTCGATGTCGTGTTCGCGATCGACACGACCGGCTCGATGGGCTCGCTGATCGAGAGCGCCAAGAAGACGGTGTGGTCGATCGCGACCCACGTGAAGCAGATCGATCCGCAGGCCGACGTCCGCATCGGGCTCGTCGCGTACCGCGATATCGGCGACGAGTACGTGACCAAGGACTATCCGCTGTCGAGCGATCTCGACCAGGTGTTCGCGAACCTGTCGAGCTTCCGCGCCGACGGCGGCGGCGATCTCCCCGAGGATGTCGACGCCGGCCTCTACGACGCCGTCCACAAGATGCCGTGGCGCGCCAACGCCAAGAAGATGATCTTCGTCGTCGGTGATGCCGCGCCGGCCTCGCGTGGCGACGTCCCGACCTACCAGATGACCGCGCAGGAGGCCGCGAAGATGCAGATCTCGGTCAACACGATCCGCGCGGGCTACGACGTGTCGACCGAGCAGGCGTTCAGCCAGATGGCGATGATCGGCGGCGGCGAGTTCTCGACGATCTCGCAGGACGGCGGCGTCCTGCAGGTCGCGACGCCGTACGACGCCAAGATCGCCGAGCTGTCGCGCGCGGTCGACGCCACCGCGGTGATCGTCGGCGACGACAGCGTGCGCGAGGGCTACGCGAACAAGATGGCGGCGGGCTCCGCCGCGGCCCCGGCGGCGATGGCGGATCGCGCGGCCTACTACGGCGCGACCAACCGCGACAAGGCCGACCTCGTCGGCAACGGCATGGAGGCCGAGACGATCGCGCCGAGCGCGCTGCCGGCCGACCTGCGCAACCTGTCGAAGGGCGACCTCAAGGCCGAGCTCGCGCACCGCGGCGAGGCCCGCAAGGTGGCGCAGCAGCAGATCGAGAAGCTCTCCAAGGAGCGCGCGGACTACCTGAAGACCAACGCGAAGGACTCGGGCACCGCGTTCGACGCCAACGTGAACAAGTCGGTCGAGAAGTCGATGAACAAGTGAGGGCGAAGCCCGAACGCCGCGAGCAGCTCGCGGCATAGGTAAGCGACCAGTCCACCCGGACTGCGGTTCACCAGAGCCAGTCGCGAACAGGGCGCCCAGCCGTGGGCGCCTTTCGCCGTTTCGGTGGCGGCCCCGATCCGTGCTACATGGCGACCCGATGCAGTTCAACGAGCTCGGGCTCATTCCGCCGATCGCCGCCGCCGTCGCGGCGCAGGGTTACACCACGCCCACGCCGATCCAGCAGAAGGCCATTCCGTTCGTCCTCGCCGGCAAGGATCTGCTCGGTCTCGCGCAGACCGGCACCGGCAAGACCGCGGCGTTCGCGCTGCCGATCCTCCAGCGCCTGTCGGCCAAGCCGTCGGCCACCAAGCTGCCGCGGCCGATCCGCTGCCTGATCCTGACGCCGACACGCGAGCTGGCGTCGCAGATCGGCGAGAGCTTCACGACCTACGGCTCGGGCCTCCCGCTGAAGAACTTCGTGATCTTCGGCGGCGTCGGCTTCGACGCCCAGCGCCAGGCCCTGCGCCAGGGCATGGACATCCTGGTCGCGACGCCGGGTCGCCTGCTCGACCTGTGCAGCCAGGGGCTCGTGAACCTGAAGACGCTCGAGGTCTTCGTGCTCGACGAGGCCGACCGCATGCTCGACATGGGCTTCATCCACGACGTGCGCCGCGTGATCGCGATGATCCCGAAGGAGCGCCAGACGCTGTTCTTCTCGGCGACGATGCCGCAGGAGGCGCAGCAGCTCGCCGATCAGCTGCTGGTCAACCCGCAGACCGTCGCGGTGGCCCCGGTCAGCTCGACCGCCGAGAAGGTCGACCAGGAGGTCTACTACGTCGACAAGGCTGACAAGCGGAGCCTGCTCGTCGACCTCTTGTTCGACGCGGCGATGAACCGCGTGCTGGTGTTCTCGCGCACCAAGCACGGCGCGAACAAGATCGCCGAGCACCTCGAGTCGCACCAGATCGGCGCCGACGCGATCCACGGCAACAAGTCGCAGAACGCCCGCGAGCGCGCGCTCGCGAACTTCAAGGGCGGCAAGATCCGCGTGCTGGTCGCGACCGACATCGCGGCGCGCGGCATCGACATCGACGACGTCACCCACGTCGTCAACTTCGATGTCCCCGAGGTCCCCGAGACCTACGTGCACCGCATCGGCCGCACCGCGCGCGCCGGCGCGACCGGCATGGCGATGAGCTTCGTCGACACCGAGGAGCGCCCCGACTGGCGCAACGTCGAGCGGCTGATCCGGAAGCGCATCCCGGTCGTCGAGGGCCACCCGTTCGAGGCCAAGATCGGCACGCCACCCGCGCTGACCGATCGCGAGCTCGAGAGCCGCAGCGAGGCCGTGCATCGCCCGCCGAACAACAACCGCGGACGTGGCGGCGGCGGTGGCGGACGCGGTGGTGGTGGTGGACGCAGCGGCGGTGGCGGCGGACGCAGCGGTGGCGGCGGCGGCAATCGTCGCGGACGCTAGCCCGGAGCGAACCAGCGCGGCACCAGCTCGTCGGCCGGGCCGTGATCCTGCGTGATGAACGCGGGGTCCTCGATCGGCTCGAGGTTCAAGTAGATCGTGCGCGCGTCGGTCATCCGCGCCCAGCGCACGAACGACGACGCCGGCGACACGGTGCCCGACGTGCCGATCGCGACGAACAGATCGCAGTCGCGCAGCACGCGCTTCGCGGTGCGCTCGGCGTCGACCGGGATCATCTCGCCGAACAGGACGACGTCGGGCCGCATCAGCTCGTCGCAGTGAGTCGGCGGGTCGCCATCCGGTGGGTCGGCGACCGCGCCGCAGATCTCGCAGCGCCAGCGCGCCAGCGAGCCGTGGTAGTCGCACACCGCCTGCGAGCCGGCAGCCTGGTGCAAGCCGTCGACGTTCTGGGTGATGATCGTGATCTCGCGATCGCCGGTCATCCCGGCCTCGAACGCCGCGAGCGCCCGGTGCGCCGCGGTCGGTTGGACCCCGCGGATCGCCCGCCGGAACCGCCAGAACATGCCGCAGACGTCCTCGCGTCGCGTCCGGAGGGTGTCGATGTGGGACAGGACCTCGAGCTCGGGGTCGGTCCACAACCCGCCAGGTCCGCGATATGTGGCGAGTCCTGCGCTGCGCGAGATGCCGGCCCCGGTGAGCACCACGATGCGACGGTAGCCACCCAGCATAGTGTCAATCATACACGAGGAAGAACGGCGCGCAACCACAGGTAGAATGGGCGATATGGCCGAGCCAGCTGTCGCCAAGGACCCCGACGTCGACGTCAAGCCGGCCACCACGCCCGCCGCGACCGCGGAGGTCAAGCCGGGCGCCGGTGTCGCCGCGCTCCAGGCGCTGATCGCCAAGGGACCTCCGGAGCCCAAGAAGGTCGTCGCGTTGCTCGACGCCAACCGCGGCGAGCACGATGCGATGTTCGCGCTCCTGCACCAGGCGCTCGGCAACGCGTACGTCGACGCGGTCACGCAGGAGATGGCGAAGCTCCGCGCGAGCCTCGATCGCAAGGAGGTCGTCGCCGGCGATCCCAACCAGCCGAACGCCGGCTTCTTCGAAGCATCGGCCGCGGATCAGGGCGCGAAGTGGAGCACCAAGGGCGGTGGCTTCACCGGCACCGCCGACAAGCACGGGCTCGACACGCACACCAAGGTCGACGACCACGACGAGATCCACGCCAAGGTCGGCGCCGACAAATCGGCCACGGTCGACTGGAACAAGGACGGCAAGACCGAGGTCGAGGCGTTCGGCAAGGTGGGCGGCGCGAAGGACTGGAGCGCCGGCGTCAAGCGCGACTGGGACCTCGGGGACCAGCGCACGCTCGACACCAAGGCCGAGCACACCGTCGCCAAGGACGGCACGACCGACGCCGTGTCGGCCGAGTACAAGGCCGGCAAGACCACGGTGTCCGGCGAGGTCGCCGACAAGGACGGCAAGCTGTCCGAAACCGTCGCGGCGAGCGCACCGATCGGCAAGACCACGCTGACCGGCAGCCTCGCGAACGACGAGGCCGGGCTGTCCGAGAAGCTCGGCGCCGACTACAAGACCGCCGACGGCAAGGACGAGATCGCCGGCACGATCGCGCACGATCCGAAGACCACGGCGATCGGGCTCAGCGAGACCCACAAGTTTGGCGCCGACGCATCGCTGACCAGCAAGCTCGAGGCGTCGCGGGGCGACAAGGGGTTCTCGGGTTCGTGGTCCGAGGCCTACAAGGACAAGACGACCTCGGTCGAGGGCAGCGTCGCGAAGAACCCCGACGGCACCAAGGTCCATCTCGGTGCCACCGAGCAGCTCGACCCCAAATTGTCGCTCGCCGGTAACGCCGACTACGCGACCGGCGCGCCCGGCAAGCAGGGCGAGGCGAGCTTCGATCTCACCGAGAAGTACAAGTCCGACAAGCTCGTGCAGTCGGCGTCGATCGAGGGCGGCACCGGCGAGCGCGACTACCTGAACGTCAAGGGTGGCGTCGACGCGCAGCTCGCGCCGAAGCTGTACGGCGGCGCGTGGGGCGGCGCCAGCGTCGAGGCCGGCAAGCAGACCCAGGCGCAGCTCGGCGCCAGCCTGACGTTCACGCCGACCGAGAAGTCCGCGCTGACGCTCGCCGGCGTGCTCGACCAGCACGGCTCGCTCGAGACCCGCCTGCAGCTCGACGTGTTCAAGAGCAAGGTCAACAGCGTCGGCGAGCTCGCCGATCACAAGAAGGACGCGATGGTCTCGCTGTTCCTGTCGTACAAGCAGTCGACCGGTGCGAGCCAGCTGGACGATCGGTACGGCGGCGCGAGCTACTCGACGCCGCTCAGCACCGGGCCCGACCACGGCGGCAGCGAGGTGATGGCCGGCGTGAAGATCAGTTTCTGAGCTTCAAGCCCAGCCCTTCAGGGCCGAGCGCAACTCGCCGAGCCGCGCCTTCGACAGCGTGCCGACCGCGGCGATCGCGAGGTTGTCGGGCACGAGTACGGCGCGCGCGACGTCGACGATGTCGTCGATCGTGACCGCGGCCATCGCGGCGAGCCGCGCCGACAGCGTCTGCGGCGGGTAGTACAGCGCGGTGCCGCCGAACCAGCCAGCCATCGCGCCGACGTCGTCGATCGAGGCGAGCGTCTCGTAGCGATAGCGCACGCGCGCCTTGGCGAGCTCCTCGGGCGTGACCTTGCCCTCGCGGAGGCCGCGCAGGATCGCGAACAGCTCGGTGACCAGCGTCGGCACCTTGGCGTTCGCGGTCGCGCTCGTGATCTCGAACAGCGCGGTGTCGGCGAGCGGCTCGATCGACGCGTGGATCGAGTACGCCAGGCCCTTCTGATCGGCGAGCGTGTAGTGCAGGCGCGTCGACATGCCGTCGTCGAGGATGCGGAGCAGGGCGGCGAGCGCGACGTAGCGCGGGTCGAGCTCGGGGATCGCGCGGAACACGATCGCGAGCGAGGTCTGCGAGCCAGCGTCGTCGACGTGGCGCAGCAGGGGGCCGGTCGCGAGCGCGGTCGGGGCGGGTGGCACCTCGGCGCGCGAGCCGGCAGGCAGGTTCTCGAGGGCGCGGTTGGCGGCCTCGACGACGCGGGCGTGCTCGACCGGGCCGGCGATGCAGAGGTTCGCGTTCTTGGCACCGTAGAACGTCGTGAAGTGACGTCGGACGTCATCTTGCGTGAACCGCGCAACATTTGCGCGCGGCCCGATGATCCGCTGGCCGAGCGGGTGGTTGTCGAACACCAGGCCGCGGGCGATGTCGTCCGCGTTGATCTCGACGCCCTGCTCGTCGTAATCCTCCATGATCTCCTCGAGGACCAGGGCGCGCTCGAGCTCGATGTCGTCGAACCGCGGGTGCGAGAGCAACTCGCCAACCAGGGCGATCCCGTCGACCACCCGGTCGGGCTCGAGCCCGAGCGAGAACAGCGTGTAGTCGCGGCCGGTCTCGGCGTTCAGCGTCGAGCCGATCTGCTCGACGGCGGTGTTGAGCGCCAGGGAGCTCGGGTACTTCTCGGTCCCGCGGAACAGCATGTGCTCGACGAAGTGGGACAGCCCGTTGTCGGTGGGCGTCTCGAAGCGCGCCCCGACCTTGATCGACATCGCGCACATCGCGGTGTGGAGGTGGGGCAGGGCGACGGTGGTGACCGTCAGGCCGTTGTCGAGCTGGGTCGTCTCGACCAGCGGGTCGTGCACCTCGTCTAGATAGCACGGTGGACGGGATGGTTTGACGCGACCGGTTGATCAGCGGTATTCCTCAGCAGGTCCCCGATGCTCCTCAAGAAGATCGTGATCGCGGAGGACGACGACGCCATCGCGCACATGGTCAACATGGCGCTCGGCGACGCCGGCTTCCTGTGCCTCCGTGCGCGTGACGGCGAGGAGGCCCTGAAGCTCGTCAAGGCACACGACCCGGACCTCCTGGTCCTCGACGTCATGATGCCGCGGGTCGATGGCCTCGAGGTCGCCCGGCGGCTCAAGGCCGACGTGATGTGGTCGCGCACGCCGATCCTCATGCTGACCGCGCTGGCGACGACCGACGATCAGGTCCACGGCCTCGAGGCCGGCGCCGACTCGTACATGCCCAAGCCGTTCGACCTGCGCGAGTTCGGCGCGCGGGTCAAGGCGCTGGTCCGCGCCGCGCGCCGCGAGCGCGACCGTAACCCGACGACGTCGCTGCCGGGGTCGCGCGCGATCGACGAGGAGATCGAGCGCGCGTTGAAGACCGGCAAGCCGACCACGGTCATCCACGTCGACGTCCTCAACTTCGACGCCTATGCCGACGCGATCGGGATCACGACCTCCGAGGGCATCGTGCGCGACATCGGCGCGCTCCTGCTCGAGGCCGGTCGGTCCGCCTCCGGCGGCGGCGCGTTCATCGGCCACATCGGCGGCTCGGACTTCATCGCGGTGATCGCGCCCGACACCGCGGGCCCGTTCATCGGTGCCGCGGAGACCGCGTTCGACGCCAAGCGGGTCAGCCTGCCCGGCGATCCAGCGGCGCTCGCGCTCGTGCTCGCGATCACGCAGACCGATGGCCTGACCCTCAACGGCGGCGCCGACGAGCTCGGTCGCCGGCTCGGTCGCGCGATGAAGCAGGCCAAGGCCGTCGGCAAGACGAACCACGTCGAGTGGTCCGCCACCTAGCCGAGTGCCCTCCGACGACGATTCCGGCGTCGACGCGACCGCCGACACGTTGCACTCCGAGGACGGGACCTCGGCCGTCCCGGAGACCTCGGACACCCCGCGCCGCACCGGGCCGCGCGCGGTCCGCGCCGGTGACGTGCTCGGCCGCTACGAGCTCGTCGAGGAGATCGGCGAGGGCGGCATGGCGACGGTGTACCGCGCGCGCGACAAGGAGCTGCGCCGCGACGTCGCGCTGAAGGTCCTGTTCCCGCACCTCGCGCGCCGCGCCGAGATCGTCCGCCGGTTCCAGCGCGAGGCGCGCGCGGCCGCCGGGCTGCAACACGACAACATCTTGCGGATCTACGACGTCGGTGGCGTCGAGGACGAAGCGGTTCACCCCGACGCCGATCCGCCGTACATCGTGATGGAGCTGATCCGCGGCAACACGCTGCTCGCCGAGATCGAGCAGCGCGGCCCGGTGCTCGCCGAGATCGTCGCGTGCATCGGTGCGCTGCTCGCCGACGCGCTGGCGATCGCGCACGCCGCCGGCATCGTGCATCGCGACATCAAGCCGGCGAACATCCTGGTCGCGCCGGGTGGCCGCCTGCTGCTCGCCGATTTTGGCGTCGCGCGGCTCGAGACCGAGGACAGCTCGCTGGTCACCAAGACCGGCGCGCTGCTCGGCACGCCGGCGTACATGAGCCCCGAGCAGGCGAGCGGCGAGACCGCGACGGCGCAGAGCGACCTGTACTCGCTCGGCGCGACCCTGTACCAGCTCGCGACCGGCGTGCTGCCGTACAGCGGCAGCCCGGCGAAGGTGCTCGCGCAGATCGTGAGCGGCACGCTGGTGTCGCCGAACCGCAAGCGCAGCTCGGTCGGCCCCGATCTGTCGCGCGCGATCGAGCTCCTGATGGCGACCGAGGCGAGCGGGCGGCCGGCGACCGCGAAGGTCGTCGCGGCCGAGCTGCGCACGCTCGCGTCCGGCGGCGGCATGGCGGATCCGGCGGCCGAGCTCGCCGCGTACTTCGCGGATCCCGAGGCATACCTCAAGGAGCGCACGCCGATCGTGGTGTCCGCGATCGTCGCGTCGGCGCGGACCGCGATGGCCGAGGCGCGGCTGCCGCGCGCGATGGCGCTCGCCGATCGCGCGAGCGCGCTGGCGCCCGACGACGAGACCGTGACGGCGCTGATCTCGACCGTGACCGAGGGCGGCCGCGCGTCGCGCCGCAAGCGCGTGGTGCTGCTCGGTGGGCTCGCCGTGATCGTCGTGGGTGGCGCGGTCGCGACGGGGCTCGCGCTGCGCGGCGGCGCGACCGCGGTTCCCGATGCGGCCATGGTGATGATCCGGATCGATGCCGCGCCTGTCGCGCTCGACGCCGCGCCGATCGATGCCGCGGTCGCGTTGCCGCTCGATGCGATCGCGGCGGCGACGGTTCCCGACGCCGGCCCGCGCCACCCGAAGCCGATCGACGCGGCCACCCCGATCGATGCCGCCGAGCTCCCGATCGACGCCCTGGTGATCCCGATCCCGATCGACGCACCGGTCGCGACGCCGGCCGACGGCGAGATCATCGTGCAGAACGACGTGTGGTGCGACATCCGCATCGACGACCAGCAGCACGGGCGCCTGCGCGGCAAGCCGATCCGCGTGCACCCGGGGCACCACCTCGTCACCTGCCAGCAGGCGAGCACGAACCGCCAGTGGACGCGGGAGGTCGACGTCGCGCCCGGCGAGACCAAGACCGTCAGCGGCGCCATGCAACAGGTCATCACGATCACGATCGGCACCGCGTCCGAGGCCCAGATCGGCGCGGTGCACTACCGGCCCGGGCAGCAGGCCCGGCTGATGGCCGGCCGCTACGAGGTCACGGTGCCGAACGTGGCCAAGAAGTTCGTCGATTTCCGCACCCCCTGCACCCTGCGCGAGAGCCCCGAGCTCGACTGCTACCCCTGAGATCGCGGCATCCATGTCGCGATCCGCGCCGGGTTCCGACGTGTTTCCACGACTTGGGGCGTGGCAGGATAGTTGCTGAGGAACCTGCCGTGCATCGCGCCATCCTGGCTACTGCTGTGCTCGGCGGGTGTTTCTACACCGAGCCGATCAACCAGCGGCCGTCGATCGACATCCAGCGCGAGTCGGCCGACGTGGTGCACCGCGGCGACTTCGTGACGTTCACTGCGATCACGTCGGATCCGGAGAACCAGACCATCGACCTCGCGTGGACCGCGTTCCTGTGCACCGACGCGAGCGCCGACGGCGGTTGCGACGTGATGCCGTTCGCGACCGGCACGCTCGACAAGTTCGCGTTCAAGGTTCCGCCCGTGCGGCTCGAGCTGAACCCGGCCAAGCCGGTGCAGTCGATCCTCGTCGGGCTCAGCGCGCAGGACGCGTACGGCGCGCGCGCGCGCCCCGATCAGCACGCGATCATCACGGTCGACAACCTGGCACCCGTGGTCATGTTGCGACCCGACAGCCGCTACGGCTACGTCGAGGGTGTCGACCTCGACGTGTTCGCCCTCGTGACCGATCCCGACGACGGTCCGGATCGGATCCCCGCGCTCGCGTGGCAGGTGTTCACGCCGATGATCGGCGACACCTACACCCAGTCGATCGAGGCACCGCCGTCGACCGATCAGGTCTCGCGCACCGAGCGGCTCACGCTGCACGCGCCGACCGGTCCCGGCCTGTGGATGGTGAGCGCGACCGCGACCGATCCGCTCGGCGCGACCGACGCGCAGACCATCATGTTCGACGTCGAGCCCGATCGCGATCCCTGCCTCGGTCAGTGGTCGCCGATCGCGCCGCTCGACGGCGTCAACGCGGTGCCGCTCGCCGCGCGCACGTTGTTCCAGGTCCCGATCGTGAACGACGATCTCGACGTCTACCCGCCGCAGCCCGCCGACCACGTGCTCGGCACGACGCGGTTCACCTGGTCGATCAAGCAGCCCGGCGCGAGCAGCTTCGTGCCGCTCGCGACCACGACGAACGGCGTCGAGCTCGACCCCGGCGACTACGCCGCCAACGATCTCGTCGAGCTGCGCGTGCAGATCTACGATCGACGCAACGTGGCGATCACGTGCGACCCGACGCTCCTGACCTGCTCGACGAGCTCGCAACCGAGTTGCATCCAGCGCCTGACGTGGCGGGTGAAGGTCCCATGAAGCTCGCCCTCCTCGTCGCGCTGCTGTCCGGTGCCTGCGCCGCCGGCAGCGACGTCGGCGTCACCCCGGGCGACGCCGCCGGCAGCGGCTGCATGGTGATCCTGACGTTCGATCCGGCGCAGCCGATCGCCGGGCCCGACACCAAGGTGCGCGCGATCGCGACCGTGCAGAACGTGTTCGGGGTGCCGACGTTCAACTGGACGGTGGCGCGCAACGGGACGCCGCTCGCGTTCGATCCGGCGCAGGCCGACAACAGCCAGATCACGTTCGCCGCGACCACGGCCGGCGTCGTGCACGTCGAGGTCGGGGTCGGCGGTGGCGCATTCTGTCCCAACGAGGCGGTCGATCTCAACGTGCTCGCCGACGGCGACGTCGCAAGCTACCGCCTGCGCGTCAACGCGCCACCGGCGCCGCCGCAGGAGCACACGCTCGCGTTCCCGTCGGGCACGACCGCGTACACGTACGGCGATTTCGCCCTCGATCCCGGCATCGCGGTCAGCGGCG
Source organism: Haliangiales bacterium (assembly GCA_038321315.1). Lineage (GTDB taxonomy): Bacteria > Myxococcota_A > Polyangia > Haliangiales > Haliangiaceae > JABFXX01. Next base: position 19,777 of record JBBQEX010000065.1, on the reverse strand, counting down.
TCGTGCGCGATGCGGCGCAGACGCCCGTGCCGGCGTACCTGCGCTTCGTGCCGCACGGTCGGCCCGACGCGTACGTCGAGACGTTCTCCGATCCGACCGGTCACTTCGCGGCCAGCGTGCTCGACGAGCCGCACGACGTGCTCGTGATCCCGATGCTCGCAGGCTACGTCCCGAAGCTGGTGACCGACTGGGCAGTCGGCACCACGGTGATCGCGGTCGACGCGGGCACGCCGGCGAGCGGCGTGGTCACCGGGCCGGGCGGCGCCGGCCTCGTCGGCGCGAGCGTCACGCTGACGCTCGACGGCGTGCCGTCGACCTCGACGCTGACCACCGCCGGCGGCGCGTTCACCCTCGCGTATCACCCGAACCCCGGCGCCGTCGTCGGCATCGACGTCTTGCCTCCGACCGCGAGCGGCCTGCCGCGGCTCGCCGCGAGCTCGGCCGCGCTCGATCCGTCGACCGCGATCGCGATCGCCTACGCCGCCGCCCTCGCGCCGCGCGACCTCGCCGGCGTGGTGATCACGCGTGCGGGCTCCCCGCTCGCGAACACGCGCCTCACGGTCGCCGGCACGATCGGCGTCGCCGGCACGGTGACCGCGGGTGGGACCGCGTCGGCGACCGGCACGATCCGCGCGAGCGCGACGACCAACGCGAGCGGCGTCCTGCCGACGTTGCGCGCGGCCAACGCACCGGTCTCGGTCGTCGTCGAGCCGGCGGCTGACGACGTCGCGGTGATCGCGGTCAACCTCGCGTCGGCGCCACCCGCGACGCTCGTCGCGCCGGCCCCGACCGCACACGCGAGCAACGTCGGGCTCGGCGGCGTGTTCGTCACCGCGGTGCCGAGCGGAGACCTCGCGATCGCTGGCGCGCAGGCGCTCGCGACGACGTCGGCGACGAACGGCGACTTCTCGTTGAAGCTGGCGGCGAACGCGACCTACACGCTGAAGCTGCGCGATGCCGCCGGACGTGGCGCGCCGTACGAGGCCCCGGTCACCAGCGCGACGCTTCCCGCCACGCTCGCGCTGCCACCGGCGGTCAAGGTCACCGGCACGATCAGCGAGACCGGCATCGCGAACCCGATCGCCAACGCCGCGGTCAGCGTACTGTGCAAGACATGCACGGGCGTCGCGCGCACCCGACCGATCGCCGAGGCGGCGAGCGAGCAGTCCGGAGGCTTCACCGTGGCGGTTCCGGACCTGCCGTGAGGCTGTGGCTGATCGTCCTCGCGCTGATCGCGAGCGTGCGGCCGGCGACCGCCGCTCCCAAGGCGACGGTCGCGCTGCTCCCGCTCGACACCGATCACCGCCTCGAGATCTACGGCCAGCCGGTCGCCAGCGAGATCGCCCGCGCGCTGACATCTCCCGAGATCGAGCTCGTCGTGATCGGCGCGAAGATGGCGGTGCCGGAGCGCGCGACGCTGATCGTCGATGGCACGATCACCGCGAAGGGCGACAACGTCACGATCGCGCTGCGCGTGCGCAAGCGGGTCGACGGCACCACGCTCGACACGCTGTCCGCGAGCGCGCCGCTCGCCGAGCTCGACAAGGCGGCTGGAGACCTCGCGGCGCGGCTCCTGCCGTCGGTCAAGAAGCAGCTCGCCGCGCTCGAGCCACCGCCGATCGTGGTCGACACCGCGCACCCACCGCCACCACCGGCATCCGCGAAGCCGCGCCCGCTGCTGATCGGCGCGATCGCGTCGACCGGCGCGACCGGCGTCGACGGCGTGCGCGCCGCGCTGATCGCCGCGATGCACGACTGGGCGACCGCGCACGCGCGCGTGCCGCAGGACGTCGATGGCAAGCAGCTCGCACCGGCGCTCGCGGTGAAGGCGGTCGCCGGCTCGGGCGCCGATCTCGCGATCGCGTTCGAGGTCGCCCGGCTCGATCAGGCGACGCGCGACGGCGTGCCGATCGTGCGCGCGCGGGTGCGCGTCCGCGTGGTCAGCGCGGCGATGGTGCTGTTCGATCGCGTGGTGTCGACCGACTCGATCGTCGGCAAGAAGGGCGCGACGCCGGACGAGCTCGCCGCGCTGGTCGCGCGCGAGGTGCTGCAGATCCTGCGGCCACACCTGCGCAAGATCGGCGGCTGGACGTGATGCGTGCGCTGGTCGTGCTCGTGCTGCTCGGGTCGATCCTGCTCGGCTCGATCGCGTCGGCCCAACCGGCGACCGCGCTACACGATGCGAACGCCGCAGCCGCCGCGGGCGACTGGGCACGCGTGACCCAGCTGGTCGGACCGCTGGTCGATCTCGCGACCCTACCGAAGTCCGAACAGGCCGAGATCTACCGGCTCGCTGGCGTCGCCGCGTTCTACGAACAGCGACCGGTCGATGCCGATCGGTTGCTGTTCGCGTACCTCCGGCTCGATCTCGATGGCCAGCTCGATCCCGCGATCTATCCGCCCGAGGCGATCGGGTTTCTCGCGAACGTGCGCGAGAACCACAAGGCCGAGCTGCGCGCGCTGCGCCCGAAGATCAAGGGATCGATCTGGCTGAACCTCCTGCCGCCGGTCGGTCAGTTCCAGAACGGCGAGCACACCAAGGGCCTCGTGCTCGGCACCTTGCTCGGCGGATTCGTCGTCGCAAACGTGACGACCTACGTGATCATGTCGTCGTGGTGCACGCGCACGTCGGGCAGCGGCGGCTCGGGCCTGACGTGCGATGACAAGGGCGATCACAGCAACAGCGCGAGCACGTTGCGATCGATCAACATCGCGAGCGGGATCGGGCTGATCGCGACCTACGTGTACGGCGTGTACGATGGTGTGTCCCACTATCGGCGGCGCCAGCGCGAGTTGATGTGGACGCCGTACGCGACTGGCAACGGGGTTGGAGTTCTCGGTAGTTTCTGATCTGCCTACACGCGCTTGGGGGCATCAGCCCATGGGTGTGGGTCCACTGCACGACTGACCAGACCGCTAACTGTCGTCGACAAACTGCGGTGTATAGGCCGCTTGATCATTGAGATCGTCGCACGGTCGCTGCTACGATTTTAAACGGTGAGGCAACCGGTCCCCTTCGGGAAATACCTCCTGCTCGACCGCATCAGCGTCGGCGGGATGGCCGAGGTCTTCAAGGCGAAGAGCTACGGCGTCGAAGGGTTCGAGAAGATCATCGCGATCAAGCGAATCCTGCCGACGATGGGCGAGGACCGCGACTTCATCAAGATGTTCATCGACGAGGCGAAGATCGCCGGGCAGCTCGCGCACGCGAACATCTGTCAGATCTTCGAGCTCGGCCGGATCGACGGCTCGCACTTCATCGCGATGGAATACATCTGGGGCAAGGACCTGCTCCAGATCCAGAACCGGATGCGGAAGCTGAAGCAGCAGATGCCGGTTCCGATGGCCTGCTTCATCATCGCGAAGGTCCTCGAGGGCCTCGACTACGCGCACCGCAAGCGGGATCCGCTCGGGAGGCCGCTCGAGATCGTCCACCGCGATTGCTCGCCGCAGAACGTCCTCATCTCGTACGAGGGCGAGGTCAAGGTGATCGACTGCGGCATCGCCAAGGCGACGTCGCGCAACTCGCGCACGATGGCCGGCGTGCTGAAGGGCACGTTCGGCTACATGTCGCCCGAGCAGGTGCGCGGCTTGCCGCTCGATCGCCGCAGCGATCTGTTTGCGCTCGGCACCATGCTGTTCGAGTGCCTGACCGGCGAGCGCTTGTTCCAGGGCGAGACCGACTTCTCGACGCTCGAGAAGGTCCGCAACGTCGACATCAAGAAGCCGACCGAGATCAACCCAGCGATTCCGGATCAGGTCGAGCGCATCATCTTGAAGGCGCTCGCGAAGGACGTCGACAATCGCTACCAGTGGTGCAGCGAGATGCTCGCCGACCTCCAGCAGTTCCTGATGGCGCAGGAGCAGGTCTTCACCGCGAAGTCCCTGTCGGGCTGGTTGAAGGAAGGCTTCGCCGCCGAGATCGACAAGGAGCGCGGGCTGCTCGAGCAGTATAAGCGCGTCGGTCGCGATGGGCTGATCGCGGGCTTGCCGGCGGCCGAGGCGAAGCTCGACGTCGTCGAGCACCTCGGCGAGGCGCCGCAGATCGCGGAGTCGGACGCGACCCAGCTCGGCGGTCCGAGCTTCGACGACATCGAGAAGGAGCTCGCGGCGATCGCGTCGCCCGACGGCGTCGGCCCGGCATCGGGCTCGCCGGCGGCGCGCGGCGCGGGCCGTCCCAGGACGCAGGCCGACGACGATCGCGACGGCGATTTCGGCGAGGAAGCGCCCACCGAGATCTTCGGCGAGATCGAGCACGGCAAGGCGCCGAATCAGCCGGCACCGCCGCCGGTCGCGCAGCCGCGCGCGACGACGCAGTCGCCGTCGATCACCAAGCCCAAGGCGCCCGGCGCACCGCTGTCACGACCGCCGACCCCGATCCCGTCGATCGGCCCGAGCGCGCGCGCGCCGTCGAGCCCGGCGCCGATGATGGCCGCGCAGCAGCTGCAGCCGCAGGGACAACCGCAGCAGCCGCCGCCGAACGGCAGCGTTGGCTTCGGCGTGTTCGGCTCGGAGTACCAGCCCCCGCCGTTGCCAACCGGCACGCCTCACCCGCAGCAGATCAACAACGATCAGGGCCGCACGCTGATGGGCGCGATGGCACCGCCGGGCGTCCCGAACTACAGCGGCAACAACTATCCGCGCGCGACGCCGTCGAACAGCGCACCGCCGATGCAGTTCGATCCGCAGACCGGCTATCCGCTCAACCCGAGCGGACAGCAGCCGATCCAGCAGCAGCCGTACCCGCAGAATCAGTACGCGCAGCCGCAGTACGACTCGAACCAGCAGCCGCAGTACCAGCAGCAGAACCCGTACGGCCAGCAGCCGCCGAACCCCTACGCGTACAACCAGACCGGACCGATCCCGCAGTACCCGAGCGATCAGGGCATGCAGGGATACCAGTCGCCGTATCCGGTCGCGCAGAACTACCAGCCGCAGAGCTACCAGACCGGTGGATCACCGGTCGCCGCGGTCGAGAACAAGGTCGAGCGCAAGAAGTCCTCGCTCGGTCGCGACATCGCGATCGGCGTGGTGATCGCGGTCGTCGTGCTCGGCGGCTTCCTCGCCGTGAAGTTCCTCGTGCTCGATAGCCGCGGCGCCAAGGTCGTCGAGACCGGCGGCTCGGCGGCGGTGACCTCGGGGATCGCGACGCTGCGGCTCAGCCTGCCCGGCGATCTCACGGCGCAGCTGTTCATCGACGACAAGTCGATCGGTACGTTCGGCGACAAGGCCGAGGTGCTGACCAACGTCGGCACCCGCAAGGTCAAGCTCGTCCGCGACGACAGCAAGTGCGAGCGCGAGATGAAGCTCGAGCCGAACAAGCCGAACGTGTTCGACTGCGTGATCACGCCGAAGGCCGTCCCGGTGGGCAGCGGCTCGGCGGCGGCACTCGCGCCGGTCCCCACAGCCGGCAGTGGCAGTGGCAGCGGCAGCGCGACGGTCCCGGTCCCGGTCGCGGCCGGCAGCGGCAGCGGTAGCGGCAGCGCGGCGGTGGTTGTGGTCGCGAAGAAGCCGGACGTGGTGATCAAGACGCCCGACAAGACGCCCGACAAGACGCCCGACAAGAAGCCCGACGTGAAGGTCGTCGACACCACCAAGAAGCCCGACAAGCTTCCGCCGGAGGACAAGAAGCCGGTCGCGAGCGACAAGGGCTACCTCGAGGTCTACTCGACGCCGAAGGCGAAGATCCTGGTCGACGGCGCCGACACCGGCATGTCGACCCCGATCTCCGGCAAGGCGCTCTCGCTGTCGCCCGGCAAGCACAAGATCACGTTCCTCGTCGGCGAAGATCGCTTCACGTTCCCGGCGACCGTGAAGGTCGGCGCGACCGAGACGCTCCGCAAAGAGTTCAACCAGTAACTCAGTAGTGTTCGTCGCAGCCGATGTCGCTGCGCGGACCGTGCGGGCGACGCTCGAAGTCGAAGTCGTGATCGACGCCCGCGTTCGGATCGGCGAGGTCGCGTCCCGCCGACGTGAACTTGATGTGGAGGTCCCCGTTGTTGGGGTCGACGAAGTCGGGCGAGCCGGTCACGTTGCCGATGCCCGGTGGCGCCATGTCGTCGAACAGGTCGTAGGACGTCGCGATCGTCGCGGCGACCTGCGGCGTGGCCCCGTTGCTCACGAAGATCGAGTTCGTCGCGGTGAGCGCGAGCGCGCTGCGCATGCCGGCGTTCGTGGTGCCAGCGTTGTCGAACACCGTGTTGAAGTCGAAGCGCGCGAGCGTGGGCGACGGACCGGAGATCGCGATCCCGCCGCGGTTGTTGCTGGCGATCACCGAGTTGACGATCGCGTAGCTGGCGCCCCCGAGCGAGACGCCCTCCAGCGTGTTGTTGCTGATGTAACAGGCGTCGAGGTCGACCGAGCCGCTGGTCGCGTGGAGGCCGGCGTGCGTGTTGCCGTAGAGCCCGACGCCCGAGAGGTCGACCTCCGAGCTCAGCGCGTCGACGCCGTTGCCGTCGGAGCCGTCGACCTCGCTGTTGACCATCACGAGCGTGCCGCCGTCCTGTACGCGCACGCCGTCGTCCGTCGTGTCGGTGAACAGGAAGCCCTCGACGAACAGGCGCATGCCGCGGATCTCGACGAGGTGAGGCTGGGCGTTCACCACCGCGAAGATGACGTGGGTGGCGGTGGCGTCGATCGACGCGCCCGACAGCGTGTAGTTGCCGGTCGTGAACAGCACCGAGTCGTGATAGGTGCCCGCCGCGACCGCGATGGTGACGCGCGGGCCGCCGAGCCGGGTCGCGCCGGTCGAGATCGTCGCGCACGGACGCAGCCGGGTGCACGAGCCGAGATCGTCGCCGCCGTGCGCGACGTACACCACGGTATTCTCGGCGAAGCACGCGCCGGTGCTCTCGTTGCACGCGTTGCTCGCGCACTCGGTGTCCGCATCACAGCGGCGGCAGCCAATGGTGCCGCACACCGGCGTGGCACCGCTACATATGCCCTCGGTGCCGCATACCGTCGGCGCGTCCACCACGACGCCGTCGCCGTCGTCGAGCGTCGACGCGTCGCCGGCCGTGTTACTCGTGCAGGTCGGCGGCACCATGTCGACCGCGCAGGTCTGCCCGGTCGGGCACTGGAGCTCGGCATTACACGGCGCGCCGGGCTTCGCTTGCGGGCGATAGCACGCAGTCAAGCCGACGAGGCTGAGGGCGAGCCGCCACACCGATCCACGGTATCACGCACCTCTGGGACACCCGCCAACCGAGTTCGCGCCTACACGCGACTACTGCTTGAGCGTGTTCTCGTGCGTCTCGATCTCGCGAAGCTTGTTCTCGAGATCCGCGATGCGGTCGGCGAGGGCGCGGACGTCCTTGTTGACCGAGCTCCACGGCGTGATCGCCTGCGAGATGCCGTCGATCGTCGTGCGGACCTTCTCGTCGACCTGCTTCTGCCACTCCTCGAGCCGGTGCTTGGAGTGCTCGACCCACTCCTTGAGCGAGGCGAGGCTGCGCTTCTGGCCGGCGGCCTCGTCGACCGGACCATCGACCGCCTCGGTCTCGGCCGGGGTGACCGGTACCTCGGGCTCGATGATGTCGGTGCCGTCCGCGTGCTTCTTGCCGGGGAGGATGCTCTGGACCCGGCGCTGCGCCTCGGCGAACCACTCGCCGCCGCTCTGGATGATGTTGCGCATCGCGTTGAGCGGGAGGAAGGAGCGCTGCTTCTTCTCTTCCTCGAAGATGATCTGGGCCAGGGTGACCGTGGTCAGGTCTTCCTTGGTCTTGTTGTCGACGATCTTGACGTCGTCGCCCTGCCGGATCATCTCGCTGATCTGGTCGAGGGTGACGTACCGGCTGTGCTCGGTATCGTAGAGCTTCCGGTTGGCGTACCGCTTGATGATCCTGGTGTCCGGCACGATGGAAAAACTCTATCACGCACCGCGCCATGACAGGGGTGCTTGTACTTGCCGGCATCGTTACGCACAGTCAAGCGGTGCGCCCGGAGCACCTGATGTCCCAGCTCCGCGCGATCCGCGAACCACGGATGCGCGTGCTCGCGCTCGTCGAGGCGCTCGCGATCGGTGAGCCGGCGTCGTGGGTGATCTCCCTGGTCGCCACGATCGCGCGGGCCGGCGCGGGCCACGATCGCGACGCCCTCGCGGCGGTCGAGGTGATCACGCACGCGGTCGCCGACCCCGCGCTGCCATACCCGGCGCGGGTCGCGCTGTATCAGGCCGCGGTCGACGGCGGCCACACCGCGCTCGCCCGGCTGTTCCTGACCGCGTCGCCGACCGTGATCCCGGCCGCGCAACTCGAGAAGGCCCTCGCCCCCGAGCGACCGCTCAAGCCGACCGGCCGACCGCTCACGCTCGGGGAGCGCAAGTCGCTCGCGCGCACCCATCGGCGCGAGGACCTGCTGCTCCTGCTCCGCGATCCGCACCCGGCCGTGGTCGTGATCCTGCTCGACAACCCGCACCTGACCGAGTCCGACGTCGTGCGGATCGCCGCGTTCCGTCCGGCGGTCCCCGAGTCGCTCGCGCGGATCGCAGCGCACCCGCGGTGGTCGCTGCGTCACCTCGTCAAGCGGGCGCTGGTGTTCAACCCCGCGACGCCGCTCGCCGACGCGATCCGGATCGCGACGACCTTGCGGGTGGCCGAGCTCGGCGAGCTCGCCGCCGATCCCGCGCTACCGGAGCTCCTGCGCAAACACGCGGCGGAGCTCGTCGGTTAGGAGGCGTCGGCCTTCTTCTTGCGACGACGAACGACGACTTCTTCCCACTCGTCGTCCTCTTCAGCATCATCCGCGGCGTCGAGCTGCTTGGAGGCCGCGCCCGCAACCTGCTTCTTCGACGACGATGCCGTCGCGGTCGCGTGAGCCGCCGCGGCGTCCTCGTCGCCCGACGAGGCCTTCTTGAAGTTCCGGATGCTCCGGCCCAAGGCATCGCCGATCCCCGGCAGCTTGTTGGCGCCGAACACGACGAGGACGATGAGCAAGATGATCAGTAATTCGCCCATACCGGGCATGGCGGGACTCCTGGGTAAACCAGTCGGACCCTAGCACCGTTCCAGCGGGCTGGACGCAAAAGCGGAACGTCAAAACTTGGGCGGTTTGTCGCGGTTGGCTATGGTCGACGGATGCGATCCAGTTGGTCTCTGATCGCCGTGGCGATCTGCACCGGGGTCGCCGCGGCCCAACCCGCCCCGACCCACGCCGGGCCACAGCCGGTTCCGCCGGTCGTCGTCGGCGAGCCGGCGCTGCCTCAGCAGCTCGACGGACGGCGCGCGATCCGCGGCTGCCCGATGGACGCGACCTGCGACCGACCCGGCGATCAGCTCCGCGAGTTCGAGCTCGAGGCGTTCCCGAAGCCAAATCAGGATCCGTGGGTCAGCGAGCGCAGCCCGACGACGAGTCACCTCGAGGCCACGCCGCCCCGTGTGGTCAAGAAGCCGAGCGAGCTGCGGCCCGATGCCCCGTGGCTCGATGCGCTCGCGCTGCCGGACCTGCCGGTCAAGTGGACCCAGAAGCTGGTCGACTACCTCGTGTTCTATCACGACGATCCGCGGGGTCGCGCCATCATGCAGAGCTGGCTCGTCGCGCAGGGCCGCTACCGCGACATGATCGCGAGCCACCTGCGCAAGGCGCACCTCCCGGCCGACCTGCTGTACGTCGCGATGATCGAGTCGGGCTACGACCCGCAGGACAGCTCGACCGCGGGCGCGCTCGGGCTCTGGCAGTTCATGCCCGAGGGCGGCCGGATCTACGGGCTGCGCGAGGATCTCTGGGTCGACGAGCGCCGCGATCCGTACCGCTCGACGATCGCGCAGATGGACTACTTCCTCGACCTGCAACAGCGGTTCGCAAGCTGGGACATCGCGCTCGCCGCGTTCAACATGGGCTACGGCGCGATGCTGCACTCGATCGCGCGCTACAACACGAACGACTTCTACCAGCTGTGCCAGTACGAGAACGGGATCCCGTGGGAGACCTGCCTGTACTCGCCCAAGGTGCTGGCGACCGCGATCGTCGGCCACAACCGCGCCGCGTTCCGCTTCGATCAACTCAAAGAGGTCGCGCCCGAGGCGTGGGATGACGTCGCGGTGCCGGTGTCGCTGTCGCTCGCGGTGATCGCGCACGCGGCGGGCACGACCGAGGCCGCGGTCAAGGCGCTCAATCCACACCTCCGCCACGGTCGCACGCCGCCCGGCGAGGCCGGCTACGTCGTGCGCGTGCCCGCTGGTGCCAAGCCGGCGTTCGCGCAGAAGCTCGCCGAGCTGCAGACCGAGTGGGCTGGCTTCGACGCCTACGTCGTCGCGCACGGCGAGCGCTTCGAGGACGTCGCGACGGTGTACGGCATGTCGCTCGCGGCGTTGAAGAAGCTCAACGACGTCGCGCACGAGTCCGAGGTCACCGGCGGCACCGTCGTCGTCGTGCCGCGGATCTCCGACGAGCAGAAGGCGAAGAATCGCGCGAAGGCCAAGGCGAAGTTGCTCGGCAGCGGCGTCGACGGGCGCGATGGCGAGCCCCTGATCGTGCCGGTGCCCGACAAGGATCAGAAGGTCGCCGGCAAGCGCCGCGTGTTCTATCGCGTCGTCACCGGCGACGCGCTCGCCGACATCGCACACGCGTTCGGCGTCCACACCCAGGATCTCGCGACGTGGAACGCGCTCGACGCCGACGCGAACCTGCATCCCAAGATGGTCCTGCTCGCGTGGGTCGCGACCGACTTCGACGCGGACAAGCACCACGTCGCGCTGCTCGACGAGACCGAGTTGATCATCGTCACGCGCGGCTCGACCGAGCACCTCGATCTCGCCGAGAGCCGCACCGGGCGCGTGCGCACCGAGTACGTCGCGAAGGGTCGCGAGAAGCTCGCCGACATCGCGAAGAAGTTCGGCATGGGCTCGCACGATCTCGCGCGCATCAACCGGATCTCCTACGACACCGTGCTCGACAAGGGCGAGACGATCATCGTCTACCAGGTCAAGGATCCCGGCCGGAGCAAGCGCGCCGACGAGCAGTGGCAGAAGACGCCGCGCGGGATGCGAGGCAAGGTCGTCGGCGCCAAGGCCACGACCACCGCCAGCGCCGGCGCGAAGCCCGCGCACGAGCCGGATGCGACCGACCCTGCGACGCCGACCACGCACGACGGCGACGCCGATCCCGCCGATTCGGTCGAGGCCGACGCGATCCCGCAGCCGCCGTCGTCGGGCCCGGTGACGAAGCCGACATCCGACGCGCCGTGAGGTATGGTGCGCGCCATGCGCGCCTTCTCGTTTGCGATCGCGATCCTCGCTCCCCTCGCCGCGTGCGGCGGCGGCAGCACCACCACCAAGCCCGACGCGGCTCCGATCGCGTCGAACATCGACGTCGTGACCTGCGCGGGTGGCGAGAAGGGTCCGATCATGACGACCGGCTCGAGCTTCGCCGGCGTGTTCACGCCGAACGCGTTGACCATCGCGGTCAACGACACCGTGCAGTTCATCATGCCGAGCGAGCACGACGTGGTGCCCGACACCGGTGGCGACCCGAACCTCAAGGTCGCGTTCAGCGAGACCAAGTGCCTCAAGTTCAAGGTCGCCGGCGACTACAAGTTCCACTGCGGCCCGCACTCGTTCAAGGGCACGGTCACCGTCCAGTGACGCGCCTCGCGTTGGTCGCCATCGCCGTCGCGAGTTGTTCGAGCGACAAGCAGGTCGCGATCGACGCCAGTCAGCTCCACGACACGGCATCGCCGCACGATGCGATGGTCGACGCGCGCCACATCGACGCCGCACCGATCGTCCCGGACGCGGCGACCGACGTCGTCACGATCGCGTGCCCATCCGGCGTCGTGCCGACCGTGACCGTGATCCAGGTCGGGCCGCCCCAGAACGACACCTACGCGTACAGCCCGATGGTCACGACGATCGCGGTCGGCGGCATCGTGAAGTTCGAGACCACCGGGATCCACGACGTGTCGCCCGACGGTGCGACCGCATGCACCGGCTGCATCCGCGATCCGGGCCTCGACGTCCGGTTCAACCTGACCGAGTGCAAGCAGTTCAACGTCGCCGCCAAGTACGGCTTCGCGTGCTCGGTGCACAACTTCAAGGGCTCGGTCGTCGTCCAGTAGCGGTCGCGACTAGAGCTCGAAGCCGGCCGCGAGCGACAGCGTGGTCTGCGCCTTCGACGTGTCGGTCGAGTCGCAGTTGGTCGTGGTCGCCATCGTGGTGCACGCATCGCTCGTGCCCGCGCGATTGTCGCGCGAGGTGCCGGCGAACGCGTGCGCGAGCTCGACGGTGAACTCGAGGACATGAAAGCGGAACTTGCTGCCGATCACGAAGCGCTGGCGGATGATGTTGCGTTGATCGCTGAACACGAAGTTCGCCTTCGCGTCGTTCTCGTTGCCCGGCTTCAGCGGATCGATCGTCGGGGTCGGATCGATCACCTCGCTGCGCGGGATGATCATGAGGACGTTCCAGCCGGCGAACGGCTCGAGCCGCCAGGTGCCACCGATGCCGAGGTGCTTGGACACCATGACGTCGAGCGACGCGATCGTCAGGTCGAGCTCGCGCTCGTTCATCATGCGCGACACGCCACCGCGCACCGACAGGCTCGGCAGCGGCAGCTCGTGATAGCCCTCGACGAGCCCGAGCTTGCCGTACATCTGGCCGGTCCAGATGTTCGAGTCGACGAGGTGCACGCCGCCGACCCCGACCTCGAACGACGGCACCGGCAACCAGATGCCCTTGCGCACGAAGAAGCCGACGGTCTCCATCGAGCCACTGCCGACCGAGCCGGTCGCCGTCGGATCGACGCCGGCGCGCACGCGCCAGTAGGCCGCGCTGTTGTCGATCGACGTCTGCGCAACGTCGACGGTGAACTGGAACCCGCCGAACCCGATCGTGTCGGCCGGCGTCAGCAGGTGCGGCGCGAGCACCACCCCGAGCTGCGACGCGAGCGAGCGGAACTCGACGTTCTGCGGCACGAACCCACCGTTGCCGTCGGGCATCGTGAGCCGCGACATCACGAGGTCGTTGGTGTCGGCGCGCGCGGATTGCGAGGCGACAAGGATCGCCAGCAGCGTCAGCGCGGTTCGCATTGGGGAGAGCGTAGGGCCCGACGGTAGCGGGTGTCAAACGGCGCGCCCCCCGGAACGTGTGACCGATGCCGCCGGACCGAGCACGACGAACGCCGAGCTCACGGCGCGTCCCGGGACGGGGCTTCGCGATCAACGCGGCGCGGGCGATCCACGGGATCGATGGCGGGGCATCGCGAGGACTGGGCCAACGGGCGGCGCGCGCCCGGCCTGCTCGATCGCTACGCGAGCGCGGTCGGATTCGACGGCTGGACGCTGCCGATCGCGTGTCCGCCAGACTACGTGCCACTGCCGGTGTCACCGGCCGAGACTCGCTTGCTCGCGTCGGACTGGCGGCGATTCGGCGCGATCGATCCGTGCGAGGTGCCAGGGCCGATCGGCTGAGCTGGACGCTTGGCAGCGCCGCGGCCGACGGGCAAGCTGCACCCGATGACCGAGCTGCTCGTCGATGACTCCGGCCGCGTCGCGCGGCTCACGCTCAACCGGCCAGACAAGCGCAACCCGATCGGCCCGACCACGTGCGGCGCGCTGGTCGCGGCGCTGACCGCGATCCGCGACAACCCCGCGGTGCGCGTCGTCGTCCTGACTGGGGCGGGGACGGCGTTCTCGGCCGGCGGCGATCTCGCCGCGATGGGTGGGATGGCCGAGGGGCCCAAGGCGACGCTGGTCGAGCTGTTCACCGCGATGCACGAGCTCGGCAAACCGATCATCGCGATGGTCAACGGTCCGGCGCTCGCCGGCGGGCTCGGGCTGATGGTCGCGTGCGATCTCGTCGTTGCCGCCGACACCGCCGTGTTCGGCACGACCGAGATCGCGGTCGGCCTGTGGCCGATGATGATCACCGCGGAGATCACGCGCAGCGTCGGCCGCAAGATCACGCTCGAGATGATGCTGACCGGCCGCAAGCTGTCGGCCGCCGAGGCGCTCGGCTACGAGCTGGTCAACCGCGTCGTGCCGGCCGCCGAGCTCGAGACCGCGACGATGGCGCTCGCCAACGAGATCGCCGAGCGGAGCCCGGCCGCGATCGCGCTCGGCCTGCGCGCGTTCTATCGCTCCTCGGACCTCGACCACCTGCCGGCGCTGACGTTCCTGCAGGGCGAGCTCGCCCGCGTGCTCGGCCTCGAGGACGCGCGCGAGGGCATCGCGGCGTTCCTTGCCAAGCGCAAGCCGGAGTGGAAAGGTCGCTAGGTGATGAAGTCGAACACCCCGACACCGTGTGTCGCGCTCGAGCGCCAGGTCGTGTTCTCCGACACCCTGGTCGGCCAGGCGTTCACCCGGCTCGCGCGCGGCGTGATGGCGTTACTGCGCACACTGTAGGTTCACTGTAGGTGTGGCGTCGCCGGTACCGCGCGGTACCGACGAGGAATCCAGCCGGTACCTCGACGTCCCGGCGGTCCTGCGATCTCGTGAACCTACGCGTGGCGTGGCGCTTGCTCTGTCTCCTCGTCATGAAGCTCTCCACCTCCACTCTCCTTCTCGCCTCGCTCTCGCTGATCCCCGCCTGCATGAACAAGAACACCGGCCTCGGGACCGACACCGCCGAGAGCCAGATGGACCAGCAGGACTCGGTCGAGGCCGAAGGCAACGTGATGATGGAGGCGACCGACGGTGCCGACATGGCGTCGGCGACCACGCTCACCGCCGATGCGGTCGCGGCCAAGATCTCGACGAACATCACCGCGCGGTGGGCGCCGTCGACCTGCGTGACCGTCACGCAGACCGGCGCCAACCTGAAGGTCATCTACAACGATTGCACCGGCTCGCGCCGCCACCTCGTCCACGTCAGCGGCGAGCTCGATCTCGCGATCTCGGTCGAGCTCGCCACCGGTGCCGTCGACGTCCACGGCACGAGTGACTCGCTGATGGTGAACGGCGCCGACCTCGCGATCGACGCGACCGCCGTCTACACGCGCACCGGCGACGATCGCAAGGTCGTCGTGCACTCGACCGGCACCGGCACCGGCCCGCGCGGCAACGACATCGAGCATCAGGGCGACTACACGGTGACGTGGAACCCGACCTCGCAGTGCGGCGCGATCGCCGGTCACTGGCAGACCGACTTCACCAGCGCCACCGCGACCGCCGAGCGCTCGAACGACGTCGACGTCAGCCGCTGCGCGACCGGCTGCCCGACGGGCATGATCACGCACCACTACGTCCGCGGCGCCGCGCTGACGATCACGTTCGACGGCACCGCGACCGCCGCGTGGTCGACCTCGCTCGGCGGCAGTGGCACCGTCGCGCTGCAGTGTCAGTAGTCCGCCTCGCGTTGATCTCGCTCGCCGCGCGCCGGTGCGCGCGACAGCGTGGTCGTCAGCCCGGACCTCACTGATCGGCAGCGGGCGCAACACCACGCTCGGGATCTCGATCGAGCCCGAGGCGTTATACGTCGCCTGTCGGTGATCCCGTGGCGGCAGACGGCTACTTCGCCGACTCTTCGAGGGTACGACGGAGGATCGGAAGCACCGCGCGATCTTTGTCGCGATTGGCGGCTTCTTTCAGTCGGATGAGGCTCGCGAGCCCGAGCGTTCGAAGCCGTAGCTCGCCGAGTTGCCGCTCGACCACCCCGACGAGCAACTCGTCGTAGCCTTCATCGTTGCCTATCGATCCGAGGACATCGACCGGCCCACAGGTCGTGAGCAAGAGGTGGTGGCCAGGACCCTGGAGCGCAGACCGATCAGGGCGCAGTACCCTTCCGGTCAGGTCACGATACCGAGCGTCGATCTCGGTCAGTGCTTCGAGCAATCGGTCGAGGTTCTCAGGAGTACGTGCAGCAACGATATCGAGGTCGAACGTCGAGATGGGCGCCCCGGCAAGGACTGCCGCGACCACCGACGATGATGAAGTCGACGCCATGTCGGGCGAAGACTTCGAGCGCCTCCTTGAACCTAGGTCCCGGGGCCATCGGTCACCGCAGCCACGCTGTCCGCGAAGCCTTGGAGCACGGCGAGACGTTCGTCGGCGCTGAGCGAGAGCATCCAGCGGATCAAGGAGACATCTACACCATCGTCTGGTGGGGAGCTCCTTGCGGGTTCACCTTCGCTCATACCGCGACGCTAGCATGGCGGCTCGGCGGTTGCCGTGCACGGCTTTCGAACGCGCACGCCGCGCGATCAATCGGTCACCCACCACGCGCGCTGTGAACGCCGTGCTCTGCGCCGCACCAATTCGCGACGCGCACCTGCTCTCAGCTGCGTTGGTCGCGTACGATCGTCGTCGGTGACGAACACCGATTCCTGTCGCGGCGCCGACTGGCTGATCGACGACGAAGTCTCGCGGCTTCGGCTTCGCGGGACCGAAACTGCGCACCCCGTCGTCGTGGGGGCGGTGATTGGCTCTGGCGCAGACTGCGCGATCCGTCTCTCTGATCCAGAGGGCCACGTCTCCCGGCAACACGCGCGAATCATCCGCGACACGGAGCACCTGGCCATCGAGGATCTGAAGAGCAAGAACGGCCTCAGCATGGCCGGAACGCAGCGACCGAAGTTCCCGCTCACCCCGGGGCTCGAGATCGGAATCGGCAGCCTCGTGCTCGTTGCCGAGAGTCCGCGCTCGATCGAACTCCGCGGGTTGCTCCAGTGCCTCATGGGCTGGGAGGATGCCGAAGACTCCGTCGATCTGGCCCTCCAGTCGATCCACACCTCGGCCGCGCACCGTGGCGTGCTCGTCCTGTGCGGCAAGGCCGAGCTTGTCGCGATCGCCCAGATGATCCATCGGCACACGTTTCCATCCGGCCCGTTCATCGAATGCAACCCGCGACGGATCGACACCGAGGAGCGAGTCCACGCACCGCGCAACATCCGCGATGGCGTCGCGGCGCTCAAGGGCGCGATGTCAGGGACGCTGTGCCTTCACGCAGATCGCCGTCCGAGCAACTTCACCGACATCCTCACCAAACACCGTCGTGTGGCGTCCCGAGCCCAGGTGATCCTGTGTTCACCGAAGATCGGCAGTGAGCCGGGTTCTATCAATATCCGTCCGTTCGCGAACCGATCGCATGCTGATCAAGATCGAATCGTCCGCACGCTCGGCGCGGCGGCGGTCCAGGGCTTGCGTCCAGAGCTCGATAGCGCGCCAGTTGCGCTTCACGCCGACGACCTCGCCTGGACCCGTCAACAGGCGACCACGTTTGGCGAGATCGAGAAGACCGCTGCTCGACTGACCGCGCTACGTGCATTCGCGGGGACCATCGCTGCGGCTGCGCGGGCTCTTCACATGACCGCGCCCGCACTTTCCGAGTGGGTCGCCGGGCGCAAGCTGCCGCCCTACTAAGGTTCTGACACGCCTTCTGACAACTTCAGCTGCTGACGTCAGTGGAAATTCGAGATAGGCGTCTTACACACGAAACCGCGAGTGGACGTTGACACGTCTCATCGCACCGACGGTGGAACCAGTCGGTGAATGGCGTTGTCGACGACACGATGGCTCTGACGGAAACCATGGCAGAGCCTGTCATTCGAATTGGTCGGCAATTCTGGATTGCAAGTTGAGTAGCCCACGCCCTACAAGGAACTCTGGGATCTCACGCAGTGATCGATATTGTAATTCTGGTAGACGGCGTTCAGTGTCCACTCGACTGGACACTGAACGCGCGAGGTTTTCGATGAAGTTCATGGCGTTATTCAGTCTCGCAGCGATGGTGTTTGCGTGTTCGTCGCAACCCGAAGAAGACGACTCACCCGAAAAACAGTGTCTCCAGGTGAGAGATCACCTCGTGGATCTCCGACTCGATGCCGCATCGAATGTGGATGCTGCGGAGCACAAGGCCGCGCTGACCGCAGCGCTCGGTTCTGGGTTCATCGAACGATGTACGGCGTCGTTCTCGAAGTCGCAGACGCAATGCGTCCTTGAATCCAAGGACTCCAGCTCCGCCGCGCTGTGTTCGACACACGCGCGCTGAAGCTCACTCGCTCGTTGAAGTTCAAGGGAGGCGTTATGGGTCGCAGATCATCAGTTCGTGGAACGTTGGCGCGTGCGCTCGCACTTGCCATGGCCATCACCACCGTTGCCACGTTGAGACCGGCGATCGGGTCACCCGGCGACATCTTCGAAACGGCCGCCCCGGTGATCGGGGCCGATCCTCCGAAGGCAACGGAGATCAAGGACGGTGACGTCTCGGTCTCGAGCCAGACCGGTGCGTTGACCTACAGCTATCCGATCGCAGTGCCGCCGGGCCGGAACGGCATGGCACCCCATCTCGCGCTGTCGTACTCATCGCAGGCCGCGATCTACGGCGGCATCGCGGCTGGTTGGACGCTGTCGATCCCGGAGATCCGGGAGGACACGTCCCACGGTCGAATGCGGACTCACGACCCCGCGCTCGAGGCGTCCCAATCCGACCCGCGTGCCGACGACACGTTCGTTTCGAGCCTCTCCGGCGGACGCCCGCTCGTGCTCGTCAACGAGCCGAAGGGCAGCGACGCGTACGCGACGTATCGTGCCCAGAACGACGCGAGCTTCCTCCGCTACGAGCGCATCGCTGCAGGCGCGTTCCGTTGGCGTGTCTATGCTCCCGACGGTACAACGTACTTCTTCGGCGAGACCACCGCGACCGCGTGGCGGGGCTCGGCGAACTGCGCGAACCTCGGGGACGGCAACGCGCCACTCACCACCGTCATCGATCCGTTCGGCAATGTGATCCGCTATCACTGGGGCCCCGCCGGCACCGGGTTTTTGGCGGATGACTGCCGGCTCGACAGTGTTAGCTACGGCGCCAACCAGAACGCCAGCGTCGCGGACTTCGCGACGGTCACGTTCAACTACGAGCTCGGTCCGATCTGCGCCGGGATCCGGGTTGGTTCGTCGGCCGACTACCGGCAGGGATTCCGCAACCTGCGCGGCGCGACCAAGCTGCGGTCGATCACGGCGGTCGCGTACCCATCGACACCCGGCGACCCCGATCACACGCGACAGATCACGCTCGGCTATGCCGATGCTAATTCGGCGAAGAACGAGGAGTCGTGTACCGCAGGCCACGCCGCGATCCGGTTGCTGACGTCGATCCAGGAGAGTGCGTGGGGCCGAAGCGCTCCACGCGTCGATCTTCCGGCGGTGACGATGTCCTACGGCAATCCGACCGTGACGCTCGCCGCGGACGGCAGCTCGCAGACGCCTTGGACCCCGGCGTTCATTCCGATCGGCTACCGGCCGTTCGTGACCCAGGCCCCGAACGACAACTTTGCCTGGGGCTGGCGGTTCAACGGGGTCGATCGCTGGCCGACCGTCGAGGCGATGTTGCTGGACGTCGATGGCGATGGCTTGCTCGACCGGGTTCGTAGCGAGCCGGCCTTCAGCTCGAGCAAGCTCAAGTGCCGCGCAACCTGGCAGCGCAATCGCTCGGGCGATCCGGGGTCCACCAACCGCAGCGCCTTTGGCGCGCCGAAGCCACTGAGCTTCGGCGCGTCGGCTGACCTGCCGATGCTGAGGTGGAAGGATGATGGCCCTGGAAACTCGGACTATCCATTCCTCGAAGGCTGCGCACTCAACGGCCAACACACGGCGTTCAAGAACTCGCACCAGGATTCGGGGCACTGCAGAGACGAGAGCCCGAATGGGGTACACGCGGCGTGCAGCTTCGACTCCAACGGGAATGCACTGCTCTGCGCGGACGGCACGGCATGGGTCAAGTCCCTTTTTTTGTGTGATTGCCTGAAGGGGGAACATCGGGATTCGTCGTCGGTGATCGGTCAGGCCGCAGCGGCGCAAGTGGTGTCGAGCAGGGACATGTCGAGGTAGGTACGGTCGCGCCAGATGCTCGTC
>JBBQEX010000064.1:0-44837 GCA_038321315.1 Haliangiales bacterium | reverse complement strand
CCTCCTTCTCGCGCCGGGCCTCGCGGTACTTCTCGACCCCGAGCCAGTGCGGCAGCTGGTCGGTGGTCACCTCGAACGCGCTCGCTGTCCGGCCGCCGGACAGCCACTCCTTGGCGATCTTGCGGCACACCGTCGCGATCTCGCGCTCGAGGTTTCGCACGCCCGCCTCTTTCGTGTAGCGGTGGATGATCGCGGAGAGCGCGTCGTCGCTCCACGTCACCGCGATGTCCTTGACGCCGTTGTTCTCGGCCTGCTTCGGGATCAAGTACTGCTTCGCGATCGCGACCTTCTCCCACTCGGTGTAGCCGGGCAGCTCGATGATCTCGAGCCGGTCGTGGAGCGGTAGCGGGATCGAGTGGACCTGGTTCGCCGTCGTGATGAACATGACGTCGCTGAGGTCGTAGTCGAGATCGAGATAGTGATCGTTGAACGCGTTGTTCTGCTCGGGATCGAGCACCTCGAGCAGCGCGCTCGCCGGGTCGCCCCGGAAGTCCATCGACATCTTGTCGATCTCGTCGAGCAGGAACACCGGGTTCTGCGAGCCGACCTTCTTGAGCGACTGGATGATCTTGCCGGGCAGCGCGCCGATGTACGTGCGCCGGTGACCGCGGATCTCCGCTTCGTCGCGCACGCCGCCGAGGGACTGGCGAACGAACCGGCGGCCGGTCGCGTGCGCGATCGAGCGCGCGAGCGAGGTCTTGCCGACGCCCGGCGGTCCGACGAGACAGAGGATCGGTCCGCGCTGGCGCGGCACGAGCGCCTGGACGGCGAGGTACTCGAGGATGCGCTCCTTCACCTTCTTCAGGCCGTAGTGCTCGGTCTCGAGGATCGCCTCGGCCTCGTTGATGTCGTGGCGATCCTCGGTCTTGTCTTCCCACGGCAGCGCGAGCACCCAGTCGAGGTAGTTGCGCACGACCGTCGCCTCGGCGCTCATCGGAGACATCTGCTTGAGCTTCTTGAACTCCTTCTGGCAGCGCTCCTTCGCCTCCTTGGACATCTTCTTCGACTTGATCTTCTGCTCGAGCTCGCCGAGCTCGTTCTTGAACTCGTCGCGGTCACCCAGCTCCTTCTGGATGGCCTGCATCTGCTCGTTCAGGTAGTACTCCTTCTGCTGCTTCTCCATCTGCTTCTTCACGCGAGTGCGAAGCTTCTTCTCGACCTGACGGATCTCGATGTCGCCCTGCATGAGCTCGCCGAGACGCTCGAGGCGCTTCGCCGGGGACAGCGTCTCGAGCAGCTCCTGCTTGTCCTTCAGCTTCAGCATGACGTGCGCGACGATCGTGTCGGCGAGGCGGCCGGGCTCCTCGATCGCACGCACGCTCACCAGCATCTCGGGTGGGATGCGCGTGTTGAGCTTCACGTAGTCCTCGAACACGTCCTGAATCGAGCGCATGAGGGTCGCGATCTCGACGCCGTCGTCGGACGCCTCCTCGACCTCCTCGACATCGCACACGAAGAACGGATCGCTCTGGATGAAGCTCTTGATCCGGCCGCGCGCGCGACCCTCGATCAACACCTTCACCGGACCCTTGGGATAGCGCAGCAGCTGGATGATGTGACCGACGGTGCCGATCGCGAAGATGTCCTCGGCGCTCGGATCGTCGGTCTTCGCGCGCCGCTGCGTCGACAGCAGCAATTCCTTGTTTCCAGCCATCGCCTCTTCGAGCGCGGACAGCGACTTGTCGCGCCCGACGAACAGCGGGACGACCATGTGTGGAAACACGATGATGTCGCGCAGTGGGAGGAGCGGAAGCCGAGTCGCGATTCCACCACCCACAGGGTTCTTCATCGCCATTACTTTAGTGGACACCTATACTTGCGCAAGAAATCGGAGTCGGGCATCGGGATCAGTCCGAGTGTGGCAAAATTACCAACATGACGTGGTAATCACGCCATACTCCCGATAACTACGTGAGATGTGCCCTACAAATGATCCTATATCGATCGTGGTTCTGACGTAAGCCAGCTTGCACTCACCGGTGGTGGCATTGGTGGTGCTCCTCGTGGCCGCGCGTGTCTACGATCGTCGAGACCTTCCTGCTGATCGAGCAGCCTCGCCAGCGCCTCGGGCACTGGCAGCAGGTCCTCGCGCCCCTCGACTCGAGTCACGCGCCGCCGCTCGCGAACGTGATCGCCTACTACGATCCGAACGCCGACAACGCGGTGCTGAACCTGCGCTACGACCGGCTCGCGCTCGGCGACGACAAGCTCGCGTACGTCATCGAGGTCGCGCTGCTCGCCGAGATCGGCATGGTCCAACCGGCCGAGCTGTCCGATGGCGATCGCAAGCGCTTCATCCACGATCGCCTGTCGCGCTGCACGCTCCAGCTCGACAACCAGCGCGCCGTCGTCGGTGCGCTGGTCGAGCTCGTGCGGCTCGTGCGCGAAGCGAAGATGCCGAACGTCCCGAAGCGCCCGACGCTGCTCGGCGCGATCCCGCTCAAGCGCGCGCCGACCGCGCCGCCAGTCGCCTCGGGTGCGCGCGGCACCCGCGACGACATGGAGAAGGTCGCGAAGCCACCGCCGGTTCCAGCTCCCAAGGGCACGCGCGACCTCGAACCGCCAGCACCACCACGCAACGATCTGGCGCGCGCCGATCGCGCATCCGACGTTCGCCTGCCATCGCCGCACGTGATCGTGCGCGGCAAGGGATCCGGATCGCACGCCGCGTTGCGCGACGTGATCCCGTCGCTGCCGCCGATGTCCGGTGTCGCCGATCGAGACACCGAGCTGTCCACGCGCGCGCGTCGCATGCGGTCGCCGAGCCAGCTCGGCACCGAGCCGTACCTGAACGCGACCGACCAGAACGACGCCGCCCCGCCGAGCGTGATCTACGCGCGCTACCTGCGCAGCGGTCGCTGGCTCCCGATCCGGATCGGCGCGCTCAGCCTCAAGGGAGCCGCCCTGCTCGCCGGTGCGTTGCCGCGGCTCCACGATCACGTCGATGTCGCGCTCGCGTTCGGCGGACATCGCGCCCTGGTGCGCGGCTCGGTCGGCAAGGTCTCGACCGAGCAGGACGTGCGCGCGAGCGGCGCCGCGACGTTCTCGGTCAACTTCGAACTCGACGAGGCGGCGCGCCGCCAGCTCACGACGCTGCTGACCGCGGCGCGCGCGGCGAACATCACGATCAAGGCACCGCCGGCGCGGGTCGCGCGTCGGTTGCCGGTCGAGTGGCCGGTCAGCCTCGGCACGACGCGGGGCGCGGTGCGCGCCCAGGCCCTCGACATGTCGCGCGACGGCATGTTCATCCGGCCGGCGAACCCGGTCGTCGTCGAGACCAGCGTGTCGTTCTCGGTCGTGCTGGACGACGGTGGTGCGCCGGTCGCGGGTCGCGCGCGGGTCGTTCGCCACGTCAACGACGCGACGGCGCGGACCGCCGGGCTCACCGCGGGCTACGGCCTCTTGATCGTCGAGATGGGCGACGCCGATCGCGTGCGCTGGCTCGCGTTCGTCGCGCGTGTCGAGAAGCGCGCCGACAAGCGCGTGCTGGTCGGCGCGTCGCCGGCGCGGCTCGCCGAGCTCCAGGCCACGCTGTCCGCCGCCGGCTACGTCGTGACCGGTGGAACCGATCCGGGGGCGCTCGTCCAGCTCGCGCGCAGCGAGGGCCGGCCGGTCGACGCGGCGCTGATCGACGCCAACTTCATCGCCGGCGCGACGTCGTCGTCGTGGCTCGAGTCGCTGTTCACCGCGCGCGATGTGCCGTGCCTCACGTTGCATGGCGACCCACGCGGGGCGCGCCAGGCGGTCGACAAGCTCCTCGGTGTTTGAGCTACCTTCCTCGGCGTGAAGCTCGTACTCGTCGAGGACAACCAGAAGCTCGCGGAGACGATCGCCGAGGGGCTCGCCGAGGACGGCTACGCCACCGACACCGTCGGGACGGCCGCGGCCGCGATCGAACGCGGACTGCGGCGCGACTTCGATCTCATGATCCTCGATCTCGGGTTGCCCGATCGCGACGGCATCGAGGTGATCGGCGAGCTGCGCGCCTCGCGCGTCAACGTCCCGATCCTCGTGTTGACCGCGCGCGACGCGGTCGAGGCGCGGGTCGAGGCACTCCAGCGCGGCGCCGACGACTACCTCGTGAAGCCCTTCGCGTTCGCCGAGCTGGTCGCGCGGATCGGCGCCCTCGCGCGCCGCGCCGGCGGACCGCGCTGGGCCGCGGCCGGCGACGCGCCCCTGGTCATGCGCGACGACCTCGTGGTCGAAGCGAGCGGCAAGTCGGTCGCGCTGTCGCCGCGCGAGTTCGCGTTGCTCGCGTGCCTCCTGCGCCGGCGCGGCGAGGTCGTCACGCGCGCCGAGATCCTGCGCGAGGCGTTCGGTTACGACTTCGATCCTGGCACCAACGTGATCGATGTCCACCTG
The DNA here is from genome assembly GCA_038321315.1 of Haliangiales bacterium. Taxonomy (GTDB): domain Bacteria; phylum Myxococcota_A; class Polyangia; order Haliangiales; family Haliangiaceae; genus JABFXX01. Next base: position 40,475 of record JBBQEX010000064.1, on the reverse strand, counting down.
ACCCACCTCCGCAAGAAGCTCACCGGGTTTCCGATCGCGCTCGAGACCGTGCGCGGCATCGGCATCCGGCTGATGGGTAGCGCGTGAGCAACGATGGTCGCGGCGTCGGGCGCAACCTCACGCGCTCGCTCGCGCTCAGCGTCGCGATGGGGATGATCGTGTTCTCGGCGATCCTCGGCTACTCGATCTACTCGTTCGAGGTCGGCGAGGCCTGCGAGGAGGAGCCGGTCGAGCTGATCAAGCAGTCGCTGCTCGCGTTCACGTTCGCCGCGCCGATCGGCGTCGCGATCGCGATCCTGATCGGCCGCAAGCTGACGCACACGACGACCGATCGACTCGACGACGTGATCGCGAGCGCGTCGCGCATGACCGGCGAGAACCTCGCCGAGCGCCTGCCGCTGACCCGGACCAACGACGCGCTCGATCGGCTGTCGGGCGCGCTCAACGACCTCCTCCGCCGCATCGAGTCCGGCGTCGCGGCGCAGCGCCAGTTCGCCGCCGACGCGTCGCACGAGCTGCGGACGCCGCTGACCGTGATCTCGACGAACCTCGAGGTCGCCCGCCGCAAGCCGCGCGACGTCCCGCACTGGGAGGAGGTCGCCGACGACACGCTCGCCGAGGTCCGCCAGATGAACGAGCTGGTCGACAAGCTGCTCGAGCTGTCGCGGGCCGGCGCCGCGGGCCTGCGCCTCAAGGAACACAACCTCGACGGCCTCGCGCACAACGCGATCGCGCGTGCCGCCCGCGTGGCCGAGGAGCGCGGCGTCACCGTCGAGCTCGCGCCGCACGGCCCGGCGTCCGCCTCGATCGACGCCGACGCCATCAAGATCGTATTCGACAACCTGATCCGGAACGCCATCGCCCACTCGCCGACCACCGATCCGGTGGTGGTCATCGTGGGCCCCGGGCCGCGGTTCGCCGTCGAGGATCGCGGTCCCGGCGTGCCCGTCCTCATGCGCGAGCGGATCTTCGAGCCGTTCGCGCGCGGGGTTCATGCCGCCACCGATCGCGCGGCCGGCCCTGGGCTCGGCCTGGGCCTCGCGATCTGCAAGCGCATCGTCGACGGCCACCGCGGCACGATCACCGTCGAGGATCGCGACGGCGGCGGCGCGCGGTTCACCGTGTCGCTGCCGGGCTGATCTCAGTTCGCCGGGCAGGCGTCGAAGCTGCCGCCGGTGGCGACGTCCGTCGGGATGGCGACCTCGGCGGTCGTCGCATCGATCGACAGGAGGTACGCGGTCAGGTCGGCGAGCTTCGTGCCGCTTCCGAGCGCGAGGCTGAAGTTCGCGTTGCCGGCGTTGGTGTGGAAGCTCCAGCGGGCATCCGAGAACAGCGCGTCGAGTGTAGGCGCCTGGCCGTGGTGCAGGTAGGGCGCGCCCATCGCGAGCCCGTAGAGCGACGGCACGTTGTAGCCGCCGCGTCCCTCGGCCGTGGTCGGCGACCCGCCGGCGACCGGGCGCAGCTCGAGCGCCGCGGTGGCGTTCGGATCGAGCGCGCCGAACGTGCCGACGTTGCGCAGCGAGCACGCGATCTCGCCGATGCCGGCGCCGATCGACAGCGGGCCGGTGTCGTCGGCGGCGATCGCCGGTTGACCGGAGATCAGGTTGCGCTTGGTCGGCACCGCCGGGTCGGCGTCGTACATCCACGTGCTCGGGAAGAACGGCGGGCGCGTGAACGCCGTGGTGCCGAGCGCCGTCGTGTTCGCGCCGGTCACGTCGTAGAACACGCGCGACACCGTCCATCCCGCGCCGCCGTGACACTTGGCGCAGTTGCCCTCGGCGAACGCCGCCTTGCCGCGATCGATCGCCGCGCCGTCGGCCTGCTTGCCGTGCACCGGCTCGATGGTCTTCATGTACGCGGTCATGTCGTCCCAGTCCTTGTGGCCGCACGTCGCGGTGGCGGCGTCATCGGCGAGCTCCTTGAGCGGCTTCGCGAGGCCGCCGATGCCGACGAGCGAGACCTGGGTCTCCTTGTCGAGTGCGTTGCAGTCGGTCGGTGCCGGCGCGGTCGTGATCGCGCCGAGCCCACCGGAGACGTCGCGCGTGTTGCGCTCGAAGTCGTGGATCTCGTCGAAGATGCCGGTCCAGTTCAGCGCGCGCTGCTTCTGCGCGCCGCCGCCGTGCGAGAACGTGCCGTCGGTCGACGTCGTCTGGCGCGGCCCCGCGCCAAACACCCACGTCATGTTGTCGGTGAGGCCATCGGGATGACACGAGCCGCACGACGACCAGCCCTCGCCACCCTTGGCGCCGTTGCCGCCGGCGTTCGACCACCGCGCGCGACCGGTGAAGAAGAAGCGCTTGCCGCGCGCGACCGAGAGCTCCGCTGCGCCGACCGCTGCCGGCGAGCCCTCGAACGTGCCGCTCATCGCCTGCTGCGCGAAGTCGACGACCGCCAGGCGGCGCGACACCCAGCAGTTGACGTAGGCCTTGCCGTGATCCGAGTCGATCGCGAGGCCGATCGGCCCCTGGCACTTGCCGATCGTGTCGTTGCCTGCGAGATCGATCAGCTTGTTCTGCGTCGAGCCGATCGCGGTGCCCGACGGACCGAACGTCACGCGGACCATGAGGTCACCAGCGCGGCCGATCGTGTACGCGACGACGCTGCCGTCGGCACCCTTGCCGCCGACGAACGCGATGTCCGCCAGATCGCCGGGCTGGAACCGCGGCGCGTCGACGGTCGGCGCCGGGATGGCATCGACGATCTTGCGTGCCAGGTTCGTCGTGCCGCCCGCGCCGGTCACCTCGGCGCCGGTCGCGAGATCGGCGACGTGGACGACCGGGAACACGTTGTTGTCGAACCGCGCCGGGCCGTCGGGCGATGCCGAGACGCTCGTCACGTAGATCCGGCCCTCGGCGATCGCGACCGAGCCGAGCTGGTTCGGCGACGCGAACACCGTCGGGTTGTTGACGTCGCCACCCTTGTGGAAGCCGCTGTCGAGCGGCGCGAGCGAGATCGGCTTGTCGACCGTGAGGTCGGCGAGCGAGAACACGTGAACCCTGCCGGTGCGGCCGTCGTCCTTGGCCTCCCGCCCCGCGACCGGCGCGCCGTAGAACTCGGGGACGATCAGCTGCTCGTCGGCGTCGTTGTCGTCCGCGTTGTTGGTGACCAGGAGCGCGCGCGGGCGATCGACCACGAGGGTCTCGATCACCTTCATGGTCGCCGTGTCGATCACCGACACGCGGCTCTGCGCGATCTCGGCGACGAACAGCAGCTTCCCGGTCGGCGACAGCGCGAGCGCGACCGGCTCGGCACCGACCGCGACCGTGGCATCGACGGCGGGGGTGCCACCGTCGATGCCGGTCACGCGCACGACGGTCGCATCGTCGCGGTTGGCGACGTACGCCGTCTTGCCGTCGGCCGCGAGCACCACGCCGGATGGCCGCTTGCCGGTGGCGACCTTCGCGGTGCGCGCGTTGTCCGACGTCTGGTAGACCGAGAGCGTCCCGTCGTCGGGATTGACCATCGCGACGTGCGCGCGGTCGTCGGTGATCGCGATCGCGCTCGAGCGCGACGGATCTTTCAAGATCACGGTCACCGGGGGTGCCGCGTCGTCCGTCGGCTTGCCGCCGTCGTCGCCACACGCCGAGGTCGTGGCGCCGATCGCCAGGGCTCCGGCCACCGCAAGTACGAGTCTCTGATAGGTATCGGTCATCGGTTATCTGCCTCCTGGAATCCAAGAGGAGGCTCGACAGCCGATGTCGCAAAGATCGTGTAACTGGTCGTAGCTACTGCGGTTTATCGAGCGACTCGAGTCCGGCGCGCGCGCTGTCGCGGACCTCGGACGCGGTGGCACCCGCACCGGCGACGAACCGGCGGCGGGCCTCGTCGAGCGCGTTGGTCTCGAGCAACAACCAGCCGAGCATCACGCTCGCCTCGTCGACATGCGCCGACGTCGGGTGGCGATCGACGAGCTCGCGGAACGCGACGATCGCGGCATCGCGCTCGCCGGCGCGGCTGTGCGCGACCGCGGCCCAGTACCGCGCGTCGTCGGCGAGCGAGCCGTCGGGCGCGATCGCCACGACGCGCGCGAACGCGGTCGCCGCGGCGCTGAACTTCGACGTCCGCATCGCGCTCCAGGCCTCGTCGAGGGCGATCGCGTCGGGCGTGCGCGCGATCGGCGCGATCGCCGGCTTTGGCTGGAGCGTCGTCATGCGCAGCGGCGCGCGCGTGGGAGGCGAGGGCGGTGACGGGACGACGATCGGCGCGGGCACGTCGATGCGCGCGGTGACCGTGCGGTGCCACGATTCGCCGGCGCCGAGCACGGTGATCACGCCGCCGATCGGGCGGACCTCGACGCGGCCGTGCGCGACCGTCACCGCGAGCAGGTGATCGTCGCTCGCGACGACCTCGAACGCGGTGCCGCGGACCTCGATCTCGCCGTCGCCGACCACGACGCGGAACCGCTCGCCCGGCGCGAGTGGATCGACGTCGATCGCGATCGTGCCGTCCGACAGGCGCACGATCTCGTCGGGCAACGTGCTCGACGTGAAGCGCGCGCCGCTCATCGCGTGGACCGTGCCGCGATGCTCGATCGCCGCGATCGGCGCGATGGCGCGCGTGGGCTCGCTGCGGGCCGCGAGCACGATCGCGACCGTGGCCGCCGCGGCGAGCACGATCCCGCCGAGCGCGTAGCGCCGCACGTGGCTCGAATGGATCGGCGCGCGGCGCGCGGCCGCGGCGAGGATCGCCGTGCGCATCTCTTCGCGACCCGCCGTCGGTGGGAGCGCGACCTCGAGCGGCAGCTCGCGGGCGAGCTCGATGGCGCGCTCGGTGGCGTCGTCCTCGACGCGCTCGGTGCTCACCGATCCTCCTCGATCGCCACGCGGATCGCGCGCCGCGCGGTGTGCAGCCGGCGCCACAGCGTGCCCTCGGGAATCCCGAGCGCCTTCGCGGTCTCGGCTCCGGGCAGCTGCTCGAGATCGCACAGCACGAACGCGATCTGGTGATCGCGCGACAGGCCGGCGAGCGCGTCGGCGATCTTCGCCATCAGGCGCTGGCGATCGATGCGCTCGTCGATCGCGGGCGGGGTGCCGTCGGTCACGTCGAGGAAGTGGTGCTGGCGCGTGCGGCGCCGAACCTCGCTGCGCAGCTGCGAGCGCGCGACGTTCGCGGCGATCCCGAGGATCCACGTGCGCACCGCCGACGCGCCACGGAACGCGCGCGCGAACTTGCGGACCTCGAGGAACGTGGCCTGGACGAGATCGTCACGCGCGGCCTCGTCGATCGTCGGCAGCCGGCTCGCGAATCGATAGACCGCGACGTGAAACCGATCGAACAGCGCACCGAGGGCGGCGGTATCGCCGGTCGCACACGCGGCGACGAGCGCCTCGTCCGACAGCTCGGCGGTCTCGCCGGCGATGCGCCGGAGCGCGAGCAACTGCCCCTTGGTCTCGTTCACAACCCACCGTAGCGCACGCCGACCGAGATGTGCGCGATGCCGCGCGGTTCGGCTGGCAGCTGCATGGTCGTCGAGGTCTCGACTTGGGTTGCCTGCGTGAGGTCGCCCGACAGCGCGACGTCGAGCGCGAGCTGGGCGCCGAGTGGAATGGTCAGCGTGATATGCGCGTCGGCGCGCAGCCCGCCGGTCTCGCCACCCTGACCCTGCTCCTCGACGTGCGTGTGCATGACGCCGAGCCCCGCCGCGAAGCCCGGCGTCAGCCGCAGGTGCCCGAGGGCGATCGGAATGTCGAGCCCGATCAGCAGCTCCTGGTTCTCGCGGTCGAAGTTCCCGAACGCCCTCGGCGCATCGGCGACCGTATCGACGCGCAGCCGCGCGGCGGCGCACACCGGCCCGAGGCCGATGCTGGCGCCGATCTCAGCGCCAGCCCACAACGTGTGATCGGTCGCGTACGCGGTCTCGGCCGCCGCGAACAGCTGGAGGCCCCGCGTCGAGGTGTGTGGAGCTGGTGCCACGACCACCACCTCGGTCGGTTCGCGCCTCGACGGTGCGGTCGCCACACGATGGGGCACCGGTCGAACGCCGAGCAGTGGCGATCCGAGGTCGCGCCGCGTCCACGACTCGATCACCGTTGCCGCGGTGGTCGGATCGTCGACCGTACGTTCGACCGGTGGCTGATCGGCGCGCTCGATGGCGAGCTGCAGGTGACCGTCGCGACGCACGATCGTCGCATGCACGGTCGGGCAATCCGGGCGCGTGACGTCGCCGCCGTCGGTCACGATGTCGCGCGAGGCGAGGATCGTCGTGATCGACGCGACCACGTCGGCCTCGGGACCGACGAGCACCACGCTGGGAGGACATACGGCGGGCACGTCAGGGTGAGTTGTCGCAGACCCGGCAGTCCTTCGGAACAAGAAACATTTCGCAATCTCCGCTCACCGAAGGTTGCGATGTACGGTGACCACGTACGGAGGAGCTCATGCGCCTGGTCTTGATCGCGGTTGTCGTCGGGTTCGCACGGATCGCGCACGCCGACGGCACGTTGCTCGGCGACGACACCTGGAACTTCAAGCCCGGCAACGAGCTCGCGATCGACGGCGGGCTCGTCGTGGCACTTCCTGCTGCATTGCCCGCGGGTCAGGCGCTCGGGGTGGGTGGGGGATTCTCGTACGGGCGTGGCCTCGCTTGGGGGGCGCGGGCCGAGGGCCTCACCGCGACCGAGGGCTCCGAGTTCTGGACCGTCACGCACCGCGAGCTGCGGCTGCGCGCGACCGGCGCCGCGACCACGACGGCCGGCCGTGCGACGATCGGGCTGCGGCTCGGGCTCGGCGGTAACCTGGTTCACGAGACCCGCACGCGCAACCAGGCCTCGCGCCTGATGAGCGACGTGTTCGAGACGCGCGCGATCGCGCTCCTGCCCGGGGCCGATCTCGCGTTCGTGATCGAGCTCCACATCGCCGGCCACTGGCTGTTCGAGCTGGCGGGTGGTCCGACGATCGATGTCGTGGCAAGCAACGCGCACTTCGGGTGGTCCACAGAGCTGGGAGTCGCATGGCGTCCGTGAAGTCCCTGGTCGCGATCGTCGCCCTCGCAGGTGGCTGCGACTCGCTGCAGAATTTCGGCGGCGCGGTGCCTCCGCTCGTCACGATCGACCTGCGGGTCGACGGGGCGCTGCCGGCCGGCACGGTCGCGCCGAAGGTCGCTCTCATGTGGGGCCAGGCCTGGTTGACCGAGCCGCTGTGCATCATCCCACCGGACTCGGACTCGGCGGCCGCCGCGATCGCCGCGGGCTGTCGCGACGCGTTCGGCTTCGTGCCGGATCACGTCGGCGCCGACGTCGACGTCGTGCCCGGCGAGCCGATCCAGATCTCGCTGTCGTCGCTGCCGGCCGCCGACGTGCTGGTCGGCGACGTCACCGCGCGCGTCGCGTACGCGAGCCTCGTGCTCTACGACGATCGCGACGCGAGCGGCACGCTCGAGCTATCGCGCCCGCATCGGCTCGGCGGTCGCGAGGACGGTCCGCCCGACGAGCAGGGCCCCGACTCGGTCGATGTCGTCCTCGCCACGAGCTTCCTGTCGATGACGCACCCCGATCAGCGGCTCGCGTATCGCGAGGGCGCGTTCGTCACCACCGCGTACTACCCGCGCGCGGGCTGTGGCGATCCGCTGCCGGGCTTCTCGATCGATGGTGCCGGCGGCTTCTCGGCGGCCGACGCGATCGCGGCCACGCTCGGCGGCACGCTCCCGCAGGAGGATCCGGCGACGTGCAGCCAGCTCGCGCCCGCCGCCACCACGGTCGCGCTCGTGCTCCCCGGCGATCCCGACGTGCGCGAGATCGCGTGCGAGGAGCGCCGCAGCGACAGCAGCATCCGGTTTCGCGAGCCGCCGGAGATGGAGCCCGATCTAACGATGCGCACCGCCGCGTGCACGCAGCTCGCGAGCTTCGGCGCGCCCCCAGCGATGCCGCAGACCCAGTTCGTGATCTCGGGGCGACCCGACGAGTGCAAGGGCCTCACGCACTACGTGCTACGCGGTTGTCGCGAGGATGCGAACTGCGAGCTCCCCGACTGGGACATCTCGGCGACGCCGCCGACCTGGTGGCCGTGTCCATGAGATCGCTCGCCCTCGCGCTCGCGTTCCTGATCCCCGCGACGATCGCCCACGCCGACGACAGCCCGAAGCAAGGCAAGGCCGACAAGGTCGATGAAGATCCCGAGCCCAAGCTGTCGCTGCCGTCGGAGGCCGATCGCCTCGCGTGGCAGCGCCAGGGGTTCCGCCTCGCGCTCGGCGCGGTCTACGGACAGTTCTCGGGCGTGAACGGCGCGCCGGGTGGTCGGTTGCTCGGCGCCACGATCCGCGCCGGTTTGCGGCTCGACGAGACCTGGTCGCTGCTCGCCTCGCTGCAGTACGCGAGCGTGTCGCGCACCGGTGGCCTGTCGGGCCTGCGGTTCGCCGGCACGGTCGATCCGACGTACCACGCGACCCCGAACCTCGCGATCGCGTTCGGCTTCGGCTTCGGCGGCATCGTCGAGGGCTCGACCGGGCGCACCGATGCGACGCCGCTGCCCGGTCAGCTCAACACGACGTACACGTTCCCCGATGCCTCGCACCCGATCGCGAGCTGTAGCGGCGTCGGCGCCGCCGGTCTCGTGCGCGGGGAGTGGTCGACCGTGCTCGGGCCGCGCGCGTCGACCGCGATCGCGCTCGAGATCGATGCGCAGTGGACCGCCTGCACCGATGACAGCGGGCGCGTCGAGCCCGACACCGGCACCGCGATCCTGCGCCGCCAGTACTGGGCACACACCGGCGTCACGCTGGGCTGGACGGTGATGTGGCGATGATCCGCGCGCTCGTCATCCTCGGGCTGATCGCACGCGTTGCGAGCGCGCAGCCCACGCCGCCACCCGATCCGGCACCCGCGCCGGCGCCGGCACCGCCGGCGACGTTCGAGCCGCCGCACGCGCGTGGGAGCACCGACGTCCCCTATCCGGCGAACGCGCCGCACCACGAGACGGCGATCGTCGTCACCGTCAAGATCCTGGTCGACGACAAGGGCGTCGTGCAGAAGGTCGACCCGGTCACGCCGCCACAGCCGCCGTTCGACGACGCCGTGATCGCGGCGGTCAAGGGCTTCACGTTCGACCCGGCGACCGCGGACGGCGCGCCGGTGCCGGTCGAGATCACGTTCACGCACACGTTCTTGCCGCCGCCTCCACCGCCGCCACCGACGACCGCGAAGGGCCCCAAGCTCACCGCGATCCTGCGCGGCAAGCTCGTCGAGCTCGGCACCCGCGCGCCGGTCGCGAGCGCGACCGTCACCGCGATCATCGACGGCGTGCCGTACACCGGCGAGGGCGATGCCAAGGGCCTGTTTCGTGTCGCGGTCCCCGCGGGTGCCGCGAAGATCACGGTGACCGCACCCGGCCACAACGTGTTTCTCCAGACCGAGTCACTCGCCGACAAGCAGGAGCTCGCGGTCACCTACTACGTCGAGCGCGATCGCTACGATCCGTACGAGATCGTCGTGGTCGGCGAGCAACGCCGCGAGGAGGTCTCGCGCATCACGCTGCGCGGCGCGGAGATCAAGCAGATCCCCGGCACGTTCGGCGATCCGTTCCGCGTCGTGCAGGCGCTGCCCGGCGTCGCGTCGGTCGTCTCGCTGTTGCCGTTTCCGATCGTGCGCGGCTCGAGCCCGAGCTCGACCGGCTACCTGCTCGACGGCACGCGCATCCCGCTGCTCTATCACCTGCTCTCGGGCCCGAGCGTCATCCACCCCGACTTCGTCGACGAGATCCAGTTCTACCCGGGTGGCGCGCCGGTGCTCTACGGCGGCTACACCGGCGGCATCATCGACGGCCGCACCGCGCGTGCGCGCCGCGACGAGCACCTGATCGATCTCGACGCGAACCTCCTGCAGGCCGGTGGCCTCGTGCGCCAGCCGATCGAGGCGATCGGCGCGACCGCGACGGTGGCGGGTCGCTACGGCTACCCGGGCTACATCCTGTCGCTCGCGACCGATCAGGTCTCGCTGTCGTACTGGGACTACCAGCTGCGGCTCGACGGCGGCTCGCCGAACACCGGCTGGACCGTGTTCGCGTACGGCGCGCGCGACGAGCTCGACACGCCGGCCTCCACCGTGCCGCCGGGCACCAAGAATCCGCCGCTCACGCCGGCGTTGATCCTCGGGTTCCACCGCGTCGAGCTGCGCGGGCACCACACGGTCGGCGATCTCGGTGGCAACGCGCGCGTCGTGCTCGGCTACGACAAGTCGTTCTCGAACGGCCTCAACTTCTCGGTGCTCTCGGTCGATCCGAGCGTGCAGGGCAAGTGGACGCCGAGCCCCGAGCTCACGCTGACCGCGGGTGTGGAGGGCTCGCTGCGCAGCTTCAACCAGGAGAGCCAGGCGCTGACCGGCGGAAACCCGCTCGCGACGATCACCGCGGACTTGAAGAAGTACCAGATCGGCTCCGGCCTCGTCGAGGCGCTGATCCGGCCGACCAAGAACTGGCTGATCCGGCCCGGCGTGCGTGCCGACGCGTACTCGGATGGCGCGACGAGCAAGCAGTCGGTCGATCCACGGATCAGCGCGCGCTACGCCGCGGCTCGCCGCGACCTCGCCGACGTGCCGCCCGACAGCGACGACAGCGCGGTGTGGTTGAAGGCCGCGATCGGCGTGTTCCACCAGCCGCCGCGCTTCGTCCTGCCGCTTCCGGGCCTCGATCTCATGCCGCTCAAGTACGGCTTGCAGCGCTCGGTGCAGTCGAGCATCGGCGTCGAGGTGCCGCTCGACGATCGGTTCCAGCTGACGACCGAGGCGTACTTCAACTACATGGATCCGACGATCTTCGATCTGTCGGTCAACGACGCATCGGTCGTCAACACCGCGAATCCGACGCTGATCCCGACGTCGGTCGTCACGCCGAACGATGCGCAGACGTTCATCGATCGACTGACCACGCCGCAGGTCGGCCGGTCGTACGGCGCCGAGGTGCTGTTGCGCCGCGCCGCGAAGACCGGCGTGTTCGGCTGGATCTCGTACACGCTGTCGCGCTCCGAGCGCAAGCGCGCGGGCGTGTGGGTGCCGTACGACTTCGATCGCACGCACCTCGTCAACGTGGTGATGGGCTTGCCGCTGCGGCGCAACTGGGACGTCGGGTTGCGACTCCAGTTCCAGAGCGGTAAGCCCGAGACCACGACGGCCGGCTACAACGAGGCGCGCGGCGCGGGCTACTTCCGGTTCGATCTTCGGTTCGACAAGCGCGCGGTCTATCGCAAGTGGTTGCTCGATTTTTACGTCGATATCACCAACGTCGCGCTGCTCCCCGAGGAGGTCACGACGGGCACGGTGATTCGCTACGTGCTCCCGACCGTGGGACTCCGCGGACGGTTCTAGAAAGGATGTTGAGATGGCTCCGGTAGTTCCAGGCACCGACACGACGTCGATCGACGGCACGATCCTCGATCTCATGCTGCGCGCCGGCTCCCACTGGGTGCTGTGGCTGATGATCTTCCTCAGCTTTGTCTCGGTCGCGATCATGGTCGAGCGGCTGTGGTTCTTCATCGTGGAGCGGACCCCGCGCGATCAGCTGGCGGCCTCGCTCGCCGCGCTGCGCTCGTCGGGCCCCAAGGCAGCGCTCGCGAAGCTGACTGGCGCGCGCTCGATGCAGGCCGAGGTGATCCGCGCGTGCCTCTCGCACGTCGAGGACGGCGCGGCGGCGGTCGAGGAGCACAAGCTCGCCGCGGTCGAGCGCGAGCGCATGCGGTACGAGCGCTGGCTCGCGATCCTCGGCACGCTCGGCAGCAACGCCCCGTTCATCGGCCTGTTCGGCACCGTGCTCGGCATCATCCGCTCGTTCCACGATCTCGCGGCGAGCTCCGGGCAGGGCTCGCAGGCCGTGATGTCGGGCATCGCCGAGTCGCTGGTCGCGACCGGCGTCGGGTTGCTCGTCGCGATCCCCGCGGTCGCCGCGTACAACGCGTTCATCCGGCGCGTCGAGACCCAGACCGCGGACGCCGAGGGCCTCGCGCACGAGGTCCTCGCGTACGTGAAGACGGAGCCGGCGAAATAATGGCCGGGCGCGCGGGCCGCCGCCGCGGCATCATTGCGGAGATCAACGTCACGCCGCTCGTCGACATCATGCTCGTGCTGCTGATCATCTTCATGCTGACCGCCCACCTGATCGCGAAGCAGGCCATCGAGGTCGAGCTGCCACACGCGTCGCAGAGCACCGCGGTGCCGCCGACCACGCTCGCGATCACGCTGCAGCGAGACGGCACGCTCTATCTCGACGACAAGCCGGTCACGCCCGAGGCGCTGCGTGCCGCGGTGCGCGTCGCGATCGCCAAGGATCCCAAGTCGCAGGCGATCATCACGGGTGACAAGGCGGTCTCGCACGGCCGCGTCGTCTGGGTGCTCGACACCGTCAAGGCACTCGGCGTGACGTCGTTCGCGATCCAGATCGACCCCAGCGAGATGGTAGCGCCCGGCACGCCATGAGTGACGTGTGGACGCGCATCGCGATCGGCGCCGCGATCTCGGTCGGCATGCACTTCGTGTTCACGGAGTTGCTCGAGCTGTTGCCGCCCGCCGAGGCCGCCGGGAGCTCTCCGCCGGTCGAGATCCGCGTCGTCGAACCGCCGAAGCAGCCCGAGGCGTTGCCCGATCCGGAGCCCGAGCCGCCGAAGCCGGATCCGGAACCACCCAAGCCCGAGCCCCAGAAGAAGCCGCTCGAGCCGCACCCACCGGTGCCGCAGCCACCGACCGTCGTGCACGACGTCGCGCCGGTCGACACGCCGCCGACCGATCATGCCGTGGTGTCCGACTCGACGACCAAGCCGGTCTATGGCGTCACGATGGAGTCGACCTCGCAAGGTGGGAACGGACCCGCGGTGCATGTCGGCAACACGCTGTCGCCCGGGGCTGGAAGCGCCGTGGGTCCGGCGAAGGACGCGGTCAAGCCGCTCGCCCCACCGGTCGCGGCCTACGAGGTCACCAAGTTGCCACTGCCGCAGGGTCGCTGTGCCGGCAAGTACACCGACGAGGCGCGCACGGCGGGGATCGAGGGCGTCGTCGTGCTCGACCTGATCGTCGACGAGCACGGCCGCGCGCGCGAGATCACCGTCGTCCAGGGCCTCGAGCACGGGCTCACCCAGGCCGCGATCGCCGCCCTCACGGCGTGCACGTTTACACCCGGAGAGAAATCGGGGCAGGCTGTCCCGGTGCGCGTGCGTGGATTCAAGATCCGCTTCGTGATGTCGGACTCGCCTTAGGTGTAGATCTTCCCCGGGAAGTGCCGGAGCTCGAGTCGCCAGAGGCGCAGCTGCAACGGCTGGCGCGACGCCTTCGCCTGATCTCGGAGCTCGCGCGCGAGCTCGCGCTGGTCACCGGCGACTATCCGCAGCTGGTCTCGCTGATCGCGAAGCGGCTGAGCGAGATGGTCGGCGAGGGCTGCCTCATCCGCATGGTGCCGCCGAGCGGCGAGGTGTTCACGACCATCGACGGGCTCTACCACCCCGACAGCGACAAGGTGGGGACCTGGCAGCGCTGGCTGGTCGCGAACCCGCAGCGCGTCGACGCCGGGGTCGCCGGCGAGGCCCTGACTACCGGGCACGCGGTGTGGCGCACGGCACCGACGCCGATCGCGCTCGCCAAGCTGATCGAGGATCGGCGGTCGATCATCACGTCGCTGTCGGTCACCGGGATCATGGGCGTCCCACTTCGCGCTGAGGGCCGCGTGATCGGCGTCGCGATCCTCACGCGCGAAGACCCGGCCAACCCGTTCACCGAAGCCGATCGCGATCTTCTCGAGGATCTCGCGCTGCAAGCGTCGATCGCGATCACGAACAGCAAGCTGTTCGCGGCGACCCAGCGCGAGCTCGCCGAGCGCGACCGGATGACCGATCGGCTGCGCGTGCTGTCCGAGCTGACGCGCGAGTTCGCACTCGCGACCGGCAGCTACGACAAGCTGCTCGAGCTGCTCGCGCGCCGGCTGTCCGAGGTCGTCGGCGAGATGTGCTCGCTGCGGATGGCGACCGATGACGGCCTGATGGTGCAGGGCGCGACGTGGCATCGCGATCCGCGGGTCCGCGCGGCGACGCTCGCCGCCGGGCGAACCCCGCAGCGCGTCGGCGAGGGCTTCACCGGGCGCGTGCTCGAGACCGGCGAGTCGGTGCTGGTGCCGGTGATGACGGTCGAGGCGCACGGCGAGGCGATGGCGGCGGCGGATCGCGAGGTCGCCGGCGAGCTCGCGATCCGCAGCTTGCTCGCCGTCGCGTTGCGCGTCAACGGCAAGCCGATCGGCGTCGCGATCATGACGCGCAGCGCGGTCGGTCGACCGTACACGCCCGACGATCTCACGCTGCTCGAGGACATCGCGTCGCACGCGTCGATCGCCTTGACCAACGCGTGGCTCCTCGAGACCGCGACGCGCGAGCTCGCCGAGCGCCGACGCACCGAGGCCGCCCTCGGCGCCACGGAGGAACAGCTCCGTCAGGCGCAGAAGATGGAGGCGATCGGCCAGCTCGCCGGCGGCATCGCGCACGACTTCAACAACCTCCTGTCGGTCATCCTCAGCTACGTCGTGATGTTGATCGAGGAATCCGAGGTCGAGGATCCGCGACGCGAAGATCTGCTCGAGATCAAGAAAGCCGGCGAGCGCGCCGCCGATCTGACCCGCCAGCTACTCGCGTTCAGCCGCAAGCAGATCGCCGATCCACGCGTCCTCGATCTCAACGAGATCCTCGCCGGGATGGCGAACATGAACCGCCGGCTGATCGGCGAGTCGATCGAGTACCGCAGCATCGCGGGCGAAGGTCTCGGCCTCGTGAAGGCCGATCCGCGCCATCTCGAGCAGGTCATCCTCAACCTCGTCGTCAACGCGCGCGACGCGATGCCGACCGGCGGCCGCCTCACGATCGAGACGCGAAACCTGCTCGACCATCCCGAGCTCGGCGCGGGCGAGCACGTGTGCGTCACGGTCACCGATACCGGCGTCGGCATGGATCGCGCGACGCGGCAGCGCGTGTTCGAGCCGTTCTTCACGACCAAGGCGGTCGGCAAGGGCACCGGGCTCGGGCTGTCGACCGTGTTCGGCATCGTCAACCAGAACGGCGGCACGATCCGGGTCGACAGCGAGCCGGGCCAGGGCGCGGCGTTCACGATCTGCTTTCCGCGCTCGCGCGAGCCCGCGGCGCGACCCACCGCGGAGGTCGCGGTCGCGAGCCTGCGCGGCTGGGAGACGATCCTCGTCGTCGAGGACGAGGACCAGGTGCGCGCGGTCGCGTGCGGCGTCCTCCAGCGCCACGGCTACAGCGTGCTCGACGCGCGCAACGGCGCCGAGGCCGTGCTGCTCTCGAAGTCACACCCGGGGATCATCCACCTGCTGCTGACCGACGTCGTGATGCCGGTGATCAGCGGCCGCGAGCTCGCGACCCGCCTGGCGCCGCTGCGCCCCGAGATGCGCGTGCTCTACATGAGCGGCTACGCCGGCGACGCGATCGTCCATCACGGCGTCCTCGACGTCGGGATCATGCTGCTGCAGAAGCCGTTGATGCCCGACATGCTGCTTCGCCGCGTGCGCGAAGCCCTCGATTCGACGCTAAGGCGACGCTAGGCGCTCTCGACGGCCTTGGCGTCTTTGTCTTTGCCGTAGGTGATCAGCGGCATCGAGTGCTTCTCGATGACGTCCTCGTTGACGATCACCTCGGCGACCGACTGGCCGGGCGCGTCGTACATGATGTCGAGCAGGGCGCTTTCGAGGATCGCGCGGAGGCCACGCGCGCCGCTCTTCTGCTGGGCGGCCATGCTCGCGACCTTGGTCAGCGCGTTCTTGCCGAACTTGAGCTTCACGCCGTCCATCTCGAACAGCTTCTGGTACTGCTTCACGAGCGCGTTCTTTGGCTGCGTGAGGATCTGGACGAGCGCCTCCTCGGATAGCTCGTGCAGCGGCGCGATCACCGGAAGGCGACCGATGAACTCGGGGATCATCCCGTACTTCAGGAGATCCTCGGGCTCGACCTCCTGGATCAGCTCCCACTGCGAGCGCTCGACCTTCTTGTTCATCCCGGCGCCGAAGCCGATCAGCTTCTGACCGACGCGGTTCTCGATGATGTCCTCGAGCCCGGTGAACGCCCCGCCGCAGATGAACAGGATGTTCGTGGTGTCGACCTGGAGGAACTCCTGCTGCGGGTGCTTGCGGCCGCCCTTGGGCGGCACGCTCGCGGTCGTGCCCTCGATGATCTTGAGCAGCGCCTGCTGCACGCCCTCGCCGGACACGTCGCGCGTGATCGACGGGTTGTCGCTCTTGCGCGCGATCTTGTCGATCTCGTCGATGTAGACGATGCCGCGCTGGGCGCGCTCGATGTCGTGATCGGCGTTCTGCAGCAGCGAGACGATGATGTTCTCGACGTCCTCGCCGACGTAGCCGGCCTCGGTGAGGTTCGTGGCGTCGGCGATCGCGAACGGCACGTTCAGGATGCGCGCGAGCGTCTGCGCGAGCAGGGTCTTGCCCGAGCCGGTCGGCCCGAGCAGGAGGATGTTCGACTTCTGGAGCTCGACCTCGTCGTCGCTGCCCGGCGCGACGCCGACCTGCTTGTGATCGATCCGCTTGTAGTGATTGTGGACGGCGACCGCGAGAATCTTCTTCGCGCGGTCCTGGCCGATCACGTACTCGTCGAGGACCTTCTTGATCTGGGCCGGCTTGGGGATCGCGGACGACCCGTACGACTGGTCCTCCTTCTCGATCTCCTCGGCGATGATGTCGTTGCACAGCCCGATGCACTCGTCGCAGATGTAGACGGTAGGCCCGGCGATCAGCTTCTTGACCTCCTTCTGCGCTTTGCCGCAGAACGAACAGGTCAAGGAGGCTCCGTCTCGCTTCTCGATCGCCATCTCTGCGACGAGCCTACCGCGGGATCGCGGGCCGGGCTACCGTTCGGCGCGTGCAGGACTACGGCATCCTGCGACCCCCGAGCTTGCCAGCCCCATCCTCAGATGCCGATCCGTGGCATCCCGCACCTCGGGGTCGGTGACGGCGAGGCCCACCGATGACGGCCAGCCGAGGGAGGCTCGCCACACGGCCCGGCGGGCGGCGGCGATCCGCGCGAAAGACGACGAGCTCCGACTACTTCTTGTCTTCGGGCTTCTTCTTCGCGGTGATCAGCACCTCGTCGATGATGCCGTACTGCTTCGCGTCCGCCGCCGACATGAAGTTGTCGCGGTCGGTGTCGTTCTTGATCTTCTCGACGGCCTGACCGGTGTGCTTCGAGTACAGCTCGTTGAGCGTGTCGCGCGTCTTCAAGATCTCCTTGGTGTGGATCTCGATGTCGGTCGCCTGACCCTGGAAGCCCGCGAGCGGCTGGTGGATCATGACGCGCGCGTGGGGCAGGGCGTAGCGCTTGCCCTTGGTGCCGGCCGCGAGCAGGAAGCTGCCCATCGACGCCGCCTGGCCCATGCAGATCGTCGCGACGTCGCAGTGCAGGTACTGCATCGTGTCGTAGATCGCGAGGCCCGCCGAGACGTGACCGCCGGGCGAGTTGATGTACAGCATGATGTCCTTCTCCGGCTCCTCGGAATCGAGGAACAGGAGCTGCGCGATGATCACGTTCGCGACGTCGTCGTTGATCGGCGTCCCGAGGAACACGATGCGATCCTTGAGGAGACGGCTGAAGATGTCCCAACCGCGCTCGCCGCGATGGGTCTGCTCGATCACCGTCGGCACCAGATAGTTCATCACGGGCTTCATCGCCTCGACTGTACGAGTCGCGGCGAGGGCGCGCAATGCCGCCGTGACCTCCCAGTTCAGGGAGGCCGTGGCACAATCGCGCCGGTGACCTACCGCGACGACCACGACGCGGCCGTCGCACGGGTCGACGCGCTCGAGCAGGAGCTCGCCGAGGCGAAACGCGCGCGCGCCGCGCTCGATGACGCACCCACCCAACCACCGCCGAGGCCCGCCCCGGCGCCGCCGGGGGTCGACGGCCTGCTCGTCGGCCTCGGGGTGGTGGTGGTCGTCGGCGCGACGTTGATCGGCGGGGAAGCGGGCATGCGTCGGCTGGGCGACGCGACCGAGCCGAGCTCGCGTGCGCAGCGCGTGCTGTCGGCGCCGGCCGACGCGGCGTCACGCGTGATCGACGCCGGCCTCGCGCGCATGCGCGCCGAGCTCCCGGGTGGTCACCTGACGCGGATCACGATCGTCGGCGTCGACGAGCGCGGCATCCTCCGCGACGATCTCGGTGGCCTCGAGCTCCGGTTCGCGGGCGATCGGACCGACTGCCTGGTGATGACCTGGAAGGCCGCGGCGTGGGCCGAGCTCGAGGGCGACCGCTGCAAGGAGTCCGACGTCCCACCGCCGCAACGCCCGATCGTCCCACCGCGCTGCACCGCGAGCGCGGTCTGGCAGCTCGCGACACTCGACGGTGCGCACCGCGGCGAGATCGCGAAGCTGGTCTACGACGGCGCGTGGACGTTCACGATCGCCGAGCTGGAGTCGCGGTTCTCGGCGACCTACACCGACAACTGCACGCGCTGATCGCGTGGCACACTCGCGGCGTGACCGACAACCACGCTTCCCTGGACGACCGCGTCGAGCGACTCGAGCGCGAGCTCGCCGAGGCGCGACAGCTCGAGCGCGAGCTGCGCCCCGATGGCGCGCCCGCAGCAGTCGCTCCGCGGTCCGCGCGATCGCGTGGGGTCACGGTCGCGATCGGCGCGACCGTGGTGTTCGTCGCGCTCGTGATCATCATGCTGATCGCGCGCTGATCAGTCGTCGGCGCCGCAGCGCACCAGGACTTCGCGGGTCACGTCGGTACCGCTCTCGAGGGCCGCGTTCGGTGGCGAATGCCACGCGAAGTCGGCAGCCGTTCGCAGCATGTGGTGTCCGAACTCGAGCGCGACGTGCGTGACCGTCTCCTGCGGCCGAGCCTGCGGTCGGCTCGAGTACGTCACGGAGCGGCGCTCGAAGCAGCCGGTACCGCCGACATCGAACAGCCACATCCCATCCCCAAAGATGCCGATGAACGTGTCGCGATCGACGACGGTGTCGCCGTGGCGCGCGGCGAGCTCGCTCGCACCGGTCGGGATCTCGACGCTGCCGACCCCGTGCGGCTCCAGCGTGCCGATGTCGTGGCCATCGATGAAGATCGCGATGTCCTGGTCGCTGTCGTTCGCGATCGCGAGTCGGTCGTGCCAGTGGTTGAAGAAGTTGATCCCCAGGCCGACCGCGACGAGCGCACCCGCGAACAGGAACGTCATCAGGTTGGCGACGCTCTGCCTCCCGGCGGACGGGACAAACCGCATCGCGAAGAACGGCGCGATCACCGCGAGCGCGACGACGATCCCGACCGCGAGCGCCATCGGTTGAAACGGCAGCAGCAGGTGGACGCCCGCCGAACCGCCGACCACCGCGACCGACCAGGCGACGATCCCGACGAGGATTCGCCTGCGCCAACCCTCCACGAGGTCTACTTGCCCTTGGTGTACGAGACGAGCTTGGCCTCGACCTCGTTGGTCGTGCCGTGGTGCGCGTAGTGGAACCGCGACACGCCGGTGCCGGGCTCGAGCTCGAACGTCTGCTCGTCGGGGCCGGTGTAGAACGACAGCGCGTAGCCGGTCTCGACCGAGCTGACGCGCCAGCAGTAGACCATCTCGGCCGACGGGCAGATCTTCTGGCCGTCGATCACCGGCCAGCTGAACCAGCCCTCCGCGCCATCGAGCGTCGGCTCGGTAGAGTCGCCGCCGAACATGAACGAGTTGCCCGCGCGCAGCAGCGTCTTCTCGCTCGGCACCGGGGTCTGATCGAAGTCGGCGAGGTCGGTGGGCCAGCCCTTGACGCGATACGCGATCACGCCGTTGGCTTCCTTCTCGTCGAGCACCTCGGTCGTCCACGGTAGCGTCTTGGTCTCTTCCTTGTCCTGCTGCGGATCGAAGCGCTTGACCGTGACCTTGTAGGTCCACTTGGAACCCTTCGCGAGTGGCAACGGATCACGCGCGAGCATCTCCGACTGCGTCATCGGACGCTTGGGGGAAGAACTACACGAGGCGATCAGCGCGAAGGTCGCAAGGGTGACAAGTCGAGTCATGGAAACACCGTTATCCTACTCCTGCCCACGATCGGCGGGCGTGGCGTAACGCACTAAAATGGCCTCGCATTCGGGCCCCGGCCCTGTATGTTCCGCCGATGCCGTTGGCCGACCGACTTCGCGCGCTTCTCCCGAAGAAAGGCGGTCCGCTCGACCGCAACCTGATCCGTGACGCCTGGAACCTGCTGTCAGGCATGCCGGGTGGCAAGGCGGTGTTCTCGCGGCTGATCGGCCGGATGGCGCCATACACCGGCACGATCAACGCGACGGTGACCGTGCTCCGCGCCGGCTATGCCGAGGTCACGCTGGCCGACCGCAGGGCCGTGCGGAACCACCTCGACTGCGTCCACGCGATCGCGCTCGCGAACCTGGCCGAGCTGGCCGGCAACGTGGCGCTCGCCTACTCGCTCCCCGACGACGCCCGCTTCATCGTCAGCGGCATGAAGATCGAGTACGCCAAGAAGGCCCGCGGCACGATCACGGCGGTCGGCGAGCCCCCGATCCCGCGCACCTCGGCCCGCGCCCAGTACGACGTCCCGGTGACGCTCCGCGACGCGAGCGGCGAGACCGTGGCGACCGTGATCTTGTACTCACTCGTCGGGCCCAAGAAGACGACCGCGGGCGACCGGCGCGACGTCAACTAGCCAAGAAATAGCTTCGGCACTGCGTTCGTCATATCTGTTGGAGGTCCCCGATGCGTTTTCTCATTCCGCTCGTTCTCGTGACTGCCGTGGGGACGGCGCACGCCGACGATGCCGCCGACTTCATCAGCTCGGCGAAGCTGTTCTATCGCGTGGTGTCGTGCGGTGGGAGCGAGGCCCTGCCGGCCACGATGGACCAGGCGCTGGTCGACAAGCACTGCGTCGAGATGCAGAAGCGCTACGCGACGTTCGAGAAGACCTACGTGACGCCCGCGTCGGCGTTCTTTCCGACCGTGCGGCCGGCGAACCTGCCGACCACCGTGGTCTACCCGTTCGGCGGCGGCGACCTCGCGAGCGCGCTCGTGACCTATCCCGACGCCCGCGACATCACGACGATCTCGCTCGAGCACTCCGGCGATCCGACGCGCCTCGGCAAGCTCGACAAGAAGCAGCTCGCCAGCGCGCTCGCGAACTTCCGCGAGGCGAGCGAGGGCCTGCTCACGCTGCACGACTCGACGAGCGAGCACATGCGCAACCTCGAGAAGGGCGGCATCCCCGGCCAGCTCTCGTTCCACCTCACCGGCATGACCGTGATGGGCTTCGAGCCGGTGTCGCTCAAGTTCTTCACGCTCGCCGAAGACGGCGCGATCCACTACCTGACGCAGAGCGAGATCGACGCGCAGGCGAAGAAGATCGCGAAGAAGGTCAAGGGCGGCTGGGTCGACACCGACTTCTCCGAGGCGTTCAACAACATGGAGCTGACGTTTCGCAAGGCCGGCGATCCGAAGGCGCCGCTGATCACGCACCGGCACCTCGCGTGGAACCTCGGCGACAAGGGGTTCAAGGGCAGCACGCTCGAGAAGTACCTGCTCGCCAAGGGCAAGGTCGCGGCGATGACCAAGGCCGCGAGCTACCTCCTGTGGTCGGACAACTTCAGCGCGATCGCGAAGTACCTCGCGACCAACATGGCCTGGATGGCGTCGGACTCGACCGGCCTGCCGCCGTCGCTCGCGAAGAAGGCGGGCTGGAAGCAGGTCACGTACGGCACGTTCGTCGGGCCGTTCCTCGAAGAAGCCAGCAAGAACGTCGGCGAGCAGATGGTCAAGCTGTGGGCGGGGCAGCCCCACCGCAAGCTGACCTTCCGCTACGGCTATCCCGACTCGGCGCAGAACATTCACCTGATGATCACCCAGCCAGCCACGGAGCCCCCGAAGTGAAACTGTTCTCCGCACTGCTCGTGTTCGCGTTCACGATGGGCTCGCAGGTCGCACGCGCGGAGGACCCGCCGCCGGTCGAGGCCGATCCGGGTGGCTCGTCGGAAGATGAGACCGCGCCGACCGAGGCGCCGACCCCGACGACCCCGACGACTCCCTCGCCCAAGCCGCATGCGCGGATGACGACGACGCAGCAGCCGCGGGCCCACGTCCACTCGAGCGACGACGGCGAGAGCAAGCTCGACAAGCGCGAAGACACCGTCGCCGGTGGCAAGCACTGGCGGATCATGACGCCGTCCGGTGCGGTGCACGTGTGGATCCCGGAGAACTACGATCGCGCGACCGCCGGCACGGTGGTCTACGTCCACGGCTACTGGATCGACGCCGACGGCGCGTGGTCGACCTACGAGCTCGCCAAGCAGTTCAAGAAGAGCCACCAGAACGCGCTGTTCATCGTCCCCGACGCGCCGCAGAACAACGACGACAACGTGAAGTGGCCGGCGCTCAAGGATCTGCGCAAGGCCGTGTCGCGCGCGAACATCCACCTGCCCGACGGCCCGATGGTCGTCATGGGGCACTCCGGCGCGTTTCGGACGATCATGCAGTGGGTCGATCACCGCCTCGTCGATCAGATCATCCTGCTCGACGCGATGTACGCCGGCGAGTCGGCGTTCGACGAGTACATCGGCAGCGGCAAGCACGCCGACGATCACAAGCTGATCGTGATCGGCGCCGGCACCGCGCAGGACTCGTCGGCGTTCGCCAAGAAGTACAAGTTCGCGGTCGCCCGCGAAAAGCTCCCCGACACGGTGTCCGGGTTCACCAAGCGCGAGCGCGGCGCCAAGCTGCTCTACGTCCGCTCGCAGTACGAGCACATGCAGATCGTGACCAGCGAGAAGGTCATCCCGATGCTCTTGCACCTGACGCCGCTGAAGCCGCTCTGAAGAATCCGGTCAGCCGCTCGCCGAGCCAGCTACGAAACGCGTCGGTGGTCGGTGGGCAGTGCAGGGTGTCGTGGAGGAGCTCGGAGTCGGCGAGCGTCGGGAACAGTTTCGCGGCGCGCGCGAGCAGCTTCGCACCGGGAAAGCTGAGGTCTCGGTCTGCCGCGATCACGAGGGTCGGTGCGGTGAACGCGGCGAGCTCGGCGGGCTTCGCGAGCGCCGGGATCGTCATCTGCAGATTGTACGCGCGGAACGCGTCGCCGAGGTATGGCTTCCACTCGTCCGTGGTCGTCGTGAGGAGGTTGCGCACGAAGCGGTCGAGGTTCTCGGGCGTCGGGTTCCTGCGGTAGCGCATCATCGGGAGACCCATCTTCGTGAGCCCGGCCCACCGCGAGCCGTTGACCACCCCGGCTGGCACGAGCAGCGCGAGCTTCGCGATCCGATCGGGTGCGCACGCTGCGAGTCGGATCGCGACGAAGCCACCCCAGCTGATGCCGAGGACCATCGGCCTGGCGAGCTCGAGGGCGTCGAGCACGTCGACCAGCCAGGCACCGTAGTCGTCGTTCGCGACCGACGGGTGGGACTCCGCGCTCTTCACCGACTGGCCGATGATGTCGATCGCATAGACCCGGTAGGTGGCCAGGAGTGGCGCGAGCTCGACCAGGGCGTGCGCCGAGCTCGCGAGGGCGCCGTGCAGCACGACCACCGACGGCGCATCGGCCGGGCCGCCGACGAGCACGTGGGTCTCGCCGAAACGCGTGCCGACCGTGCGGCTCTCGGTCGGCATGGTGAGTCGCGCGCGAAAGCGCTCGAACCAACCGAGGATCGTTGCGCGGGATGGATCGTCCTTGAACATCGGCTTCATGGTGACTTCCTCGGGCGCGAGCCCTCGAGATGTTGCGCGAGCAGGTGATCGACGAACGCGACCGGCGTGGTGGTCGCGCCCTGGACCCACGCGATCAGCGCGAAGTAGAAGAACGCGAAGTACGCGGCCGCGAGCCGTGCGACATCGGTGCCGGCCCGCAGCTCACCCCGCGTGATCGCGTCGGCCGCGAGTCGCGCGATCTCGGCATGGATGCGAGCGACCTGCGCGGTGAACCGGCCGGCCCACGGCTCGTCGGCGAACAGCGACTCCTTGAGTAGCGTGCGCGACAGCTTCGGGCGCTGCTCGTAGTACCGAAACACGCCGCGCGTCAGCTTCGACAGCCGGTTCTCGAACGTCCCGCGCCCGAGGTGCGCGAGTGCGTCGTCGAGCGCGCGCTCGAGATCGTCGAACAGCGCGGCGTGGAGCAGGACGCGCTTGTCGGCGTGATAGTGGATCACGGTCGCGGCCGACACGCCGGCGCGCTTCGCGATCCCGCGGATGTTCGCGGCCTCGTAGCCAACGCGCTCGAACTCGGCGCGCGCGGCCTCGAGCACGGCACGGGTCGTGGCCTGCTTGCGGGCAGCACGCGAAGGTTGGTTGAACACGTTCATTGAACATGTTCAACCAAATGATGGCCGCGGTCAACTGATCGATCTGGCAGCTCGGCCAGGATTGGCAGCCCGTCCGACGAGGATTCGGACACTTGCGGTTGGCGCGGGCGTTGCTCTACGTCGTCGCATGATGAACAAGACGACGAGCATGATGATCGGCGCGGCCCTCCTGTCGACGGCGGCCTGCAAGGTGTCCTCGAGCGGTGGCGGTGGCAGCGGCGCGAAGTTGCCGGCCGAGCTGGAGAGCTGGATGCCGAAGGAGGCTTCGGCGGCGTGGCAGGGCGCGTGGGCCGGCCGCATGACGTTCCGCACCAGCGGCTCGATCAGCATGGCCGGCGATCCGGCGGCGTTCGACATCAAGGGCGACAAGGCGACCGCGTGGGACGGCACCGCCGATCACGCGCTCGACCTCGTGCTGTCGGCGCCGTGTCAGGCGACGTTCGAGGAGAAGTCGGGCGCGATGACGACCAAGCACGACAAGCAGTTCGTGATCGTCGGCGGCAAGCTCGTCGCCGGCGAAGGCGCCGCGGGCTATCGCAAGGGCAAGACCGCGATCGTCTGCACGATCGGGATGAAGAGCGTGATCACGCTCGACGACAAGGGCGTGTGTCAGGAGTGGTCGAACTTCATGGATCGCTGGGAGGGCAAGCCGACGACGTGCGCGTGGGCACAGGCCGATGGCAAAGACGTCCTCACGATCGGCACCGGCGACTGGGCGACCAAGGTGTCCGCCGACGGCGATGTCCTCGAGAACGATCAGTTTCGCGACTTCGTGAAGCAGGGCCTCCACGTGAAGGCGACCGACTTCACCGCGGCCAAGGCGACCGTCACCGAGCAGCTGAAGTCGAAGGGATGACATCTCCCACCTCACGCCCACCTCTCTCACTTCGTCCGACGCCACCGACGGTGTGAGCGAATGATTACGTAGATCGAGAAATCCCGCTCAGCCTATCGTCGACCGCATGATGAGTAAGCTGGCATTCTGTATTTCGCTGGTAATAGCCCTCATCGCGATCGAGCGGCCCGCCGCGGCAGGCGGACCACAGTTGCAATACGTGTGGGGCGGCGGAGTCGGGAGCAACGTCGCGGTGTTCATTCACGGCAAGGCGGACTGCAGCACGTCGATGTCCGACTGCAACAGTCACGACGCCACCACCGGTCCGGTCGGCTACTGGACGAACAACTCGACGAACCAGAACATGCTGTACGAGGCGACCAACAAGTACGCGTGGGTGAACGGCGCGCAGACGGTCACGTACTACGACGCGTTCGTCATCGGCTACGACCTTCGCAACAAGAGCTTCTGGGACGCGGCGAGCGATGTCGGCGCGTGCCTCGCGGATCTCGGCGCCGGCACCAACGCGTCCGGCTGCAACCCGAACCTGTACCAGCGCACGTCGTATCACCTCGTCACGCACTCGGCGGGCGCGACCGTCGTCGACCGCATCCTGTCGGCGAACTGGTACGGCGTGAACGCCCACGTCGTCGGCGGCGTGCTGTCGATCGCGCCGGCGCTCGCGGGCTCGCGGGCGTCGAGCGCGCTGTACGGCGTCGACGGCTACTCGAACTTCTGCACCTCTCTCGTCAGCTGGCTCGCCGGCTGGGCGATCAAGGATCCGGCCGCGGCGTCGCTGACGCGCGGCGCGGTGATCGGCGAGGCCAACAAGGGTTACGCGGGTCGCTCGCCGCGCGCGTTCAACAAGGTCACGACGACCGGCGGTGGCGGCTCGGCGAACAACCAGAACTCGACCAGCGTCAACGAGCACGACAACGACAGCGCCATGGGCGCCCTCGCGTCGTGCCTCGGCTACTCGTCGAACGACGACATGGACGGCCTGCTGTACTGGAGCGATAGCGATCCGACGAACAACACCGCGGCGAACAACTGCCCGGGCGGCGACCACAGCTGCCACTACTACTCGCAGTTCACCGGCTCGTACTGGCACTGGTTCGAGAGCTGGGCGAACCACAGCCACAGCCGCGACGACGCGTACACCACGATCGATCGTGGCCAGAACGGCGTGAACTACTGCAACTCGAGCGGCTGCTTCTGCGACTACCGTGCGCCGGGCAGCTGCATTGCCCAGGGCGGGTTCTGAGCTCCAGGCGCATCGCGATCGCCCTCGCGGTCGCCCTGCTCGTCGTCCTCGTCGTGTGGCTGATGCGGCGCGAGCCGACGGCCGACGCGCCGGTCGTCGTGACGCGCGCGCCGGTCGCCGTGGCACCGCCGCCGATCGCGGGATCGTCGAGCGTCGCGAGCCCGTCGCCCGGCACCAGCGCCGAGCCCAGCGACGAGGAGTCGATCGTGGCACCGGCGGCGGTCGCCCCGGAGTCGCCCTATCCACCGGGCAGCCAGCCGCTCACCGAGGGCAGCGATCCGGCGACCGCGCCCCCCGAGGACGATCCGGTCGATCCCGACTCCGGCATGCACGTCGTGTTCGGGCCGCGCTGGGACGTCGTCCATCCACCGGATCCGATCGTCATCGACGTCCAGCTGCTCGACAAGGCCGGCAAGCGCCTGCGCATCCGCGACGGCCGCGTGTTCTTTCGCACCGAGCGCGACACCAACCGCAGCGGCGCCGGCGCGCACGTCGCGATCGTCGATGACGGCACCGGCGCCGATCGCGTCAAGAACGACCTGTCCTACACCGCGACGTTCGCGCCCGGCGAGGCCGACCGCGCGCTCCTCGACTTCCGCGTGTTCGTCGAGCTCGAGCTCACGATCGACGGCACCGGCCAGCGCCGCTACGTCACCTGGGTCGAGTACACGCCCAAGCCGCACGGCTACCTCGACGGCCGCTACGCCGATGCGGCGATCGCGGGAAGCCTGATCGTGCAGGCCGGCGTCACGATCACCGCGGGCGGCCGGTTCAAGGTGATCGGCTCGCTGTACGCCGCCGACAAGACCACCGCGATCGCGTTCGCGCAGACCGCGGTCGAGCTCGGCGTCGGCGCGCACGAAATCCCGCTCATGTTCTTCGGAAAGATCCTTCACGACCGCGGGATCGATGGGCCCTACGTCGTGCGCTACGCGATGTTGTTCGAGGAGTTTCCCGAGCGCGGCGTGTACTGGCCCGGCGTCACCGTCGACACCGCGTACACCACGGGCCCGTATCGCGCCGCCGCGTTCGCGCCCGATGCGTTCGTCGCGCCGGCGACGACCGAGCCCGCGGTCACCGCGCAATCTCCGTCACAGCGAGACAAACCCCCGCCCTTGTTCAAGCGCTGATCGTGCTAGGTACGTAGCCCGAGCATGCCCGTCGTCATCGCCATTCCCGGTTGCGAAGCGCGCGCGACCGAGCTCGGCGCACGTCTCGGCGCCCAGGTCATCGTCCCCGAGGTCCGCACGTTCCCCGACGGCGAGATCTACGTACGGATCGATGCCGAGCTCACCGGCCACGACGTCATCCTGTGCGGCTCGCTCCACCCGCCGCAGCACAAGTTCCTGATCGTCGCGTTCCTCGCCGGCACCGCGCGAGACCTCGGCGCCACGCGCGTCGGCCTGGTCGCGCCATACCTCGCGTTCATGCGCCAGGACTTCCGGTTCAAGCCGGGTGAGGGCATCACCGCGAGCTACTTCGCGAAGCTGATGTCGCAGACCGTCGACTGGCTCGTCACCGTCGATCCACACCTGCACCGGCTCGACGCGCTATCCGCGATCTACTCGATCCCGACCACCGTCGCGCACGCGGCCCCGGCGATCGGCGCGTGGATCGCGAAGGAGATCACCGCGCCCGTCATCGTCGGCCCCGACGCCGAGAGCGAGCAGTGGGTCAAGGCCGTCGCCACCGCGTGCGGCGCGCCGTTCATCATCCTCGAGAAGACCCGGCGCGGCGATCGCGACGTCTCGGTCAGCGCCGCCACCGGTCGCACGTGGAACGGCCACACCCCGGTCCTCGTCGACGACATCGTGTCGACCGGGCGCACGCTGATCGAGGCGACCCGGATGCTGCGCGCCGCCGGCAGCGCGCCACCCCTCTGCGTCGGCATCCACGCCGTGTTCGCCGACGCCGTCCACGACGACCTCGTCGCCGCCGGAGCGAGCGGCATCATCACGTGCAACACGATCGGCCATGCCACGAACCGCATCGCCGTCGATGACTCGATCGCCGAGGCGACACGCGCGCACCTGAGTTAGCGTACGCTCGCGACGTGAAACATCTCATCTTCGCGATGATCATCGGGTACGCGGGCGTCGGCTGCGGCAAGAGCGCCGCCGAAAAAGAGCTCGAAGACGAGCGCGCCCGCGATCTCAAGGCGGACAAGGACAAGGCGGCCGAGGAGGCCAACAAGCCTCCGCCGGTCCAGAAGGGCTCCGCCGATCCGGCGACGGGCTCCGCCGCACCTCCCGATGCCGCCGAGCCCGAGCCCACCACGCCCGCCGAGATCGACCACGCGCGCAACGCCGCGATGATCGATCACCGCGACAAGGACGTCCTCAAGTACTGCGAGCTCGGCAAGGTGCTCGACGCCAAGCCGGTCAACCAGCAGGCGCTCCTCGGCTGCACGCTCGCCGCGTGCCGCATCAAGGATCAAGATGGCGCGCGCAAGTACGCCAAGGGCATCGCCGACAAGGGCCTGCTCGGTCAGGCGCAGAAGGTCTGCCTGACCAACTCGATCGGCATCTGATCAGCGGTGGAGCGTCGCGTGCTTCGCAGGCTTGCCGCGCTTCAGCACCGGCCCGCCACAGCACGCACCCTCGCCGCCGCTGTAGTCGGCGGCGGGCTGATCGCCACGGGTCACCGCGAGGTCCGGATCGACCATCTGCCATTCGGGCAGCTGGCGAAGCGCGTCGTAGTTCGCGGCGCTCGACAGGTCGATCAACCGCACGCCGTGCTGCTGGAGCTGGTCCGTGCTCGTCGGCACGTAGCTCGCGAGCTCGGTCGGCACGTGGCCGAAGTCGAGCTCGGTCTGCCCCGGCGGGACGATCAGGGTCCAGTGGTAGGTGTGGGTCGTCGAGCTCACGTCGGTGCGGTTCCACTGGACGTGGAGCACCGCGGCGTCGTAGCTGCCGTCGGTCTGCAACCAGCTCGCCTTGCCGATCACCGGGTTGAGCAGGACGTTGTAGTCCGGCGAGCTGTTCGTCGCGTCGAGCCACGGCAGGGTTGGCTCGGTCAGCGCGATCGTGGTCGCGGTCCCGGCGCCGGCCTTGTACGCGAACTGGTGTCCGAGGTTGTTGCGATCGAGCTGCGCGTAGCCGTACGTGCGCGGCAGCGTGGTCGGCACGGTGACGGTCCGGCTCGCCGCGCCGCTGATGATCGGCTGATAGCCGGCGGCGCCCTGCTGCCCGGTGGGCGACACCGCATACGCGCCGAGATAGGTGTTCGTCACCTCGGGAATGAGGCCGCTGATCGAGGTCGTGAAGTTGTTCGCGGTGTTCGCGGTCCACGTGCTGACGGTGACCACGGCACCGTTGGTGAACGCGGCGGTCGGAAAGTAGGCGCTGTCGATCACCGTGCCATTGGTATCCGTCGCGATCACCGAGAGTGGCGTCGTCGCGGTTTGACAGTAGTCGTACTGCGGAACCGAGATGTCGATGTTCGCAGTGACCGGCACGGCCGGGACCGGGACGTCATAGGTCGTTCCACCGCATGCGGTCTCGATGTAGTAGTGCGCCGCATCGACGAGCGGCGCGACGCTGACGGTCATCGCGCCGGCGGTGCCACCGGCGGAGATCGTGTAGTAACCGTCGCCGAACGTGAGGTTGTCGCCCGGCTTCACGGCCAGCATCGACGACAGATAGGTGTCGTGATTGATGGTCTCGGGATAGACCGCGGTGATCGCGGACCCCGGGACGACCCCGTGGAGCGTCAGCTTGCCATCGGCGCCGGTCATGCCGCCGGTGCCGAGCGTGCCGTCCGGCTTGACCACGAACACCGGGACCGCGGCGATCGGCGTGCCCTGCGCGACGTCGCAGCACAGGGCGAGCGTGGTCACGGTGGTGTCGGCAGGCGGCACCACCGGTGCATCGACGCTGCCGTCGATCGCCGCGGGACCGTCGGGAAGGTGGTGGACGCCGTCGTCACCGCACGCGGTGACACACGCGAAGAGCGTTGCCGAGAGACCTGATAAGCGACCCATAGGTCCGCCAGGATATCACCGGGGCGGGGTGACGTGCGAGATGAACTCCTCGAGCTTTCCGGCCGGCGATCGGGCCAGCTGGTCGACGAGCTCGACCTCGACCGCGAACGGGTGATCGAAGCCACGCTGGAGCGCGGTTACGAGGGCGGCGCGGTCGACCTCGATGCCCGGGAGCGGCACGACGCGCAGGTGGAGCGCGTCGACGGTGGGCTGCACGAGCTGGATCTCGTCGTAGCGCGCGGCGGTGCGACAGCCGATCGTGAACGTCGGCCACACGGTGCGGCCGTCGGGATAGACCAGCATGTTGCGCGTGCGTCCGACGACGCGCGTGAGGACGGGCAGGGTGCGGCCGCAGGGGCACGGGCCACCGACCTCGGCGTAGTCGCCGATCGCGTAGCGCAGGATCGGCGTCGCGAAGTTGTGGAGATCGGTGACGACGACGCGGCCGATCTCGCCGCGCGTGCACGGCGTGCCGTCGTCGCGCAGGATCTCGACGACGAGGCGCTCGGACTGCACGTGGTAGTGCTCGCTGTCCGGGCACTGCAGCGCGATGTAGCCGACCTCCTGCGCCGAGTAGGTGTCGACGATCGGGACGTCGAGCACGTCGCGACCCAGGCCGCGCGTGGCGGGGGCCAGGAGCTCGCCGACGGTGCGGACCTCGCGGACCGAGGGCATCGCGATGCCGTCGATCGACATCCGGCGCAGGATCGCGTGGAGCGCCGACGGGTACGTCATGACGTAGTTCGGCTCGACCCGGCGGAGCCACGCGAGCTGCTGATCGGTGGTGCTCGCGAGCGACATCACGGCCATCGGCGCGTCGGGCGCGAGCATCCGCGTCGCGGCGCCCCAGCCGCGCAGGCGCAGGCCGTCGGGCGGCGCGGCGCCGGGATCGCCGGTGTGGCGGATCGCGGCGAGCGAGCCCTGCAGATCGCGCCGGTGCCATCGGTGATCGCGCAGCGTGATCGCCTGCCACAGGATGCCGATCAGCGCGTTGCCGAGCACGCGGACCGGCGCGCCCGAGGTGCGCGAGGTCGCGACCTCGTCGGGCCGGCCGTGCGTCGCGGGGTACGCCTTGGTGCGGAGCGTGTCGCCGGCGGCGACGATCGCGGCGCGCGACAGGATCGGGACGCTCGCGAAGTCTCGCGGATCGAACGCGCCGGCGTAGTGCGGCACCGTCGCCGCGGCATGCGCGAGGATGATCGCGAGCTGGCGACGCTGGTGGTCGGCGAGTCGATCGGCGGACCACCGCTCGGTCTCCTCGAGCTGGGCGGCGAGCGCGTGCGGGGTCGCCTCCGACAGATCCGGCACGACCGGCCACGCGATGCCGTGAACGCTCACGGATTCCCGTCTACCATGGCGCGATGGATCACTGGTCGCTGAACGCGCAGCGCTGGGCGCTGATCGGCCCTCCACTCCGGCCGTCGCCCGAGGACACCGGGTTCGCGAGCCGCGCCCTCGCGCGCTGGGGCAACGTGCCGGCTCGCGCGCTCGTGCTCGGCGTCACGCCGGAGCTGGTGACGCTGCCGTGGCCGACCGGGTCGATCGTGTACGCGGTCGATCGCGTGCGACCGATGATCGACCTCGTGTTCCCGCCGGGCCCGGGGCGCCAGGCGGTCGTCGGCGACTGGCGGTCGCTGCCGCTCTCCGCGCGCTCGATCGATCTCGCGGTCGGCGATGGCTGCCTCGCGACGTTCGCGTATCCCAGGGACTATCGCGCGCTCGCCGGCGAGCTCGCCCGCGTGATCGACGGCTTGTTCGTGCTTCGCGTGTTCGTCGCGCCCGACGTGCGCGAGACGATCGCGGAGATCGTCGCCGACGTCGATCAGATCGCGACGTTCGACGCGCTCAAGTGGCGGATCGCCGCGACGCTCAACGCGCCCGATCGCAACGTGAAGTTGGTCGACATCCGCGCCGCGTTCGATGCGGCCTTCCCGGATCGCGACGCGCTCGCCGCGCGGAAGGGCTGGACGCGCGCGGTGGTCGATCACATCGACGTCTATCGCGACTCGCCGGCGACCTACTCGTTCCCGACGCTCGCCGAGCTGCGCGCGACGTTCGTCGATCACTTCATCGAGCTCGGGTGCGACACGCCGAGCTACCTGCTCGGTGCGCGGTTCCCGACGCTGACGTTCAGGGTGCGGGAGCTGGGCCCCAGTCGACGCCCGTCGCGGAGCCCGACCATACCTTGATGGCCTTGCCGGTCCCGTCGGCCGGCGCGATGAAGATGCCCTGGCCCGTGCGCGCGAACGCGATCGCGCGGCCGTTGGGCGAGAACGCCGGCTCCTCGTTCTGGCCCTCGTGCTGCGTGATGCGCGTCATCGTCTTGGTGTCGATGTCGAGCGTGACGATGTCGTAGTTGCCGCCGTCGCGCGTGGTGTACGCGATGACGTGCTTGCCGGCCTTGGGCGACCACGTCGGCGTCGTGTTGTAGCTGCCGTTGTTCGAGACCTGCGATGCATTGCCGCCGCCGGACGACACCACGAAGATCTGCGGGCCGCCGTTGCGATCGGAGACGAACGCGATCGAGCCGCCGTCCGGCGACCACGAGGGTGACGTGTCGATCGCCTTGTTGTCGGTCAGCCGCTTGATGATCGTGCCGTCCGCCGCGTTGATGATGTAGATCTCGGGGTTGCCGTCCTTCGACAGCGTGACGGCGATCTTCGAGCCGTCCGGCGACCACGACGCGCCGGTGTTCATGCCCTTCTGGGCCGAGATCTTCTTCGCGCGCCCACCGCCGGCGCTCGCGACGTAGAGGTCCGGGTTGTTGCGCATGAACGACGTGTAGGCGATCTGGCCGCCGCTCGGCGACCACGCCGGGAGGATGTTCGTCGAGCTGTTGTTCGACACCGAGTACGGGCCGTTGCCGTCGAAGTCCATCGCGAAGATCGCGTCGCCGCCTTTGCGCTTCACGGTGAACGCGATCTTGCTGCCGAAGAAGCCGGCCTCGTTCGTGAGGAACTTGACGACCTCGTTGCACCAGCGATGCGTGATCAGCCGCGTGCTGTCCTTGCGCGGATAGGTCTTCGTGAGGACCGCGGTGTTGCCCTTCGAGACCTCGTACAGCCGGAACTCGATCGAGCCGCCGGTGACCTGATACTTCACGAGGCCGAGCGCGCCGACGTCTTTCCACTTCTGCGGAACGACGTTGAACCCCTCGTTGGTGTCGGCGAGGAACGACGCCGGATCGAGCACCTTGAACACGCCGGCGAGCGCGAGGTCGCTCGACGCGACGGTCGCGACCTCCTTGTCGACCGCGACATCGCCGTCGATCGCCTGCGGGATCGCGATCGGATACGCGCCCTTCTTCGTGCCGTTGACCTCGATCGCGGTGTCTCCGTCGGCGTGCGCGATGCCCGCGAACGCGACGACGACGCTGACGACGATGGCGATCAGGTTTTGACGTGGAACTTGAAGCATAGGAATCCCGAGGTGAAGGGCAGGAGCTGGGTCGGGACCGGGATCGGCGCTTTGTTGCGCGTGTCCTTCAACGTCTTGAGCGCCGCCTCGGCGACGGTCTGGAGATCGTCGCCCGTGCTGGTCTCGAACTTGGTGTCGCCGATCGTGCCGTCGGCCTTGAGCTCGATGCAGCCGACCGGCTCGGAGTCGCCGCGCGCGATCTCGGGCGGCTGGAAGTGCATGTCGCGCAGCAGCGCGCCGAAGTACGGATCGCCCTTGGTCGACGAGTCGAGGCCGTCGAAGTTCGTCTTGACGCCGGGATTGAACGGCTTCACGACCGGGCCGACCGGGGTGTCGTCATCGGATGGGTGCTTCGGCAGGTTCTTGAGATCGAGCGGCGGATCCTTGTCGTCCTTCTTCTTGGGATCGTCCTTCTCGATCTTGACCGGGTCGTGCTCGTCGCGCGAGATCTTCTCGGTCGGCGCCTTCGGATCCGGCGGCCGGAACTCCTTCTGTGGCTGCTTCATCGGCGACGACGACATCGCGAGCGACGCCTCGATGATGATCTTGTCTTCGATCGGGTGCGACGTCGCCTCGGCCGCGCCGCACGAGTTGATCGCGATCGCGAGCACGCAGCCGCCGAGGAGTCCGAGCGTGCCGAGGCTGGCGACCAGCTGGAGGCTGCTGTCCTGCACCTACTTGGCCTTCCCGGGTGCCGGCACGGTCGACGGGTTGTCGAGCTGCTCGAGCTTGATCTGATCGGTCGGCGACGTCAGCATCATGACCTTCGGCACGTCGGCGCGATTCGCGATCGCCATCGCGGTCACGACGACGCCGTACGGGAGGTTCGTGTCGGCCTCGACGTAGAGCCCTTCGGCTTTGGCTTTCGGGTTCGCCTTCAACTTCGCCTCTAGATCGTTCCACGTCACCGGCGTTCCGCCCAGGAAGATCTTGCTGTTCTTGGCGATCGACAGGACGAGCTTGCCCTCGGGGTTCACTTCCTTCTTCGCGGTCGTGCCGGGCAGATCGAGATCGACGCCGGTGTTCATCATCGGCGCCGTGATCATGAAGATGATCAGGAGCACGAGCATCACGTCGACGAACGGCGTGACGTTGATCTCCGAGTTGAGCTCGTCGCCGCCGCTGCCCATCTTCACGCGATCACCTACCTGAGGAAGTGCCGCTTGATGATGTTGAGGTAGTCCTGCTCGAAGATGTCCATCTCCGAGCGCAACACGCGGATGCGCCGCATGAAGTAGTTGTAGGCCATGACCGCGGGGATCGCGGCGACCAGGCCGATCGCGGTGGCGAACAGCGCCTCGGCGATGTGCGGCCCGACCGTCTTTAGCGATGCGGCGCCGGCTTCCTTGCTGTCGGCGATGTCGAGGAACGCGAACAGGATGCCGATCACGGTGCCGAACAGACCGATGAACGGCGCGGCCGACCCCGTGGTCGCGAGGAACGGCGTCATCGAGTCGAGCTTGGTGCTCTCGACCAGCTGGCTGCGCCGCAGCGCGCGCTCGATGTTCGCCAGGTTGCCCTCGCGGTCGCCCTTCATGTTCTCGTCCTGCGCGAGCTTGGCGAGCTCGGTGTAGCCGGCGACGAACATCTGCGAGATCGGGCTGTTCCGGAGGAGCTGGGCCTGCTTGTAGATCTGCTCGATGTCGCGCGACTTCCAGAACGAGTCGGTGAACTGGTTCGACTCGCGTGACGCCCGGGCGAGGTACATCGTCTTGAAGATGATGATGTAGAGCCCGATGACGAACATCACGGCGAGTAAGATCATCACGCTCTTGACGATCCAGTGCGCCTGGTCGAACAGGCGCATGATGTCCAAGTTCGCAGCGATGATGGATGCTGCTGAAACCCCTGGCATATCGAGGAGGTCGTCGTAACATGCGCCGGCTTTCCCGGTCAAACATGACCCGCAGACTTACCTCCACCCCTTCGCTGATCGGCACACTCGTGTATCTCGGCGTTCACGCCGGATGTGCGGCTGGGACCGGTGGTGCGGTGGAATTGTCGTGGCGCTTGCGCCCGGCCTCGAGCTCGCTACCCGACAAGTTTCTCGATTGTCTGGCACCCGAGATCTCGGATCGCGGCAGCGTGACCCGCATTCGCCTCGACTGGCAAGTTGCCGCAGATTCCGGCACGGCCTCGTGGGTCTGTACCGACAACCAGGGGGTCACCGGGTTCGATCTTCCGCCGGGAATCGCGACCTTGACCATCAGTCCCGAGTGCGCGAACAAGGATGCGCTGCCCTCGACCTACACCGCGCCGCCGCCGGTTCAGCGCGAGTCGATCTCCGGACAAACGATCACGCTGGGGGCGATGGAGCTCGTGCTCCAGGTCGACCGCTGCGCCGACCAACCGTGCATCTGCCGGTGAGGGATGTCGCATGGCGCAAAGTTTGCCTCCATGGCAATCGCGTCCGAGAATTCACCGGTTGAAGATCCAACCGGAGCGCTCGTCTGACACGATCAAAGCGTGGGGGTTCCAGGTCGTGTGATGTTCATCTCGTCGTCGGAACCTGCGTCCCTCAATCGAGTTTTTTTGCCCCGTTATCTGTTAGCTTCAACCACACATTAGGAGGGCTTAGGCCTATGAAGAACGTTGTCTTGGGATCGTGTTTTGCGCTCGCCGCGTCGTTGATTTCGGGTTGCACCACCAGCAGCTCGAGCCACCTGACCACCTATAACTGGGGCTTCTCGGACATCGCGTTCAACACGGCCGGGAACGACACCGTCGAGACCGCGACCGGTTGTCCGGGCGGCCAGTTCGACACCGCCGCGGTGATCTCGCAAGAGGCCGACGCCGCAGGCGTTGCGGTCGGCTCGTGCGACCCCGCCAGCACGACGAGCGGCTCCTGCTTCGTGGACCTCTACGACTGCGCCGCGAAGACGGGCACCGAGACGCTTCCGGAGGCCTACTACCTCCAGTGGGTCGCGATCACGAACCACGCTGGCACGCAGGTCTACGCGGACACCGCGAGCGCGCTGATCGACGAGCTCGGCGACAACACCGTCACGGCCGACATCCTCAACGACGGTGGTTACTTCCAGTTCGACTGGGACCTCAAGAACGCGCAGGGCGCCGCGATCACCTGCGCCGACCTCGCGAACGACGGCATCAGCCTCGACAGCACGGTCGCCGGCACGCAGAACGGCCTCAGCGACGCGTTCGACTGCGCCGCTCACACCGGCATCACCAGCGGCCTCCCGGCTGGTAGCTACGCCATCAGCGCGTCGATCCTGAACGCGCAGCAGCAGGCGCTCGGCACGACGGACCTCGCCAGCAACAAGACGATCGCCGTGCAGAACGCGATCACCGACCTCGGCGCGATCACGATCCAGCTCAACTGATCAATCGACGCTCCGTTCACGTCCGTACGACCCACGCGAGGCCACAAGCCTCGCGTTTGCTTTTGCGCTAAGGTCGAGCCGTGAGCGGACGCGGCAAGTTCCGGTTCGATGCCAGCCAGCTGCGGATCACCCGCGGCGCGCTGGTGCTCGCCGCGCTCGAGATCGGCCTGTCGCTCGTCGCCCTGATGTCGGGCAAGGGCGGCCAGCAGACGTTCATGGACTACGTCGCGGCGACGCCGAGCAACGTGTTCGAGCACGGCCGCGTGTGGACGCTGGTCACCAGCCCGTTCTTCGAGGGCGACTTCATCGGCCTCATCATGCACGCGGTCGTGCTGTGGATGTTCGTGCCGACGCTCGAGCGGTTCTGGGGCACGCCGCGGTTCCTGCGGTTCGCCGCGATCACGTCGATCACCGGCACGCTCGCCGGGACGCTGTTCGGGCTCGCGACCGGCGACAACACGCCGATCCTCGGGCTGACACCGTTCGTCTACGCGTCGATCGTCGCGTTCGGCATCACGTACGCCAAGCAGCCCGTGCAGTTCTTCGGCGTGTTGCCGCTGACCGGCCGCCAGCTGATGTACGGCTTCATCGGGTTCGTCGCGCTGTTCGTGCTGCTGCAGGCGGCGTGGACGCTCGGGGTCGCGTTCGCGGCCGCGATGATCGTCGCGGCGATCCTGTGCAGCAAGACGATGAGTCCGACGCTCGCGTATCGCCGCTGGCGTGCGCGGCGTGCGCGCGCCCAGCTCACCGTGCTCCAGGGCGGTCAGCAGGGCCCGTTCAGCGGCGCGAAGAAGAAGCCCGACGGCGAGACCTGGCTCAACTGAGGTCGTTCGTTCGTTGCTGGCCGAGGCTCGAAGCCCGCAGTCCGAAGCCTGATAGTGTTGGGGCCAGATGCCACCTGAGGAAGAGGATGGTCCCCAGTTCGAGTCCGGCACCGGGCTGACCACGCTGTTCGAGGGCGAGTGGGCGACGGTTCGCAGGATGCGGAAGGGCAAGCTCGTCGTGACGAGCGGACCCGATACCGGCAAGGAGATCGAGATCTCCAAGCCGCGCGTCACCGGCGGTCGCAGCATCATCAGCGACCTCGTGGTCCAGGACAAAGCCGTGTCCGGCACGCACTTCGAGGTCTCGGCGCGCGACGACGGCTACCGCCTCCGCGATCTCAACTCGCGCAACGGCGTGTTCGTCGGCGATCTCCGCGTGCGCGAGGTCTACCTCCGCCCGGGCACCACGTTCCGTATCGGCCACACGAACATCCAGTTCGGGAGCACGCAGGACGTCGTCGAGATCGAGCTGTCGAAGAAGGATCGCTTCGACATGATGCTCGGCGCGTCGCCCGCGATGCGCGAGATCTTCGCGCACCTCGAGAAGGTCGCGCCGTCGGAGCTGACGTGCCTCATCACCGGCGAGACCGGCACCGGCAAGGAGATGGTCGCGCGCGCGCTGCACAACGCGTCGGCGCGCAAGTCCAAGCCGTTCGTCGTGCTCGATTGCGGCTCGATCCCGCGCGAGCTGATCGAGTCGACGCTGTTCGGCCACGAGAAGGGCTCGTTCACCGGCGCCGTCAACCAGCACACCGGCTGCTTCGAGCAGGCGAACGGCGGCACGATCTTCCTCGACGAGATCGGCGAGCTCGACATCACCCTGCAGCCAAAGCTGCTGCGCGTGCTCGAGCAGCGCGAGATCAAGCGCGTCGGCGGCGACAAGACTCACAAGGTCGACGTCCGCGTGCTCGCCGCGACCAACCGCGACCTGCGCGACGAGGTCAACAAGGGCGGGTTCCGCGAGGATCTCTACTTCCGCCTCTCGGTCGTCCACGTCGAGCTGCCGCCGATGCGCGAGCGCCGCGAGGACATCCCGGGCCTGGCGAACCACTTCCTCCGCGAGGTCGCGTCGCGCCGCGGCATGACCATGTCGTGGAGCCAGGACGCGATGGGCGCGATGATGAGCCACGCGTGGCCCGGCAACGTCCGCGAGATGCGCAACGTCGTCGAGCGCGCCGCGGCCCTCTCGGATGGCCCGGTGATCACGCGCGCCGACCTCGTGTTCGGCCGCGAGATGGGACCGTCGGTGATGGTCTCGCACGACCTCGCGCAGGCGGGCGTGCAGGCGGCGCAGCGCGCGGCCGCGCAGATGTCGGGCGTCGAGATGCCGCATCAGAGCGGGCCGGCGACGTTCGACGCGGCGCTGCTCAAGGCCGGCCTCGGCTTCAAGCAGGCGAAGCAGACCGTGGTCGACGCGTTCGAGATCGCCTACCTGTCCGCGCTGATGCTGCGCAACGACGGCAACATCACGCGCTCGGCGCAGGAAGCCGGGTTGACCCGCTACCACCTTCGCGAGCTGCTCAAGCGTCACGGCCTCAAGGGCGGCGACGTCGAGTGATCGTCGTCTAGCCAGTCTCGTGGTCGTCGTCGTCGGCGTCGGCGAACAGCTCGACGAGCGCGGGCTCGAGCGCACGGGCGGCGGCGGTCAGCTTGGTACGCGTGGCCGCATCGATCGCGCGCGGCTTCTCGTCGTAGCAGCAGACGGTCCCGAACATCGAGCCGTCCGTCCGCACCAGCGGGACGCCGACGTAGCCGCCGAGCTCCTTGCCGGTCTCGCGCAGGAGCACGCAGTCCGAGACGTGGACCGGCAGCCCGAGCGGGAACGGATCGATCCGCGGGTGGATGCGGTCGTAGGTCCAGATGCTCGACAGGGTGTCGTGATCGCTGAACCGCAGCAGGGACGTGTAGCGACAACCCGAGGCCGCGTTGAGCCGGGCGAGCAGATCGCGGAGCTTGCCGCTCGGCCGCTCGGCCGGCACCTCCGGGCGATCCTGCTGAAACAGCTGGGCGAGGGCCATCACGATCTCGGGGAGCTTGCTCGGCTTCGCGAGGTGCTTCTCGAACGTCGCGTGCGGGACGTGGTCGCGCGGCTTGCCGAACGTTCCCGACAGGGCGGCCGCAGGGATCATGCGAAGCCGCGGGTTGGCGCGCAGCAGCTCGAGGAACTTGTAGCCATCGACTCCCGGCAGCTCGAGATCGCTGAGGATCACGTTCGGGCGCCAGGTCTCGAGGGTCGCGAGCGCGACCTCGGCGCTCATCGCCGTCTTGACGTTGGCGCCCACGGCGCTGAGACCGAGCGCGAGCAGATCGAGCGTGTCGGCGTCGTCTTCGACGATGAGGACCGAGACCCCGGCCAGCGCGTTCGCCATTCGCATGCTTTTCGTGTAGCACGGTCAGCGCGCGACGTCGGCATCACGGCACCTCCACCTGCAGCCCCGACGCGGCA
Organism: Haliangiales bacterium; assembly: GCA_038321315.1. Taxonomy (GTDB): domain Bacteria; phylum Myxococcota_A; class Polyangia; order Haliangiales; family Haliangiaceae; genus JABFXX01. The sequence continues at coordinate 119 of JBBQEX010000064.1, read as the reverse complement.
TCGCCGGCTCCCGATCGGCCTGGCTCACGATCGTCGCATCAGCTCCCGCAGGTCACTGCCCGTCGTCGAGCAGGAAGCGGATCTTGAAGCCACGGACCCGGACCGGCACGGGCCTGCCG
>JBBQEX010000063.1:0-45505 GCA_038321315.1 Haliangiales bacterium | reverse complement strand
GTTTCAGCTCTGGCCCCTTTTGGCGTACGCCAAAAGGGGCCAGAGCTGAAACCGTCCCCAATTCACAGGTGGCAGACCTTGGACCACCGCGTGGTCAGGTCGGTCCACTTGGGGTCGCCGGAGAACGGGCTGCCGGCGATCTGCTGCGCGGCGCGCGCCCAGTCGTCGCTCGAGCACTCGGTGAGCTCCTTGCTCTGCGGATCGCTGGCCTTGGCGGCCTCGGCTTTGACCAGCGCCTTCTGCGCCCGCGCGACGGGCACGTCGAGCGCGCAGAGCTTCTTGAGCTCACCGACGGTGGCGGCGACGGCCGGGTCCGAGGACGCCTGCTGGCGCGAGGCCCAGTCGCACTCGTCGGAGGCCTCGAGGCCACCGGCGAGCGAGGCCTTGGCGGCGGCGAGCTTGTCGGTCGCCTCGCCGGTGTCGAGCTTGTCGAGCGCGCCGCCGACCTTGTCTCCGACGCCCTTCACCTTGTCGGCGAGCGCGCCGAGCTTGGACTGATCGCTGCTGGTGCCGCCGCTGTTGCCGCAACCGATCGCGAGCGCGAGTGTCACCATCAACATCGGTTTCATCATGAGATTCGCGACTGTAACAGTGTTGGCGATCGGGTGTTCGGCACCCAAGGTCGCGCCCGCCACGCGTGTCGTCGAGCACCCAGCACCGATCGACGCGCCGGCCGCGGTGCCCGATGCGGCGCCGTGCATCGACTCGATCAGCCTGCACGACCAGGTCGCCGCGCTCGCCGATCCGGCGCTCGACGGTCGCGCGCCCGGCACACCCGGCGATCGCGCCGCGCGCAAGATGATCGCCGATCGATTCGCGTGCCTCGGCCTCGTCGCCGCGTTCCCGGACTACGCGCAACCGTTCGACGACACCGCGAACCTGGTCGGCTACCTGCCGGGCGAGACCGCGGAGATCATCGTGATCGGCGCGCACCTCGATCACCTCGGCGACGGTCACCTCGGCGCCAACGACAACGCGTCCGGCATCGCCGGCATGCTCGCGATCGCGAGCGCGCTCGCGCACACGAGGCCGCATCGGACGCTCGCGTTCGCCGCGTTCGGCGCCGAGGAGCTCGGCATGCACGGCTCGACGTACTTCGCGGCGCACATGCCCGAGGCGCTGCCGATGGCGAACGTGGTCTACGACGTCAACCTCGACATGCTCGGCACCTACGCGTCCCACCGCGCGGTGATCGCGCTCGGCGATTTTCCGCGGCAGCCGGCCCGCGCGATCCTCGACAAGCTGACCGCGCGCGGCCGGTTGAACGTCGTGCCCGGTGGTCGCGGGGTCGGCTCGGATCACGAGCCGTTCTGCGGCCTCGGCATCCCGTACATCTTCTTCTGGACCCCGGACGCACGCTGCTACCACGAGCGCTGCGACACGATCGCGAACCTCGACGACGCCCACCTCGCGCCGATCGTCGACGTCGCGACCCACCTGGTGTCCGAGCTGGCGGAGAGCCCGTTCGCGCCGCAGCGCGCGCTCGGCTGCGATGGTCGCGCCCTGCGCCGCGCTCAGTGACCGGGCTTGTACGCGTTGTCGCGCACGCCCGACACGCCGAACGTCGAGTCGCCGACGCTCCCGCGCACCGCCGTCAGGATCGAACGCCACGACGCGCGGTTGCCGTGGTCGAGCGCCCAGACGATCTTCGCGAGCGCCGGCGCGGCGAACTCGTTCGCGCTCGCCGAGACCTCGACGACGCTCGACATGATGTCGAGCTTGCCCCAGGTGTCGCCCTTGCCGTGCAGGATGGGCTTCACGTAGTACTCGTAGCCGAGACAGCCGCCGTAGAGGAAGATCTGGTAGGTGCTCGGGTACGTCGGGCGCGCCCAGAAGTCGCTGGCGCCGAGCATCGAGTGGCCGTCCCACGCGACGATCTCGTGCTCGGTGATCGCCTTCTCGAAGTTCGCGTAGTGCGCGAAGTCCTCGAGGCCCGAGAACTCGCGCGGGGAGTAGAGGTCGACCTGCACGGTCGTGCCGTGGACCAGCTTCTCGTAGCGCTCGCCGAGCGGCGCGGTGACCTTCTTGAAGCTCGCGTCGAGCAGCCACTGGCCGTAGCGCTTGAAGCTCTGCATGCCGGTCTCGCTGTCGGTGATCGGCCCGTCGTCGATCTCGCCGAACATGATCACGGTCGTCAGCTTCTTGTCGGCGAGCAGCTGGTCGAACTCGGGATAGACCGTCGACGTCGTCTTCGGGAACACCTTGCTGACGGTGACCTTCAGGTCCTGCGTCGCGACCTTGCACTTCGTCTGGTTCGGCTCCCAGCGGTACCAGTAGATCGTCTGGTCGAGCCCGAGGTGATCGTCGCTGTCCGCGCAGGTCTTGCCGGCATCGGCGAACACCGTGAACGGCTTCTGCGGCGCCTTGGCGGTGAACTGGAGGCCGACCTTGGCGGTCTTGGCCGCCGAGAACAGGAGGACGGTATCGAGGCCGCGGAGGCGCCAGTGCGAGCGGGTCGCGCCGGTCGGGACCTTGTCGGTGGTGTACCAGGTGCCGCCGATCAGCCACTCGGCGCGGTTGGCGGTCGTGGCGTCCTCGGCGAGCGACTCGATGTACATCGTCTCGGCCTTCCTGAAGTACGTCATCGCGTACTGGCCGAGGATCGCCGGGGCCTCGTCGAGCTGGCCGGCGGTCGCGGTGACGTCGCCCTCGAGGTCGATCTCGACCTCGGCGCCATCGGGGTTCATGTACGCCGAGTCTTCCTTGCCGTCGTCGGACATGTCCTGGGTGAACGGGTTGTTCGCGCGATCCTGGGCGGCGTCGCTACACGAGGCCAGGGCGATCAGGGACAGGCCGACGAGCTTGCGCATGGCCGCGCATCGAGCAAGCGTTGCGCCAGGTCGTCTCGCCTGGGGATCAACCACTTGGAGGTGAAACCAGGTGGCTCCTCGGGCTGCCAGCGACGACAGGCGTCACTATGATATCCACAGGACCACCGTGCGAATCGGCGAGCTGTTGCGGGAACGGGGGTGGGTCGATCCGATCGGCCTCGATCGCGCCATCGCCGAGCAGCACCATACGAACAAGCGCCTGGTCTCGCTGCTGGTCGCCCGCGGCCTCATCGATCCCGACATCGCCGCGCGCGCCCTCGGGGCCCAGCACAACGTGTCGGCCGCGCTGCAGCGGCACCTCGAGAATCGCGACAAGAAGCTCGCGCGGTTCATCCCGCCCGAGCTCGCGCGATCGCTGTGCGCGCTGCCGATCGGTCGCGGGCGCGCCGGCGAGCTGATCGTGTGCGTGCGCGATCCGCGACCCGCGACCCAGACCGCGCTCGTGCAGGTGACGCGCAGCAAGGTCCTGCTCGCGATCGCGCCCGCGAGCGACCTCGAGCGCCTCGTCGATCAGACCTACGGCCCGATCGAGCCCGACGAATTCGACGTCGACATGAGCACCGGCCCGATCGACGTGCCGGAGGACTTCGTCAAGCGACCCGCGCGCGCCGCGTCGGTGCCGGGCGACCTCGACCTCGACGACGACGACGCCGGCGGCCTCGATCTCGGCGCGATGATGCTGGTCGGGCTCGACGACGCGCGCGTCGCCAAGGATCCGAACCAGAGCGGCCAGTTCGCCTTGCCGCGCAGCACGACGCCGGTCGCGCCGATCGCGCCGCAGCCGATCGCGCCACCACCACCGCTCCCCGACGCGCTCGCCGCCGGCACCCTGCTCCCGCGGGCCCGCGTCGAGCCGGTGGTGTCGCTCGACGACACGCTCGTCCTGCTCGAGCGCTCGGCGACGCGCGACGCCTCGACCGACGTCGCGATGATGTTCGTGCGCGGGCGCTGGAGCTCGTCGGTGCTGTTCATGATCAAGGAAGGCGCGGCGCTCGGTCACCGCGGCCACGGCGGCACGCTGTCCGACGACGCCGTCCAGGCGCTCACGATCCCGCTCGCGACCACGTCGATCGTGCGTTCGGCACACGACGCGCGCCGGCTCGTCACCGAGCTGCCATCCAAGGGTGGTGCGATCCAGGACCGCCTGATGAAGCTGCTCGGCAACCCGAGGTCGCCTGCCGCCGCGCCGATCGCGGTCGGTCCGCGCGTCGCGTGCGTGCTGGTCGTCGGCGATGCGCGCGATCGCGCCAACGCGACCGGCGACATGACGCTCGATCTCGACGATCTCACGGTCGCGCTCGGCTCGGCGTACGCACGCATCGTGCGAGACGCGAAGCGCTAGATGCCGACGCCGCTCTCGCCGGCCCACCGCACGTGGCGCGTCAAGGTGTTCGCGGCGACCTGGCTGTCGTACTTCGGCTACTACTTCTGTCGCAAACCGTTCTCCGCCGCGAAGGCCGCGATCGGGGACGAGACCGGCTGGTCGGCGACCACGCTCGCCAACATCTGGACCGCGTACCTCATCGCGTACGCGATCGGTCAGTTCCTCGCGTCGGGCATGGGCACGAAGCTCGGGCCGCGCCGCAACGTGCTCCTCGGGATGGGCCTGTCCATCGCCGTCACGCTCGCGATGGGCATCACGCTGTCGGTGCCCGTGCTGGCCGGGCTCGTCGCGGTCAACGGCCTGGCGCAGGCGACCGGGTGGTCCGGCAACGTCGGCACGATGGCCGGCTGGTTCCACAGGCACGAGCGCGGGCGCGTGATGGGCGCGTGGTCGACGAACTTCACGATCGGCGCGCTGGTCTCGGGCTGGGCGATGGCGTGGGTGCTCGGCATGCACGGCGATGGCGAGCCCTCGCCGTGGCGCTGGTGCTTCTACGGTGGCGCCGGCGTGTTGACCATCGTGTGGTTGCAGTTCTTCATCCTCCAGCGCTCGAAGCCAGAGGACGTCGGCCTCGCGCCGGTCGACGATCCGGAGACCGAGGTCGACGAGTCGGTGGTCGCCGAGCCCGCGCCGCAGGGCTTCATGGGTTTGTCGCGCGACCAGTGGACGAACCTCCTCCTGGTCGCCGGCTTCTACTTCTTCGCCAAGCTGATCCGCTACGCGATGTGGTCGTGGTCGGCGTACTTCCTCGAGAAGAACTACGACATGTCGAGCTCCGAGGCGAACGTCTACTCGACGCTGTTCGATCTGTTCGGCATCCCCGGCGTGTTCCTCACCGGCTGGATCTCCGATCGCTACTTCAAGGCCAAGCGCGCCGGTGTCGCGCTGATCTTCATGATCGGCATGATGATCGCGACCGCGCTGCTCACCCAGTTCGGCGATCGCGGCGTCACCGTGTTCGCCGTGCTGCTCGCGTCCGTCGGGTTCACGCTCTACGGACCCGACGCGTTGCTCAGCGGAGCCGGCGCGATGGACATCGGCGGCCGCCGCTCGGCGACGTTCGCCGCCGCCGTGATCTCCGGCATCGGCAGCATGGGCGCGATCGTCCAGGAGCTCGTGATCTCGCGGCTGTACGACGCCAAGAGCCCGGTCGAGAAGACCGAGGCCATGCTCGAGAAGTTCTTCCACGTCCCGCCGCACCTCGACCCCGAGCAACTTCGACCGGTCTTCATCCTGCTGTTCTTGAGCGCGGCGATGGCGACCGTGTTCTGCGCACTCCTCGTGTGGCGGAATCGGCGAGGCCGCGGGATCTGATACGATGGTCGCGGGTTGCGGCCGTCGATCCTCATCGTCCATCCCGATCGCAAGACCCAGCGGGTCGTGCAGCGGATCCTCGGCGTCACCGGACATCCGATCGAGGTCGCCGATGACTTCGATCAGGGCATCCGACTGGTCGCATACTTCCAGCCGATCCTCGTCGTCGTCGACGGTAGCGCGCTCTTGCTGCCACGCGCGATCGAGTTCTTCGAGGTCGCGCGGGCCCGCGGCGCCGAGGCGATCATGGCGCTGCTCGGCAACGCGCCGAGCGAGGCGCTGCCGCGGATCCTCGACGCCGGCGTGGTGACGAACCTGCTGGTCCACCCGATGCCGGTGCTCGGCGAGGAGCTCGCGATCACGGCGCAGAAGCTGATCCGGCGCGACCTGTTCGGTGCGGAGAAGTACCTCCTGTGGGGCACGACGCTCGAGGACGTCACGCTGGTCCGCGCGCAGCAGCGCCCACCCATCGTGCAGCACCTCGCCGAACAGGTGCGCGCGCGCAACCAGAGCGCGCGGGTCGCGTCGATCGCGATGCTGGTCGCCGACGAGCTGCTGTCGAACGCCGTCCACAACGCGCCGGTCGATCCGGCCGGCGCGCACTACCGCGCGAACCTCGGGCGCGACCAGGAGCTCGAGCTCGATCTGGCACATCAGGTCCGCCTGCGCTGGGGCTGCGACGCGCGCTACCTGGCGATCGAGGTCACCGACAAGTTCGGCAGCCTCGAGAGCGAGCAGATCCTCGCCGCGCTCGGCAAGCGCGACGTGCGGGAGGGTGGCGAGGGCGCCGGCATGGGGATCGCGCTGGCATACCGGTCCTGCGACCACCTCGTGTTCAACCTGGCGCCAGGTCGAACGACCGAAATCATCGCCCTCATCGATGTGCGGTACCCGCAAGCCGAGCGGATGTCCGCATCGTCGTACAATGTCTTCGTGGAGAGGCCGCCGGTATGACGACACCAGAGACCCGAGGTCGGCTGCAGATCACGCCGGTGTCGCCCGGCAAGCTGATGCTCGCCGGCTCGATCGACGAGAGCGCGGCGGTCATCGACCTCTTGCCGCGCGCGGCCGATCAGAAGCTCACGCTCGACCTCGCGGGGGTGACGTTCATCAACTCGCTCGGCGTGCGCGACTGGATCCGCATGCAGCAGGCCGCCCAGAAGGCGAAGCTCGCGGTGCAGCTCGACCGCGTGTCCGAGGTGCTCGTGCACCAGCTCAACATGATCATCGCGACCCGCGGCGACGCCAAGGTGACCTCGTTCTACGCGCCGTACGCGTGCGACGCGTGCGGCCGCGAGGAGTCGATCCTGATCGATGCCGTCGCCCACCACGCCGAGCTCGTCAACATGCAGGCCCCTCCGGCGACGTGCCCGGAGTGCAAGGCGCAGATGGCGTTCAACGATTTCCCCGAACGTTACTTCTCGTTCCTCGCCACGCCGTAGTACTTCCGTCCGGTGGAAGCCTTTGGCATCTGGGTCCGCGGGATCGTCAGCGACCTCGGGTATCCCGGGCTGTTCGCGCTGATCCTGCTCGAGAGCACGCTCATCCCGATCCCGTCGGAGCTGGTGATGCCGTTCGCTGGCTTCATGGCCTCGACCGGCGTGTTCTCGCTGTGGGTCGTGCTCGTGATCAACAGCGTGGCCGCGCTGACCGGATCGCTGATCTGCTACAGCATCGGTCGCGCGGGCGGCAAGCCGTTCGTCTTGAAGTTCGGCAAGTGGTTCTTCCTCAAGCCCAAGGACCTCGAGCGGATCGAGGCCTACTTTGCCAAACGTGGCAAGGCGACCATCCTGATCGGAAGATTTCTGCCGGTCGTGCGCCACATCATCTCGATCCCTGCCGGCATCGCGAAGATGCCGGTCGCCTCGTTCGCCCTCCAGACCTTCATCGGCTCGACGATCTGGGGAAGCCTCCTCATCTTCATCGGCTACTTCCTCGGCAAGAACTGGGAGGGCGTCGCCAAGACGTTCAAGCGCGTCGATCTCGTCGTCGGCGCCCTGATCATCCTCGCCGTCGGGGTGCTCGTCGTACGTTTCGTGCTGAAGCGCCGACGCGAGCGCGGTCTCACCTCGAATCCAAACGATTGACCATCCTCCCCGTTCGGGCTACTGGTCAGCCACCGTGTCGTACCCGCAAGTTGTCGAGACCGTGCTAGCTTCACCCAGCATGGCGATGTCGGCCACGCCTCTCGAGCTCGGGGCAGCACGAACGCTCGATCGTCACGAGTCCGAGCTTGTCGATCAAGCGCTGACCGTGGTGATGGCGCGTTCGCCGGACGACGCCAAGATCCTCGCGGCGATGCTCGTCGAGCTCAACGCGACCGGCCAGCTGCTCGACCGCCAGCGCCCGCTCCGCCACCCGACCGCCCTCGGCGGCGAGGCGCGCGACGAGCAGACGCTGATCGAGCACCTGTGCTCGCTCGACGGCCTGTCCGGTGATCTCGCGCTGCCGCTCAAGGCGACGCTGTCGCGCACGCACCTGCTGACCAAGATCAACTTCCTCCGCGGCTTCGTGAAGGCGACCGCGCCGATGTGCGACGCCGCGAACTGCGCGCGCACCAACCACGAGCTCCGCGAGGAGCTCGCGCAGTCGATCTACACGCTGCTCGCCGAGGAGCTGTTCCTCGCGCTGCTGCGAAAGCCCGACGTCGCCCGCCGCACCAAGCAGCGCGCCGCCGACCAGCTGATCACGATCTGGGACGACGCCGCGCTCGAGATCGACGACTTCGCGCCGCTCCTCGAGTCGGCCTGGCACGCGCGCAACCGGATCAACGCCGCCTACGGCACGCTCCTCGGGACGACCGAGACGTTCCAGCTCGTCACCAAGGACTGCAACCCCGAGGTCCTCGACTTCTTCGGCCGCGACGACATGGGCGAGGACGAGAGCGCGGCGTTCGAGGAGTTCCTGTTCAACATGACGAGCGAGGAGCTCGCGACGCTCCGGCGCGCGATGCAGCAGCTCCATGTCGACATCGCGAGCCCGGCCTGGGCCGCCGAGATCCTCGGCCGCCAGATCGAGGAGCTCGAGCACTCCAAGGAGATCGATCCGATGGCGCTCTATCGCAGCTACCAGCGCCGGCAGCTCGCGGCGGACTTCCGGCTGATGTCGGGTGCACCCGGGCCACGCCGGACGGCCGAGGGCTATCTGATGGTCTACCTGCTCGATCAGCAGTAAGCGGAGTTACGTAGCTATCAGCGGAAGTGGTCGGAATTCTTCATCTTAAAAAGATGTGAGAATGGACTAACCGTGGCCTACATGTTCGTGTGGTACGGTCGAAGTAGCAGGCCGTCAACTGAACACCAACATGTAGGGGCAACGGCTCCTGCGCACGGAGCCTCTGTCATGAAGTCCACCGCCATCGTCTCGTCCCTCCTCCTCGGCCTCTCGCTCACCGCCTGCCTCGACAGCGCGGAGGACGCGAACGTCGCGACCTCGAACACCGACAAGGTCGCGATGAACGCGCTCCCCCCAGGTTCGCTCACGTTCGCGGTGCCCTCGACGCAGCTCACCACGACGAGCGCGGCCACGCAGCTGTCGACGGCGAACGGTCGCTCGACGTTCTCGTACATCGCGGGTTGCGCGCTCGGCACGTTCCAGACGTTCACGTCGGGCAGCTACTCGTATACGGGCTCGATGGGCCTCGCGACCGCGTGGATGACGCGCGCGTTGACCGCCTCCGAAGCGAACGCCGTGAGCTCGTGTCTCATCGGCCGGTTGAATCGCGATGGCGTCTCGGTCTCGATCTCGCTGCGCGGCGCGAACGCGGGATTCGCGACTTCTGGGACCGAGACCACGACCTACAACCTCGACGAGGGCGCGTTCATGGGGAACATCTTCCCGAACCTCGGGGCGATCGACAAGTCGACCTGCATGGGCGCCGACAAGGCTGCGACGCCGAACCTCGGCGATCTCGCGAACCGCCACTGCACCGAGGCGGCCGTGTGGCCTGCGACGACCAACGCGTGCGGCCTGACCTATATCGGCACGTGCGCGAGCGCCTGCACGATGGCCAACGGCTACTACACGTGTACCGCCGGCAGCACCACGTACGACGACGCGGCGACCACGTTCATCTCGTCACACAGCGGCGGTCACTGATCGATCGGCGCTACGCCGCGGTCTGCGCCGCGGTCATGTGCTTCTCGAGCGTCCGCGACAGCTCGGGCATCGCCTCGATCACGTTCGTCTTCGCCGAGTCGCGCATGCGGAAGTAGAGCTTCTTGGCGGTGCCGTGCGACGTCTTCTCGGCGCGCGCGTCGGTGACCGCGAGGAGATCCTCCGCGACGTCGCCCGAGCGAGCGACGACGTAGTCGGAGAACGAGACGGTGCGCCCCTCGGCGCCCCACTTCTCGTAGTGCGGCTGGAGCTTCGCGAGCCAGTCGTTCAGCAGCGCGTCGACGACCTCGGGGACGAAGCGCTTCTTGAGCGTCTTGATCGTCGCGTAGGCGCTCTTCATGATGAAGCCCTTGGACTTCACCTGCGCGTCGATCAGCGTCACGCAGTCGGAGATCACGAGAGGACGAACGGGCTCGGCACCGAGAAGCTCGACGAGGGTTGCTGCCATAGTGGCGTTCTTATAGTTCCGTCGCCGCCGGCCGTCCAGCTACTTGGGGTCCGTGAACGTCACTCCGTAGCGGTCGCAGCGAGCCTTCATCTGCTCGCGGTCGCGCTTGTCGGAGAGCTTGGCGTAGTACGCTTGGGCGTCGGTGGCGTCGCCGAGGATGCACGACGACGACACCGCGACCCGGAGCATGCGGGCGTTGGTCGGATCCTCCTTGAGGACCTTCTCGGCTGCCGCCTTGGCCTCGTCGTAGTCACCGTGATCGTACGCACGGTTGACCTCGGCGAGGATCGCGTCCTTGCGCGGGTTCGCCTTCTTGTCGTCGGTCTCGGGGCCGAGGTTGACCCGACCGGTCGGCGCTGGTGCACCGACCGGCGGCCCGACGCGCTCGTGGATCTCGGTGTCGTCGGGCGGTCGGGTCGCGGCCTGCTTGTGCTCGAGGCCGCTCGCGACCGCGCTCCAGTCAGAATGCCTCGCGCCCGCCTTGGCGGCCGATCCATCGAGGGCCGAGCCTGCGGGTTCCGTCACCGTTCCGCCAACGACCTCACCGGGATGTGCGGTGACGCTCGCCTCGGCGGGCGTGGCGTTGACCTCGTGGAATAGCCACCCGGCCACGCCGATGAGGGCGACGGCGCCAGCTGCGAGGAGGACGTGCGACCGCTGCACCGGCGTGAGATAGCACGCTCGGCCGATGGCTTCCAAGTCGGGTCTTCGCGTGACGGATGTCGCGTCGAAGATCCGCGATCACCTCACCAGCCCCTCACCATTTTCTGTGCGCTCCGTCGATTGACCGGAATCGGGGGGACTGATGAAGTGCGACCCAATGAGGCGCTATCAATCGTTAGTTATGGCCATGTCGTTCGCACTCGGTGCGTTCGCTGGCTGCGGCGACAACTCCAAATCGTGTGGCACGGGAACAGAGGATAAGGACGGGGTCTGTACACCGCTCGCAACGTGCGGCACTGGCACCAAGGTCGGCAGCGACGGCACCTGCGTGCCGGACGGCTCGGTGGTCTGCACCGGCGGCACGATCTTCAACGCGACCAGCGGTCACTGCGATGTCGATCCGGCGTCGTGCCAGGGCGACACCGTCCTCATCGACGGCACCTGCCAGGATCCGACCGCGGGCCTGACGGTCGACTCGACCGAGGCGGCGGAGCCGAATGGCCTCGGCGTCCTCGGTGAGCCGAGCCAGAACCCGGCCGGCATCATCACGCTCAAGGCGGTCGGTGGCGACGCGTTCGTCATCCACGGCAAGATCATCCCCGCCGATCACAACGATGACGGCATCCTCGACAACGACGTCGATACCTACGGCATGCAGGTCTCCGGGCCGACGCTGATCGAGGTCTCGGTCGACGGCGTCCACGGCCTCAGCGCCGGCTTCCTCTCGCTCGCCGCCGCGAAGAGCGCGAGCGACCCGCTCGCGAACTACACGCGCGCCGGCGTCAACCTCACCGGTGACACCTCGAAGCGCCAGCTCTACCTCCCGACCGCCGGCATCTACGTGATCGCGGTCGCCGACACGCGCACCGTGCTGTCGTCGGGCACGGTCGCCGGCGCGACCACCGGTCACCCCGACTTCGAGTACTACGTCAGCATCAAGAACCTCGCGCTGCCGACCCCGACCCCGCTCACGCTGACCAACGGTCACGCGAGCGCGCCGGCCGGCGACACGCTCAACGGCGACGTGAAGTTCTTCAGCGCGACCGGCCTCGGCGCCGGCTACAACGTCGCGTCGGAGCGCGTCGACTCGCCGAACATGAACCCGTCGGTCGTCGTCAACAACGGCCCCAAGCTGCTCCAGATCGCGCGCGGCTCGACGGCCCCGGATCCGTTCTTCGGCGGCGTCACGATCGGCACCGCCGATGCGGCGTTCTCCGGCGTCGCGACCACCGACACCGTCACGCTCGCGGCCGATAGCGAGTATTTCTACAACACCGAGACGCCGACCTACACGTTCACGCTCGACACCAGCAGCGCGGTGCCACTGTCGACGTCGGGTGGCACGGCCACCGCGCCGAACCTCACGGACTCGCCGACGCTGTTCAGCCAGCTCAACCTGTTCTACTTCGACGTCGCGAACGACAACGACACGATCAACCTCGCGCTCAGCTGGAATCACCCGGTCGATGCCGTCCTGCTCGACTCGCACCGCGCCGCCCTCGACTACCTGTCCTGGGATCCGCAGAATGGCCCGGTCGGCGACACCATCTCGGCGTACAACGGCCAGCTCCGGTTCCCGAAGGCCGGTCGCTACTACATCGCCGTCTACGACCCGAACAACGCGGCGGGCAGCAACACCGCGACCAGCACGATCGCGACCGCGACCAACGCGGCGGTCACGCTGGGCACGCCGCTCGCGGCACAGACCGTCGATGACAAGTACGACTCCCTGTCGTTCACCTACGCGTCGATGGCGACGACCGAGCCGTGGCAGCTCCTGAAGACGACGACCACGGGCTCGGCCACCCTCGCGGTCGATTTCTACGATCCGAGCACGACGTTCGGTCGCCTCGATCCTGTCGATGTCTCGGGTACTCCGCTTGCCCCGACGCTCAGCCCGGTGTTCTCGGGTGCCGCCGTCGGTCGCATCGTGCTCGCCGATCCGACGAGCTACCTCGTCCACGTCCGCCCCGACACCACGACGGGCGCGCGCGCGATCACGCTGAACTTCGCGGCGCGGGTCTTCCACGACTACATGACGCTCACGGCCGGCACCGCCGTTCCGACGCTCGCCACCGAGACGACGACCGCGACGCCGCCGAAGTTCTACTTCCTGAAGACCGCTGCCGGGAACCGCCTCACGATCACGATCACGCCGAACGGCGCGACCGCGGCCACCGAGAAGCTGAGCGTGCAGACGCTGGCGACCGACGAGACGACCGTCAGCCAGTCGACGAGTGCCGTGCTCGGCGCGACGCATAGCCTCGACGTCACCGCCACGCAGGCGGGTTGGGTCGCGTTCTCGGTCAACGACGCCCTCAACAGCGCGCTGTCGAACTACAGCGTCGCGATCACCGTCAAGGCCCCGGTCGCGTACACCAACGCAGCCGGCACGACGGTGTTCGCCGACGTCTGCCCGACCGGCACCGTCGTCAACACGTTCGGCAACGACGAAGGCACCTCGGATCCGGTGACCGGACCGACCGGCTTCAAGCTGTTCGGCGCCGCGACCACCGACTTCGTGATCTCGACGAACGGCTTCCTCGCGTTCGACAACGCCGGGTTCGACGCGGAGTACCAGAACCTCTCGCTGCCCGACGCCACCGACACGAGCAACGGCGTGGTCGCGCCGTACTGGGACGACCTCAACAACGTCGTCGTCTGCACCAAGACGACGGGCACCAAGATGACGATCCAGTGGACCGGCACGATCTGCAACTTGAGCAGCTACGCGCAGCGCTGCCTCGACGGCGTCACCAAGGTCCAGACCCAGGCGATCCTCGACGGCTCGAACAGCACGATCGAGTTCGTCTATGGCCCGCTGCAGGGTGGCACCGGCGGCGGCGCGACGGTCGGCATCGAAGACCTGCAGAGCGTCGTGGCCGACCAGCTGAGCTTCGACACGGCCGGCTCGGTGGCCGCGTCCTCGTCGAAGAAGCTCACCCCCGGCCCCTGAACGACCTCTCGGTGACGGACCGGTTCCGTCAGTGACTCGACGGCCCATCGCGTGATGGGCCGTCGGTCGTTTCGGGGTACAGTTATCGTCCGATGGGTGAGGCGCCGAAGGCGGGCAAGGGGGCACCAGAACACCCCGGGATCAAGATCGGGGACGTCGTCCTCGACCGCTATCGCGTCGCCGAGCAGATCGCCTCTGGTGGTCACAGCGTCGTGTACCGCGGCACCGACGAGCGCCTGTCGCGCCCGGTCTGCATCAAGGTGTTCAGCGGGCTCGGCGGCCAGAGTGGGGTCGGCCGGACGAGCTACGAGCACTTCGTGCAGGAGGCGTTCGCGCTGTCGCGCCTGACGCATCCGAACACGCTGCGGATCTTCGACTTCGGGCACCTCGGCAAGCGCGGCGGTGAAGGGCCGGACAAGGACGCCGCCGGCATGCCGCTGCAGGTCTGCGAGTACATGAACGGCGGCACGCTGTCGAACATCGTGCGCGAGCAGGGCAAGCAGACGGTCGCCGAGACCTCGCGCGTGATCGGCGCGATGTGCGCTGCGCTCTCGGAGGCGCACGCGCTCGGCATCGTGCACCGCGATATCAAGCCGCAGAACATCCTGTTCGGCACCGTCGGGACCGACAAGCTGCCCAAGCTCGCCGACTTCGGGATCGCGAAGTGGAGCGACGATCACGAGGACAAGAGCTCGCAGCGCGCCGAGGACACCGCGATCGTCGCGGGCCAGAAGCTCGCGATGTACTCGCCGAGCTGGGCCGCACCCGAGCAGCTCGCCGGCCAGCCGGTCAGCGCCGCGACCGACATCTACTCGCTCGCCGCGGTCGCCGTGTACATGCTGTCGGCCAAGGCGATCTTCGCCGACGAGGACGTCTACGCCGGCTACAAGAAGCGCCGCCACGCCGACGAGCTGGTCCGCGACGCGCTGCGCCCGCTGTTCATCGCGCAGAACGTGATCGACCTGCTGACGCGCGCGCTCGCGTTCGATCCCAAGAAGCGCGTGTTGAAGGTCGACCAGCTCGGCAGCGAGCTCGCCGCGACCGTCGATCGCCACGACGATCGCCGTCTGCCGCTGCCGCCGTCGAGGGACGAGGTGACCACGTCGCTGCGCGGCGGCCAGGTCATCGAGATCGAACCGCTGACGCCGCCGTCGACGCACATGGCCGTGACGCCCCCGACGGGCACCCACGTCACGCCGCCGCCTCCACCATCGCCGACCGAACCGCCGGTCGTTCGCCCCGCCGCGGCGCCGACCCCGCCGGTCATCCCGCCCCACGCCCCATACACGTCCCTGCCCCAGGCGCGCTCGCCGTGGATGCAACAGGGCGTGGCGCAGAGCGGAAACCAGCACCGCTTGCCGCTGTCCGATCACGCGACGATCGTCGGCGATCGCCGCGTGCACTTCGTGATGGTGACCACCAGCGTGGTCGACATCGTCGGCCCGCAGAACTCGAAGCTGCGGGTGTCCCTGATGATGGCGCCGTCCGGCGGCCGGATGTTGCACATCAAGGGCATGACCTGTTTCGTTGCCCACCTCGGTGGGCGCCCATCGCCCGCGCTGCAGCTCGAGCAGCCGGGTGACCTCGCGCTGGTCACCCCGAGGGCGCAGGAGATCGGGCACGTGCGCGTCATGACCGTGGGCACGCCCTCGATGGGTTCGACCATGTTCCAGCTCGGCGGCGAGGTCGTCGCGGTCTCGCTCGACGACTGTATGGACCCGATCCTGTTCGACTTTGGCCCCGGATCCGACGCATACTTTCTGTACACGCGGGGGCGGTCGCTCCCCAAGCCACGTCGCTAATGGGTCAGTCACCGCCACGCAAGCCTCCGACCGGGCATCCCCCGCACGACGAGTTCGTGGACTTCGAGGGCGATCCGACGAGCATCAATCAGATCCCGCAGCGGCCCTCGCAGGCGCAGGTGATGCAGCCGCCGCCGATGCAGCCGCAGCTCGACTACTCGCAACAGCAGCAGACGCCGCAGCCGCCGCCGATGTTCGCGCAGCCGTCGCCGCAGCTGACGCACATGGGTCCACCGATGCAGCCGTTCGGTCCGAACGTGCCGTCGGTCATGGGCCCGGTGCCCGGCCCGCCGATGACGCAGGTGTCGGGCGTGATCGCGCAGCCGACGCCGTACGTGTCGCGCAGCCGGATCTACGCGTTCGTCGTCGACGAGACCGGCCAGCCGATCGAGCTCGGCTCGGGTCGGTTCGCGAAGGCCTACCTCGGCGAGGAGCGCTGGGTCGAGAGCAAGACCACGCTCCGCCGCCCGGTCGCGATCAAGTGTTTGCAGCGTGGCGTGTCCGGCGAGGACCAGATGCGCTTTCAGATGGAGAAGGAGATCCTCGAGCGCGTCCAGGGTCACCCGAACATCGTCGAGCTGCTCGGCTCCGGTGAAGGCGACAGCGCGGGCTTCATCCCGCCGATGATCCGCGAAAAGGTCGAGAACGACTTCATGATCCTCGAGCTGCTCGACATGAGCCTCGAGGAGCGCCTGAAGGGCGCGCGCCAGAAGCGCCGCCGCGACGACCTACTCTCGGTCCCGCTGCGCGAGCGCATCTTCCGCGTGCTCGAGTACATCATCCCGATCGCGACCGCGATCGAGTTCGCGCACCTGGTTCGCGATACCTGTCATCGCGACATCAAGCCGGCGAACATCCTCGTCAAGCTGCCGGATCCGAACCTGCGCGGCTCGCAGATGCGCGTGAAGCTCGCCGACTTCAACGTCGGCAAGGTCGCCGACCCGGATCTCGACGTCTCGATGACGCGGTTCCAGTCGGTGCCGGGCACGCTGTACTTCCAGAGCCCGGAGCAGGAGACCAACCAGCTCGAGCTCTTGGTCAACTGCACGCAGGGCTCGCCCGAGGTCGAGTTCTTCGAGGACTTCTACATCGACATCTACGAGAACGACTCGTTCATGTTGTTCAACCGCAACGAGGCGTACTCGATCGCCGCCGCGGATCGCACGCGCAAGAAGCTGCTGCTCAACCGGCCGTTCGCCGAGGGCAGCGAGGTCAACGTTCGCGGTCGCATCGTGAAGAGCGTCGGTCGCCCGGCCGACATCTACTCGCTCGGCGCGGTGTTCTACTATCTGATCAGCGGCGCCTACGCGAACCCGAAGAACCTGTTCGACGCGTTCCGGAAGTTCGTCGAGTACGAGCGCCGCGACGAGAACAATTCGATCGCCGCGTACATCGAGCACGAGTACCGCACGATCCAGAACATGCGCGCCCCCAAGGCCGAGGGCCAGGGCGCCCCCGAGCTCGCGCCCGAGGATCGGTTCTTCAGCTACAAGCACTACCTCGACGGCAACGGCGAGCTGATCGATCCCGCGATCATCATGATCATCGCCAAGGCGATGATCCGCAACAAGCCCGACAGCTACTGCCTGTCCTACGACCTGCGCACCACCGGCATCTCGGCGATGGTGCACGACCTGCTCTCGCTCTATCTCGCGTACGGCATCGATCCGAACGCGCGCATCGCCTACTCGGGCGGCGCGGACAAGAAGAAAGAGGGCGGCTTGCGGCGCGCGTTCGACAAGATCTTCAAGAAGTGAGGGCGAAGCCCGAGCGACGCGAGCAGCTCGCGTCAGGTTGAAGTCGGCTTCTTGAAGGCGACCACGAGTGCGCTAACGATGCCGCCGTAGAAGCCGACCGCGAACAGCAGCGATGCGATCGAGTGCTCGCGCAGCGGCCCGAGCTTCGCGAGCTCGCCGAACGCGCCGCGGTAGTACATCAGCGCGCACAGCGTGCCGGTCAGCGCGACGACCGCGTGGTGTGGCTTCATCGGCGGCTTCGCCAGCCGCCACGCGCCAATCGCCGCCGCCAGCGCGAAGCCCATCACGTACACCGCCACCGACGGCCCCATCGCCGCGCGGGCGTGCCACACCGACGGATCGCCGAGGAACGCGCTCGCCAGCCCGCACAGGCCACACACCAGGATCCCGAGCTTCATGCGGCGATGGTAGCCTGTCGATCCGACCGATGCCCGAACCGATGACGCTCGCCGAAGCCACCGAATTTCTCGCCGGCCTCCCGCTCGTCCCCGCGATGTCGGGATCGATGCCGGACATGAAGGCGCTGCGCGACCGCTGCCTCGGCGCCGGCATCCCGGCGATCGTCGGGTGTCCGCCCGGCGCGGGCAAAGGTTGAGGGACCAAGACGCACCTCCTGGTCGAGGAGGACGAGCTACCGGCGATCGCGCAGCTGATGCGCGGTGACTGGCGACGTGCGCTCGAGGCCGAGGGTGTCGCGCCGATCGAGCCCGCGTCCGACGAGGCGTGCCCGGCGTGCGGCTTCGCCGGCGAGCCCATCGACGGCGGGTGCGGCGACTGTGGCCTGCATCTCGGCTGAGCTTGCATCGTTGTAGCGTTCCGCTACACTCGACGCATGGCCTACGGAAGTCCGATCCGGCTGAGCGCCGCGCTCACCGCGAGCGCGCGCGAGGTCGCGTCCGTGCTCGACCGCTCGCTCACCGAGCAGGTCGAGCACTGGGCTCGGCTCGGACAGCTGGTCGAGGCCGCGGTGTCGTCGAGCGTGACCACCCAGTTGAAGGCGAAGAGCTACGCGGTCGACGTGCCCAAGCTGATCGCGTTCGCCGATAGCGTCGAGGGCAAGGCCAAGGCGGTCGCGTTGATCCGCGCGCGCAACGAGCTCCGCGCCGGCGCCGATCCGACGACCAAGACCGCCGCGGTCTTTCACCTCGATCGGCGCGACAAGAAGGCCAAGTCCAAGGCGCGATGACGCAGCTGATCTTGCTCGCCGGTCCGAACGGCGCGGGCAAGACGACCTACTACGAGCTCTACCTCGCCGACTCGGCGCTGCCGTTCTTGAACGCGGACCTGGTCGCGGCGAAGGCGGGCATCGACTCGTTCGCGGCGGCGCGCCTGCTCGACGCGATGCGCGATCGCATGATCGCGGAGGGCAAGGCGTTCATCAGCGAGACCGTGTTCTCCGATCAGAACGGCGAGAAGCTCGCCATGCTGAAGCGCGCTGTCGATGCGGGATTCGAGGTCACGTTGATCTACGTCGGCATCGCGGCGCCCGAGCTATCGGCCGAGCGAGTCGCCGGGCGCGTCAAGCACGGCGGTCACGACGTGCCGCGCGAGAAGCTGGGACCGCGGTTCGCCCGGTCGCTCGCGAACCTGAAGGCGGCCGTGGCGATCGTCCCGATGATCGTGATCTACGACAACAGCAGCCCCGAGGATCCGTACCGGCTCGTCGCCACGGTCCGGGCGGGCAAGGTCGAGCGCCACGGGGTGATGCCGGCCTGGGCAAAGCCGATCCTGTCGGGACGTCGCTAGTTGCGCCGGGCTCGACGAGCCCGTAGATTGCGCCACCATGTCCGACGAGCCCGTCCTGCCACCCGAGATCGCGAAGCGACGCACGTTCGCGATCATCGCGCACCCGGATGCGGGCAAGACGACGTTGACCGAGAAGCTGCTGCTGTTCGGCGGCGCGATCAACCTGGCCGGCGCGGTCAAGGCGCGCGGCGATCGGCGGCGCGCGACGTCGGACTGGATGAAGGTCGAGCGCGAGCGCGGCATCTCGGTGACCACGTCGGTGATGACGTTCGACTACGCGAAGTGCACGTTCAACCTGCTCGACACGCCGGGCCACGAGGACTTCTCCGAGGACACCTACCGCACGCTGACCGCGGTCGACTCGGCGGTCATGGTGATCGACGCCGCGAAGGGCATCGAGACCCAGACCCGCAAGCTGTTCGAGGTCTGCCGCCTGCGCGATGTCCCGATCACGACGTTCGTCAACAAGATGGATCGCGAGGGTCGCGACCCGTTCGATCTGCTCGACGAGATCTCGAAGGACCTCCAGCTCGAGGTCACGCCGGCGAGCTGGCCGATCGGCATGGGGCGCGAGTTCCGCGGGTGCTACGACCTGTTCCGCGATCAGCTGATCCTGATGGAGCGCACGCGCGGCGAGTACCTCCAGGAGGGCATCACGTGCAGCGGGCTCGACGATCCCAAGCTCGACCAGCTGCTGCCCGAGAGCGCGGTCGCCAAGCTGCGCGAGGACGTCGCGATGGTGCGCGGGCTGTGCCCGAAGTTCGATCTCGAGCTGTATCGCGCCGGCCACCTGAC
Source organism: Haliangiales bacterium (assembly GCA_038321315.1). GTDB lineage: Bacteria > Myxococcota_A > Polyangia > Haliangiales > Haliangiaceae > JABFXX01. The sequence continues at coordinate 25,693 of JBBQEX010000063.1, read as the reverse complement.
GCCGGTGTTCTTCGGCAGCGCGGTCAACAACTTCGGCGTCAAGGAGCTGCTGACCGGCGTCGCCGAGCTCGCGCCGCCGCCGCGCACGCAGCCGACGCGCGAGCGCGCGGTGTTGCCGGCCGAGCCCAAGGTCACCGGCTTCGTGTTCAAGATCCAGGCGAACATGGATCCGAAGCACCGCGATCGCATCGCGTTCGTGCGGCTGGCGTCGGGCAAGTTCACGCGCGGCATGCGCCTCACGAATCCGCGCACCGGCAAGGCGCTCGCGGTGCACAACGCGATGGTGTTCCAGGCCAACGAGCGCGAGCTCGCCGAAGAGGCGTGGGCCGGCGACATCATCGGCATCCCGAACCACGGCACCCTGCGCATCGGCGACGCGCTCACCGAGGGCGAGGTCCTCCACTTCACCGGCATCCCGAGCTACGCGCCGGAGTTCCTGCGCCGCGTTCGCGCCGACGATCCGATGAAGGCCAAGCACCTCGGCCGCGCGCTCGAGCAGCTCGCCGAGGAGGGCGCCGCCCAGGTGTTCAAGCTGTTCCTCGGCTCCGACTTCGTGGTCGGCGTGGTCGGCGCGCTGCAGTTCGACGTGCTCGCGGATCGGATCCGCAGCGAGTACGAGCTGCCGTGTCACTTCGAGCCGACCTCGTACGAGGTCGCGCGCTGGGTCGACGGCGACGATGCCAAGCAGATCAAGCGGTTCGCCGACGCCAACCGCGACAACATCGCCGAGGATCACTCGGGCGCGACCGTGTTCCTCGCGCGCAACGAGTGGCAGCTCGGGCGGGCGACCCAGGACTGGCCGCAGCTGCGCTTCCTGCAGAACCGCGAACAGTCGCCGCTCACGGCCGCGGCGGTCTAGCTTCCGACATTTGCGGGAAGATCCGCGCGTCGAGGCGTTATCCTCGTGATGTGAGCGAGGCGAGTGACCCCGACCTGTCCGCGACACCATCGGAGGGCGACTCGCTCGACGCCCTCCTCGGCGAGGCGGTGCGCGCGCCGGTCGCGCTCCCCTCGCTCACCATCGGAGACGAGCTCCGCGGCCGGTTCCGGATCGACCGGCTGATCGGCGTCGGCGGCATGGGCTCGGTCTACCTCGCGACCGACACCACGCTCGAGCGCCAGGTCGCGATCAAGCTGCATCACGCCGTCGGTCAGGCCGCCCGGCTCCATCGCGAGGCGGTCGCGATGGCGCGCCTCGCGCACCCCAACGTGATCGCGGTGTTCGAGGTCGGCGAGCTCGGCGATCAGGCGTTCGTCGCGATGGAGTTCATCGCGGGCACCACGCTGCGCGCGTGGGCGAACGCGCCTGGCCGCACGGTGCGGGCCCGGCTCGCGATGCTGATCGGCGCCGGCACCGGCCTCGCGGCCGCGCACGACGTCGGGCTGGTTCACCGCGACTTCAAGCCGGAGAACGTCCTCGTCGGCGACGATGGCCGCCCGCGCGTGGGCGACTTCGGGCTGGCGCGTGGCTCGCAGAGTCAGGACGACGTCGTGCCGGTGGTCGATCTGGCCGGCCACGATAGCGGCGCGCTCGACACCCCGCTCACGCGCACCGGGGCGGTGCTCGGCACGCCCGCGTACATGGCGCCCGAGCAGGCGCTCGGTGGCAAGGTCGACGCGCGCGCCGATCAATTCGCGTTCTGCATCGTCGCGTGGGAGCTGCTGTACGGCGAGCGCCCGTTCACCGGCGCGAACCTCGCCGAGCTCGTCGCCGCGATCTCGTCGGGCCCGCGCCGGCCGGCGCGTGGCGGGGTGCGCACCGCGGTCCGTCAGGTGCTCGTGCGCGGTCTCGCGGTCGATCCCGCGGCACGCCACGCGGACATGCACGACCTCCTGGCGGCGCTGCGGCGCGCGTCGCGATCGCGCGTCCCGTTCGCGATCGGTGGGATCGGGATCCTCGGTGCAAGCGCGGTCGCCTTCGCGCTGCTGCGACCGGGCATCGCGCCGCCGTCCTGCGACGCCGCCGGTGACGAGGTCGCCTCGCTGTCGCACGATCTGCCGGCGCGCCTGCGTGCGACGGGCGGCACGTTCGCGCACGACGCCGGTGATCGCGTGGCCGACGCGCTCGACGGCTTCGCCGCGAAGTACCGCCGGGTGGCGACGACGGCGTGCCGTGCCGACAAGATCGATCATGCGTGGTCGAGCGACCTGTACCGCCGCAGCGCCGCGTGCCTGAGCATCCGGTTGCGCACGGCGGCGGTGCTCGTCGCGCCCGATCACGTGACGGCCGGCGAGCTCGGCAACCTCGTCGAGCAGGTGTTGCACCTCCCCGACGTCGACGGCTGCGTCGATCCCGCGGTGCTCGCCGCGACCCCGGCACCCCCGACCGATCCGGCGGTCCTCGAGGCCACGATCAACGCGCGCGCCCGGCTCGACGCCGCGAGCATCGAGTCGCTGCTCGGTCGCGCCGCGCCGGCGCGGGCGCTGCTCGCCGAGCTCGCCGGAGCTCCGCTCGCGACCGATCCGGCGATCGCGGCCCGCATCCTCCTCGTGCGCGGCAACGTCGCGAGCAGCGAGGACCACCCCTTGGCGAGCGAGCAAGCCTGGCGCGACGCCTACTTCGCCGCGCGGGCGATCGACGATGTCGACGTCACGCTCACCGCGGTGGCGTCCCTGATCCAGTCGAGCGGCGAGCTTCGCGAGGACTCGATCGCGGCCGACGGGTGGATCCGCAACGGGCTCGCCGACGCGCTGCGCGCGAAGACCCGCAACCCGCAGGGCGCGAGCATGGTCTACGCGTCGGCCTCGGCGGTGCGCGCGACCGAGGACAACCTCGACGAGGCGACCCGCTATGCCAAGCTCGCCCTCGAGCTCGTCGAGGGCACGCGCACGATCAACCTGGTCAACGCGCTCGGCGTCACCGGCGGCGCGAGCTGTGCGGCCGGGCGCTACGAGGAGTGCTATGCGGCCGAGGCGCGTGCGCTCGAGCTCGTGCGCGCGCTGCTCGGCCCCAACCATCCGCGCGTCGGCAGCCTGCTCGCGTCGATGGCGCTGGATCGCTACGACAACGACCGCAAGGCCGAGGCCCTCGAGCTCGCGCGCCAGGCCAAGGTGATCGTCGATGGGTCTCGCGAGAGCTCGAGCGTCGAGCTGGCGCACACCGAGACCGCGCTCGGCGCCCTGATCTTCAACACCGACGCCGAGGCGCAGTTTCCCGAGGGCCGTGCGCTGCTGACCGACGCGCGCGCGCGGTTGGTCGCCACGCTCGGCGCCGAGCATCCCGACGTCGCGCAGGTCGATGGCGACCTCGCGCTCTACGACAACGCCGATGGCAAGCTCGCCGACGGTGCGGCGCGGCTACAGAGCGCGCTGGCGATCCAGGAGCACGTGCTCGGGCCGACCGCGAGCCGGGTCGGCTCGACGCTCTACAACCTCGCCGCGACGCTCCGCGACCTCAAGCGCTATCCCGAGGCGCTCGCCGCGACGCTGCGTGCCGCCGACATCTTCGAGCTCCGTCGCGCGGGCACCACGCTCCCCGCGCTCGCGCTCGCGATGGCCGCGGCGATCGCGAACCTGGCCGGGGATCCTGCCGGCGCCTACACGCACGCCAGCCGCGTCCTCGCGATGCCGATCAAGGAAGGCCACGAGTTCGGCCGCGCGTGGGCCAGCATGGAGGCTGCGCGCTCGCTGATCGCGCGCCGCCAGGATCCCGCGCGTGCACGCGCGCTGCTCGGCGAGGCGCGGGCGAGCTTCGCGACCCAGCAACTCGACGCGCGCGTCACCGAGTGCGACGCCCTCCTGGCGCGCGTACAGTAGACGGCGATGGACGAGGCCGCCGTACGCGCGAAGCTCGCCGCCGGTGATCTGCGCGGCGCGGCCACCGATACGCTGCGGATGTACGGTCCGGAGATCTACGGGTTCTTGAAGGCGATGGCGCGCGACGACGATCTGGGCGCCGAGGCGTTCGCCCAGCTCGGCGAGGATCTGTGGCGCGGGCTGCCGGCGTTTCGTTGGGACGGCACGCTGCGCGCCTGGTGCTACGCGCTCGGCCGCAACGCCCTGCACCGCTTGCGGCGCGATCCGCGCCGGTCCCCCGCGCGCAACGTCGGGCTCTCCGCCGCCGAGGTCGGCGAGCTCGCCGAGCAGCTGCGCACCGCCACCGCGATCTACCAGCGCACCGAGGTCAAGGACGAGCTCCGCGCCCTCCGCGATCAGCTCGATCCCGACGACCACGAGCTCCTGCTGTTGCGCCTCGATCGCCAAATGTCGTGGAAGGACATCGCGCGCGTCCAGGGTGGCGAAGCCGACCTCACGACGCGCGCTGCCGCGCTGCGCAAGCGCTTCGAGCGCGTCAAGGATCGCTTCCGCGCGCTCGCGGGTCGTTGAGTGTCCTTGCGCCGGATCACTCCGGAGGCGGAGGCGTACCACCCGAGTGACCAGGCAGGATCATGCCGTCGAAATGCCCGTCGGCGGTCATCCGCTCCACCATCGCGTAGTGTGCCTGGACCACGTCCGCAAACTGGCTGATCACGGCCCCTGGGAGCGTTAGCATCCCGACGAACACATCTCCCCAACCCGCCGGCAGACTCCCCGCAAGCCCTTTGAAGACCGCGATCTTCGCGGCGACGTCCATGCCCCAGGTCCTCGCGGTCTCGAAGCTCGGATTGTTCTGGAAGTTGTGCAGCGCAGTGGGATCGGTCAACGTCGTCACGTTGTCCGCGAAGTCGAGCGCCGCCTGCATCTTCGACGTCATCTCGTTCGCGCTCTTGAACATCGACGTGTCGACGCCGACTGCGCGACCGAACATGCCGGCCATCGCGTTTGAGACCTGCGCGGCATAGCTGAGGACCGAGCCGGCCACTGTCGTCGCACTCTGTTCAGCTTGGGCTAACTTGCTCGACCGCTGCGACTTGAACTTCTCGAGGCTTGCCGTGGCGGTCTCGCCTCGATCGTGGTTCTCGGCCTTACGACCATCCGTGATCGCGTTGTCCGATTCACTCGTAAAATGTTTGATCTCGAGCTCACGCAACGTCACCTCACTCGTGAACCGCTGCTTCGCCTGGGCATTGAGCTTCGCGATGACGGCGCTCGACCTGGCGCCTTGAAGCCCCGCCGCTTTGGCCATGAGCCCGGTGTACTTTGTGATCACCGACGCCTTCTTGGCGCCCCACTCCGCCATCTCGTCTTCCTGGAGCGCGGTGCCACCCTGCCCCCAGGTCAGCGTGCCGCGGTTATAGCTGTTGTCCTTGATCGCATCGCGTTGAACGACCCGACCGACGCCGCTCGCAGTACCCACGCTCGCCGCCTGGCCCGCCACCATCGCCGAGGCGGCGTGGTCAGCTTCGTGCTCGAAGTGGTCGCCGGGCGTGCTGACCTCGAGCTTGTTCTGTCGCGTCGGCGAGCCGCCGCGCTGTTGCACGGTGTGGGCGACCTCGTGCGCGAGCAGGTGTTGACCGTCGGACGACGACGGATCGTAGTGACCGGCACCGAAGTGGACGTCGTTGCCGAGGGTGTAGGCCTTGGCGCCGACGGCGGACGCGGCCTCGTGCGAGGCGGAGCCGGTGTGCACGCGCACGCTCGACAGATCGGTGCCGAGGGAGCCCTCGAACTTCGCGCGGAGATCGTCGGGGAGCGCGGAGCCGGTCGAGCTCGAGGCGGCGCCGACCGCGGCATCGGCGTCGGCGGCGACGTTGTTGCCATCGCGCGACGCCTTGCGCATGAGCAGCCCCGTCGGACGCAGGCCGGTGGGGCCGTTCAGCCGATCGGTGCGCGATGCGCGGCCCGGCGCGGCGTCGGGCGCGACGTCGGTGTCGGTGGCGGTGACGGCGAGGGATTGCTGGCGTTCGTGGTTCACGGTGGGCTCCTTGGTCAATCGATCGCACCCGAGCTCGACAACTTGCCGAGCTCGGCGAACTCGAGCGCGACGGCGCGCTCGAGGTGGTCCTGGGAGAGCGGGCCCTCGTCCTGGGCGGCGAGGAACGCCGCGCGGAGGCACGCGTTGCGGATGTAGCCGCCGGCGATCTGGTACTTGCGCGCGAGCTTGTCGAGCGCGAGCTCGCCCTGGATCGGCAGCTTCGGGGGCAGGTGGGCGCGCCACAGCTGTGTCCGCGTCTCCTCGTCGGGGAACGGGAACGACAGGCGGAACGACAGCCGCCGCTTGAACGCCGGGTCGATCGACGTGCCGAAGTTGGTGGTCAGGATCGCGATGCCCTCGAACGTGTCGAGCCGCTGCAACAGGTAGTTGACCTCGAGGTTCGCGTAGCGATCGTTGCTCGAGCGGACCTCGGTGCGCTTGGCGAACAGGGAGTCGGCCTCGTCGAACAAGAGGACGACCTGGCCGTCCTCGGCGGCATCGAACACGGTCGCGAGGTTGCGCTCGGTCTCGCCGATCCACTTGCTCATCACCTTGGAGAGGTCGACCTGGTAGAGGTCGAGGCCGAGCTCCCTGGCGATCACGCCGGCGACCAGCGTCTTGCCGGTCCCGGGCTGACCCGAGAACAGGGCGGTGAGCCCCCGCGCGGTCGTCATCGCGTCGCCGAGGCCCCAGTGCTCGAACACCTGGCGGCGATGGCGAACGCGCGCGACGAGCTCGCGCAGGCTGTCGAGCACGTCGGGGGGCAGCACGAGGCTCGACCACGACGCGAGCCGCTCGACGCGATGCGCGATGGTGGCGAGCCGCGCATCGCGGGTCTGCCGGATGTAGCCCTCGATCGTCTCGGTCGCGTCGACGTCGCGCGGCAGCTCGGCGAGCGCGGCGATCGCGCGGTGGACGACGCCGGGCCCGACGCGATAGCGCGCGGCGAGACCTTCGACGTCGCGGACCCAGCGCCGATCGGCCTCGAGCGCGGCCTGCCAGAACGCGAGCCGCGCGGTCTCGTCGAGCGTGGGCAGATCGATCACGACGTGCCCCGGATCGAGCGGCGGCACCGCGTTGGCCCCGAGCGACAGCGCGAGCGGCCCCGGATGCGCGCGGAGCACGTCGCCGACGACCTCGGCGACGTCGCGCTCGCCGAACCCGATCGTGTCGAGCCCGATCACGCACGGCATGAGGCCAGCGAGGTGGATCCGGCGCAGCAACACGCGCAGCGTGAGCGCGAACACGTCGGCGGCACGCGGCAACAGCGTCGGATCGATGATCGCGAGCGGCCGCCGAATCTCCGATGCGAGCGCCGCGAGCACCGTGCGGCGGCCCGCGCCGGTGCGCCCGCGCACGACGATCCGCGCCGGTCGCTCGGTCGGCCGCGCCAGCTGGCCGAGCGCGTGTTCGAGCACCTCGGGAGGCATCACGATGTCCTCGAGCGCGGGCCCGGCGGCGCGTACCGTGACCGCGGCCCCGAGATCCGGCACGTCGGCCCGGAGGCGCGCGATCACGACGGGATCGACCGCGAGCTGCGCGAACGGTCGCGCGCGCGTGCCGACCTCGATCGCGCCGCTCCGCACGAGTGGTGCGCGCGGATCGAGCTCGCGCGCGATGTCGTGACGGGTCGCACGTCCGGCGAGCACGTGCTCGACGAGCAACTCGTCGACCAGCGGGCGCGCCGCGTCGTTCGCGAGGATCCCGTAGAGTCGCGCGAGGTCTCCCCAGACGGCGGGACCGGCGACGACGACGAGGATGTCGACCGCGAGCGGCGAGAGGCCGAGCTCGACGGCGAGCGCGCCGAGGGCGGAGCTCGGCGAGAGTCGCAGCGGGTCGGCCGCGGCGCCGGCCTCCTCGGCGACGATCTCGTCCTGCGACGCGGCGACCAGCTCGGTCGCGAACCCGGCGTTCTTGCCCAGGATCGCGGCGACCTCGTGCTCGTGCGGGTGCGCGCTCTCGTTGGCGTAGCCGAGCCGGCGCGAATCCCAGTCCCGCGCGATCGCGCCGTACGTCCAGGCGGCGACCAGCCGCAGCTCGACCTCGAGGGCGGCGAGCGCGCGATCGCGGGCGACCGGCGGGGTCGCGCTGCGTGGCGCCAGCCCGGGCAACGCGAGCGGCCGGACGATCGCGGCGCGCGCGATCGGCATCGGCGCCGACTCGACGGTCGCGGTCGCGAGCTCCGTCGCCTCCGCGACCACCTCGATGGTGGCGGCCACGATCGGACGCGCGCGCATCACCTCGGCGAGCTCGACGATCGCGATGCCGTCGCGATCGCGGATCGCGAGCAGCGTCCCGTCGGGATCGATCGCGATCGCGTCGGCCGCGACTCCGAGCGCGCCGGTCCCGAGGACGCGGCCGAACCGCAGGTCGATCACCGTCACGCGATCGCCATCGGCCACGATCGCGAGCCCGCGCCGCGCCGCGATCCGCAGCTCGCCGACCGGCAACTCGATCCGATGGTGGACGAGGCCGGCGGTGGTGCCGATCCACGCCTCGCGCAGATCACCGCGCTCGACCACGAGGGCGACGCCGGCGCCGTCGAACAGCGCGCCGACCGCGACGACGTGGGCGGATGCCGGTAGCGTCCACGTCGCCGTGCCGAGCCGCGCGACGGCCGCGCCGCGATGCCGCCCGGTCGCGACCGTGCGACGACCGAGGAACGGCAGCGCCCCGTCATCGAGGGCGATCTGGCGGAGGCTCCCGAGGTCGTCGACCCACAGGTGCGAGCCGCAGCTCGCCGCGGCAGGCCCGACCAGCGTCGGCGTCAGCGTGCCGACCGATCCGGAGACGACCGTCGCATCGAGCAGGCGGCCGTCGAGCGCCCAGCGCTCCAGGTGCGCGTCGCGGATGGTCCAGAGCTGATCCGAGAACGCCGCGATCGCCGCGGTCCCGGGGATCGCGAGGTGCTGGCGCGCGCCGCGGCGCTCGATCGTGGTGACACCCTCCGCATCCGCTCCGAAGAGGCGCCGCGAATCGCGCGTGAACTGGAGCCGTGGGTCGAACATCGATCAGGAGAGACGCCCGTCCGCCGATGTGACGGCGAAATCGTCGCGCCCTGAAACCCAAGGCGGCGCGCGCAGTTACGGTTCGACGCGCCACCCGAGCGTGAGCAGCACCGCCTTGTAGCCACTCGAGTTCTGCGCGCCGACCGCGGAGCGCAGGCCACCCTCGACGCCGAGGTCGAGCGCGTGCGTCGCAGCGAACCGGACGCGGAGCGCGACCGGGATGTGATAGCCGTCGGCGGCGACCGCGAGATCGGTGTCGTAGCCGGTGTGAAGTGCGAGCTCCCAGCGACACGCCGGCTGGAGCGCGACGTAGATCGGCACGACGAGCGCCGCGCGGTTGCCGCGCGCGGTGTTCGCGAGGCCGACGCGCAGATACGGATCGCCGGTGATCGCGAACCGACCGCGCGTCCAGCGCACGAGCGCACCGGCGGTCGCCGCGGGCTTCCATGGATCGACGTCGCGCACGACCAGCCGGACCCGAGGCGCGATCGCGAGGGCGCCGTCGTCGTGGAGCGTGATGCGCGCGTCGAGGCCACCGCCGCGATAGGTGTGCGCGCAGGTGGCACCGAAACACAGCGACGACCCGGCGTCGAGGTGATCGACGCTGGCGTCGCTGTGGATCGCGCCGAGCGTGATCGCGTGCGGCAGACCGACCCAGAGGTCGGGCGCGACCGAGATCGGATCGCCCACGAAGTACTTGTCGAGGCCGACCTCGACCACCAGTTCGCCTTCGACCTCGCCGGACGCGAGCCCGATCGGACGCGCCACGAGGTCGTGGGGCGGATCGCCATACGCGACGCTGCTCGCGAACAGCACGGCGAGGACCACGCGAACCACGCGATGACGGTAACATCGGTCCGTTGAAGAAGTGGATCGCACTCGGCGCGGTGATCGCGATCGGCGCGTGCCACTACGACCTCGGCGAGGTCGACAGCATCTTCTACGCCGGCGGCGCGCGCCCGGTGCACTGCGCGGTCGACATGGACACCCGCGCGCGCAACTCGAACGCCTCGATCGACGCCGGCCTCGACCGCGCACACGATCGCGACGAGATCATCGAGATCTACGCCCACAAGCCCGGCGTCACCGTCGCGGTCGACGCGATCGATCACCTGGTCACCGGCGCGCGCGATCGCGGCCTGCCGTTCTACACCTACGCCGACTTCGCCGCGGGTGGCGTGTCGGGTCCAGGCCTCGCGCTGTCGTTCGACGACGCGTCGGTCGATCTGTGGACCCAGATCCGGCCGATCCTCAGCGCCTCGGGCGCGCGCGTGACGTTCTTCGTCAGCCGGTTCGCCGAGATGACTCCCGACGAGCGCGCCCAGCTCCACGTACTCGCCGACGACGGCCACGCGATCGAGGCCCACACCGTGCATCACCTGCACGCCCCCGACTACGTCGAGCACTACGGCCTCGAGGACTACATGGCGAACGAGGCGCAGCCCTCGATCGACGCGCTGCGGGCCGACGGCTACGACGTCCAGGCCTTCGCGTATCCGTTCGGTCAGCGCACCGGCGAGCTCGACCGCGCGCTGCTCGCGCAGGTGCCGGTGCTGCGCTCGATCTCGTACGCGTGGGAGCCGATCGAGAGCCCGTGTCCGTTCTAGTGCTTGGCCTTGTCGATGAACGTGAACGCGCTCGCGAGCTTGGCCTCACCGCGCGCCTTCCAGATCACGAGCACGTCGACCTTCTCGCCGATCTTGCCGGCGGGCGCCTGCACGATCAGCTCGGTGTCGCTCGCGATCCGGACGACCGCGCCCTGGCGCGCACCGAAGTAGACCTTGGTGTTCTCGGCCGTGTCGCCCTTGGGATCGGTCAGGAACCCGGCGCCGATCACGCGCACGTAGGTGCCGCCTTCGGCGTCGCCGACGACCGGCTCGAGCCTGGAGACCGCGAGCGCGAGGTTGACCTTGTGGGGTGTCGGCTTCGGATCGGTCGCCGCGAGCGTGGACACGCCAAGGACCCCGAGGAACACCACGCGAGCGAGCAGCTTCATGGACCGATGCTGACACGAGCGCGGTAGGGTCGCCCGGTGAGACGAGCATTTGGCCCCATGATCCTGCTCGGCCTGCTCGGCGGGCCCGCGCTCGCCGAGCACCACGTGCAGCTCGTGCTCGCCGATTCCGATCCCGAGCTCCGGCGCGCGCTGGCCGAGGCCCTCGCGCCCCGCGCGATCGACGTCGTCGTCGACGGCACCCCGGTGCCCGACGAGCGCGCCGCCGCCGCCCGCGCGACCCAGTGGCAGGCGCGCTACGTGGTGTGGCGCGACGCCGACCAGCTCGTGGTCTACGACCAGGACGGAGCCGTCGTCAACCATCGCTATACGCAGGTCGGCATCCTCGGGCCCGCCGCGGCGCGCGCGACCGCGAGCACGACCGTCGCGCTGCTGCACCTGCCGGTGCGCGACGTCGCCGGTGGCCTGCAGGTGCGCGCCGAGATCGGGGGCGTCGCGCGCATCCCGGTCGGCACCACGAACGGCGACGTCGCGCCTCGGTTCGTCGGCGACATCGCGATCCGGCCGTCGCCCGCGCTCGGACTGCGGCTCGGGCTCGCCGACGAGTTCGGCGCGACCACCAAGGTCGTCCGCGGCACGTTCGCCGGCAACGCGAGCGATCACGAGGCACACGCATTCGTCGCGTGGACGCTGCCGCTGTTCGGGCCGCTCGAGGTCGAGCCCTACCTGATGGGTGGCGTGGCGCGCGGCTCGCTCACCGGCTTCGACGACGGCGTCGCGAAGTCGGCGACCGCGTGGTTCCCGTCGCTCGTCATGGGCGCCCACCTGCGCGCGCACTTCAATGCGTTGACCGTCGCGCTCGGAGCCTCGCTGCACGGCATCGTCGGCACGCCACTCGCGCCGACCGGCCTCGAGGTCGTCGTGCCCGGCCTGACGTTCGAGGTCGGCCTCACTGCCGGCGTCGAGCTCGGTCGCTGATCCGAAACCCTGCATGCTAAGGTTGCCGGGTTGATCGGCGAGACGATCGGAAACTTCGTCGCCGTCTCGCGGCTCGGCCGCGGCGGGATGGGAGAGGTCTTCCTCGCCGAGCACCGGGAGCTCGGCACCCGGGTCGCGGTCAAGGTGCTCGATCAGGGCATCAGCGAGGATCACGACCACGTCCAGCGGTTCTTCAACGAGGCGCGCATCGTCGGCAAGATCAAGCACGCCGGCACGATCCAGATCTTCGACAGCGGCTTCGTGAAGGGGCACGCGTTCCTCGTGATGGAGCTGCTCGAGGGCGAGTCGCTGGCGGCGCGGATCAAGCGGGTCGGGGCGCAGCCGATCGCGCGCGTGCTCGACATCGCGCGCCAGATCGCGAACGTGCTGGCCGCGCACAAGGTCGGGGTCGTGCACCGCGATCTCAAGCCGGACAACATCTTCCTCGTGCACGACGACGAGCGGGCGAGCGGCGAACGCGTCAAGGTGCTCGATTTCGGGATCGCGAAGCTGTCGGGCACGCTGGCGGCGAGCTCGCCGAAGACGCTCGGCCTGATGGGCACGCCGGCCTACATGGCACCGGAGCAGTGGCAGGACACCGCGTCGGTCGCGTGGCAGGCCGACGCGTACTCGCTCGGCTGCGTGATCTACGAGCTGATCTGCACGCGCCCGCCGTTCGTCGCGCCGACGATCCCCGAGGCGTACACCAAGCACGCGTTCGAGGCACCACCGTCGGCGCGCGCGACCGCGCCCGCGGTCCCGATCGCGCTCGACGCGCTGATCGTGCGGCTGCTCGCGAAGGATCCGGCCGCGCGCGGCGAATCGATGGCCGACATCGCGCGCGAGCTCGAGGTCATCGCGCGCGGCGTCCCGGACGTCGAGCCGTTCGCGGATCCGCTCGCGGGGCCGAGCGACCCACCGCCGGTCGCGATGTCGGCGACGACCCTCGGGGCGACCGCGTCGCAGATCGGGGCGCTCGGCCCCGCGACCACCCCGCCGCCGAAGTCGTCGCGCGCGATCGCCGCGATCGCCGCGATCGGCGTCGCCGCGGTGATCGCCGGCGTGGCGGTGCTGATCGCGAACCGCGGCGACACCGCGCCGAGCGTGGCGCCCCACGTCGCGCTGCCCGACGCGGCCCTGCCCGACGCGGCGATGCCCGATGCCGCGATCCCCGATGCGCGGAGCGACGCGCCCCCACCGTTACCCGACGCGCGGTTGGCGCCGTCCACGATCAAGCACACCGTGCCTGTTCCCGTGACGCCCGACGCCGCCGCGCCCGTGCAACCGACGCCGGATCCGGACGACCTGGGCGGACGCCGATGAAGCGCGCCGTGATCCTGCTCCTCGCGATCGCGCGTCCGGCGCTCGCCGACGAGTCCAACGCGACCGTGCTCTACGACAACGCCGAGCAGGCACGCAAGGCGAACAAGTGGCCCGAGGCGTGCGACCTGTATGCCGCGTCGTACAAGGAGGACCCGCAGCTCGGCGTGCTGCTGCACCTCGCCGATTGCGAGGAGCACGTCGGGCGCGTCGCGTCGGCGTGGGCGCACTTCACCGATGCCGCCGACCTCGCGCATGACAAGCACGACAACCGCGAGCTGACCGCCCGCAAGCGCGCGACGACGATCGCGCCGAAGCTACCGAAGCTGCACCTGGTCGCGACCGGCCACATCGACGCGATCCATATCGAGCGCGACGGCGGCGTCGACATCACGGCGATGATCGATCGCGACCTGCCGATCGATCCGGGCAACCACGTGGTCACGGTGACGTCGCCCGATCACGTCGCGTGGGACACGCGCGTCACGATCCCGGCGACGCCGGCGACGACGCGCCTCGAGCTGCCGGCCACGCTCGAGCTCGTGCATCGCGTCGAGCCCCCGCCGCCGCCACCGCCGCACGTGACGCCACCGCCGGCCGTGACCGGTACGCTGCGGATCACGTCGCAGGCGGACGCGGCGATCTACATCGACGGCGTGCGCGTCGCGACCGGCCACTACGAGACCCACACGCGCGGCCGTCACCACGTGCGCGTCAGCGCCGACGACCGGATCGCGTTCGACAGCGATCCCAACATCGACGACACCGAGCTCCACACGATCGATGCCCAGCTCCTGCCGATGCCTCACCCGGCGCCCGATCCGACGCTCGAGGTCGGTGTCTCGCTGGCGCCCGGCAAGAAGCTGCGCGGCGACAAGCCGAGCGCGATCGCGTACCGCGCGGACGTCGGGTTCCGGATCGGCCCGCGCGTCGACCTCGGCGCGTTCGTCGAGCTCGGGATCCTCGATACGCGCGCGACCTGCGGCTTCGATCTGCCGGGCCCGATGGTGAGCGGCGCGTTCGACTACGGCCTCCACTATCAGATGACGAACTGCCGCTACGTGATGCCCGGGCTCGAGCTGTTCGTCCACGTGCTGCCGCGACGCCGGATCGATCCGTACGTCGGCCTCGTGCCCGCGCTGCGGTTCCAGTCGGCGCACTACACGCCGTACATCGCCGGCGAGGCGCGCACGCCGGCGAGCGAGCTCTACTTCGGCTACGTGATCGGCGCGCGCGTCGGCGTCGACCTGCATCCGAGCGCGCGGGTCCCCGGCTTCGAGCTCGGGCCGTTCGCCGAGATCCAGGTCTCGCTGCGCGCGCAGGAGTCGTGCAAGAGCTGCGAGGGCGGCGATAATGTCCGCGCCACGTTCACCTCGATCTTCGCGGGGCTCCGCAGCTCGTGGGCCTTCTGATCATGCGCACCCTCGCCCTCGTCTCGCTCGCCGGCTGCTACGGCGCCGGGCCCCGGCCGACGCCGCCGGTCGACGCCGAGGTCGTGTTCGCCGCCGCGGCACCCGTCGATCCGTGCGCGGTCCAGCCGTACATCGGCAACGTCGCGATCGATGCCAACGGCATCGGCTACCTGCTCGCGATGCCGTACGTGCCGCGGCGCGCGTGCAACGGCGAGCTCGCGGCGCGCGCGGACGTCGACACCTACCGGTTCAACGACGGCGCCGGGCCGTCCGGCACGTTGCTCGGGATCGCGACGCACTCCGATGGCTTCCTCAACCGCCCGCGCATCCTGCCGCCGATCTCCGGGGCCGCGATGCCCGTCGTGCTCTCGCACTCGGAGACCCAGCTGTCGCAGATCGTCGTCGATCGCGGGCTCGGTGCCGGCCCGGTGATCGCGGGCGACGGGCTCGGCCCGTTCCTCGACGCCGCCGGCCTGGCGATCGATTCCGACGGCACGGTCTACGCCGCCGGCTGGGTCAACAGCTGCACGGCCTGCTCGGCGCTCGACAGCCCCGACTACCCGTTCGCCGGCGGCTCGAACCCGACCGGGCTCGTCGTGTCGACGCTGACGCGGGTGGATGCGTCCGGCTCGACCGACCTCATCATCACCGATCCGCAGAAGCACCCCGATCTCAACTGCGCGCTGACGCGCGACTGCTTCGTCGCCAACACCACGTCGCTGGTCTACACCGGGTACGCGCATCCGACCGGTGATGCGTACATCGGCACGATCGCGAAGACCGCCACGCTCGCGGCGACCGACGCGCGGATCGCGACGCTCGCCCTGACCACGTTCCAGAACATCGCCGCGCTCGCCGCCGACGACGCGCACGTCGCCTGGCAGATCGTGACGAACCCGAACCAGACGCTCGGCACCGACGGGCACTGCCAGCTCTACTGGCACGCCGCGGCCGCCGACGGCCTGCCGGCCAAGCTCGTGTTCGAGAGCGAGAAGCTCGAGTGCCGCGACCTCGAGCTGGTCGGCAACCAGCTCTACTTCACGATCGTCCGGCTCACCGGCGGCGGCGACTCCGGGACGTTCCTGCACGGCGACGGCATCGGGCGCATCACGATCAACAACGACGGGGCCGACCCGTCCACCGTCGAGCTGCTCGATCTCGCGATCAGCGGCGAGGCGCGCGGCCCGCGCCGCGTGTTCGTGCGCGGCGGCGACGTGTTCTTCGTCGATCCTCTCGCCGTCGTGAAGATCGCGGCGAGCGCGCTCGATGGGCGCGCCGACTTCGAGTACTGAGCCGAAACGACGAACGGCCCCGTGAGGGGCCGGAGCACGGAGCGCGGAGCGACTACTTGAACGAGAGGGTCACCGAGTTGACCGTGCCGACATCCTGCGCCGCCGTGTCGGTCACCTTCAGCGTGTACTTGCCGTTCGCCGAGGACACCGCGCCGACGTTGTAGGTCTCGTTGACGTCGTGGGTCGAGCCGCCGACGTTCGACAGTAGATTCTTGACGAGCACGCCATCCTTCAGGAGGTCGATGACGAGGTCACCGCGGTAGGTGTGCGTGATGTTCACCGAGACGGTGAGCGCCGGGCTGCCGGTGAGGCCGGTGACCGGGATGTCGGTCGAGACGCCGGCCGGGCTGTTGTCCGGGATGGCCGAGCCGGGGGTCGCGGTGAACACCTTCGCGGTGCCACCGGTGTTGCCGCCGACGGGCGCGACCGACTCGGCGAGGAGCTTCTTGACGCGGGCCACCTCGACGTTGGGGTTCGACGGGTTCACGCTGCCGGTCGGCGCCCACAGGAAGTCGATGCCGGTCGTCTCGGTGTCGGTCGCGAAGCGGCCGCCGATGATCTTGCCGTTGGCATCGAGCTCGAGGATGTAGTGGTAGTCGTCCGAGCGGGTGTTGTCCTTGAAGCCGACCGGCGTGGTGCTCGGATACGACTCGGTGATGTACTTCACCGTCATCTTCACTTCGTAGAGCGACTTCGCCTTGGTGTTGTACGTCCAGGTGCTGCCCGTCGCGCCGACGACCTTCATCGCCGCGGTCGCGGTGACCTTGGTCTGCTTGGTGACCTCGTAGCCGACGACCGGCTGGTTCCACACCTCGTAGTTCTTGGTGCGGTCCTCGATCAGCGGGAGGTTCGTCAGGCCGAGGTAGTTCGTCATGATGACGTGGAGCCCGCCCGGGTTGACGTCGCGGCACTCGTCGTTTGCCGAGCCCATCACGTCGTGCGTGATCTCCTTGGAGTTGCAGCGGCCGCCGAGCATCACGGCGCTGGTCTGGTCGGAGATGTTCTGGAGCAGCGCCTTGATGTCGCCGACGGCGAACGTCACGCCGTTCTCGGTGACCTCGTGCTGCGGCTCGGGGAACAGCATCGACGCCGGCGTCCATGCGTGGCACGTGCCCCACCAACCCTGGATGCCGTCGACGCTGCCGTCGGTGCCGGTGTCGTCGATCTTGCCGTCACCGTCGTTGTCGATGCCGTCGTGCATCTCGCCGCCACCCTGGAACTCGCTGGTCTGCCACTTCGCGGCGGGACCGGCGCACCGGTTGTACGTGTCCCACGCGGCCTTCGCGCCGGTGCCGTAGAACGAGGCGGGATACGTCGCGCAGCCCGGCGCGTTGTTGAACGCGGCGTCGTACTTCTCGAGCGGCGACTTCTCGCTCGCGCCCTGCCAGCGGTTGTTGTGCGAGCCCTCCGACGTCGGCCAGTAGGTGTCGGCCCACGCGGCCTCGGCATGCCCGACGGCCTCCGGATACTGATCCTTCCAGAACGGCTTGGTGCGGTCGCCCTTCTTCGGCAGGTCGCTGAGCTTGTAGGTCAGGTGCGTCGACATCCGCGCCGGATCGTTCTTGTAGTCGAAGCCGTCGGCCTTGCCGCCGTCGCTCGACGGGCCGGCGCAGTCGATGTCGCCCGGCAGATCGCAGTTGGTGGTGGCGTCGTCGTTGCTCGCACAACCGAGGAACGACATCGAGGACAGGAGCGAGAGGCCGATGGTGATGACGGTACGCTTCGACATGTTGATGGCGACCCCTCGAGCACCCTCCGTGCCGAAATGCCCCGCCCGAGTTCCGCCTAGTTACGGTGGAGACAAGCTGCCCCACGAGCTGCGGTAGCCGGCGGATCGATCAGCCAGCGTGCTAGCGTGCTCGCAGGAATGCGATTCGTTCTCGTCGGTTGGATGGCTACCGCAGTCGCCTGTACGGGCGGACAGGTCGGAACCAAGCTGGCTCTGCGGGGCGCCTGCCCCGACGCGGCGTACTGGGATGGCCACGCGTGCGCGTCGCGCGGCGATGGCGAGCAGAAGCTCGCGGCGGGCAAGTCCGCGCTCGCGAAGTCGGAGCTCGAGGCCGCCAAGGCGACGCTCGACAGCGTGCAGGGTCCGCTCGCGCACGCCGCGAACGTCACGCTGTGGGAGCAGCGCGGGATCACCGCGGCGTATCTCGACGACGAGGCCGGCGCGAGCGCGGCCTTCGAGACGCTGCTCGCGCTCGATCCGGGTCACTTCCTGTCGTACACGCTCTCGCCCAAGGCGACGTTCCTGTTCGAGAAGGTGCGCGCGAAGGTGACGGCGTCACCCGCGATCGACGTCAACTGGGCGAACGGCCAGCGCGTCGGCAAGGCGGTGCCGCTCGATATCGAGGTGCTCGCCGATCCGAAGCACTTCCTGACCGCCGCGACCTTGTTCGTGCGCGCGCGCGGCGAGCCGAGCTGGCGCGCCGCCGACGTCACGCTCGATCCGGCGCACGCGCAGCGCGTCGTGTTGCCGGCGGTCGAGCTCGCGCACCCGACGTCGCTGGAGCTCTACCTGCGCGCGTACGACGATCGCCACAACGAGGTGCTCGTGTGGGCCGACCCGACGCGGCCGCGCGAGATCCCGCTGCGCTACGATCCGCCGTCGCCGTGGTACCGGCGGTGGTGGGTGCTCGCGATCGCCGGCAGCGTCGCCGCGGTCACGACCGGCGTCATCGTCTACGAGCTCACGATCGCGCCGCCGGACAAGATCGACGGCACGATCACGCACTGACTACTGGGTGACGACGACCTTCTCGGTCCACTGCGCGATGTGGTTGTGCGACGTGAAGTCCTGAAACGGCAGGCGGAACGCGACGCCGGTCGGATCGCCACCCGCGGCCGCGTCGTCGGGGAAGAACGGGAACATCCAGATCGACGGCCAGTTCTCTGACAGCTGGCGGCGCACGCCGTAGGTCCGCTTGCTCGACGTGGTGACCCAGTACATCGGCTTGTTGCTCGCGCCGACGGTCTGCCCGAACGGTGCCCAGCGGCCCCACGAGTTGGTCAGGCCGTTGCCGTTGTTCGCGGTCGCCAGCAGGATCGGCTGGCCGGTCCCGTCGGCCCGGACGACCCACAACGTCGCGCTCGGGTTGTTGTACGCGCCCGAGCCACCGTCGTTGTCGCTCGAGCGGTTGAACAGGAGCCACTTGTTATCGGGCGACCACGACGGGTAGTAGTTGTTGATCGTGTTGCTGGCATCGTCGACCAGCACGCGCGGCGATCCGAACGTGTGGGTCGCCTGGTCGAAGTCGATCACCATGATCCGGCCGCCGCCGAAGTGCCAGTCGGCGCCGGTGTCGACCGCGTCGACATACGCGATGTGCCGGCCGTCGGCGGACATGTCCGGGTGCGTCGCGTAGCCGCCGGTCGGCACCGCCATCACGACCGACTGATCCGACGCCTTGCGGATCGTGATCGTGCCGTTGAAGCTGCCCATGATCTCGTCGCCGTCGGGCGTGAACGTGCCGAAGTTCCAGTTGTTCACGACGGGCTGCGCCGCCTTGCTCGCGACATCGACGATCGTCGCCGGCCGGTTGCCACCGTCGTACGTGATCGCCATCTTCGTGCCGTCGCGCGACAGCACGTGACACGCGACGCAGCGACCGGCGGTGTTGGTCGACATGTACTCCTCGGCCTGGAGATCCGGCTGCGCCATGTCGTGGCGCCAGATCCCGGAGACCTGCGGTGCACCCTGCGAGACCGGGTTGTAGATGCCCCAGTAGTACAGGCCGCCCTGCATCTCCTCGTTGGTCAGCTTCACGAGCTGTGGCGGCGTCGAGCCGACCGTCGTCGGATTCGCGATCGCGAGGCCGCGGACCTTGAACGTCACCGTCTGCTCGCGACCGACCGCGGCGATCCACTCGATCGCGAGAAAC
This sequence comes from Haliangiales bacterium, assembly GCA_038321315.1. Lineage (GTDB taxonomy): Bacteria > Myxococcota_A > Polyangia > Haliangiales > Haliangiaceae > JABFXX01. Next base: position 6,054 of record JBBQEX010000063.1, on the reverse strand, counting down.
GACGCCCAGGTCGGCATCGCACCGGCCGCGGCCTCGCCGTTTCCGCCCGGCACGAAGATGCGCACGTTCGAGAACTCGGTCGTCAGCGACAGCTCGAACGTGTCGTTGCCGGTCGCGTCGATCCAGTGCGACTCGAAGTCGCCGAGGTTGCGCGGGATGATCACGCCGGTCTGCGGATACACGATCGTCGGCGCGCGCGCGGCGTCCTCGGTCGCGTTGTCGAACAGGTCGGCGATGTTGCCGGGGAGCGTCGGATCGGCGCGCACCGAGTTCATCCGACCGATGACCTGCGCGTTCGCCGACTTGACGTCGACGCTCGGCGGCGCCCACACCGCGGTGACCACGGTCTTGCCGGCCGAGACCATCGAGAGCTCGGTGCCCATGAACGATCCGAACGTGCTGTCGATCCCGAACGTCACCTCGGACGTCACGTCGCGCGTGTCGCCGTTGGGATAGGTCGCCAGCGCGGTGAACGCTTCCTGGCCCGGTGTCGTCGGTGTCAGCATCAGCTCGCTGGTCGCCGGCGCGACCGAGAGCGTCGCGGTCGAGTCGTCGTGATCGGTGCCGTCGCCGTGGTGCGTGCCGCACGCGGTGAACGAAATGACTGCGCAGTACGCGATCGCTCGCGCGAAGGTCCTCATGGCCGATATCGTACTCGGGCTTGTCGACGAGCGCGATTGGGTCGGTTGTCCCCACCTGCGTGGTAATCAGTGAGGGTGCGCACGCTGACCTCGGTCCTCGGCAATAGCCAGCGCCTCGACGGTGGCGCGATGTTCGGAAACGCCCCGCGGGCGGTGTGGGAGCGGTGGATCCCACCCGACGACCGCAACCGAATTCCGCTGGCATGTCGCTGCCTTCTGGTCCGCGACGGCGAGCGCCGCATCCTGTTCGAGACCGGCATCGGGGCGTTCTTCGACCCGGCGATGCGCGAGCGGTTCGGGGTCGTCGAGGACCGCCACGTCCTCCTCGAGTCGCTGGCGGCCGTCGGGGTCGCCGCCGCCGACATCGACGTCGTCGTGTTCTCCCACCTTCACTTCGACCATTCCGGCGGCGCCCTGACCGCCTGGTCAGCGGGTGCGGCACCCACCTTGGTGTTCCCGAACGCGACCTATGTCGTCGGCGACGACGCCTGGCAGCGCGCACTGACGCCACACCCCCGCGATCGCGCGTCGTTCATCCCGGGGCTGACCGAGTTGCTCGTCGCGACCGGCCGGCTCGAGATCGTCGCCGGCGATCGATCGACCACGCTCGGCGACGGCTACCGCTTCCATCGCAGCGCCGGCCACACGCCCGGCCTGTTGCTCGCCGAGATCGACGCCGCGGATGGCCCGGTGGTGTTCGCGGCTGACCTCATCCCCGGACGCCCGTGGGTCCACCTGCCGATCACGATGGGCTACGACCGGTTCCCCGAGATGCTGATCGACGAGAAGACCGCACTCCTCGAGGATCTCGTCGCGCGCGGCGGCCGGCTGTTCTTCACGCACGACGCCGAGATCGCGATCGGCAAGGTGGCGCGCGACGCCAAGGGCAAGTACGGCACGATCGACGAGCACGCGACGATCCGGGACGCCTCGTGAAGGCCAAACAGCTCATCGAGCTGCCGATGTGGCGCGGCTTTCGGCCCGGCCGCGGCGAGGCCTGCGACGGATCGATCGAGGTCGACTACCACGGCAGCCGGATCACCGATCGCCAGCGCGCCGCGGTGCGCGCGACCGTCAAGCGCGCGGCGGCGATGAAGCCGCGCGTGCTCGACGCGATCGTCCTCGCGTATCCGACGTTCCGCGCGTGGGACCGGCGCCCCAAGATGGTCACCAAGGCACAGTTGAAGGCGCGGATCGCGCTGTGGCAGGTGCTGGTCACGACTGACCACTGGCAGGACCTCGCGTACGTCGCGTACGAGTTCTCGGTCGCCTGGGATCCGTCGGGGGTCACCGTGTTGACGCACGGCGATCGGGTGATCGCCGCGGGCGACTACGAGCTGCTGAGGTATCCGCACGTCGATCCGATGCGCGGCGTGAAGGCCAAGAAGCCGATGTCGCCGGCGAAGCAGCGGGCCGCGATCGCGACCGCGAAGAAGCGCGAGGCGAAGAACCCGCGGCGGCTCGACGACGACACCGAGTTCGAGATCCACCTCGCGGCCTGGGCCGGGCTGTCGACCGACGGCACCGCGCCCTCGAAGGGCGACGCGCTCGTCGTCGTCGCGAGCGATGGCCCGGGCGACGACGAGATCGGCGCGCCGCACGAGGCCGCCTATCGCCACACGCTGACCAGGTCAACCGCGATGCAGAAGCTCGTGATCGCCGCGCTCGGCGATCGCCGCGACGTCGAGCTCACGAGCATCCACATCCACGAGACCCATCGCGACGGGCTCGCGTACGTTGGCTACGAGCTCGCGTGCGGCGGGGACTCCGAGCACGGCGCCGGCGTGCTGACTCACGGCAACGAGGTCGTCGCGGTCGGCCAAGCCGACACCGCGTTCCTCGGCTGGGTCGCGAAGAAGGCGAAGAAGGCGAAGAAGAAGCGTCGCTGATCACGGCGCGGCGGGCGCCGGATCTTCGGCACAGCCGGCCTCGGCCCAGCGGGCGACGAACGCGCCCTTCTCGCCGACCGGCGCGGTGAAGTAGCGGCCGCCCATCACGCCGTGCTCGCCGGCGCGATCGAGCCACCGCGCGTGCATCTCGCCGTTCTCGTAGGTGCCCTTCAGGATGCCGCTGAAGTGGCCGTCGCGATCGATGAACTTGCCGAACAGGACCGGCGTGCCGTTCTTGCGCGTGCCGTAGATGCCGCGGACGTGACCGATCACCGCGCCCGCGCGATCGACGACGAGGCCGAGGTAGCCGCCGACGTGGTCGTCAAACGCGTGCCACCGGCCGCGCATGAAGCCGCCGTGGCAGGCGTCGTCGTGGCGCGCGCCGAGCGCGACGACCGAGAAGCCGTCGCCGGCGTCGAGCACGGCGGGCCCGTCGGCGAGCGACGCGAGATCGATCGACAGCGATGCGCCGGAGGTCGCGGTGTACGCGAGCGTCAGCGGCTCGGTCGCATCGGGCGTCGGATCGAGGATGCCGAGCGCGAGGCCGTCGCTCGCCGGGCGCGTGACCGACGCGAACGCGACGGTGTCGACGCTGGTGCGCGGCAGCAGGTGATCGGTGCGGTCCTCGAACGCGACCGCGCGACCGACGCGCATCGCGCCGCGCGAGATCTGGAGCTGACCGCTCCAGTCGCGGATCGCGGTCGCCGTGCGATCGGGCGGGAACTTGCCCCACATCACGAGCAGGTCGTGTGCCGCGGCGCCGGTCGGCATCGTCGGCATCGCGATCGGATCGGCGACCCCAGTGTCGGCCTCGATCCCCGCGGCGGAGAACTCGGCGGTGGCCGCGAACTCGGGCGACTCGTCGGCGGTGTCGAACCCACCGGTGTCGAGCTCGAGATTGGAGGTCGCTTCGGACGTCGGCGAATCGGCGCCGGTGCACGCGCCGAGGACCAGGGAGAGCCATGCGAGTTTGTTCATGCTTCGACACGGAGCAAGCGGCTTGCCACGCGCAAGTCTCGTCGATGCGTGGTCACCGGTACATCGAGGTGACGGCATCCACGGGCAACCGGTCCCTACGGTTGCCGGACGGTGACGGTCTTGCCGTCCTCGACCGTGATCGTCTTCTCGAGCACGACCGCGCTGGTGTCGGCGGCGAGCAGCTGGATCACATGCGCTCCGGCGTTTAACTTTCGATGCGTGATCGGAGTCGGGCCCGCCGGCTTATTGTCGATCATCACGTTCAAGAACGCCCCGCCCTCGTGCGGATACACGCTGAGGAAACCGCTGCCGCTCGGCTCCGCCGCGTCGACGGACGCCAGCTTGATCGCGGCGTCGATCGGTGGCGGTGGCGGTGCGGCGTCGCGCGGCACGGTGTGGCGCGCCGCATCGATCGGCGCGATCGCGGCGTCGATCGGCGCGGCGTCGATCTCGATGACGACGACCGCGGCATCGCGCACGACCGGCGCGGTAGCATCGGGCGGCACGACCGCGACGATCGGCGCGGCGTCGATCGTCGCGACCGGCGTGCCGCCGTGCATCGAGATCGCGATGCCGACGCCGAGCGCGGCGACGACGAGCAGCGCGAGCAGGATCGGCAGCTTGCTTCGCGCCGCGATCGGATTGTCGCCCGTGTCGACCGCCAGGTGCGTCGAGATCTCGGCGTGCGTGTCGGCCTTCGGATCGACCATCGGTGCCGCGGCGATCGGCGTCTGCGCGAGCGCGTCGGGGCCGAGCGCGGTGACCGAGCCGGTGGGTCGGCCGAGCGGGCGTGCCGTCTCGTTGTCGCCCTCGACGATCTTGGCGAGCCACGCACGGTGCTCGAGCCGCTGCGGACCGAGCTCGCGCTCGACCCACGCTTGCAGCGACTCGCCGCCGGCGACCTGGAGGACCTCCTCGAGCTGGTCGGCGAACGCGACCGCGGTCGGCGTGCGGCGAAGGACGTCGCGATCGAGCGCGTTCATCACCGCGGCGTCGAGCCCGATCGGGAGCTCCTCGCCGCGCGTGGCCGACGGCGCCGGGATCGCCTGGTGCTCGACCGCGCGCGCGATCGCGTAGATCGAGTCGCCGTCGAACAGGCCCTTGCCGGTCAGCATCTCGTGGAGCACGACCGCGAGCGAGAACACGTCGCTGCGCCGGTCCATCGCCTCGTTCTTGACCTGCTCGGGCGACATGTACGGCGGCTTGCCCTTGACCATGCCGAACTCGGTCACCGGCGCCTGGCGGTTCTTGATCAGCGCGATCCCGAAATCGATCACCTTCACGTGGCCGTCGAACCCGATCATCAGGTTGTCGGGGCTGATGTCGCGGTGCACGACGCCGAGCAGGTGGCCCTGGAGATCGCGCGACTCGTGCGCCGCGTGGAGCCCGCGGCCGGCCTCGGCGATCACGCGCGCCGCGATCTGCGGCGGCAGCTGCATGTCGACGAGGTCGCGGCACGAGATGCCGGCGACGTACTCCATCACCATGTAGAGCGTGCCGCCGTCCTCGCCGAAGTCGTAGACCCGCGCGATGCCGGGGTGCGAGAGCCGCGCGAGGATCGCCGCCTCGTCGAGGAACATCGCGCGCACCGACGCGGCGCTCGCGAACTCGGGGCGGATCGTCTTGATCGCGACGAGCTGCTCGAACGCACCGGGGCCCCGACGACGCGCGAGCAGGACCGCGCCCATGCCACCGGTCTTCAGCTCGTACAGGATCTCGTAGGCGCCGAACTTGGTGCCAGCCACGCGACCACGACAGTAACTCAGTCTTCGGTGCTGTCGGTCTCGGGACGCTCGATGATGCCGTGCTTGTAGAGCAGCTCGCGGAAGTGGCGGCGCGACAGCCCGGCGTGCTCGGCGGCGCGCGTGACGTTGTTCGTGCACTGCGCGAACACCATCGCGACGTACCGCTGCTCGAACTGGTCGTTCCACCGCTCCTTGGCGTCCTTGAACGGCAGCGAGATGTCGACGTTGTCACCCGGCGTGGCCCGCGCGCCGGCCGTCGAGTCGAGCCACACGCGCAGCTCGCGAAACGAGGCGTTCGGCCCCGACAGCGCCCACGCTCGCTCGAGCGCGTTGCGCAGCTCGCGGATGTTGCCCGGCCACGCGTAGCGCTGCATGCGCTCGAGGTTCTCGCCGTCGACCGGACCGCTCGTGGTCCCGCGGCGCTGGTAGAACGTCTCGATCAGGTTCGGCAGGTCCTCGAGCCGCTCGCGCAGCGGCGGCAGCGCGACGTGGACGACCGCGAGTCGATAGAACAGATCGAAGCGAAACTGCTTGGCCGCGACCATGCGCGACAGATCGCGGTGGGTCGCGGCGACCACGCGCGTGTCGACCGTGATCGTCTTGTCGGCGCCGACCGGCTGCACGGTCTGCGCTTCGAGCACGCGCAGGAGCTTGGCCTGCGCCGCGAGCGGCAGCTCGCCGAGCTCGTCGAGGAACAACGTGCCACCGCTCGCTTCGACGAACGCGCCCTTGCGATCGCGATCGCACGGCGGGAACGGCCGCGGCTCGTTGGATGAGATGGGTTACTCGGTGTTGGTCTCG